>JAJZVO010000034.1 GCA_021845665.1 Bacteroidota bacterium | reverse complement strand
TCTCCAATTCTCTGAGCACTTCTCTGCATGTATATCCCGTAACTTCCCTTTTGGCGTTCGCCATCCCCACGCCTCACAATGTCTCCTCGATATGTACGTCCGCCCTTTTTCCCCTTCTTCTCTTATCATCCGCCGTACTAACTCTACATCTTCTTCCGTCGCTGTCTCTAAGAACCTTTTTGTCTCTGGCATCGTCTCTGCCTCAGATATACAGAATCTCCCTCCACGAGTCCAGCCCCCCACTTCATCTTTCTTCTTATCTTAACCCTGTAACTGAGCGGTTACCGCCCGGCCGCTTCGTCTTTTTTCCGAAGTAATCTCTCTTTGCCGGACCTGGAATCCATTACCGGCCATGATCGTCGCACCCCAAAAACTTCTAAGGAGCCCGGATGTCCGTTGAGAACAATCCAATACAATCTCATGTCTTGTTCCGTGTCATCCGCGTTCCCGCTCCTCCTAAACAAATTGAAACGGCAACATCAGACGGCTATATTTAAATAATAATCGTCACGCTTCGGGACAGGAATGACATTATGCCGATGGTATTTTCACACACTAATATAATTAGCAAAGACTGGCGCAAACTCGCGGACTTCTACATCGAAGTTTTCGATTGCAAACCGGTGCCGCCAGCCAGGGATCTGTCCGGCGAATGGTTGGAGAAGGGCACCGGGGTAAAGGCTGCGCATCTTGAAGGTATTCATTTAAGACTTCCCGGTGGCGGGGAGAATGGCCCGACGCTTGAGATATATTCCTATTCTGAAATGCTTGAGAGCTCGGGAGCCCCAGCGGCTAACAGGATCGGGTTCGGCCACATAGCGTTTCACGCCGACGACGTCAGGAAGGCTCTCGATAGCGTCATATCGCACGGCGGGTCGCGGCTCGGAGAAGTTGTTACGCATGAAGTGGCCGGCGTCGGGCGCCTCACGTTCACGTATGCAACCGATCCGGACGGAAACATAATTGAAATACAGAAATGGGATTAGGCACTATGAAAGATTCAAAAACATCTGCAGGTTCATCATCGACTTTCATGCTTGCCGGGAGAACTGAAATCAACCGCATGGGATACGGTGCGATGCAGCTCACCGGCAAGGGTGTCTGGGGAGACGCACCGGACAGGAAATCGGCTAAGGAGTTATTGACGGCCGCGCTGAAGGGAGGCATCAACTTCATCGACACCGCGGACTCTTACGGACCGCACACATGCGAAGTCCTGATACAGGAAGCCCTGGCTCCACAATACGGGAAATTCGTCCTTGCTACAAAAGGGGGACTCGAGCGGCCAGGCCCGGGACAGTGGACACCGAACGGACGTCCCGACTACATCAGAGGATGCATCGAGGGAAGTCTGAAACGACTGAAGCGGGACACGATAGACCTGTGGCAGCTCCATCGCATAGACCCGAAAGTGCCGGTAGAAGAAACGCTCGGTCCCGTCGCCGAAGCCGTACAGGCGGGCAAGATCAAATTTGTCGGCCTGTCCGAAGTGGGCGTTGCAGAAATAGAACGCGCGCAAAAGGTTCTCCCCATCGTGTCGGTGCAGAACCTGTATAACCTTGCGAACCGGAAATGGGAAGATGTCATCGACTACACGGCGAAGCACAACATTGCATTCATACCGTGGTTCCCGCTCGCGTCGGGGCCCGACAAGATGAAGGACAAGATTGGCGCGATCGCGAAGAAGTACCAAGGAACAGTTGCTCAGATCGCATTGGCATGGCTCCTGAAGCGTTCACCTAACATGGTAATAATCCCCGGGACGAGCTCGCTCAAACACCTGCAGGAAAATATCGACTCGGTGAACATTGAACTCTCTGATGATGATTTCGCGGGGCTTTCAAACTAGATAACCATCATCTTGCAGCGCATGAATGCGCATCGGTAGGGCTGCCAATCGCAGCAGGAACCCTTGCCATCAAGCGGAGTCGTTGTTGACATTCCATAGGGGAGTCGCTAAATTCCTCACAGATGATTGCATCGATTTTGAGATCATCCGAAGTGTAGAGGTTGATGTCTCACGCAGGAGATTTTTACCGTATGCATTTAGCTTCGAACCTTCCTACCATTACATTCCATAATAGTGCTGCGTAATTTAACCGTCCCAAGCACGATTCTCTAGATTTGGCGATCGCGGAGCTTTTTGCCGGCGAACTCGGAGGCCGGCGCGTTGTTCGGCAAGCTTGCAACAACGCTCGACAACTGCTGACGGTATGAAGGAAAACACGCATCGGCAGTCATCTGAGCCGAATGAAGAGACCAGGAGAATAGCATGAATATCGTGGATCTGGATGAGCGTAATCTGTCTCTCTATCTCGTCTGTCTCGAAGACTGGTCAAACGAAATGAAGGAGGCCGGAAAGATGAAAGAGGACTGGTACAGGAGAATGCAACATAGAGGACTCCGGGTCAAGCTTGCAGTGGACGACCATGGGACAGTCGGCGGAATGATTCAATATGTCCCTATCGAGTTTTCGTTCGTCGATGGAAAAGATCTATACTTCATAAATTGCATTTGGGTGCATGGATACAAGCGTGGCCGGGGAGACTTTCGTCGACACGGAATGGGAACTGCTCTACTTGAAGCAGCGGAAGCGGACGCTCGCGAGCTCGGCGCGAAGGGAATCGTAGCCTGGGGAATTCTTATTCCTGTGTTTATGCATGCGTCGTGGTTCCGGAAGCACGGCTTTCGCACCGTGGACAGAAACGGTATGCAGGCACTGATGTGGAAGCCGTTCACGACAGACGCCGCCCCTCCGAAGTGGATTCGCGGAAAATTCAGGCCCGAACTGGCAGAGAACAAAGTGACCGTCAATGCCTTTTGCAGCGGATGGTGCCCGGCACAAAACCTTACTTTCGAGCGCGCGAAGAGAGCCGCCGCGGAGCCTCAGTTCGAGGGCAGGGTGCAGTTCCGCGCCTTCGACACCTTCGACCGGGAGGATGTCAGGAGATACGGCATATCGAACTCGCTGTTCATCGACAAGAAGCATGTATGGAGCGGACCGCCGCCGTCATACGAGAAAATCCGGGAATTGATTTCCAAAAGGATCAAAAGGCTCAGATAGGTTTCAGACCGCGCTCCGCCTTTTCGCCCAACCACGGCTGGCATCACGCCGGGAGTTTCTGCCCATTTTCCGGTTGCGGGCGAGTGGGTTCCGGAGCTACATTTGGATATGGAGCGAATAAATACAAGAGCGATCCGGCTCGGATCGGTCGAATACCTCGTTATCGATCTCACACAGCCGCTCGATCTCGACGTGGAAGTTTTTCCCGGCGACCCGAAGCCTCAGATGGAAATCTTCAGCGACATCGACAAAACCGGATATCAGCATCACATCTACAGGGTTGGTGACCACAATTGTCATCCACACGGTGATGCACCGAGTCATCAAAACTTCGGCATGAAGCATCTCGGCTTTGAGACATTCGACTTGTCATTCTGTTTCAACAGCGCTTTCGTTATAGATCTTTCCGACTCATCGGAAGCGGTCGAATGCGACGGTATCAGATTTCTCACGAGAGTTGAGATGGAACATCTCAAGACATTCGAGGGCTTATTGGCCAAGGTAGGTGCCGTTGTGATCAGAACAGGATATGACACTTGGCTCGAAAAGAACAAGCCTCACGCGCCCGATACAATTCCATATATGGCTGAAGATGCGAGCAAATTTCTGGCACAGTTCCGAAATATCAAAGTAGTGGGCATCGACTCGATAACGATCGATCCTCCGGGCAAACACGCGTCGCACATGGCGCTCAGGGACAAGATGATCGTCGAATCGCTTGTCCATTTGCACGAGATTCCGGAGGTGGCAAGATCACGGTTCGACCTGCAGACCGCGCCGATCAGGATAGTCGGTGCAACCGGCGGACCGGTGGCCGCATATGCGTTCATTCAGCTTTAGCTTTTTGATTCGGATCGGCCCGTTCTTACAATAAATTGAACGATCACCAGCTCAACACCCTTTTCCAGAAGAACAGCAGTAAGCCGGAAACGTCCGGACGCAATCCATTGTTAATTCCAGAATGAAGCGTGCAGGTAAATTGGAATGTATGTTGTGAATGTATTCAACCGGAGGAATGATGGCGCACCACACGAGAATATCCTGGGAAAAAAGGCCCGGCGAGAAGTTTACCGACCTGAAATACAGCCGGGCACACAAATGGTTATTCGATGGAGGAATGGAAATCCGGGCGTCCTCGTCCCCGTCTGTAGTCCCGCTTCCCTATTCGGACGAAAGCGCAGTCGATCCTGAAGAAGCGTTCACTGCGGCGCTATCCAGCTGCCACATGCTGTCGTTCCTCGCCATCGCGGCAAAGAGAAATGCTATTGTAGAGAGCTACGAAGACCAGGCGGAGTATGTCATGGCAAAGAACGCCGATGCTATACTGGTTGTGGAAAGCGTGACCCTAAGGCCCGCCGTGAAATTCGGCGGCCCGCCGGTACCGACTTCCGAACAGCTGGCGGAAATGCACGCGCTTGCTCACCGCGAATGCTTTCTTGCCAATTCTGTAAAATCAAAAATCGAAATTATTCCGCGGGAATCGACAAAGGAACAGGACCATGAATGAGTTTCAGAATAATCTCATTGAAGTCGCCGCACTCCTCTGCGACAAGTCCAGGTCTGTGATGCTGTGGAATCTCATGGATGGGAGGTCGCACACTGCAACCGAGCTTTCAATCTGTGCCGACATCTCACCGCAATCAGCGAGCAACCATCTCGCAAAGCTAGTTAACGCCGGCATACTCCAGGTTCGCAGACAGGGGAAGTACAGGCATTATACTCTCGCCAGCGCCGAAGCGGCCCATGTCATGGAATCGATTGCAACGCTCCTTCCTCCGAAGCAGGATCGGACAGTGGGAGGCGGCCCCGAACTCTCAGGCATCACCTACGCGAGAACCTGCTACGACCATATCGCAGGGAAAGTCGGCGTTGCAATAACCGATTCCCTGGTAAAGAAGCGGCTCATCTCTCCTTCCGGCGAAGACTATATAGTCACGGACCGGGGAAACGGTTGGTTTTCATCGATGGGATTCGAGATCGAGGACATAAGATCCCAAAGGCGCTCGTTCGCGCGTCAGTGTCTCGACTGGAGCGAGAGGAAGCCGCATCTGGCCGGAGCCCTCGGAGCTTCATTCCTGCAAATGATTTTGAAAAGAGACTGGGCGAGGAAGACAAAACTGTCGCGGGAATTATTGATTACCGCAGCAGGTAAATCGGAACTCATGGACACGCTTGAACTGGAGATTTGAAACTACCGATCCGGATTCCTTCCTCATCCGTTCCGAAGAGAGTGCGATCGTCCGTAACGGTGAGTCAGCCCGTTGGTATTCTATCCTTCAATACTGGATACAATTTTCTATAACTTTCAAAAAGGCCGGCATAAATCTTTCGCCTTCTGCGGTCCGGCCTGATTTCTCTTTCTCTTCCGGTCATATTTCTCGCGGCCGTCTTGAATGAAGCGTACCATCCTTCCCCCACCGCCGCCGTGATCCCTGCTCCCAACGCAGACGCCTCGGCATTTTCGGGGACCAGTATACTCTTACCCGTGATGTCGGCAAATATCGAGAGCCAGATCTCGTTTGCGGCTCCTCCACCGATTGCGACAAATTCTTTCAATGATACCCCCGCCGCCTTCTCGACCTCGCGTATCGCGAACCGCTGCTCGAAAGCAATCCCTTCAAGTATCGACCTGTAAATGTGTCCGCGGGTGTGCGATGATGACAGTCCCACAAAAGCTCCTCTCGCGTTGACGTCCCAGTAGGGATTCATTACGCCGCATAAATACGGAAGGTGAAACAGACCGTCGCTCCCGGCTGGAATCTTGCGCGCTTCGTTTTCAAGTTCGCGGTAAATCTCAGGATGCTTCGTTGGATCGACCTTCAGGATTTTTTTTATCAGCCAATCGATTGCGAAAGTCCCGGCGCGGAGGCTGCACTCGTAGTAGTACCCGGCGCCGGAACAGCTGTTCATCGTTCGGAAAGCCTTACCAGTTTTATATTCGGTGCCGTAAATGCCCGCGACGACCGCCGTCCCCAGGTTAAGATAAGCGCGGCGCGGAGTAAGCACGTTCGAGCCGAGTCCTGCCGCCTGTCCGTCACCGCCGCCGGCGACAACGGAAGTGTCGGGACTGAGACCTGTAGACTCCGCCGCCTCCCGGGATACTTTCGAGAGGATTGTGCCCGGGGCGAAGGTTTCAGGAAGCCGATTTTCGGAGAGGCCGAGCGCTTTGAGAACGACGGCAGACCAATTCTTCTTCCGCATGTCGAACAGCCCGAGCGGATCGGCGCTCGCCCAGCTTGTTTTGAACGAGTCCGTCAACTTCCACACGAGGAACGTTTGGACGTCGCAGACCATTTCGATCTTCCGGAACAGCTCCGGCTCGTGCTTCTTCATCCATGCAAGGCGGTAAACGACGGGAGCATAGTCGGCCGGCTTGCCGGTTATTCGGTGTATTCTGGTTTTGCCGGCCTTCTGAGCGAATGGTTCCACCTCTTCTTTGCACCGCTCGTCCAGCCAGACGATCGCAGGCCTGAGCGGTTTCCCGTTCCTGTCGAGCGCGACGAAGGTCTCTCTCTGGTTAGAGACGGCAAGCGCCGCAATCCTTGCCGGATCGATTTCACCCGTCATTCTCTTCAACGCGCCTCGAGCGGCGCTCCACCAGTCTTCGGGATCCTGCTCGTAGTAGTTCGGCTGAGGCGAATGCAATTGTATTGACGAGCTCGCCGAAGCGGCAACACTTCCATTCCTGTCGAACGCGATCGCCTTCACGCTCGTTGTGCTGCAATCAAGACCGACGACCAGGTCGGCGCCGTTTTCGTTGCTCATTTTCCGTATATCCGAAGTTTACCTAACTCTGCGAAGCAGCAACCAAAAAACAACTTGTTCGAGGGGCCCTTCGAACAACCTCTTGATCTCGATAGCAAAATCGCATACCGACCAGTTCTTCTCGACGATGTTTGGAGCTTGAGATTTGGAATTTGTGATTTGTTTGGAACTTGGTGTTTGTGATTTGGAGCTTTTAACTCTAAAGAAGTATTCTCGTCTCGACTAGCCAAATCCACAAAGACCTAATCGATGCGTATCATTGTCTTCATGACGCCGTCCCTGTAATTCGCAACCAGGTCGAAAGCTTTGGGTGTCTCTTCAAGCGGGAAGCGGTGAGTCACAAGCGAATCCATATTTATCTTGCGCGACGTTAGGAGATCGATGGCCTTCTGCGTGCAATGATTCTGCCTGCGCACGTTGACGATCGTGATCTCCTTTCGCCGCAGCTCATGTATGAGAAACGAAACTTCGTCCACCTCTGGAATTCCGACGATCATTAGCGTGCCGCCCGGCTTCAATAGCTGGACAGCCTGCGAAATCGCCGCCTGATCTCCGCTGCATTCGTAAATGACATCCATTTGGAACGGCTCGATTTCGCCAATTTCTTTAATGACATCGACACGATCCGGGTTACCGGCCCACTTCGGGCTCAACTTCCTCGCAGCTTCAAGCCGTGCATCTATCTTATCAGTGACACAGACGCTGCGGACGTTTCTCGTGCGCAGTACGTGAAATACTGACATCCCGATCGGTCCCACTCCGAGGATTGCCGCGCTGGCACCGTCGGCAAGCGGAGATCTTTCGACGGCGTAGACCGCAATTGCCAGCGGCTCGCAAAGGGTCGCCTGCTCGAACGTCATGCTTTCAATAATCGGAAAACAATTTTCCTGTGGAAGGACAACGTATTCACACTGTGCGCCGTCGAGCTGCTGCGGCGCGCCAAGGAAACGGAGCTTTCGGCAGGTGTTCTCCCTTCCAGATTTGCACTGGTCGCACTTCCCGCACGACACGGCCGGTTCGATCGCGATTCGCTGTCCCGGTCTTACGCGTGTCACGCCGTTCCCGATCTTCTCCACCACGCCGGCGGCTTCATGGCCGACGATGAACGGATACTGGACGATCTGTGAGCCGATCCTTCCGGTCGTGTAGTAATGCATATCAGATCCGCAGACACCGACGGTTTTTATACGGATAAGTACGTCGGCATCGTTTACTATTTTCGGATCGGGAACTTCCTTGATCTCAAATTGTCTCGGTGCGGTTAGTAGCGCTGCCTTCATGTCGAAATATTCCAATAAGTCTATTCTGTTTTCAGAGCGGATCCTTTCCGCTCCGCCGTGTACATCGGATAATATGCTAACTAATCCGCCCGAACAGTACAAACGTGAAATAAATCAAAACATAACAGCCGGCGTGACCCCATGCCCCGCGCTCCGTGCACCATGCACTTTGCTCCCTGCTCCATGCCCTTTGAACGGTTGACATTCCAATGGTGGGCGGGTATATTCGTGCGAGATGCGTTAGGGCAAATTTGCCCGATTCATCGGGATTCGTAAGGAAGCATCAGTCGCTTACATGAGTTAAATTTGCCTATGAAAAATCTGACGTTAACCATACCCGACAATCTGCAGCTGACCGAGCACGAGACGAAAAGGTTTCTTGCTGCGAAGATGTATGAGACCGGAAGACTTTCTCTCGGACAAGCTGCCGAATTGGCCGGAATGTCTAAGCTGGCTTTCAGCGAAATACTATCCGATTATGGCGTCTCGATTATAAACTATCCCCCGTCAGATATAATCAAAGATGCCGGTCGCTTCTAGCATTCTTGTTCCTGATACAAGCTGCCTGATCCTGCTGAAGAATATTGATGAATTAAGCTTACTCAAAGAATCGTCGAGCCGCGTCTGCATCACCCCAATCATTCGCAATGAATTCGGAGAGGGTATCCCCCGATGGGCGGAAGTTCCAGGATCGAAGGAAGCGGAAGAATAGGGTACATCTATCATTTCCATAGGCGAAGGGCCCGTTCAAACGGTTGATATTGCAATTGGGGGCGGGTATATTCGTGCGAGATGGCGGGCGATATGGAGGGCTTATGAAACAAATGAGGAATGCTTCTCTCGAATCGGTTCATATTGACTCTGCGATATAACTCGTTCGAGGCGAGCGTGTCATTCTGAATTCCGATCTCGCAAAGATCTACGGAATACCTACTTTCAGACTGAACGAGGCTGTAAAACGAAATCGGAATCGCTTCCCCGAGGATTTCGTGTTTCGGCTAACCAAGGATGAACATGACGCTTTGATATCGCAGATTGCGATGTCAAACAAGGGGCGCGGTGGGCGTAACCCCATGCACTTTGCTCCATGCTCGTTGCCCTTCGAAAGGTTTACATTGCGACAGGGGGCGGGTATATTCGATCAAGATGGTGGGGGATGAGTTGGGATCATCACGTATTGCAGTACAATAAGGTCAGAGGCAGATGGGCTTACAGGACCACTCTTGCATTTCGTTTCCATACTCCTCGCATCGGCGGGGTAGTAGCGAAAAGATGGGTGCTCTGCGGCAGTGCTAGCAAATTGGCATTGTACACGGAGCGTTAACAAGTATGTTCACATGGAGACCCTGGCAACAAGAAGAACACAATCTTGTGACTACTTCTTAAGACGACCTACAAGCGCTTGCTCCCAGTTAAACAGGTTGGCAACTATTTCTTCCTCGGCCGTTGGAGATATCTTTTCATATGTTTGTTTGAGTCTGTTCAGCAAAGTGGTAAGATCGTCGCTTCGTACCGTATCGAATTCCCGTGCCTTATTGTAAAGATAATGTCTGGACGCAAATTGCTTAGCTTCCTTTGTTGGATAATCGAGCTTGACAATTGCGCCAGAACGCCTTCGGAAAGTAAGTTCATTACTATCACCATAAAGGTCAAAAGTAACAGCTGCCGATTTAGTCTCCTTAAGCAACGAAGCGCATTGAATACACGAGCAAATGTTCTGAAGATAATCTTTCACTGAATTCAGAAATCCGTTAGAGGTTGCGATGCCCAACGCGTCTCCCCAACGGAGTCTGGAGTGCATTTCGAACATATAGAACCTTGCCATCGGAATGCCACCCCCTACTGGAACAACCGCGCGACTCTCGCCATAGTTTATAGAGTGTCCAACTCCGTCAAGCAACGGACCCGTTTCTTCATGGCCGAGTAAAATTGATAAGTACCCACCATGAGAATTATATATTGTTTCAGTTGTATTCTTAAGTGCACTCAGAAGATCAACGTATCTCCATATTTCTTTCTTATTGAGTTCTTCCTCAACGTGGTCGTCAATCCATAAAAGAATTCCGTCCGGCTTAGTCTTTTTGATCTTAGCAACGATTTCACTTAATCCTTCTTCTAATGCCTCTTTTGATATCACCAAGGCAAGAAACACCGGGAGGTCTGAAACTATTTGCTTGGTCTTGTTGTAGAAGGTCAAGTTTAGATTTAGCCAATTCTCGTAAGAAAGTGGCGAAAGATAGAAGTAGGGTGCAAGAATAAATTCTGGCTTGAAAGCTGAGGATCCCCCCAATAGTTCGCGAGCTTCATCATCAATTGAATCGGACAGGGTTTTCAATTGGAAATCGACCGTATTCTGACAGACTTTCTCGAGGAGGCTTTCGTTCAGTTCACTATCGGAGGTTGTGAAATCTTTCGGGCGCAAGGGACGGTCCTCATCAATCACTTTTGAAAACGGCTCACCAAGCCGCTCCTGCGCCAATTTCTTAATTGACGGACGAAAGATATAATTCGGGGGCTCTTTTTTCTCTTTGTCACTAATGTCCTTTTTAAGATGAATTGTAGCATGTTGAAACGCATGTGTTTGCGGGTCTACGTAGAACGGTTTGCCAGCGTTCGCAACGAAAGCTGCAACTCCTGCAGGTGCATGAGAAACTATGTTGCCATTTAATGCAATAAGATCGTACAAATCATGGTGTTCCTTACCGAGAAAAAAGCGCTGCTCTGAATTTATGTTGTATTGATAAATGTGCCGGCTCATTGGGTTACCTGTATAATTCGTTGTCTCAATTTTTCTTTTGCAGATGGCCAAGCCTTTTCCTCTCGGCACGGTTGAATCACCTCGTGAATGGAACCGTCCGGCATAACATAAATCAGACCAACTCCCGCCTCTTTAATCATATCCAGAGTCCCCTGCTGAGTGTTTCGGTAGGGAGTTCCAATGAAAACTTTATCAGCACCCAACTTATGTATTCTCGTCTGTCGAACCGCCTGGCCTATACTTGAAATCTTACATTCAATAACCCAGACTTTTCCGTTATGATCAAGGGCAGCGATATCTGCGCTCCGATAGATATTTGCGACCTCGGTAGCAACTTTGAATCCCATCCTCACAAGGTTGCTTACGATAGCCTCAACGATATCTTTTTCAGGCATAATTAATACTCTCTTCTGATGTAGCGTGTCCTCATGCTCTTCAGAAATTGCGCGGCCTGTGTTGCCACTGCAACAATGAAGACTTGAACTAGCAGAGCGACAATGGGCATGTAGACAATGAGCACAGACTTATATATTGGAGATCCCTTGAGATCAAGGACATTACCTAGCACCACCGACACGATGACAAGAATAGTCATGAGATGCAAGATTTTTGCCGCTTTCTTGATTGCCCAATCAAGAAAGACAATTTTCACACAATCCTCCCCGTATGAATAGTGCAGACGTTTCATTCTCTCAATGGACGTGTTGTCAATTGTCCCAGCACTGACTGTATTGCTGAATTCTTTATACGCGAGATATATCTCGTCACGCATGCTTGATCGAGCATCCCGCAAATGGTCACCGATTTTTTCCGTAACAGAAAAAATCACGCTCACACCTAGGCTTGCCGCTGCGAAAATTACTTGCAGGAAGTCCATTAGGAAAGATACTTGTCGCGTATCAGTGACTTATCTATATAGCCTTTTTCGTTGTATTTCTTGTAGACATACTCAAGTATTCGATCTAAAGGAGCTCGAACAAGTACCCTCTTAAATTGAGATAGTAACTCCTGTTGATTTGTGCTCAACAATCCCCACAATTCCTTGGCTTTTGCGATACCCTTATCATCTGTCAGCTCAAATGTTTCTTCAACGTATTCGCGGTCGTCCAATTCTTCCAAGTCGTCAATCCAATATTCATATTCTGCAAGTTCCGCAATTAAAGGTGTACCAGAACTCATTTGAGGGCGAACGTACTCTTGGTTAATGAGAAACTCCAGATCATTCAAAAACGTCGTTGAAAAAGGCCCGTATTTCCACGCGAAGTACTCTGGAAGATCTGCTTCCTGCAATCCTCCATCCTTTTTGAATTGATCTGCAATTTCTTCTCCGAACAGGAATCCCATCTTCATCAATCGCGTACGGCCCGAGATTGGAGTGTTCACGTGGCCTCCGCCTTCCGTCGGCGCATAAAGGAGGATTAGTATGAGTGTTTTGCCTGTTAGTCTCTTCTTCTGCACTGCGGTCGCCTTGCTTCGATAATTTATCGAAAGTTATCAGAAAGCGATTCCAAAATCAATTCTAAGCAACGATTTCTCAATACTGTATTGATTTGGCCATTGCAAAGGAACAACCATCCGTTCTGTACTTTAATAGCCAGAGAAATTCGATGTGACCCCGATTTTGCGCCCGACCCATGACGATAGAGAGGACACCGGGCAGTCCAAATTGTGTGCAATCGGTTCTAATCTTGTTATCGCGGCGGCCGCAGAATTAGGGTAGTAGCCAAATGGAAATGCCTTCAGCAATTCCCCCTCCTTCTTGCTATATTTCAATAAACCTATGCCAACTCACAGCAAAAACATAGTCGGTCAAGCATGGAGCCGACACAGATAGCTTTCATGTTTCCTGTCGCGGAACAACCGAATGTACGGCTCGGCGATACGGTTCCGATAGATGCTTTCTTCCCGGAAGAGGAAGCGAACACACTCGCCGAAATAGAATCATTCAACAAGCACCTGTTCAGACCGAATACATATCTTCATAAATGGTGGGCGAGGCGTTCTGGCACTACCTTCCGGCACATATTGAAACAGCTTGTCCCCGATCCTTCGAGGAGAGACTACTATTCTCCCGGCGGACTTGAAGGTGTCACGATTCTTGACCCGATGATGGGTGGAGGAACCACGCTTCACGAGGCGATCCGCCTCGGCGCCAATATCATCGGCTATGACATCGACCCTATACCTGTTTTGCAGGCGAGAGCATCACTCTCAAACATCCCGCTTTCCGAAAAAGTCAGCGCCTTCCGTTCCTTCAAGAGTGAGCTCGCTAGACGCATATCCAAGTATTACCAGACTTCGTGTCCTGCCTGCGGCGGGACAGCCGAGATACAGTTTACTCTTTACGGCCAACGAAAGATGGGCCCGCAGGGTGAGGTCGTCGTGGTGGACTCTTTCACGCTGAGGGAGGAGCCTGACGACACACAGAAGAGCCTGGTGGACCTTTATCCTTCTTTGGAGATATCGTCGAACGGCAGTTCCCGGTCGATAATTGACAGGGCGGATGCGCACAAGCAGGGCATCAATGGAAAGTCGTCGGATATTCTCTCCGTTCCCTTCGCGCAACGCTACGTTCCTCTTGCCATCGTCGGTTACTGCAACATTCACAAGAGTTTTTTCAAGAAAGTCGATTCAGCCGACAACGATTACATCCAGGCGGCGGCACGCTGGGTAACCAAGAATGCGGAGTTCTCCCCGTCCGACTTTGAAATACCTCAAGGTCCAAAGTCGCGCGATCTGACTAACAGAGACATCCGCTATTTCTCTGAGCTTTTTTTCCCGCGTCAGCTCGCCTATATCGCGCAATCCCAAGAGGTCCTGCAGAGCGTTCCTCGTGAGCATGTACTCTGGCTGGCGCTGCTCCTGTCGACGTCTCTCGAATTCAATTCCGCGTTGTGCGGCTACAAAGGCGCCGCGAAGAGGAGACCGGGGGCCATCAGGCACGTTTTTTCCCATCATGCGTATTCATTCCCATACACCGCGCTGGAGAACAATCCTGTATTCTCCCGCAACACGTCGGGCACTCTCAACAATCTCTTCGAGAACCGTATCGTATCGGCCGGGGAATGGGCAAGAGAACCTGTCGAGAGACGTTTTGTCAACGGGACGTGGACAGAAACATCCGTACCGGAAGAAGTCGACATCGGACGGGAGGTGTCTTCCGCCGACGAATTCATAGGGAAGAAAAGGATGTTCCTCGTTGCTCAGAACGACTCAAGCCGCATGTCTCTCCCTTCCGAATCGGTAGATTTTGTCGTAACTGATCCGCCGTACTTTGACAACGTCCAGTATAGCGACCTCTCACATTTCTTCCGCTGTTGGCTTAAGACTTTCTTGCCCGGGGAAGCTAATTGGCAATATGTCGCGCATGATTCTGCTGTCGCAGAGAATTCGGAGAACGAAGAAAAGTTTGGCTCCGTTATAGGCCGCATCTGGAAGGAGTGTAACCGGGTGCTCAAGCGCCCGCACGGTCGTTTGATTTTCACTTACCACCACTGGAAGCCCGGCGCCTGGGCACAGCTCACCATAGCTTTACAACAGGCCGGGTTTTCCCTCGTTAACGCATTCGTTGTACATTCGGAGAACCCGATATCGGTCCACATCATAAATCTGCGGTCCCTGAAGCACGATACTATACTCGTTCTCAAGCCCCGGAACGGTAATGAGCTTGTCCGATGGCACAAACCTGAGCCGATCGTCGACTTCGATAGCTATTCGTTCTGTCAGGCATGCGGCCGGATGACCGGATGGATATTGGAGAACAATCTGTCCGAATCCGAGATCGAACGCGAGTGGTCCACTTTCATGAAAGGATGACGGATGTCGAAATACCCGTCCGAAATGTTCGGCTATTATTGGAAGAACACCTCCAAAGCTGCATCCACAGCAAGAGAGAAGCGCCTTTGTCCTTTTGTTGACAAGAGTTGCTACAAAAAGAGCAGACTCGTCTCTTATCCATTCGGAGTCTGCTCCGCTCATGTCGATGAAAGCGACATAGCGCTTTGCCCGCGCCGTTTTCTGGATAGTGCAACTGTATTCCGGGACATAGCTAAGGCCCACTTCGGTACGGTAGACAACATCCTGATCTTCAGCGAGGTCGGGCTAAAGGGTATCGGTAACTTCGATTTCGTAATGGTCAAGCATAGGCCTTTAAGCAATGTGGTCGAGGATTTTGCCGTGATAGAATTCCAGACCGGTCAAACCACGAGCACTGGTAAGTTAGTTGAAGGCTTCACAGACTTCATGATGAATCGAACGATACCGAAAGCGGCCAGCTACAATTTCGGCATCAATTATTACGACATCTGGAAACGGACGTTTGCGCAGATCCTGAACAAAGGAATTATCCTCGAAAAATGGAACCGCAAAATATTCTGGGTAATTCAGCAGCCCATCTTTGACTATTTCTTAAACAAGTATCGGCTTGGAAAACTTGATTATCACAAGAAGCATTCATCGGTCTTTGCTATCTATGATCTCAAGCCAACCGGAGATAAGCTGGTTTTAGGACTCACGGAGATCGTCTCATCGACTGTCGACGATCTGTTCAACGCCTTCAGAAAGAATGACGATATCCCACCTGTAGAACTATTCATTAATCGACTGCAGGAGAAGGTGAATTCGGAAATCAAATCAAGCTTGCGACTCGATGCGAAGGGGGTCTCATCGCAGTTGGGCGTACCCCAGGCAACATCATCCGGCAGGACAAAGGAAGAGCAAGCGGAATACGATAGCGAGTAGGCTTTCTCCTAGCCACAGCAAAAACATGGTCGGCTAAATATTGGGCCGCCCCAGACAGCCTACATGTTTCCCATTGCGGATGAACCAGACCGCTTGATGTGACAATGCCATACGATCCCTACAAACACCACCGTCACTCGATCAGGCTGAGAAATTACGACTACTCGCGGGCCGGTGCGTATTTCGTGACGATGTGTGTGCAGGGAAGGCAGCGCATCTTTGGGGAGATTATCGACGGCAAAATGAAAACGAATCGACTTGGAGAGATAGTCACGGAATGCTGGAATGATATCCCGAACGTTCAGACAGACGCTTTCGTCGTGATGCCGGATCATTTCCACGGTCGTCGCGGCAATTCATGAATTGCCGCGATAACAACAAGAAGAAGAACATCAATCTTTACAGACAAGAATGAAGCAGCGTCGTCAGATGTTGCTCCCGAAAATCATCGGCAGATTCAAAATGAATTCCGCAAAACAGATAAATCAAATCAACAATGGCGCTGGATCACGCGTGTGGCAGCGGGATTACTACGAGCACGTCATCCGTAACGAGCAGGATTTGAACCGTATCCGTGAATACATCTCAAACAATCCTGCGATGTGGCCGTCGGACGAAGATAACCCGGCAGCCTCACTTTGAGAAACCCGAAAAGCCCGCAGACTTATCGGGACGGATGAAGAGGCCTCCTGAACGACCGAAATCGCCTCTTTTCGGGACAGTCCCTGAATCTGTCTGATATTTCAGGTTTTACCAGGAAGGGCCAAACTGAGCCGCAGTCCGGCTTCCAGCCTCCCGATTTCGGCCTCCGTCCAAAGATCCTCTCAAATTCTTCAAAAATCGACAAATCCCGTCGTTCGAACGACTCGCGAAATCTTCCCGATAGTCCACGAAGTCTGCCCAACGACTTGCGAAATCTTCCCGACTACTTGCGAAGTCTCCCCAACGACCCGCGAAATCTTCCCGACGAGTCGCGAAATGGGCCAAATGAGTACACCGGCCAACCTGGTCGCCGCTTCATCCGGGGCACTTCTTCCTGTCCAAATCTCCATTCCCCGTTCGTCATTAGATTGAAGTAACAAGAACCACGAAGGCGCCACTATTGAGGGAACCACGCAAGCGGCGCAAGACATAGAATAAAGAGGAGACAAAATAGAGGTCAACCTTGTCAAGGTTCATATGTGAGAATCGCGCAATCATATGATATGATACACGTGATCTCCCATTGAAAACCTTGACAAGGTTGTCGCAAAATCGGAGCACGCTTATGGACACATTTCTCCCTCCCGTCGAAAAGCCCAAAGGGCTAATCATGATGCTGGTGTACTACTTTATGCGTCGGCAATTCGGCAAGGTGTTTTCACCGCTGGCAGTTCACTCCGCGCGGCTGCCGACGGCATTCGGTCTGTTTTACACGAAGGTCGGAAGACTGGATAAGAAGCTGACTTTGCCGCCGGAGACTGCGATGCTTGTCCGTGAACGGGTGGCACGCATCAATGTCTGCCTCTTCTGCATCGATGCAAACCGATATTATGCGATCAGCAAGTCGATGGATATGGACAGGTTCAACGCTCTGGAACAATACAGGACGAGCCCGCTGTTTACAGATGCAGAGCGTGCAATGTTGGATTACGTGACCGAGTTGACGAAGAACAAAAGAGGCGACCCGGAGCTTTTTGCCCGCATGGCAAGATATTATTCAGAGCGCGAGATCTGCGAGATTGTCTGGCTCGTCGCCAGCGAACATCTTTACAACATGACGAACATCGGTTTGAATATACATTCCGATATGCTATGTGACATCAGCAGGAAAAAAGAGAAGAGACGAGAAAATGCAAAATAAATCCACAAGAGAAACCATCGCGAAATACTACAACAGCGTCAAGAAAAAGAATGGATGGCAATCCGTGATTTCGGATGACATGGTATTTACGATGGGAACACAAGCGACAAAAGGCAAAGCCGCGTATGTCGAAATCACGGGCAGATTCCTCCGTGCTGTTACGGACGCAAATTTGAAGGAAACAATTATTGACGGCGATAAGGCATGTGTCATAGTGGCGTACGACCTGCGTTCGCCAAAGGGGAACATCTCAACGAAGGAGGTTGTTGAGATTTTGTCGGTGAAAGGCGATAAGATCGCATCGTCGTCCCTTTACTTCGATACCGAGGACTTCAAGATATTCATGGCTCAATAATCAGAGGTATCATGCCTTACGACAAAGGACTGGCCAACCGCATCAGAGGAGCGCTGGCTGACTACAATAAAGTCGAAGAGAAGAGGATGTTCGGCTTCCTGGTCTTTATGGTAAACGGCAGGATGTGCCTCGGAGTGCGCGGGGACGAGATGATGTGCAGGATAGGACCGGACTCGATAGAGTCTGTTCTGCGTCGGGAAGGATGCGCCCCGCTCAGGATGAAGCGAAAGACGTCGCTGAACATGATCATGGTCGACGAATCGGCGATGAAGACGAAGAAAGATTTCAATTTCTGGATCGATCTCGCATTGGAGTTCAATCTCGGGCGCGGAGCCGATGCGCGCCGGAAAACGGACCGCAAGAGGAGACGGAGTTGAAGCAACTCAATGGAAGAGCTGAATGAGCGTTTTCGTCTTCTCTCCCTTGTCCAATTCGACAGCCTCCGTTCGTCATCATTATAACATACGAAAACAGATGGAGGAATTATGAAAGACTACATGCTCCTGTTCAGAGGGGCCTTCGATGACAGGAAAGCTTCCCCGGAAGAATTTCAGAAGGAAGCGATGAAATGGCAGAAGTGGATGGAGAAGCTCCTGAAAGAAGGAAGGCTGACTCCCGGCCAGCGCCTCACATCGAACGGCAAGGTGGTCAACGGATCGAAGAAACAGGTCAACGACGGACCCTTTGCCGAAGGAAAGGAAGTCGTCGCCAGCTTCTGCGTCATCAAGGCGCGCGATCTCGCGGAAGCGGTCGAGTTCGCCAAAGCCTGTCCGATACTCGACCACGACGGCAGCGTCGAGGTTCGGGAGGTTATGACCTACTAGCAAATTCCAAGTTCCAATCAACAAGCTCCAAGCAACCACCAAGAAACCAAGCTTCAACGAGAAAGGATCCTTGTTGGTTGGCTGTTTTGGTTTTAGCTTTTCCTTGGAGCTTGTGAGTTGGAGCTTGAGAAGTTAAGCCCGTGTGGTTTAGATGACACTTTTACCATAAGGAGATTTATATGAGTCCAAAGAAACAAACGCTGAAGTCCACTAAGAGCGCGACTTCGAAAAGCAAGACACCCAACGTATGGACGGACGAGGAAAAGGCCGCGATGAGGGAGATCGCCAAAGAGCGAAAGGCGGAAGAGCGCATCAACATGGACAGGGCGGCGGGGGAAAAAGCAGTGCTCGCGAAGATCGCCCAGATGAAGGGTTCGGATCACGCCCTGGCCAGGCGGATCCATGAAATCGTCACGACCGCCGCGCCTGACCTCATGCCGAAAACCTGGTACGGGATGCCTGCGTACGCCAACAAGGACGGCACGGTCGTCTGCTTCTTTCAAGACGCAGCCAAGTTCAAAGCGAGGTACGCGACCTTCGGTTTCAGCGGCGCGGCGAACCTCGATGAAGGCGCAATGTGGCCCACCTCCTACGCGCTGACGAAGTTGACCGACGACGACGAGGCAAGGATTGCCGAGCTCGTGAAGAAAGCCTGCCTGCCGGCAGGTCGGCGGTAGGAGAGAACTCATGAACATTTTGCTATGGGTCCTTCAAATCCTGTTAGCCCTTTGGAATATCATAGGCGGTTTCTTCGTCGTCAATAACTATCAGAAAGTCGCCACCGAGTCGGCTTTGAACGCGCTGCCAAGGCCTGCCTGGATAACACTCGGCGCACTGCAGATCCTGCTCGCGCTCGGTATGGTCCTGCCCGGGAGGAAGTTTCGTAAGCCAAACTCCATCGCGGCTGCCTGCCTGGCGGTACTTTCTCTATTGGGCATTGCGCTTTACTCACAATACGCCGGCTTTCCCGGCATGCTCTGGGGCGTCATCCCCGCCATTTTGGCTGCGTTCGTGGCGTATAAGGGATGGCCGGATTCAAAGTCGTGAAGAAAGAGGTAAGCCGAAATTGAAAACCATTGCTAATTCTTCCCCCAAAGAGAAACCACCGTCTCAACAGATAGGTGAGATAAGCAAGGAGCCGGGCGACTGGCGCGGCAAGATGCTCGCACGGCTGCGCGCCGTAATCAGGAAAGCGGACGCAGAGCTTGTCGAAGAAGTGAAATGGAAAAAGCCCTCCAAGCCATCGGGGGTGCCCGTCTGGTCTCACGATGGAATACTCTGCATAGCCGATACGCTGAAGAACGCGGTGAGACTGACATTCCCCAAAGGGGCTCAGATGAAAGATCCGATGAAGCTCTTCAATACGCGCCTGGATAGCAACACGGTCCGCGCAATCGACTTCCATGAAGATGACGCTGTCGATGAGGGAGCGCTGAAGGCACTCGTTCTTGATGCCGTGAGGATAAACAAATCAAAAAAGCGCGAGCGATAGAGCGAATGTACGATTAAGATAGCGGAGGATTTCTCTGTATGCAGGTAAGCAATAAACTAATGATGCTTGCCGTAGCGGTCATCGACATGCCGAAGGCAAGGGAGGCAAAGTCAGCGAAATCTGAGATGATCTGCACGGCCCGGGTTCAGGCGTAATCTGATGACTGGTAAATTCCAAGTTGCAACTCACAATCTCCAAACGCCGCGGAGCGGCATCCCGACATACAAATCCTTTGACGGGACAATAACCAAAAACAAAACAACTAAACAACAATCCGCATGTTTTTCTGAGTTGGTGCTTAGTTCTTTTGAAGTTGTTTGGAGTTTGGCGCTTGGAGCTTCTTCAACCGCGAGAGCAGAAGCGGCATTCGTTGAACCGTCATAACGTAGACAAGCTGGTCGATCATCTTTTCCGTCATGAAGCGGGAAAGATGGTTTCCGTTCTGACCCGGACTTTCGGTACCGACAATCTCGGGCTCGTCGAGGACGTGGTACAGGATGCGCTCCTCCAGGCCGCGCAGGTCTGGCCCGTTAGAGGCATACCCGATAACCCTTCCGCCTGGCTTTACCGGGCCGCCAGGAACAAGGCCATCGACATACTCAGGCGCGACGCGAAGTCGGTTCATTTCACCGGGCCCGAAGATAATTCCATTCCCGATCCGGGAGCGTCTTTCCAGGAAAGGCTCGAGGAAACCTGGGATGAAGATCTCATCAAAGACGACATGCTCAAGATGATGTTCGCGTGCTGTCATCCAGGCATCCCTGAAGAAAACCAGGTCACACTCATACTCAAGACTCTCTGCGGCTTCAGTACGAGGGAAATTGCCAGGGCGTTTGTGACTTCCGAAGACACGATCTCGAAGAGGCTGTACAGGACCAAACAGTTCTTCCGGGAGAACAAAATAAATTTTGCGCTGCCTCCTTCCACCGAGCTCGAAACGAGGACCGACGCGGTACTCAATTCGATCTATCTTCTCTTCAACGAGGGTTATAATTCCACCGATTCCGACACGCTGATAAGAGAGGACCTGATGGAAGAGGCGATGTTGCTCTGCAAAATGCTCGGTGAGAATCCGCTCACTGAGATCCCGGACACATTCGCCCTTATGGCGCTTATGTGTTTCCACTCTTCGCGTAATTCGACGCGGGTCTCGCCTGCGGGGGACATCGTACTCCTTCAGTACCAGGACAGGAGCAAATGGAATTCGGAGCTCATCGCTCTCGGAAATGACTACATGGCAAAAGCTGCCTCCGGGGATTCTGTGAGCAGGTATCACATCGAAGCAGCTATTGCGTTCGAGCACTGCACTGCGAAAACATATGAGACAACAAACTGGGAGCGGATCCTTGAGCTCTATGAATGGCTCTGCCGGGACTACCCGTCGCCGGTTTACTCGTTGAATCGCGCAGTAGCCGTGATGCGCGTACTCGGGCCGGCAGAGGCGCTCTCGGCATTGGGTACCATCCCGGACAAAAAGAGACTCGATGCATATTACCTGTACCATAGCCTCCTGGGCGAGATATATTCACGCCTCGGCAAGACCGGTCAAGCCGACATTGAGTTCGAAACGGCATTGAGACTCACAAGGTCCGATTCCGAGAAAAGACTGCTCAGTGGAAAAATAACCCGAAAAGGACATGACTCTGCTTAGGATTTCCGTTCTATTCACGTGCAACCATCTCAATGCAATCCGGCCTGAATGTCTTCCTTGTCTTTTATCGAGACCGCGATTAGCTTTTTCAGTACAACACCATTAGAAAAGAGGATTCCTATGAGATGCCCCGAGTGTGGAGCGGAGATGACGGATCAGCTTCGTCACGGAATTGCGGTCCAGAGCTGTTCGAACGATCACGGGATGTGGTTCACCATGAGCGAACTGGATGAGCTTGAGAACGAAGCGTTCAGCGACGAGGAAGAAAAAGGATCGCTGATGCTCTCGAGCACGCCGTCGAAATTCTACTGCCCGGCTTGCAATTCAAACTTAAAGCAGTTCGATTACAGGATGTACGATCTGGTTCTCGAATATTGCGAGAACAAGCACGGGTTCTGGCTCGATGCCGGTGAGGACGACCGCATTCTCGAGTTGATGAAAGAGCGGAAGCGCGATGAGAAGCGGAAGTTCGACGCAGAGGCTCATTGGCAATCGACAGTCCGGCATCTGCAGTCGCATTCGCTCTTCGCAAAGCTCAAAGACCTTATGAAGGGCTGAAGGCATTTCGTTCGGCGGGCCGGATCTGCACATAACTGTCGATGTATACGGTGAGGAAACTGCGGACAGGGTGATTTTTCGGTACTGGATCACGTTAGAACAGTAATACAACAAAGGACCTCAACGGCTGGCTCCCTTATCCTACAAGAATGCGCCGCCACAGACCGCGATGTGTACCCGGCCCCCTGCGGACCGAACCTCAGATAGCCAAATCGAACGGGAGGTCAACGATGTCGCGCAGTCTGCGTCCGTTTATCATCATCTCCAACTGCTCCTGTTCTGTCTCATTTCCAACCTCTCGCACCGCAGTCTGCAACTCGGGGAGGGCAAAGTGGTAGACGCAGTCTATGTCGCCAGTTCCAAGAGCTACCGAAGCGATTCTGCTCGGAAGGGGCTCAGCGGTCACAACTGCGATGTGAGGAGTGTTGCCTTTCCGGTTTCTTATGAGGTTGAGAGCTTCCGTTCTGGCATTTTGCGCCCTGTCGCTTCTGATGGTCCATTTACATGAAATGCTCGCGTGCAGAAGTTCGCTCTCGCTATTTTTCTTTCTAAGTGGAGTGTGTTGCGGGTATCTGCTTCCATCCAGCAATCCTCCGCTATGGTCTAGTTCGCTATCAGCAAGTGGCTCTCGCAAAATCACGATGTCAGGTGTGACAAGATAATCGCCGAGCAGACTCTTCAAGTTTGTCCGCATATCTTTCTGGACCCCACTCTTCAGAATCTGGGTAAGTTCCCCCAGATGCTTGTACTGGGTAAACGCGGAAATCTCCTCGTGAACAGAGAATCTCCATTTCCCCGGTCGCAAGTTCTGCAAGTATTCGAAGACCTCTTGAAGAAAATCCCTTGTTAAATCTTCAAATCCTTTTCCCGCTGTCTGCCCCTCGGTCGCACTCTTTCTCATTTTGAAGCCAAGCGTCTTGACCAAGTGTTTGGAGATATTCGTACTCCCTTTGCTGCCTACATCGGCCATGCTTGGTATGTTGCCCTGCTTCATATAAATGAGCGATGCCGATACTCTCCGTTGATACTGATGCCGCATATCCTCAATTTTACTCACCGACCCCGTCCTTTCATTTTGGTCTCACAAAAGCGAGGACAAACTCCCGATGCATCCGGTTTTCTATTTGTGAATCGGTGCGGCTCTTTGTGCTCGTAGGCATCATGCGTCTGTCGCGGTCGAGCAATCGGATTCCTATTCCGGCGCAAGGAAACTTCAGCGAGTCTCCAATTTCCACAAGACATCTGTCGGTCTCCGTATCAATCCCGCGCATCACAGAAGAGCCGACAACGACGATGGCAACCTTTCCCGGCTTAAGTAGCCTCCGCATCTCTTTAAGCACCCGTGTCATTTCCGAAAAATACCTGCGGAGCACCATTCCTTTTCTGGGATCGAGAGCGGAGATTCTCGAAATGACCTTCTCTGTGAGCGACGGGAGAGATTCGAACTCATATCCTGTTACTTTGTCACTCCCGATATACTTGCTTCTAAGCTCGGTCAGATGGTTTACTTCCATGCCGAGCCACACGAGTGAAAACTTATGCGCTCGCATGTAATCTATGGCATTCGAAGCGTACGGGGGTGATGTAACAATCAAATCGACACTTTCATCTTCGAGAGGCAGATCCTCTGCGTTCCCAAACTGAACACGGCTCCTTTTTGCTGACTCGGCATTCTTGATAAGGCTCGAGATGTTCCTGGCTGCCCGTTTCTCAAATTCAGGAATCGCCGCCTTGTATTTCTTGGTCTTGCCTTGATTAAGCTTATGCGGACGAGTATGGCCCAGGTCCCAGGCAAGTGAGACACCACCGGATTTTGTCACGATAATTGCAGAGAGCGTAAGCTTCAGGAAATCTCTGATATCCGGATCTCTGACTTTCTCGATTTGTAGAAGGAGACCCATCAGTTCGATCTGCGTTTCACCGCTGAACCAGTAGTCTATGAATGCCTTTGTCTGCTCGTCGAACCTATCCTTGAGCTCTTTCTCTATTTTTGATGAGTGCAAAAGAGAAAGTTCAGCCTCCTGTGCCACCCTGTGAGCCTGACGCTCCACCGCAATCGGGTCAAGAAGTGTGATTTTGACCTTGCTTATGAGTAAAGCCAGCGGATCGATATCAAATCCTAGTCCTGTCCTGCCTGTTGACATGGCTTCCACAATTGTAGTTCCGGATCCTGCCATCGGATCCAAGACGAGATCGCCAGGTGAAGTCAGATTCTCGATAAACAGGCGCGACAACTGCGGGGGAAACTTCGCGGGGAAGGAATGAAAATTGTGTCTGCCGTTATTGACAGCGGCACCGTGGAATCCCAAATCCTCAGAGAGGAGAGCTTTAAGCTTTCCTAATACTTCACCACCAACTGCCCGTGTCAAGAGCGGATCGACTATAAAATCGGTCTTGAGCTCTGACACTCTGGGATGTCTGCTTCGGTTGAGCCGGCGTTTTTCCATCAGGGAATTTTCGTATCACATAATACGCAAGACATCAGATGATTTCAACGTGACACTCCCTTGACGACTCAGAGAAATTCCAAAGCATGAGACCGTGGTTTAGTCTATTCTGTCTACCCGGCGGTCCCGAATCTCATTCAACGTCTTCCGCGAATCGTACGGCGCAATGTAGGCATCGTACTCCGCATGCGTTATCCTGTCTTTGAACCGCAGGATGACTTCCTCGATATCTTTCATTCGTGTTTCCATTTTCTCGCACGGATAGTCAAAGCAGTCAGCGCAGGTGTTCATGCCTCTCTCCATGACACAGGCCCGGATTGGACATGACGGATCAGGAAGCTCGCTTCCGGTGCACGCATCTCCCCAACAACCAATGCAGCGCAGCTTCTCGGGAGGAAAGTTCAGCCCGAAGTACTTCGTCCACGCTTCCGCAATGCGTATACCGTCCTCCTGTGAGTGATTGTTCCCCGCGTAAGCGCCGCATTCATCGCACCTGAACCCGCAACGCGCAACGATCTCGCCCATTTGAAGCCTCCTGTCGAATCTGTCTTGAACGCCGCCATGGTAACCTGGCAGCAATAGAGGGAATCTAATGCATCAAGACAACAGATTCATCAAACCATATTACTTCAACAGAGTCAATTTGTGGTTCATCATGAAAGCAGCCCAGTTCAACCTCTACTACCCCGTCAGTGGTTCATCCGTCCAAATTGTTCGGCGAAGTTGAAGCGCGAGGCTTCCATCAGGATCTTCGCCTGTTCCACCGCACACTCATACTCGTCGCTGGCCAGGGCCTTCATCGTTGCAACTGCAACATCGGAGGGAGGAATTCCGCGGTATGCCATATTCCGCTGCGCGCGAGTTCCCTTGTCCAGCTCGGTGTCCACTGTCGGCGGTATCACCTCGAACACCTTGACCGGTGTGTTCTTCAACTGGTGCCTCAGAGAGACGCTGAACGAGTGCACCGCTGCCTTCGTGGCACAGTAGACAGGCATCATCGCGAGCGGGATGAAGGCGAGCCCCGAGGAGATGTTGATTATTGCCGACTCTTTCCTTTGCATGAACAAGGGAATGAAATACGCGGAGAGCTGGATGGTTGAAGTAAAATTGATGTCGACTTCATTCTCGTGCCGCGCGAGCTCATCGATCCCCTTCTTGAAATCGATCATCCGCTGAACGCCGGCGTTGTTTACAAGCACGTTTATGTTTTTGAATTTGGAAATCACCCAGTCAAATAGCTCTTCCCGACCTTTCATGCTGGAGACGTCACAAACTCGCGTAGCAATCTGAGGGAGCTTTGCTTTCGCCTCCTTCAGCTTCTCTTCCCTTCGGCCGCAAATAATTACTTCGTTGCCTGATTTGACGAACTCCTCGGCGATAGACAAGCCGATTCCTGTTGCGCCGCCGGTGATCAGAACCGTGTTGCCTGAAATGTTCATGTCGATTCTCCATGGTCGCTGGTTTTTTGATCATACTGACGAGGGATCGGTACGAAACGTTCAGTCAACGATGCATCCCTCCGGAAATGTCCGACGGAAATTAGGACCGAGAAACATTCACTCTATCCGGTCACCATTGTCTCTCGTCCGCGGACGGACCGTAAAGCGGTACGCTCCGAAGACCGGTTCCTTCAGACCGAGTATCCCGTTGATCCTCTCGGCGAAAATCGGCTGGTATTATGCGAGGTGTGTAATGTTGTCGTGGATGGTCCATTTTCCGGTTTCCGGATGCCCCATCACGCGTGTGTCTTCCAGCCCTTCGATCATGTTCGCGATCGCCTCGTGCTGATTCCTCAGGTGACCGACCAGAGATCGATAGATCTCCATCATATTCTCCGCGATTGAGATTATTGCGCAAAATTCTTCTTATGTGTGAAAAGTAAAGGAAGGAGTCTGAAGGATCAACGAAATCAACCGGCCGCGAGTATGCGCTCAATGTACGCTACTTCAATCGACGACAGGCAATTACTGCCGCCGGTTTTCTTCCTATCCTTTCAGCTTTTCTCTGTAGTGGTCGCGGAACTTCGCCACCTTCGGCGCGATCACAACCCGGCAGTAACCCTGGCTAGGATTGTTCGCGAAATAGTCCTGGTGATAGTTCTCGGCCCTGTAGAATGCATGGAGGGGAGAAAGCTCGGTTACCAAGGGATTGTCGTAAATCTTACCGGCAGTAATCTCCTTCATTATTTTCTCTGCTGAGTTCTTCTGATCTTCATTGTGATAGAAAATAACCGACCGGTATTGTGTCCCGACGTCATTCCCCTGCCGGTTAAGCGTCGTAGGATCATGCACCGTAAAAAATATCCTGAGAACGTCCTCGTATGAAATCACACGGGGATCGAACGTGATCTGTACCACTTCGGCGTGTCCTGTCCTGCTTGTGCAGACCTCTTCATAACTTGGATTGATGACCGTCCCTCCGGAGTATCCCGATTCCACTCGGACGACTCCG
Source organism: Bacteroidota bacterium (assembly GCA_021845665.1). Classification (GTDB taxonomy): domain Bacteria; phylum Bacteroidota; class Ignavibacteria; order Kryptoniales; family JAKASW01; genus JAKASW01. Next base: position 17,708 of record JAJZVO010000034.1, on the reverse strand, counting down.
TTCAGTTCGTCGAAAACCGCCTCGGTGCACCAAAAACATCCACCTCCGAGAGTGGCGGTTTCATATTTTGACTCGTCCTGCAAAATATTCTCCTTCATTTACTTGATTAACAACAAATAGCGCCTGCAACTTTCATTAAATCAGATATACAGACGCGGAATCCATCCGGGTTCCCGTATCAGGTTCTCAATAGCTTGAACCGTCACATAAGTCATATAGCACCTTGAAAAGAATTCAACCGACTGCTAATATTGATACAAGAAAGCTATAATATGTAATCCAAATTGAGAACCTAATTCTGCTTTAATCATCTAACCTTAGATACAAACTCCTAAGATTTGACAAGGACCAATCCAGATGGATTTCCAGATTAAACCTACTTCAGATTTCAAAACTGCATCGATAGACGACACATACAGACTGTTAAGATCAACCGAATCAGGACTGACAGATTCGGATGTCAAGGAACGACTTTCTTTTTTCGGACGAAATGAGATTACTGAGAAGAAGAAGAACCCGGTCCTGGCATTTCTTAAACGGTACTGGGGCCCAATGCCTTGGCTGCTCGAATTCGCCATGATCTTGGATTTCGTGCTCAAGCACAAACTTGAAGGAATAATCATCTTCGCACTCCTGACAGTGAACGCGATAATCGGTTTCATGCATTCCCGCGGGTCGCAGAAGGCGGTCGAGCTGCTTAAACAGCGGCTCGCCATCAAGGCAAAAATCCTGAGAAACGGCATATGGACCACCGAGGAGGCCGGCGGAATAGTACCGGGCGACATACTTATAGTCAAACTCGGCGACATAATCCCGGCGGACGCGAAGATCATCAGCGGAGAAATATCTATTGACGAATCGGCGCTCACCGGCGAGTCGCTCCCGGTCGAGAAACAGAATTCTGACGTGGTCTATTCAGGTTCGGTAGTCAGACGAGGTGAAGCAAAGTGCGCCGTGCTCAATACGGGCGCCAACACTTACTTCGGCAAGACGGCAGAGCTAGTCAAGATCGCAAAACCGAAGTCTCACCAGGAAGAGATTATGATGAACATCGTGAAGGACATGATGTACCTCGGGATTGCGGCTTCGCTCGTTGTCGCCCTCTACGCCCTGGCGATGCATATGAGCTTCCTCCTCATCCTCACCTTCATCGTCGTGTTCCTAATGGGCGCGGTTCCGGTGGCTCTCCCTGCGGTAATGACGATCGTACAGGCGGCAACAGGCACCAAGCTCGCGGCTGAAGGCGTCCTCGTTACAAGACTCGACTCGATCGAGGATGCAGCTTCTATCAGCGTGCTCTGCCTCGATAAGACCGGCACAATCACGCAAAACAAGTTGGCGGTAACCGACACTATCCCATATTCTGGTTTCGACAGAGACGAAGTGATCCGAACGGCCTTCCTCGCATCGAGATCGGAAGGGATGGACCTCATCGATTTGGCGGTGATCGATTACACAAAGAGTCAGAATATTAGTCTGAATTCCCACAAGCAAATCTCCTACACGCCGTTCAATCCCGCAATCAAGAGAACCGAAGCAGTCTTCGAGGCCGGGGGGAAGCAATATCGCGCTGTTAAGGGAGCCTCTCAGGTCATACTCGGAATGTGCAAGGGACTTGATGCGCAAACCATCGCCGATGTGGATAAGCAGATCGCTTCATTCTCGCAGAAGGGATACCGCACAATCGCCGTGGCCCGCTCGGCCGACGGTAACCCCGATGACCTGCGCCTCGCTGGCCTGATCCCGCTTGCCGACCCGCCGAGGCCCGACAGCAGGAAGATGATAGAGGAGATCAAGGAACTCGGCGTGAAGCCGCTTATGCTCACCGGCGACAGCCTCGCCATCGCGCGCGAGATCGCGGGTCAGGTCGGAATCGGCACGAACGTCATCAGGCTTTCGGACATCGCGAACCTAAACGAGGACGACCAGGCGAAGAAAGCCGCCGAGAGCGACGGCTTCGCAGAAATATATCCCGAAGATAAGTATAAGATAGTAAAGCTCCTTCAGTCTAAGGGATACATGGTCGGAATGACCGGAGACGGTGTAAACGATGCGCCGGCACTGAAGCAGGCCGAGATGGGGATCGCGGTGAGCAATTCGACGGATGTTGCGAAGGCATCGGCTAGCGTTGTCCTGACACAGCCCGGCGTGAGCGTCATCGTCGACGCGGTAAAACGAAGCCGGGAGACATACCAGCGGATGCTTACCTGGGTGATAAACAAAGTAACAAAAGTGGTACAGCTCGTCGGCCTGCTGATGGTCGGATTTTTCATGATCGACAAGATGGTGCTGTCGCTTCTCGGCATGTCACTCCTGGTGTTCGCACTCGATTTCGTAACAATGTCGCTTGCAACTGATAACGTGAAACATACCGTCGCGCCGAACAACTGGAACGTCAGGGACATAACTCTCGCTTCCCTGGCTGTCGGCGGCATTTTCGTTCTCGGCGGTATCGTAACGCTGCTCTGGGGAAAGGATTACCTACACCTCAATTTCCCGCAGCTTCAGACGTTCATTCTTCTGATGCTAGTTTTCACGAGCCAGTTCAGAGTCATCAGCGTTCGTGAGAGAAGGTTTTTCTGGGATTCACTCCCCGGCGGAGCATTGACAATCGCGACATTGGGCGGAGTAATCGCCTTTATCTTCCTCGGGATTTACGGCATAATCATTCCGGCGATAACACCGGGGGAAGTATTCGCTATCCTTCTCTTCTCGGTGGTCTTCACGTTCGTGACCGACCTTCCGAAGTATTATGCATTCAAAAAATTTGGCGTGGAATGAGGACATTAAGCCGTGCGCTGCAAACAAAAGTTTTGCGTCGGACGTCTACTATCGCCGATCGATCGGCGAGTCTTGAAGTGAAATCCGGATCGTTGTTGTGATTTAATCCGGGAGGGACGGTCCCCTCCACGTGGTCCATGACATTCTAAGTCCATCGGGAAATCGACCCGGCCTAAAGGATCTTCAGAACCTCGACAAGTCGCTCGAGCTGATCGATCTTCGCGCCTTCGTTTTCAGATCGGCCCGATACGAATTTCACTTCTACTTTCGCGTTCGCGTTTTCCTGGGTAACCCGATATTTGATGTCGCTGATCCTGTCGAGCGCATTCATCATGAGCGGGAATATCTCTTTGAAGAAGTCCTTATCATCCGAAGGGAGAAATATGTCGACGGCGGCAGCACGCATTTCGACTTTCGGTATCCTGAGCGGCTCAAGTCTTATCTTGAGCTTTATAAGTTTGAAGAGGTTCTCCGCCGGTTCAGGAATCTTGCCGAACCTGTCCAGCATCTCGGCACGTATGTCGTCGACTTCAGCCGCCATCGCAGCCCTGGAGAGACGCTTGTAGAAATCGAACCTGTCGGCGTCGAGGGCGACGTAGTCGTCGGGTATGTAAGCGTCGACATCGGCAGTAACTTTCGGCTCGACCTTTCGCCGGGTAAGAGTATCAAGCTGCTCGGTAAGATTCTCCTCGAATTTCGCCTCCGCCACAGCTTCCTCGAGCACCTTATTGTACATCTCGAACCCGAGGTTGTTTATGAAGCCGCTCTGCTCCCTACCGAGCACGTTTCCGGCACCGCGGATTTCCAAATCTCTCATCGCGAGGTTGAAACCCGAGCCGAGCTCGCTGAATTCCTCAATTGCGGTGAGCCGCCGGACGGCGTCTCTAGTCAAATACGAGAACTGCCTGGCAATGAGATACGCGTACGCCTGCACGTTCGAGCGCCCGATGCGCCCGCGAATCTGGTAAAGTTCCGCGAGACCGAACCGGTCGGCGTTATTGACGATGAGCGTGTTCACCGAAGGTATGTCTATGCCGGACTCGATTATCTTCGTCGCTATAAGGACGTTGAGCTTCTTCTCGAGAAAATGAACCATGGTCCGCTCGATTTCCGTCGCCTTCATCTTCCCGTGAATGACTCCAGCCTTTGCCCCCGGAACTTTCCTGTGCACGAAGTCGGCCAGCTTGTTGAGATCCTTCACCGTATCGCTCACTATGTATACTTGTCCGCCGCGGCTGAGCTCACGCTCTATTACTGACTGAATGAGCTTACCGTCAAAGTTAACAATGTACGTATCGATTGGAAGCCTGTTGGCGGGTGGCGTCTGAAGGATCGATATGTCCATGGCTGACGAAAGTGACATATACAGCGTCCTCGGGATCGGAGTCGCCGTCATGTAAAGCGTGTCTACATTCGCACGAAGCTGCCTAATCTTTTCTTTCGCTTCAACTCCAAACCTGTGTTCCTCGTCGACAATCAAGAGTCCTAAGTCGTGGAACTTCGCGTCACCGGAAAGGAGCCGGTGGGTACCTATGACTATGTCGACTTCTCCCTTCTCAAGCTTCTGAAGAATCACCTTCTGCTCGGACCTTTTCCTGAATCGCGAAAGGACCTCGACCCGCGCGGCATATTCCGCAAGCCTGTCCCGAAAAGTATTATAATGCTGCTCGGCGAGTATGGTCGTGGGTACGAGAATGGCAACCTGCTTTCCGCTCATTACCGCCTTGAAGGCGGCGCGTACTGCAACCTCTGTCTTGCCGAACCCCACATCGCCACAAAGCAGCCTGTCCATCGGATTATCACTCTCCATATCCTTCTTTATCTCGGACGTGGCCCGCGACTGATCGGGAGTGTCTTCATATACGAACGATGCTTCCAGCTCATGCTGCCATATGCTGTCCCTCTGGAACGAAAATCCTTTCGACTTCTTCCGGTCTGCGTAGAGCTTGATCAAGTCCTTGGCGATGTCCTTAAGTTTTCCCTTCGCCCGGGTTTTCATTAACTGCCAGTCGGCACCGCCCAGCTTGGACAGCTTAGGATTGAAGCCGTCTTCTGAGGCGTATCGCTGCAGCCTCCCGACGTAGTCGATGTTCACGTAAAGCATATCACCGTCGGCATACTCGATCTTCACACACTCCTGGGTGCTGTCGATTATTTTCAGCTTCTGCATGCCGAGGAATCGTCCGATGCCGTATTCCTCGTGGACGACGTAGTCGCCTTTCCTGAGAGAGTTCAGGTCGCGGCGAAGGAGCCCGACGAATTTTCTAGCCTTCTCTTTTCTGGAAACGAGCGGCGAGCGGCGGCCAAATATCTCATGCTCTGTGAGAATCGCGAGCTTGTCGGACGGAAGAATGAAGCCGCCGGAGAGAGATGCCTGGACTAACTGGACTTCCTGCTTGAGCATTGTTCCGTTTAGCTCGTCGTATTCGGTGAGGAGATTCAGAAAATTGTCCTCAAGGTGCTTGGTGCTTGAGGCCACGGTTAGCCTGTAACCTTCCGAGAAAAGCTCGGCAATCTTGTTAGCCGCGAGCTGAAGTTTTCCGCCGAATGTCGGCTGCGGAGTCACTTCCACTCCAGGTTCGCCGGCAGCTCTCTCAAGCACTTTCCAGTAAAGAAGGCTTGCTTTCGCCGAGAGGCGGTCGATCAGCCGGGTGAAGCCGCCTGACAACTCTTCGGATATCGCTGCCGGTTCGTGGAAGATCACTCTCGTCCCTTCCGGAATCTGGTCCGCGAACGGGGATGCGTCCTTCGTCGAGTTGGCAAAAGGAAGAAGGGTGAATGACTCGATTCCTTGAATTGAGCGCTGAGTAACGGCATCAAAGACGCGTATCGAGTCGACATTGTCGCCGAAGAAATCTATTCTGATCGGATTCTCACCGGAGTCCGGGAAGATATCGATGATGCTTCCACGTACGGCAAAATCGCCCACCTCCTCGACGTAATCCTTCTGCTGGTAACCATACCTCGACAGTCTTCGAATGAGATCGTCGTGATCGACATCGGCGCGCGCTTGTATTATAACGGCAGTGTCTTTAAGGGTACGGTGTGCAGGCATATTCCGGAAAATCGTCGCGTAGTCGCAGACGTAAAGATTCCTGGCGCCGGAGTAGAATTCGAACAGGCCAGCCAGGTTCAGACCGAAAGTCCCGGACTCTCCGTCTCCCTGGTCGTCGCCCATCAGCTGGACAGGGTGGCCACCGGAGAAGACCGAGAAGTCAGACTGAAGTCGCTCGCTAACCTCTTCGTCGTCTATGACAAGTAGAAGCGGCGACTTGTCGGACTTCAGTATCTTGGTCAGGATGAAAGCAAAGTAAGGGATACTTAAGCAGTGAAGTGCCGTTGACCCTGATAGGGGGATTGAGTCGGCGACTGTACGGCTCGTTTCAAGTGAATCAAGTTCCGCCATCAGGCGGATCAGACTAGTGTTCTCCAAATTCTCCCTCTATGGCTCGTCTCACGAAACCGTCTCCCTTTGCAAGACGCTTCTTTGCCTCCGCTGCATTGACATTCACCTTGATCATGACAACCGCCGTCTTCACATGACCGCCAGCAAGTGCCAGAACTCTCGCCGCCTCCTCGTAACCGACGCCGGTTATCGTCATCACGATTTTCTTGGATCTCTCCTCAAGTTTCCTGTTCGTCATCTGCAGATCCACCATCATATTCTCGTACACTTTTCCCTGCAGGATCATCGCCGCGGTCGTTATCATATTCAGTACCATCTTCTGCGCGGTACCTGACTTCATCCTGGTCGAGCCCATGATCACTTCGGGTCCAACCTCCGGACAAATAGCGATATCGACATCGATGTTGAACCGGGATCGCGGGTTGGTTGTTACAAAGAGCGTCTTCGCACGAAGCTCCCGGGCTTTCTTGACTGCGCCGACAACGTACGGGGTCCTTTGACTTGCCGCAATTCCGCAGACGACATCCCTCTCAGTCACCCCGTGTGCAACAAGATCGTTCGCACCGTTCTCTTCTCTGTCCTCGGCACCTTCCTGCGCCGTGAAGACTGCACGCCTGCCACCCGCAATGAGTCCCTGTATTTGTTCCGGGTCTGTGCCGAACGTCGGGGGACACTCGGCAGCATCCTGTACGCCGATTCGTCCGCTGGTGCCGGCGCCGACATAGAAGAGTCGCCCGCCGTTCTCAAACGCTTGCACAACCATCTCAACTGCCCTTGCGATAAAAGGAAGCTCCCGTTCAACGGCAAACGCCACCTTCTTGTCCTCGTCGTTTATTATCTGAACGATCTCGATGGGGTCTGCCGTGTCGATCTCCATAGAAACGGTGTTCCTCTTCTCGGTCGTGAGAGAAAGCAACTCGTCGAACAGATTCCTGCCCTCCGCCATTCAAAACCTCCTGTTTTCCAACATTTCCACGAGAGTGGCAATCCCCTCCCTCGCATGGGTGGGATCACCATTTCTCATTCCATTTGAAGACATTGGTCGATCTTGTTTCACGTGAAACTTCTTGCTCATTCGGTAGTGAGACCTCCGACCGTTTAACCGTGAAGGTAGACCATTAGTACAGATACGTCGGCCGGAGAAACACCCGAAATGCGGCTTGCCTGCCCGATTGACGAGGGCATCACTCGTGTCAGTTTCTCTCTCGCTTCGGTTGAGATTGACTTCACACGACCGTAGTCAAATCCTTCGGGAATTTCCATCGAATCGAATTTCTCGAACTTCTCAATCTCATCAAGCTGACGAACAATGTACCCTTCGTACTTCGTCTCAATTTCGACCTGCTCCACTGCATGCTTGTGACTCGCAGCTTCTACAGGAAGCGAGTCGCTGCGAAAGAATTCCAATCCGAGCACTTCGGACAACTTCACGTCCTGCCTCTTGACCAACTGTGACAACTTCTCACTTTCCGACAAAGGAGTGGAACCTATAGACTCGAGATAAGGGTTCACGGCAGATGGAGGAACGCTCTTCTGTCGAACGTAGCCGGTGAGAATGGAAACGTATTCCTCTTTCTTCCGAAGAGCATCGTATGCTTCGGACGGAATAAGCCCCAACTCATATCCGTACCTCATCAGACGTCTATCAGCATTGTCCTGTCTTAACATAAGACGGTACTCAGCTCTCGATGTGAACATCCGATATGGCTCACTCGTCCCCTTGTTGACGAGGTCGTCAATTAATACTCCGATGTATGCCTCTGACCGCCTGAGCACGAATGGATCTCCGCCCTTCACTTTTATTGCCGCGTTGATCCCGGCTGCGATACCTTGTCCGGCAGCTTCCTCGTAACCGGACGTGCCGTTGATCTGTCCGGCAAAAAAGAGTCCCTTCACTAGATGCGTCTCCAGAGTCAACTTCACTTGGTGTGGTGGAAAAAAATCATACTCGACCGCGTAGCCGGGACGGAGCATCTCGACATTCTCAAGGCCGGGTACAGTCTTCATCGCTTCATACTGTATCTCGGCAGGAAGACTCGTTGAGAACCCGTTCACGTAGACGACATTCGTGTCACGCCCTTCAGGCTCGAGGAATATCTGGTGCCTTTCCTTCTCCGCGAACCTAACGATCTTGTCTTCGATAGATGGACAATACCTCGGGCCAATTCCCTTTATCAGGCCAGTGAACATCGGCGACTTGTCGAAACCTGTCCTGAGCAGCTCATGAGTATCGTGGTTTGTGTATGTCAGGAAACAGCTGATCTGATCCCGCGTCACTTCTCGTGTCTGGAAAGAGAAAGGTTCCGGATCCGGATCACCGGGCTGCTCCTCAACTTTGCTGAAATCTATGCTCCTCCTGTCTACTCTCGGAGGTGTACCAGTCTTCAATCTGCCGCTGACAAAGCCGAGCTTCTCAAGCGACGCGGTGAGTCCCACGGCTGGAGGTTCATTGAAACGTCCGCCGGTCCTGCTCTTGAGGCCGGTATGCATAACTCCATTCAAGAAGGTGCCGGAGGAGATAATCAGCGCTTTGCAAGGTACCTTAACACCTGTTCCCGTCTGGATGCCGGAGATTTCTCCACCTTCTACATAGACATCGGTGACCATATCCTGAAGAATATGAACATTCTCTTGTGCCTCTACACGGCGGCGAGCTTCTTTGGAGTAGCCCTCCCTGTCGTTTTGCGCACGTGGCGACCAGACAGCAGGCCCTTTCGACCGATTCAACATCCTGAACTGTATGCCCGTGGCGTCAGCAAGCTTTCCCATCTCACCGCCGAGCGCATCAATCTCCCTTACCAGGTTCCCTTTGGCAGTTCCTCCGATGGCCGGGTTACACGACATGCGACCTATGGCCGCAATATCCATCGTCACCATCATGACGGAACACCCCATCCGGGCGGCTGCCAGTGCAGCTTCAATGCCTGCGTGCCCGGCTCCGATCACAATCACATCGTATTTCTTCTCTGTCATCTCTTTCAGATTCCTTGTATCTTTCCTTGCACGTCAGCCGCCAAACGCTCCTGTTCCACGTGAAACCCTGTTCCCTACTTTCCTATACAAAACTTCGAGAAAATGTTGTTAAGGATATCTTCAGATGTAATCTCTCCAGTGATCTCACCCAGGGCGTTCAGACCCGCCCTCAAATCCAGCGCAACAAACTCACCGGATTTCCCACTTCTGAGCGTGTCCAGCGCGTATTCAAGGCTTTTTCGCGCCCTCGACAAAGCATCCCGATGTCTCGCGCTCGTAACTACTACGGAAGCCTCTCCCACATTGCTCGCCAGCACCGCCTTCAATAACCCAGTTCGCAGTGATTCAATTCCTTCCCCGCTAAGGGCAGAGACATAAAACGCCGAACCGCCCTCGTATCCACTGGGAGCCCCCGAGCGATAAATATCCAATTTATTCCAAACCTTTATCACGGAGATACCTAATTTCCCACAAATCTGCTCAAGTTTCGCATATAACGGATCGCTGCCGTTATAATTTTGCGCCGAGAGATCCAAAACCAAAAGGAGAATATCACCTCGCTCCGCCTCCTTTTGAGCCCGATTCACACCCTCCTGCTCGATGACGTCGGTCGTCTCCCTCAACCCTGCCGTGTCTGTCAAGCGAAAGACAATCCCGTCAATCTCCATACTCTCCGAAATCGTGTCCCGGGTAGTCCCCGGGACCGCACTCACAATTGCCCTATCTTCGTGAAGGAGCGCGTTGAGAAGACTCGATTTACCCGCATTCGGCTTGCCAGCAATCGTCACCTTAACCCCCTCCTTGTACACCCTTCCGACAGAATAACTCGAAAGAAGCCTGTCAGTGACCCCCAGTGCTTCGATCAGTCGCTCTTCAAGCGACTTCCTGTTGGCGAACGCAACATCCTCTTCTGAAAAATCGAGCTCCAACTCGAGAAGCGAAGCCAGATTCAGAAGCTCATCCTTTACCACTTTAATCTCTTTTGACAGTTCCCCAGAAAGCTGCCTAAGCGAACTCCTGTAGGCCGCCTCACTTTTTGAATGGATGAGATCGCCAACGGCCTCGGCCTGCGACAGGTCAAGCCGACCATTGAGAAAAGCTCGCTTTGTGAACTCTCCCGGCTCCGCTGCACGAGCACCTGCGGTCAGTAACATCCCAAGCACTTTCTGTGTGACGATATATCCGCCGTGGCAGCTGACTTCGACGACATCCTCACAGGTGTAGCTGTTCGGCTTTTTGAAGGTCACAGCCACGACTTCGTCGACATACTTGCCTTGTGCATCCACAATTTTCCCGAAGTGGGCTGTATGCGACGGGGAGGCGCTGAGGCTACTTTTCCCTACGAATACTTTATCGGCAACAGAAAAAGCATCCCGGCCCGAAATTCTAATCACACTTATCCCCCCTTCACCGGGAGGTGTGGCAATGGCTGCAATCGTGTCGCTATCCTTTAGATTCAAATGCACGTCTGAATTTAACATTCATACCGCTGGAGTTAAAGGAATGCCCAATCCTCAGATCCAGTCTCACGATATCTTCAGCTCCAAACTTATCGGTCCTCGCCCCCCAGCAAGTATTCCGTCGTTCCTTCTTTCACATGATATTATTGAAACAAAAAAACAGATACTTTCCGTTGTTTGTAAATCGAATTCATCGGAACTTACGAATAGAACTATGAAGACATTATACAAATCGACGAAGCTGGAAAACGTCTGCTACGACATTAGAGGCCCCGTGCTCGACGAAGCAAAGAGGATGGAAGCGGCAGGCAAAGAAATACTCAAACTTAACATCGGCAATCCGGCACCCTTCGGATTCCAGGCACCGGATGAAATTGTGCGACTCATTTCGGAAAACCTTCCGAACGCCGAAGGCTACATAGACTCCAAGGGACTACTCAGCGCCAGGCACGCAATCGCGGCCTACTCGACCCGAAGAGGAATCCGGGATGTCAATCCGGAAAACATTTTCATCGGCAACGGTGTCAGCGAGCTCATCGTAATGGCAATGCAGGGTTTCCTCGACGACGGCGATGAAGTACTCATACCCGCGCCCGACTATCCATTATGGACAGCAGCGGTCGTCCTCGCAGGCGGTACATCGGTCCATTACGTTTGCGATGAACAGAATGACTGGCAGCCGGATCTTTCCGATATCAGAAAGAAAATTACACAGAGCACCAAGGGAATCGTCATCATTAACCCGAACAATCCGACGGGGGCCGTGTACCCGAAGGAAGTCCTGCTGAAGATTGTCGAACTCGCGAAAGAACATGACCTGGTAATCTTCAGCGACGAGATATACGACAGGATCCTTTATGATGATGCCGAGCACGTATCGATAGCGTCACTCACGAACGAAGTACCATGCGTAACTCTGAACGGACTGTCGAAATCCCATCTCATCACCGGTTACCGGGTCGGCTGGATGGTATTCAGCGGCTACCTTGCCGGCGCATCGAGTTATCTGGAAGGCGTCAACATGCTCGCCTCAATGAGGCTCTGCAGCAACGTCCCCGCCCAGTTCGCAATCGAACCTGCTCTTTCCGATGACGCCGTTATCCGGAAACATACCGCCGGAGATGGTAGACTGAAAAGACAGCGCGACCTGGGTTATGAGAGACTGAAGAACATCCGTGGACTTTCATGCACAAAACCGAAGGGCGCTTTTTATTTCTTCCCCAGAATCGATACGGAAATGTACGGCATAAAAGACGACGAGCGATTCACCCTCGACCTTCTGAAAAAGGAAGGTGTGCTCATAGTCCAGGGCACGGGGTTTAACTGGTTCAACCCGGATCATTTCAGGATTGTCTTTCTGCCGGACACATCGCTCCTTCAGCGGGCATTCGATGCAATTGAAAACTTCCTGCAGGATTATCATCAAACATAGGCTCCGTTCCTAAGCCGGGGGTCTTGAATAGCTCCCGGCTGCCGGTTAAAGTTCGTCGGTAGCAAAATCGAGGCTCATGTCAAATGATATTGCCAAGACACCTCATCAGCCTTACTGCAGCTCTCCTCATAGCGAGCTGCGGCATCTCAGGTAAAAAACAACCGACCGCGACAAAGCAAAAGGAGACCGCGATGACAACTGATTCCAGCTTAAGGATCGTCCTGACAAGTCCCGCCTTCAAGGAAGGAGAAGCCATCCCAAAGCAGTACGGCTGCAAAGGGGTCGATATCTCCCCTCCTCTTCAATGGAGCAACATCCCTGAGAAAACGAAGACTCTCGCCCTTATCGTGGACGATCCAGATGCACCGATGGGAACATGGGTGCACTGGGTCTTCTTCAACATCCCGACTTCAGCGACGGGACTTCCCGAGAACGTACCGACGAAGGACGCTCTTGCCGACGGAGCGGTGCAAGGGAAAAACGATTTCAGGAACTACGGCTACGGCGGCCCCTGTCCTCCCGGCGGGACACACCGGTATTTCTTCAAGCTGTACGCGCTAGACACTGCGCTGCAGCTAAAGGCAGGCTGCACGAAGGCCGAACTGCTCAAGGCGATGGCAGGCCACATACTTGCCGAAGGCCAGCTCATGGGAAGGTATTCGCGATGAGGCTGTCTCTATCAGAGAAATTTTGCGCGGGTATGCTCGAGACATCACGATACTTCGGATCGAACAATCGGATCGCGGATCTAAAGGAGTTGCCCCGACTACAACTGCCGAAACAATTCCATGCGCCCTCAGAGTCTGGCCGAGGGCGCAATGTTGTGGAAGCGAGGTTCGCGACAAATCCGCAGAAAATTTCAAACTCATTTTCCTATTTGCTTTCCCGATAGAAGCCGGTTAAATTCCATCTGCGTTCTTTCATAACAGTGAAGTCACGGTGACCGCCCGTAGCAAATACGGACGGACTGAAAAGGGAATCCCCACCGGAACATTATCCGGAATCTAAACGGGAGCTGCCCCGCAACTGTATACGGCATCAAGATGCTTCAGCCACTTTCTCGATCCTTCATGGTGGAATCGGGATGGGAAGGCGAAAGCGCCAACGGCCGTGAGCCAGGAGACCTGCCGCGACTTTCTTTGAATTCACGACCTTCGAGGGAGAGGTTAAGTTCAGGCTGAACAAGCGCCAGGTTTCTATTTTTCCGCCCCAACTTCCTTCCCGAGGTTGGGGCTTTTTATTTTACCAGACCGGAATGCTTGCTTTAGTTCTTACATTGCTACTTCACTCAAACGCCGACTCGCTCAAAATATTCAGGGCGCCGGAGGTCGTAGTGACTTCATCGCGTAATCCCGTGAGTCCACAGGACTCGCCTTCGAAAATCGTCGACCTTGACGTGAAGCGACTCTCGTCTCTGGGTTTCACAAACTTAGGAAGCATCCTGTCATACGGGGACGGCTTGTACGTAAAGGACTACGGGCCGTCTCAGCTTTCCACAATCAGCATAAGAGGCACCGGCGATGAAGAATCTCTTTTTATGATAGACGGAGTCAGAATTAACAGCGTGCAAAACGGCGTCGTTGATCTCTTTCTCGTACCGATATCGGAAATCGGTGACGTCGAGATTTCGGAAGGCGGTTCCAGCTCGCTATACGGTGCGGATGCGATGGGCGGAGTGGTGAACCTCAATACGACATCGAGCAAGTCTCCTCATGTCGGCATAAATCTCGGTGCCGGTTCATATGGGTACCAGCGAAGCCGCGCAAGCGTAAACGAGCGGCTGGGACGCGCGTCCATTACGATCATGGCGGAGCGGACACGGGCTGTCAACGATTTCAAGTTCAACTTCAGCAACGGCCTGAACTCATTCCTCATGACCCGTACAGGTGCCGACTTTCTGCGGGATAATGAATTCCTGCAAGTCGTGATTCCGGCAAAGGAATCTTCAACATCCATCGTAGTTAGCAACATGACCGCAAACCGTGGAACACCCGGACCGGTCACAGGCCCGTTCTATATAGGAACGGAGCGGGAATACGACGGGGACTTGTTCTCGGTTGTCAATCACAAGCAGAAGCTCGGTGATTTCCTCCTCTCGGCCTCCGGAGGTTTCACCTACGCTTATCTCAGATACGTCCAACCGCCGGTGGTGCCTGGGGGTTATTTCATAGACGACTTCTACAAAATGCTCTCGTTCCAGCCGAACATTCAACTAAGTTATTCTTCGAATGCGTTTGAAGGCACCGTCGGAATTGACGGTGAGCAGGATCGTGGCACAAGTTCAGAGATGCTCGGTACGAAGAACCGCACGCGAGCAGGCGCCTTCGCAAGCGCTGTTATCAATTTCAGCGGCCCATACGCCGCAGAGATTCATCTCTTCCCGAGCGCCAGGATCGACTGGTACTCCGATTTCGGAAGCTCCTTCAACCCAAAGCTCGGCCTGAACCTGCGGCCGGTGAAGACGATTCCGGTCAACTTACGCGCCAGCGTCGGTACTAGCTTCAGGGCACCGACTTTCAACGAGCTCTATTATGCGGGGGCGGGCAATCCTTCGATCAAACCGGAGCGGTCCGTGAACTACGACGCTGGAATTGTCTTCTCCCTTCACGAGCCTGTCGACCTACAAGCGGACGTAGACTATTACGTGATCGATATCAGGGACGGAATCGTGTGGCAGCCGTCCACGGGCATTATATGGCGCCCGGTGAATTATCAGAAGACACTCTCTCAAGGTGTGGAACTGAGCGCGCAGGCGAATTACCGCGACTTCCTGGCACTGCGCGGCACATACTCATTCGGCAGGACCGTCGATTTGTCCGATCCGAATTCACCGACTTACGACAAGCAGCTTATCTACCTGCCGCAGGAACAAGCTTCCGTGGTGGCAGCTGTCTCTCCATGGATCACGACATTTTCAGCTGCGCTGCGATACGTCAGCTTCAGATATGTGACCGTTCAGAACGATGAATTCCTGCCGGGGTTCACTACCGTGGATCTCTCCGCCGGTGCCAAAATACATTTGCCGCGCTTCGATCTGACACCGCTTATCTCCGTAAAGAATTTGTTCAATGAAAACTACCAGGTTATTCCGCAGTACCCGATGCCGCTGCGAACCTTTTATTTCGATCTCGGTATCCATTTCAATCAGTGAAGGAAAGCCAATGAAGAAATTATCGCTACTCGTTTTTCTCGGTTTTGTCGTAAGTTCATGCACCAAGGCCCCGACAAGCTCATCGAATTATCTCACACCGCAGGCGGTTGCGGTATACGTCCTCAACCAAGGGAACTATGGCCAGGGAAATGCGTCGCTGACGGCATACTTTCCGGATTCCAATTACGCAGAGACCGATTTGTTCAAACTCGCAAACAGCATGAATCTCGGCGACGTCGGCAACGACATACAGTTGTACAACGGTGATGCATACATGGTAATCAACAATTCCGATAAGGTCGTCGTCATGGACGCCTCCACCGCACTTTATATCGGGACCGTATACTTCCCGAGCGGAACAAGTCCATACCGTATCGCATTTTATAATCCTTCTAACATCGCCTTCGTTTCGGATTTGTATACAAACTCAGTCTCCGTTGTCAACCTCACTTCAAATACGGTTATAACCCAGGACACAATACCGGTCGGTCCGGAACCTTACGGTATCGCCTGTGCTTTCGGCGAGGTCTGCGTCGCCAACTCCGGCTACGGGAGCGGAAATACCGTGAGCATCATCAATGCCGACACCAGGAAGGTCGTGAAGACCGTGACGGTCGGTAATGGACCTACCGAGGTTGAGCCTGACAGGGAAGGTAACTTCTGGGTCGTTTGTGCCGGCGACACCAGTTACGACGGGTGGATATACATCGTCAGCGCGTCGTCGAATTCGGTCATCGACTCGGTCGCAATAGGCAAACAGATCCCTTCTTTCACTGGACACACTCTCGCGATGGACGGCCAGGACGGTGTCGCTTACTTGATTGCGGACAGCTCCGTCGTTAAGTTAGATATGTCGAATCGTACGATTATGAACCGTGACCTGATGAACGGGAATTTTTATTCGATAGCCGCCGACGGTGCCACGGGGGACGTTTATGTTACTGAAGCGAACAGCGGAACGGCTGACGGCAAGGTATATATTTATACATCCAGCGGCCAATACACGAACAGATCTTTCACAGCAGGAATTTACCCGGACGGCATAGTCTTCGTTAGATAGGCGGTAATTCCGACTCAAGACGACACAGAGAAAAATCTCTTGGTTGCGATTTCAGAAAAATAAATAAAATAAATCTACAAACTGGAGGTAACTATGGGCATACTGTTGGCGTTTATACTTATTTTGTTTGCCGCTTTTTCGAGGCTTATACCTCACGCGCCGAATTTCACACCTGTCATTTCAATAACGCTGTTCGCAGGCGCTTACCTGAAGAAGGCATACGCTTTTCTGGTGCCGGTCGCGGCACTCTTTCTCAGCGATATGGTTATCGGATTCTACGGACTTGAGATGATGGCCTTCGTCTACGGAACGATTATTCTCATCGTTGTAATGGGCCGGTTGCTCGAGAAGAAGGTGTCAGCCGGAAAAGTCCTAGGCCTCTCGCTGGCAGGGGCTGCTGTATTCTTCGTAACGACAAACTTCGCGGTGTGGCTCGTTCCGGGCTCGATCTACCCGAAGACACTTGCCGGTCTGGCACAATGCTACGTTATGGCGATACCATTCTTCGGGAACACGCTGTTGAGCACTCTCGTTTACAGTGCAGCGATGTTCGGCATCTACGAGGTCGCTGAGACATTTGTGTTGAAACCGAAGACGGTTCAGGAGTAATTACTCTCGAAGGGGCTCGCCAGCCGGGCCCCTTCTCAAAATCTTATCACAAGAGATCCAACGTCATCGTTCGTACATCGCGGCATTTCGACCGCCTCCACGGGAAGGACTTCTTTTATACCCGTATTCACGGCGCCGTCTGTTCCACGGTGAAGGTGCCATTGATGCGTATCTGCCTCTGATAAGTAACGCCCACCCCTCTGTAAACGTCGAACACGAAAGTGTTCCCTTCCATCCGGCCGAGACCTATGGCAGTCCAGGTCCCCAACACCGCTCCGTCGTTGGAATACAAAGTCACCTTCGAATACACATTTCCGACAACCCGCGATTGCGCCGTCGACCGGCCCGGCATGAATACCATTATGGATATCGAAAGGGCCACGAGCACACCGGCTGCCACGATCAGCTTCTTTAGGTTGGACCTCATTTGTTCTACTCCTGTTCAAGTGAAAAGACAAGTCGGAACCATCATCTTCCGAAGTTTTCGTAAACATAGCCTATTGGCTAAAAACTATCAATCGTAAATAATATCGACTAAGTTCGGAGAGCATCGAGTAGGAGGCGGGATTCCACCCGTCGTCCTCTCACACCACCGTACGTTTGGTTGCAGATTGCCAAGCACGAGCTTCGTCCAGTCCTCGGTCCATCAGTTTACGCGCTCGCGTGTAAGGCCGCTTCCACTGCCGCCATAGGATACACCTCAACTTCCGGCGTATCCATTGGTCGAGTTCTTCGAAGATGATCTTCACTTCGCACAGCTTGAAGTATTGAACCCATTCTCGAAGAATCATGCCAAGTTCTGCAATCACCTTGACGATGTTACGGCCTCGACCCAT
>JAJZVO010000107.1 GCA_021845665.1 Bacteroidota bacterium | reverse complement strand
TCCCCTTCTTCTCTTATCATCCGCCGTACTAACTCTACATCTTCTTCCGTCGCTGTCTCTAAGAACCTTTTTGTCTCTGGCATCGTCTCTGCCTCAAATATACAGAATCCCCCTCCACGAGTCCAGCTCCCCACTTCATCTTTCTTCTTATCTTTGCCCTGTAACTGAGCGGTTACCCCCATCGCCTGTTTAACCTTTGATTTTAAGCCGGTGAAGAAGTATATTTTATGCCGCTACGCTATCTGCGGCGTGGGTGGATTTTTGGAAGTCCTATTGGGGCGTAGCCAAGTGGTAAGGCAGCGGCCTTTGGAGCCGCCACTCGTAGGTTCGAATCCTGCCGCCCCAGCGTAGATGAAATACTTCGTTTATGTACTAAGGAGCTTGGTAAGGGAAAGGTACTATGTCGGTCAGACCGACGATCTTTCGGACCGGCTCGAAAGACACAACGGAGGAAGAGTTGAGTCGACAAAGGCATAGAGGCCTTGGTCGTTAATGTACTTTGAAAGTTATGCGACACGGGCGGAAGCCATGAGGCGAGAAAAGGAGCTGAAGAGTTTCAAGGGGACTGCGAAGTTCTTGAAGCTGATAGGTGTAGCCAAGTGGTAAGGCATCCCGACTGCAACCTTTGTAGTCGGGACACTCGTAGGTTCGAATCCTGCCGCCCCAGCGTAGTATGAACCCTTCGACTGATCATGCTCCAGGTGAAGCCGAAGTTTGAATCAGCACTCGGCCGCGAGCGTATGCATCCCGGCTCATAGATTTGACATATCCTGGAAATGCCAAGTGGTAAGGTACCTCGTAGCGCTGCGGCGCTTTCGAGAAATCCGAATCCGCCATCCGCGGAGGATCCTTATGAACTGGCGAAAAAGACGAGACTAATGGACGGTATTAAGATATTCTCTGGAAGAAGCAACCTTGCTCTGGCGGAGAAGATTGCTTTTGAGATAGGCGAACCTCTCGGAGAGAGAGAGATCGTCAATTTCAGCGACGGCGAAATCTGGGTGAAATACTCCGACAATATTCGCGGTGCGGACGTTTTCATAATTCAGAGCACTTGTCCTCCCGCCGAGAACCTGATGGAGCTCCTTATCATGGTTGACGCTGCCAGGCGCGCCTCGGCGTCGAGAATTACGGCGGTGATCCCGTACTTCGGATATGCCCGCCAGGACAGGAAGGACCAGCCGAGAGTGGCCATATCTTCCAAGCTCGTTGCGAATCTCATGACTGTAGCCGGTGCCGACAGGATTTTGACGATGGACCTTCACGCGGCGCAGATACAGGGCTTCTTCGACATACCGGTGGATCATCTTTATTCTTCGGCGGTCTTTGTTAAGAAAATAAAGGATCTTAAAATCCCGAACCTGGTCGTGGTCTCGCCGGATGTCGGAGGAATAAAGTTCGCTCGCGCGTACGCCACCAGGCTTGAAGCCGATTTGGTGTTGATCGACAAGAGGCGGCCCAAGGCGAACGTTGCAGAAGTTGTCAACATCATCGGCGATGTGAAAGGAAAGAACGTGTTGATCGTCGACGACCTAATAGACACTGCCGGGACTTTCGTTGCAGGCGTAAACGCTCTGAAGGCCGCGGGAGTGAATGACATATATGGTGCCTGTACGCATCCGATTTTCAGCGGTAACGCCTACGAGCGCATTGCGAGCAGCCCACTGAAAAAACTCATCGTCAGCGACACTGTCCCAATGAAGCGGAAATCGGAGAAGATTGAAGTCGAGTCGGTCGCCAGGCTGTTCGCGGAAGCGATTCGGAGGACTTACCAGAACGAATCGATAAGTTCATTATTCGAAATTAAGTAAGAGGATAAAATGGAAGACGTTGTGCTGAATGTTCAGAAGAGGACGTTGGTGGGCAAGAAGGCCAAGAGGCTTTACTCGGAAAAGAAAGTCCCTGGTGTGTTTTATATGGGTAACGATAATGTCACCCTTCAGGCTGACGAGGCTCCAATACGCACTTTGGTCGGCTCTCATGCCGCTCATGTCATAAAAATAAAATTCGAGGACGGCTCTGAACAGAGGGCTGTTCTGAGCGAAGTCCAATTCGACCCGGTCGTCGGTAAGGTCCTGCACTTCGACCTTCACGGCATCAGGGCGGGTGAAAAGATAACCGTCGAGATTCCTGTACGTTTGACCGGTTCGGCCAAAGGCATTAAGGACGGAGGAATTCTCCAGCAATCGATCCACAGGATCAGGATCCATTGTGAGCCCGATAGTGTTCCGGAGCACGTCGTAGTCGACGTTGCAGAGCTCGGCATAGGTGACTCGGTACACGTGAAGGATCTGAAGCTTGAAGGAATTAAGATTCTCGACAATCTTGAGTCTGCCATTGTGACTGTCGTACCGCCGCCGACAATCAAGGAGGAGACTCCGGAAGCCGCAGCTGCCGCAGCTGCTGAAGCTCCAGCTGAACCCGAGGTCATCGGAAAGTCGAAGAAGGCCGAAGAGGGTGCCGAAGCGGCCCCCGAAGAAAAGGCGAAGAAGTAAGCCGTTCTATTCCCTACGACGCATGATGATATTCTCAAGGGATCCGGTAGATTGGGCACGAAGATGATAGTCGGGCTCGGGAACGTTGGATCGGAATATGAGGCGACAAGGCACAATGTTGGCTTCATGGTCGTCGATCTACTCGCGGCCAACGCGAGAAAAACGTTCAAGCCGGGGAAAGGCGAATATTACTTTGCCGAGATGCGGCATGCCGGAGAAGATGTCGTGCTGATCAAGCCGACTACTTTCATGAACAATAGCGGCGTTGCGGTCAAAGATGCCTCGCAGCGATACGGCGTGGGGATGGCCGATCTACTGGTCGTTTACGATGACTTCAATATCCCTCTGGGCAAGCTTCGACTCCGCAAAGGTGGAAGCGACGGCGGCCATAACGGGATGTATTCTATAATCTATCATTTGAACGACGACAGTTTTCCAAGGCTTCGATGCGGCATCGGGACCGGGGATGTTATGCCGAGAAGAGACATGGCGGGGTTCGTGCTTTCCGAATTTGGAGATGACGAGCTGCCGGAGACCGAGAGAATGATTAAGAATGCCGCGGATGCGGTCTTCGTCTTCGTCGGGTCAGGGATCCAAACGGCTATGAACAAGTTTAACTGATTTAAAAGGCAGAAAAGACAAAAGGAGGTGAATTAAACTGAACATCATTCAGCGAGAATACGAGACTACTTTCATTATCAATTCGAACTTGGAAGACGGTCAGGTCGAGGCGGTAATCACGCGTTACCAGGAACTCATCACGAAAAACAGCGGAGCAGTCACAGTGGTAGACCGCTGGGGAAGAAGACGCCTGGCTTATACTATCAAGAAGAAAAATGCAGGCTTCTATGTCCAAGTGCTCCATAAATCGCCGACGGACATCGTCGCAAAACTCGAACAGGCCTTCAAGCTTGACGAGGAAGTGATCCGTCACCTTACGGTTGTAGTGGATAAGAATATGTTGAAAGCCCGGGCCGGAGTAAAGAAGCGTCGCCATCAGCGCGTCGCGAAAAGCGAGCAGGCTGAGCCATCTTTCCGCACGGAAGAGCAGCATCCGTCGGGTGGACGTACCGCTACGGCTTCAGGCAGGGATCAAGACGAGAAGTGAGAACAGAAAGTAAGGCTAAACAATTGATGGAGGACTTATGGCTGACCTAAAGATGCCCGAAATGAACTGCGTCGTAATTGCAGGCAACCTGACAAAAGACCCGATTTTCCGGCAGACGACGAACGGTACGCCTGTCGTCAATTTCACTGTCGCGTCGAACAGGAAGTTTCGTGACAGCGGAAACCAGTGGCAGGAAGACGTTTGCTACGTGGGCATCGTTGCCTGGAACAAACTGGCTGACAGCTGCAGGGACAGGTTGAAGAAAGGCAGTGCCGTTCTCATAGACGGCGAGCTCCAGAGTCGAAACTGGAAGACAGATGACGGACACAACCGTTCCATCGTCGAGATCAAAGCGAGAAGGATCCAATTCCTGAACAAGCGCGGGCATCTGTCGGATGTCACTTCGGAGCAGGTTCCAGAAGATGAACCATCAAGTTTTACTGACGAATCATTCGATCATTTCCTGACGAATGAAGAAGTTGAACTGTTGCGAAATAATGGTCACAAAATCAGCGAGTAAATGAATTGCTACCCGTAAAAGAAATCAAGAAGAGAAAAATCTGCAGGTTCTGTGAGAGCGGCGAGGTCTATATCGATTATAAGGACGAGAAGCGCCTCGTGAAGTTTACCTCCGAGCAGGGGAAGATAATCCCCCGCCGGGTGACCGGAACCTGTGCGAAGCATCAGCGCCAGCTCGCGCTCGCTATCAAGCGTGCACGTCACCTCGCGTTGCTGCCGTTTGTCTCGGACATAATAAGATAGAGATCGGTAAGCAGTAGATAGTAGGTGGTAGGCTGTGAGCGGTTGGTTGCGGCGTAAAGCATGTCGAGACCGAAGCTCGAAGCGATACTTACTTCATACTTCTTACTTATTACCGCTTTTCACAAGGAGTCGATATGAAAGTAATACTGAGAAAGAACTACGAAGGCCTCGGAGAGATCGGCAAAGTGGTCGATGTCCGCGACGGTTATGCCCGGAATTTCCTTATTCCCCAGAAGGTGGCATATCCTTATGCACCGGGGTACATCAAGATGATAGAGAATGAAAAGAGAGCCTACGAGGCGCGTGTGAATCGTGAGATCCAGGACGCGAAAGTCTTCGCAGAGAAACTTAATGGAGTCGAGCTGACTATCGAAGTTCAGGCCGGAGAAGAGGACAAGCTCTTCGGATCCGTCACTTCCCAGATGATCGCGGAAAAGCTCGTCGAGAAAGGAATCGAGGTCGACCGAAGACGTATCGAACTCGAAGAGCCGATAAAAATGTTGGGGAACTATAAGGTTCCTGTCAAGCTCCATCAACAGGTCTCTGCTGAAATAAGCGTCCAGGTGGTTAAGCAGCAGGCGTAATGGGAGTCGGCGGCAATGAGGATAGAAACCCAGTCCGCCATTTCATTGAGGCAACGTGTGGGGACGAGCAGTTTCCCGGCTGCGGATAGATTTGAGTTTTGCTGGAGAAGCCTCTCTCTTTTGAGGCTTCTCGTCCATGCTTCGGGGGAAGTTGCCCCGTCGATATCATGTCGGGCGTTTCACAGTGCAGAATTGATTGTTCAAAGCAGACATATTCGGCACATTATTTTCAATCCTTCCGTTCCGTCTTACCTTGTTTAGGCGTCGTTTCTGAATTACTTTCCTAGGAGATAGCGGTGGAAAAGGTTAGGATACCGACGGTATGTCTGCAGGGGATAATTTCCTCTCCTCCGACGTGTATCTTTTCAATTTTGTCGGGATCATTCTCTCTTCTTGAGAATCATGAACTAGAAAGAAGGATCTCGGTAACACCCGTAGTACCACCGGTTTTTGAAATGCGGTTACTGGCAACGAATCTTATTTCCAAAGCATTTCATGCATTCGTAAGAAGATATGATAAATATATCAATTGGTTCGAGGTGACAGGGATAGTATTCTTGATCATCGCAACTGTAACAATTGTGACCAACGATCTAACCGGGCTTTACTGGTTACTTTTCCGAGTGGTTCCTGTTCCTTAACCAAGTGTCATGAAAGCAACTAACCAGAGGAAACATGAATGAGCAAGACGATTGAGACATTGGATGATGTGGTGATACGATTTGCCGGAGATTCTGGTGACGGGATGCAGCTTACCGGAACGCAATTCACCAACACCACCGCGCTGGTCGGCAACGACCTCAGCACGCTGCCGGACTATCCTGCGGAGATAAGGGCTCCTGCCGGAACTCTGTTCGGCGTATCGAGTTTCCAACTTCACTTTTCAAGCTGGGATATTTTGACGCCGGGAGATCATCCGGATGTGCTCGTGGCTATGAACCCTGCCGCTTTGAAAGTACATCTGAAGGATCTCAAGAAGGGCGGCGTCATCGTTGCGAATATAGATTCGTTCGACGATAAGAACCTCGGCCTTGCGGGTTTCGAGGCTAATCCGCTCAAGGACGACTCTCTTGCCAGTTACCAGGTGATAGAGGTTCCGATAACCAAGCTTACTCTTAACGCACTCCAGGGGAGCGGGCTTTCGCAGAAGGAAATGGTTCGGTGCAAGAACTTCTTCGCGCTCGGGCTGATGTACTGGATGTATTCACGTCCGCTTGAACCGACCGAAGAGTGGATCAAGCAGAAGTTCGGAAAAGAACCGCCGATAGCGGACGCTAACGGCAAAGCGCTTAAGGCTGGGTATTACTACGGCGAATCGACTGAAGCGTTCGGCGCACGCTTCGAGGTGAAACCGGCACAGTTGAAACCAGGGCTTTACAGGAACATCACCGGGAACGAAGCTGTTGCCCTCGGCGTCGTTGCGGCGGCCCAGAAGGCGAAGATTCCTCTTTACTACGCCAGCTACCCTATCACTCCGGCGAGCGAGATTCTCCATAATCTGTCGGGTTACAAAAATTACAACGTGAAGACCTACCAGGCGGAGGACGAAATCGCGGCGGCCGGCGCGGCGGTGGGAGCGGCTTATGCAGGAAACCTCGCTGTGACAGGAACCAGCGGTCCCGGTGCAGCTCTGAAATCCGAGACGATCAGCCTTGCGATCATGCTGGAACTTCCGCTCGTCATAGTGGATGTCCAGCGCGGCGGACCTTCAACCGGATTACCAACGAAGACCGAACAGTCGGATCTCATGTTCGTTATTTACGGCCGTCACGGTGAAGCGCCCGCAGTTGTGATCGCGGCGTCGACACCTGCAGATTGCTTCCACATGGCTTTCGAAGCGGCGAGGTTGGCCGTGAAGTACATGACGCCGGTCTATCTTCTGACCGACGGCTATCTCGGAAACGGAAGCGAGCCGTGGCTCGTACCGGCCGCGAAGGATCTACCGGAGATTCCGGTCCATTTCAGGACAGATCCGGAGAATTTCCATCCTTATGCGAGAAACGAAAACAACGTCCGCCCATGGGCACTTCCGGGAACTCCTGGACTCGAGCACAGGATCGGCGGACTCGAGAAGGCGAACATCACCGGAAATGTCAGCTACGATCCCGACAACCACGATTTCATGGTACACCTCAGGGCTGAGAAGGTGAAGGGAATAGAAAAGGACATCCCTCTCCAGGAAGTCTACGGCGAACAGAGCGGTGATTTGCTCGTCGTCAGCTGGGGCGGCACCTTCGGGAGCGTCAGGTCGACTGTCGAGAGAATGCGCAAGAACGGCTACAAAATATCTCACGCGCATCTGCGCTATCTCAACCCGTTCCCAAGGAACCTCGGTGATGTTCTGAAGAAGTTTAAAACCATCTTCGTCCCCGAGATCAACCTGGGACAGCTGGCGAAACTTCTGAAAGCCGAATTTTTCGTCCCCGTAGTTCAGTTCAATAAGGTCAGAGGCCTTCCCATCAGGTCGGCTGAACTCGAACAGGCAATCAAAGATGCATTGGGAGGTGTTAAGTAATGGCTGCGTCAAATGGAAATGGTGAGACACAAACGAAGAAATACACTGCTAAGGATTTTGCTTCCGATCAGGATGTGAGATGGTGCCCGGGCTGCGGCGACTACTCCATACTGGCTCAGGTCCAGAGAATTCTTCCGGAGCTGGACACGCCTAAGGAGAAACATGTGTTCATCTCCGGCATCGGCTGTTCAAGCCGGTTCCCTTACTACATGAACGCGTACGGCGTCCACGGCATTCACGGCCGCGCGCCCGCTATTGCCAGCGGCGTCAAGACCGCCAACCCCGACCTTACCGTCTGGGTGGCTTCCGGTGACGGCGATGCGCTCTCGATAGGCGGCAACCACCTGATTCACTCGCTCAGGCGCAACATCGGACTGAAGATCCTCATGTTCAACAACCGCATCTACGGCCTGACGAAAGGACAGTACTCTCCGACATCGGAGCTCGGGAAAAAGACGAAGTCGACTCCGTTCGGAACGATCGATTATCCTTTCAACCCGGTGCAGATCGCGCTCGGCGCCGAAGGAACTTTTGTGGCCCGTTGCCTCGACAGGGATCCTAAGCACCTTCAGCAGGTCCTTCTGCGTGCGGCAAGACACAAGGGCACGGCGTTTATCGAAATATACCAGAACTGCAACGTCTTTAACGACGGGGCGTTCCTACTCCTTACTGAGAAAGACACGAAGCCGGACAACGTCCTCTATCTCGAGCACGCCAAGCCGCTCGTCTTCGGAAAAGAAAACGACAAGGGCGTGAGAGTCAACGGCTTCAAGCCCGAGATAGTCTCGCTGAAGGACGGGAAGTACACCGTCAGCGATCTCCTCGTCTACGACGAGACTTCGTTCGAGATGGCGACGGTGCTCGCGACGTTCAGCGACCGGGCCGGTTTCCCGACCCCGATCGGTGTTTTCTTCCAGACCGAGAGGAAGTCGTACGAAGAGATGATGACCGAACAGATACAGGCGGTGACCAAAAAGCGCGGCGAGGGTGACCTCGACAAGCTTCTCAAGTCCGGAAACACCTGGGTCGTTTCGGCGAACTGAGTCGTCTGGAAATATTGTGCTTATTGAAAGGGCGGTCCGCAGGGCCGCCTTTTTTCAACTGCGACTCACCTTGGAGGTGAGTCGCAGTTTACGATGTTTACTTGATCATCAACATCTTCTTCGTGATAACATGCTTTCCTGCTACGAGCCTGTAGAAATAGACACCGCTTGCCAGACGCGAGCCGTTGAACTGAACCTCATATCTTCCCACGTTCTGCTCTTCGTTTACAAGCGTCTCTACTTCCTGCCCGAGCACGTCGTATATCTTCAGCGTTACCTGTGATTCCTTCGGTATCGTGTATTCGATAACTGTAGTTGGGTTGAAGGGGTTAGGATAGTTCTGCGACAGAGAATATGTCGTGACAAGGCTAGCCTGCTGCATCGTCACGCTTTGGGCCGATGCGGATGCCGCAACGTTTTCGGTTGAATAGTCGTTAACCGGGATTGCAATCGGGTCCTCGATATTTGTGGACGCAGTAATCCTGATTTTCAGGTCGTTTCCCGAATAGCCGCCGGTATTAAGGTCGTATGCGGCATGCCTGAACTTGCTCAGGTCTGACGATCCGAAATCCCACTCCTTTATCGTCCCAAGCACATGATCGGTAGATGCATTTACTAATTCCGCCTTGAATGAAACGTAGCCCGTGTCTCCGAGCACCGCCGACATCGCCACCGAATCGGCAATGACGCTGAATTCCCCGAATGTCACCTTCGAGTTGCCGTTCAGCGCGAAGGGCTGTGTCTCGAGAAGTTGGTTTACATCGCTGAGACTCCTCGATTTGAAAGTGTCTGGAATAGTCACGAAAGGCACGCTCCTGCCATCGACCGTGATGTCTCCGAAAAGATACTGCAGCGAAGCAGAGTCATTGCCGATTACTACGCCTCGCGAGTCGAACGCCTGAACGGGTGCACCCGCAACCGTTCTGCTTGAATCGGACAGGTGAGCCGGTGCGGTGCTTTGTAGGCCGCCAACGCTTCCAAGACCGATGGCTGGACTTATGGCGTAAGGTGCACTGCCGCTGCTGAGGTATGATATTTCGTACATGTTGCTCTTTCCGGAGCCGTTGGAAAGCTGCATACCGTCGCCCGTGCTGTTTAGGGCTATCGCACTCCCCGGATTGGAGGTAGAGACGACATAATCCGACCATGGCGCCGAGCCCTGGCTCCAGACAAAATAGCTTACGCTGTTGTCGTCCGAGACATTGAGCGAACACGATTGCGGGAGGGAGCCGAC
>JAJZVO010000106.1 GCA_021845665.1 Bacteroidota bacterium | reverse complement strand
CTGCTCAGACCGAACATAGATGTTACACTCATCAGCATAGCGGCAGAATGCATGTCCGCGTCTTTCCAGTTCCTTGTCCAGGTCGTCAAGCATGATGTTTGACAACAAGGCGGATAGTGGACTCCCTTGTGGCGTGCCTTCTGCGCGGACTGTCTCCAGTCCGTCTACCATTATGCCAGCCGTATATACGTCTGCATGTTCCGTACAGGTATCGGACTTTAAAGATATTCCCCTTCTCATCCCATGCAGCCGCCTCTTATGCGGTTCCTCTTCGTTCCCGCCTTTGGCGGGACGGCTTCCTTCAGATCCTCCCTCACGGCAGGCACCCTTGCCGTCCGACTAACACTTCCCCCTCTCGGGTGTGTAAAGATCTTACCTGCTCTCGCAGGTGCATCTCCAAGCAGATGCGCCCTGCCGGGCGCACAAAAAAAGGCCGCCCATTCAGACGGCCTCATATCAACGTATCTATTCCTAATTTTTACTTAAGCAACATCATTTTCATCGTTCTTACGTAGCTCGGCGAAGTTAATTTGTAGAAGTAGACGCCGCTGGCGACGCCGACCCCGCCATTGTTCATACCGTTCCATGTGATCTGGTAAGTTCCGGGCACGTAGTTCTGATCCGTCAACGTCTTGATCAATTGACCGATGGAATTATAGACCGAGACGTTAACGACACCCGTCTTGGGCACCGAAAAATCGATCGTCGTAGTCGGGTTGAACGGGTTGGGATAGTTCTGCTTGAGTGTGAAACTCTGCGGTATCTCGTTGTTGACGACCTTAACGCCCGTGAAGGTGCCGATTGCTCTCGTGAGGAGGGCAAATGTATACTTGGCGTTGTGTACACCGTAACTGCCGTCTTTGGAGATGAGGAGATAATCCCATACCGCCCCGAGCTGCTCCTTGGTGAGGTTCTTTCCGACGGTCGCGCTGCCAGGATTGGCAAGGACTGAATCAGGTATAAGCGAAGCGAGTTTCGCCAGAAGAGCCTTGACTTCAGTCTGCACACCGGGGATCGGTCCGCCGTTCGCAATACCGGCATAATCATAAGGAGCCGGAATCTGGTTGAAGTCTGTGATCGGCCCGTGGCAAGACTGGCAGGCCGTGGTATTATCGGTTGTATCTCCGAGAGCATCGGGCCCGCTCATCTTCCAGGTATGACCGCCGAGTGTCATGGCCGCATTCGGATCCACCGTATCGGAAGCCATGTGGCATGTCACGCACGCATCGGTAAGCTGAGTATGCGTGGCTAATCCGGTGATCGAGCTGTCTCCGAAGGTGTAGCCATCCTGTCCAAAGAAGACGTCTGTTTGCGGGCCTTCGTGCGGTCCGAAATACGGCGTCCATCCGGTGTTCACGGCAGTGGCTACGTTCGAACGTGAGCGGTGGCAGTTCATGCAGAGCTGTCCTGCCCCGCCTTCCGATATCTGGAAGCCGTTTGCGAGCGCAGGAGCTGAGTAGTCCCTCAACTGGTAGGGGTTCGTCGCATCGTGCGGGTTGTGGCAGCCCGAGCACGTCAGCGGCATTGCGCTGTACGAACTCTTCTCAAGCTTGCCATTCGTGGAATAGTCAAAAAATCCGCCGGCAGTGTGGCATTGGGCGCAAGGGGCACTCAGGACGTGCGAAGACTCTTCCTGGATGGCAGCCATTCCGCTATCATGCGGGCTGCTTGTCCACTCTCTGCCGATCGCGTGGTGCGGCGGTGCATCATGGCACTGCATGCAATCAGAGGCGCTCAACGAGACAGAAATCTTCGAAGCGTCTCCCCAGTGTTCGCTACCCGGTCCGTGACAGCTTTCGCAGCCGATCGTTCCGAGCTGCGCCAACTGGGCGGAGGTATGATACAAGTGCGCGAAATTCGTGTCAGCCAAGGTGGATGGGAAAGTCCATCCGACTTTATTCGCGACTGCCGCAAAGTTCCCGTTAGCAGCCGTCGGATTGTAGCCCGTGGTGTGGCACTGAATACAGTGCGCGCTGTATCCGCTTCCTGCTGGACCTACGCCGTTAATGTTCTCCTTGAAAAACGATGCGTGCCAGGTATTCATCCAGTGCGAGTAATCCGCCGTCGGATCCAGGCCGAGACCCGTCAAAGCGCCCTGGTGACAGGTTCCGCATTGCGGTGTCGCTGCCGTTGCACTGTCGTTAGTCGCGATACCCATCGACCCGACGCCGACATAGTTCGCAGATGTTAGAACT
The DNA here is from genome assembly GCA_021845665.1 of Bacteroidota bacterium. GTDB lineage: Bacteria > Bacteroidota > Ignavibacteria > Kryptoniales > JAKASW01 > JAKASW01. Next base: position 7,608 of record JAJZVO010000106.1, on the reverse strand, counting down.
GTAGATGTCGTCGAAGTTGCGCCGCCCGACTCGGTTATTGTTGCACTGACTGTGTATTCACCCGTAGTATCCAATGTAATGGTCGTGAATGCCATCTGGCTATCCACCTGCGCTGTACCGCCGGGCGGATCTATCACCGACCATTTAACAGACTGGATTGTGCCTCCTGTAGAATCGATCGCCTGAAGATAAACAATAGTTTTCTCTCCGACGGTATTGAGACCCGTCGAAGGGTACATCGAACTTCCTTTGGAACCGTACTGCTGGACAAGCGTGTAGGGGGTCATCCCGACTATCTTGATGCCAGCCTTCGGTGTCGTCTGCGAGAAAGCTAATCCAGCTGCGAGGAATACAAACACAAAACTGGTAAAGATTCGTTTCCTCATAGCTATTACTCCTTTTCTAGTGCTTTTGGCAATAATTAGGAATCTCTTGATATTTTACACGGGTATAATTGCAATTAGGATGCCAATCAAAGACACGCGTTTTACTTGAATTCCGGCGGGATTTAGAGTCTACTAATAAGATCAGGTCTACATGAACATGAAGGGGGCAATAAAATTGCCTTATTCACGGGCATTTTGGGACAGTGTATCCAAAGTGGGTAGAGAACGGAGGCCGCCACTCTGAAGGTGACGGCCTGATAACTTTACAATTTCTTACTTCATCAATAACATCTTGCGGGTTTGGGAGAAGCCTTTCGTGGTAAGCTTGTAGAAATAGACGCCGCTTGAGACCGACGAGCCGGACACATTTCTCCCGTCCCAGGTCACTTTGTACGACCCGGCGCTGAAATGATTGTCAACCAGCGTCTTCACGAGCTGGCCTATCGAGTTGTAGATCAGAATCCTCACGTTCTCGGACTTCGGAAGCGAAAAGCCGATTGTCGTCGTGGGGTTGAACGGGTTCGGATAATTCTGATCGAGAGCAAAAGCAGCCGGTACCTTGTTGGTAACCACCTCGACACCAGTCAGTGTGCCGAGCGCTCTCGTGAGTATACCGAAAGTATACTTCGCGTTGTGAACCCCGTAGCTCCCGTCGTTGACGACGTAGTAGTAATCATACACCGCCTTCAGATAATTCGGGTTGCCTGCTATCGCCGCCGAATCCGTGCGAACGCTCCCCGCCGTATCCTTAGGGAGTATCGCCGCGAGTTTGGCCAGGAGCCCCTTAACTTCAGTCTGAACTCCTTCGACCTTGCCGTTTCCGTCGTAGTCTTCCGGCGCCTTGATGTCGTCGAAACTTGACAGCGGTCCATGACAGCTCTCACAGACGGTCACGTTATCGGTCATCTTGCCTGTGCCGTCGGGCCCGCTCATCTTCCAAGTGTGGCTGCCAAGAAGATAAGCGACGTTGCCACTTGCCGCAGACATGTGGCAAGTAACGCAAGCGTCCGTCAGCTGCGTGTGAGTCGTTACTCCGGTTATACTCTTATCGCCGAACTGCACGGCGTTCTGGCCGTAGAACATGTCGGTCTGCGTGCCATAGTGCGGGCTGTAATGGCTGGCCCATTTCTTTGTGTAAGTGTCTGCAGTCCTTCTTGATTTGTGACAGTTCATGCACAGCCCGCCTGTCCCGGCGTCCGGGATCGCGAAGCCGTTCATGAGCGTATCGGCGGTAACCTTCCTCAGCTGATGAGCGTTCGTCTCCGAATGGGGATCATGGCACGACGCACAACCGATGGGCATTACTCCCTGGGTACCGGATATCTTCTGGCCGGTAGCATATAGATAGAAGCCGGTTCCATTGTGACACTTCGCGCACGACGCGCCGTTTACTCCGGCGTCCTCCTCCTGAACGGCGTTCATCCCGTGCGCGCTGATGGCATACTCCCTGACTATGGAGTGATGCGTAGGAGCGTCATGGCATTGAGCGCAGACTTTGACGTCGAGAGACTTGCTAATCGCCGCCGGATCGCCGTTATGTTCGCTCCCCGGTCCATGGCAATTCTCGCAGCCGATAGTCGCAAGCTGTCCAAGCTGATGGGATGTGTTGTAGAGGTGCGTGAAGTTGGTATCGACAAAGGTTGATGGGAACAGCCAGCCGGACGCGACCGCCACATCGTCAAATCCGCCGTTAGAGGCGTTCTTGTCATAACCGGTTGTGTGGCAGCTGATACAACTTGCCTTGTAATGCGTCTGCCTGGGGTCGGTTCCGTTGATCGCCCCCTGGAATATCGTCGCATGCGGTGTGTTGATCCACTCCTGCACCACAGGAAGATGGCACAGTCCGCATTTGGGATCCTGCAGCGCGCCGGGGCTTCCTCCTCCCATCAAACCGACTCCCTCATAGACTGCGGACGTAATCGTATCGGTCAGCGAACCAGTACCGCCCGACGTTCCAAGTGTAAGCTTGATTATATACTGGCCGGTCGTATCGGGGCGCATCGTGGTGAAGACTTTGTCACTGCTGTCTATGACAGTGGCGGAACCGGATGGTTTGCTTAAGATTTCCCACGAGACGGAAGTTACTGCCCCGCTGCCGAGGTTCTCCGCTTTCAAATAGACAATTGAACCTTTGCCTACCGTATTCAGGCCTGATGTGGTTGTCCTGGTACCCTGTGATCCATAGTGCTGCGCAAGCTCATATTGTGACATGCCCATTACTTCGATCTTTGGGCTTGGGGTCTGTGACAACGCAACGCCAGCGAACATCAGACAGGCCATGGTACAAGAGGTAAATGCTTTACCCATGGTGATATCTCCTCGTTTTTTTAGCTGACCTGCTATTGTTAAGCTCCCTGACTTGAGCTCATTGCATTATGTGCAACTAAAGTGCCGGTGAGATGGAAAGGTTGATGGATTTTCTTCGTGAAATTCAAGGGGGAGAAGACAGATGTTGTGTCGGAAAAACCGTCAGAACAGCGAATTCGGTATCAATTTACCCCAACACGGGCAATTTTAGACAAGAACGGCTATGAGGTATTTCTCGACACAAGAAAAAGCGGGACGAGCAATCTACTCATCCCACCTGAGAAATTGGATCGCCGGTATATGGTGTCAGTACAGGAACATCGGCTTGTCAAGAAGGTGCGCGACCTTCGGTTTGTATTCCTCCGAATCGTACAGCTCATCGACATCGACGCGTTTGAGACCGCTTGCAATGCTATCGATAGGAATGTGCGTGTACTTCCCTTCCTTGAGAGCGACCATCCTACCGTACTGCTTCTTTATTATCAGATCGGTGGCGAGATTTGCATAGCTTATTGCAACCATCCTGTCGAGAGCGTCCGGTTCACCGCTTCTCATTAGATAGGCGACTTGCTGGTAGATTATCTCGTTTCCGGTTATCTGTTTAAGCGCATCGCCAGTTATTTGTCCTATGCCGCCGAGTTTCTTATGTCCATAGGCATCGGCCTGGCCGTATTCGATGATTTTTCCTCCGACCATCTGTGCGCCTTCAGAGATCGTCATGATCGCGTAACCGCTCGGATTGCGTTTCTTGTCTTCGAGTAGTAGCTTCGCGAGCTTCTCCGGGTCGAAAGGCACTTCTGAGATTATCGCCCGATCCACGCCCGCGAGGTATGCCGATATCAGTGATGTCTCGCCTGAATTTCTGCCGAACAGTTCGACCACGGCAATTCGCTCGTGCGATCCTGCAGGTGTGCGCAGTGCTGTTATGAAGTTCACACTTCTTGTGACTGCTGTCGAAAAGCCGATGCAATAGTCTGTGCCGAACACGTCGTTGTCCATCGTCTTCGGAACGGCGACCACGGGGAAACCCTCCTTGTGAAGTCGAACTGCATAACTGAGTGTGTCGTCGCCACCGATCGGGAGCATCGCGTCGATCTTCAGCTTTTCGAGCACCCTGAGAACATGCGGAGTAAAATCGAGTGTGGGGTCGTCTTTCTTCGGCGGATGTTTCGGGTCACGCAAGAATTCCGGGACATTGTTAGGGCGCACTCTCGATGGATTCGTTCTCGAAGTATGCAGGAATGTTCCTCCCGACCTGTCGACGGTGCGTGTATTCTGTTTATTGAGCGGCATGACCCATTCCTGGTCGCCTTCCTTGGAGTCGGCGTTATAATACAGGAGTCCGCCCCAACCACGCTTAATGCCGATCACTTCTATCCCGGCGTCCTGTGCCCTGTAAACGGCAGCCTTGATACATGGATTTAAACCTGGTACATCTCCTCCGCCTGTCAGAATTCCGATTCGCATACTGCTACTCCTTCGATTGAAATTTGGTTCAAAAGGAATTTATGAAGTAAACAAGGATATGAAAAGCCGGTTTAGAGATTATCGTCTGATTTTCAGCGTGACGTATCGCTCATATTCAGAATTAAACAAATGGGAAGAAATCAGGAAGTCTGCGGATGCCCTGTTCGATGCGACGGGAATGTTCCAGACGACGGCAATTCTCAGGAGCGCCTTTACGTCGGGATCGTGCGGCTGCGGCTCGAGAGGATCCCAGAAGAAGATCAATATATCTATCTTGCCTTCGGCTATCTTCGCGCCAAGCTGCTGATCCCCGCCGACCGGCCCGCTCATCATTCTCTTTATCTTCATCCCCAGCGTATCCGAAAGGAGTTTGCCGGTCGTCCCGGTAGCAAAGAGCTCGTGGTTCTTCAACGTGCCTGAATTGTATTTCGCCCACTGAAGAAGCTCGTCCTTCTTGTTGTCGTGCGCTACAAGGGCAATTCTTTTTTTCGGTTTCATCTTTACGGGAACGCTGTTCATCAAAGACTCCCGGGTTACTGAACGATCGCTTAATTGGCTGACGGCTTGAAGTCTTCGGTGACTTCGCGCTTCTCTGAATTCGAGTAAACTTTGAACGAGTTCACAGGGACAGCAGGATTGGCCTCCAGCTTGATCACTACTTTGTTCTTCCACATCAAGTTAAGGATGTGGCTTGGCCTTCCCTCCTTGAGATAATATGCAACGTAAGGATGGACGGTAAGCCTGAAGAACCTGCCGCCGTGTCCCTCGTTGTGTATTCTCCCGAACCAACCCGATATATCCGTGAGAACCGTGGCCCTGCTCTGAATTATTCCCGTCCCCGCACAGACCGGGCATGTCTCGCTGAATGACTGCATTATGCTCTGTCGTATGCGCTGTCGGGTAATCTGAACGAGACCGAACTCCGTCATCGGGAGAACCGTGGATTTTGCCCTGTCTCGCCTGAACTCTCTCCGGAGTTCCTCGTAAACCTTTCTCTTGTTCCTCTCGTCATCGAGATCTATGAAATCGATCACGATGATTCCGCCGATGTCCCTGAGCCGGAGCTGTCTGACAATCTCGCGCGACGCCTCGATGTTTGTGCGGAGCGAATTCTGTTCTTGTTCCTTGCTCGCCGCGTAACGGCCGCTGTTCACGTCTATTACGGTCATTGCCTCGGTCGGATCGATGACAAGATAGCCGCCCGTCTTCAGCGCGACTCTGCGTCCCAGCGACTCCTGCATATCCTTTGCCACACCAAAGACGTCGAATATCGGCTGCTTTCCCCGGTAAAATTCGATCTTGTCGAGGAGATTCGGCGAGAACCATTTGACATAGGTGGTGATTTCTTTATAGAGCCTTCTCGAATCGACGACGACACGCTGTACTTCGTTGTTGAACAGGTCGCGGATGACGCTCGACACTGTGGACAGGTCCTTGTAGAGAAGTATCGGCGGCTGCTCGGTCTTCAGACTCTTTTCAATCTCGCGCCATGTCTTGATCAGCTGTTCGAGATCGTTCTTAAGAAGCTCTTCTTCCTTTCCTTCCGCGACTGTTCTGATAATCACGCCGAATCCTTCGGGAAGCATACTCCGAATGATTCTTCTCAGTCTCTTCTTCTCGCGGAAGTTGTAGAGTTTTTTCGATACGCCTACCCTGCCGTCGAAGGGAAGGAGAACCACGTATCTCCCGGGGAGCGATACTTTACTTGTAACGCGAACACCCTTCTTGCCGACGGGCTCCTTGGTGACCTGGACAATGATGCTTTGTCCCCTGTCGAGATTGACGTCTTTCTGCGGTGGTCTCGGGAAGCCCCGTCCTCTCGGTTGGTATCGCTGACCCTGCTGCTGTGTCCCCTGCTCGGCAGGTGCCGTTACGGTTTCATCGTCGTCATCGTCCTCATCCATCTCAGACTCATCTTCCCCGATGAGCGACGAGTACTCGTCAATATTCGGATCTACATCCGAGAAATGCAGGAATGCGTCCTGTTTGTGTCCGATGTCGATGAATGCGGCGCGGATGCCCGGCATAACCCTGGCGATCCTGCCGAGGTAGATGTCACCGACCATCCTTTCTTTTCCCGGAGTGTCGACAAAAATCTCTGCGAGTCTGCCGTCCTCAGTGATCGCGATACGAATCTGGTCGGCAGTCTCATTGATTACGATCTCCTTTTTCATATATACCTGCTCTGTTGTTTTGCAGCGGAGATCGGCTTAGACCGTCAACCTGATCCAGAAAATGATTCATTGAGATTCGACTCCTCGACAACGATTCAGTGTGCATACTGTAAATCGAGACCGCGCCAGTTTTGGGCACGAACGCCAACTGTATACCACATCCCGGAGATCTTCCGGAAATTGCAGAACCCGGGATCATTTGAACAGATCCCATGAAGACGAGAAGCGCATTCAAATTCTTGCCGCACGCATCCGCGGCCACTCTCCCCGAATCATTGAAAACACTCTCATGAACACACTGGAGATAGTCTGAAACGACTCCGCAAATTGTGTTTAAAATGGAATTGAAAAGTGAAAGGATATATCCTTCCCCAAATACTAAAACCGAAAGACACTCAAGCGACAGCGATTCGAGGCGACGCAAGGATGCATTGCCCGACCTTAGATTACCCGATTTCCGGCCGATCATGCTGTCTCGTTGTAACACCTAAATACCAATTATTGAACTTCACATTTTGAAAGAGAAGCCCGGCCCCGGATTCCTCCTCCGTTTCTCCGGACAGATTGAACCATGTCATAAGTAAAATAAGAGAGGTCAAGCTTGCTGTGTCACACAGTCAGTACGCTTACCGTTGCTTCCTTCCGGACCTGGCGGGGTTCGGCAACCTTCCGTTGCACAGAACTTGACCTCAAACTCAATGAACAATTAACAACTATCAATGTTCAATGTTCATTGCTGATTTAACATTGACTATTGAACACTCGTGAGTGGAGCAGAGGGGAGTCGAACCCCCGACCTCCAGAGTGCGATTCTGGCGCTCTCCCAAACTGAGCTACTGCCCCGCTTTCTCCCGCTGTTACCGGCCAAGGCCTTGGAAACTACCGGAAATCAGAGGTTTCTAGCGTTTTGCACATATAATTTAACATGGAGCCTGAAGGAGTGCAAATAATGGCTCTCACATATTTGATTGATGAGGCTGCTGAAGGACAGCCACGAATTTTCCGCAGTGTCCTTAGTACACCAATTGAGATACCGACAAATATTAATCTCTTTAGCTGGTGCATTCGCCGTCATTCCCAGCGAGCGAAGCGAGTCGAAGAAGCCTGTATACGATATACCTGACCGTCACCTGTGCGGAAGAACGCGGTGGAGGTGACGGTCACAAACATGCAGTTACTTTTGAAACATCTGTACTATTTCAACTCAAGCATCTTATTTACCTGGTCTATGCCGGGACCTGTCAGACGGTAGAAGTACACTCCGCTTGCCAGAG
>JAJZVO010000033.1 GCA_021845665.1 Bacteroidota bacterium | reverse complement strand
CATTGAGCCCCGGCTCTCCGTAATAGCTTCCGAAATGGGCCGGACTCGCGTCTTCGGCGTGAAGCCCGTCCCCGCCGTTGCCTGAGATTGTATTCCCGCGCATGTAGGGGGTCGAGCCGTGGGAGCACCATATACCGCCGTCGGTGTTGCCACTGACAGTGTTGAACTCGAGGTACATCGGGGAAGAATTGTAAAGATAGATGCCGTACCTGTTCGAGGAGATTATGTTACCGGTAATCCACCTGTCCGCAACAAAGCCTGTTGAGTTGATATTTATGGCCGTGCCGTTGCCGGTGAATGTCGAGTAGGTGATCCTGGGGAGCTGGCCGGACGAGTTCACTCCGGCCTGGGCGCAGTTTGTGATAGTACAGTGGTCTACGGCGATGGTAGCGTTCGAAGCATAAATGCCATAGGAGGCATTCTTTATATTGCAGTAAGTAAACGACCCGCTGGAGCCGCCGGTGAACGAGATGCCGTTCATGCCGTAGATATACGGTGCGGTGAAATCAATAGTGACAGGGTTGGAAGCTGTACCGGCAACGTTCAGATTGCCGTTGACTGTAATTTGGATGTTTGCGGATGGGAAAGTCACCGTACCCCCAGGACCGACTGCGAGCGTGGCACTTGATGGAATTGTCAGGGTGGCATTGGAAATCAACGCGCCGTTTATAGTCATCGTGGAGCCATTCAGGAAATTGAGTGTGGTCCCTGAAGCGATCGTCAGTGTCACACCTGGCTTCACTGTGAGGTTGCCCGCTATGTAGGTGTTCCCGCTGATCGTCGTGTTCAGCTTAATCTCTCCAGCGTAAGCATTGTAGTAAACACGAAGGGTCATGTACCCGCTGTGACGAGCGATGTTCTTGATTGCAATGTGAGTCGGATTTGAAACGGGCGGTTGAGTCGCACTGACGTAGCGTCCCCAATCCTTCGTGGAAGGCCTCGTCCCGTCTGTCATTGAATTTGTCACGTGGCCTTTAACGTTCGAGTCGCTGAAGAAATCAGACTTCATGCTTTGTATTCGTGGAAGAGTTACCGTTCCACCATGCCTGGCCAGAATCTGGAAGAGGGGGTCGATAGAAATTTCCATGACCTGCATAACTATCATTTGGAATAGGATTCCCGTACCAGCTGTTGTATGGCACTGCAGGCAGCAACTCTATGAGATTGTCACTGAACGAATTGATCTGACTTGTCATTTCTTTCACGTGCCAGACCAGGACGCCAGTATTATATCCGCCGCCATTTTGATACTCGTCATAATTATTGAACATCTTGTCACACTCAGATGCGGCATGATATTCCACCAGGAAATATTCGCTGCTCTGTCCGGGTACCATGAGTTTGACGACCCTGTGAAAACCGTTGTCTTTCTGCTGTTGAGTCAATGGATAGTTCACATCGGCGAGTTTCATATCGGAGTAGTTGGCGAAATTATTCTGATCAATTGGCAATATTTCGTCAGGCTTGATCCATCCGAGGAATATCAGGTCATAAGAAGTAAGTGGTTTTATTCCGTAGAGCGAGTATTGCGACGGGTCCGATGTCAGATTGTGCTCCATCATGTCGTACAAGAAAGACATATTGCTATGAGAAGTGGTTGAGCCATCGTAGACTGACCTGTCATAACCTCGATCGGGAAAACCGTCGAAGCCATTTGGATTTCCGGCGAGAGCCCCAATTATGTGCATATATTCATGCGAAATATTCCTTGTATACATTTGAAGGGACACCGGTTTGTTCGAGTATATCACATGTCCATTGGGTGCAGTAAACGTCATGTTGAAATCGACAGTCCCGGTGGCAGAGCCATCATAAAACTCGGACACATCTATTCCTTCAAATGTGAAATGCAAAAGATCGACGCCATCAAATATGCCGGGATCAGCACCATACACATTTTGTACAACCTCGTTAAGAATCTCAGCCCTGTGATAATAAACGTTATTATTCCAATGGCTGAAATTGTTGCTTGTAGAATATCTTGTACCGTATTTTCCCTCAGTTTTTTTCACGAATTGGAAATTAACGTTGTACATCCCGCCGGATTCGGTAGTAAAATAATGATTAAATCCCGGACCATACCACAAATCTTCCGGTATTGTATCGTTATGGTTATGGACGAAATCTTTAAGTGACGTTTCATCCTGGAAAACCCCTAAGAGTGGAAAAGCCTGATTAATTACTATTATGGGACATTGATTCATCTCAGGCCTATCAGGGAAACTTACCGGTATGATGAGCTCATTGAAATTCCCGGTCAGATTTACGGATGAGACAGATGCCTGAACTGAGCCACTCGTTTTCAGATTGGTGTTCACCGGAATAACGTCAATAGTCTGAAATAACTCTTGGCCAAACACGGCGCTATTCATGGACAGAATCCCGGCGAGTGTCAGGATAAGTAGGCCGAAAGTGAAAAGCGTTTTCATATGTAATCCTCCTCACTTTAAGTAAATCAGTTTTGTCACTTTTCTACTTTGAATATGTGAATCATCTATCAATAGAACTGCCAGATAGAGGCCAGAAGAGACTTTTTCACCGCGGCTGTTGACCGCGGGCCACGTTATTCTATAGTTTGCACGTCCAACATTTTTAATGTGGTATTGTCGGACTAATTGTCCTTGAACATCGTATATCGACAAAGTGCCGTCCATGTGCCATGGTAATGTAATAGCTATCGTGGTCGAAGGATTAAACGGATTTGGATAGCTGCTAATACTGAAAAAGGTCTCTATCTTCACAGATCGTGGCTCTATACGTTCGGCTCGAATCGAGGGAATAGAAATAAATACCGGCATTGGAATTGGTGTTAAGAGAAGTAACGAAACCCAGTCTCCTATAATCAGGTGACCAGGATAAATAACGAATAGAGATTGGCGTTGTCCAGCATACAGAGGTCGTGTCATCCCTAAACGGTGAAAATGCCAAGGAATCTTTGGCTGGTTCTTTGAAATGGAAATAGATCAGTGGAGGATATCCATGATATTGGGCTACGCTATATGCCAAGAAATCTTCCTTCGCGTTATAGGCAAAACTGACAATCCGATGATAGTCGTGCAGCGTTACCAAAGTGTCAATCCTTCTCGAACGAACGAAGTACTCCACGAGACAACTGTCGCTTATTCCATAGACAAAGCTCGTGTCACTGCTCCATTGAGGAACAAGTAACCCGTTGGATTCCGCAGTGAAATTTACACTGGTGTCCATCTGCGTGAGCGAACTATCTTTGAGAGAAAATATATAACCGTTGACAAGGTAGGGTGGAGTAGGAGAGAATAATGAAAACATAAGGTTGCTGTCGTTTGGAGAGAATAAAATCGGAAACGAATAGGTTAAACTCCCGGCAAACATTGGGGAATCCGGTATTGCAAGTTTGTACAAAGATCCCGTGTCCATATCGAGTAATTTCCCTCCCCATAACATGATGTGTCTCTTGTTACCGAATACCGGACCCGCGAACACGGTGTCAATGCCAGCGAACCGTGGTGTGTCAACTTGCATGGTTTTTAAGTCCACTCTGTGAACCCTGCCTCCGTACAGGTCGGCGTAAATCTTTTGGCCTATTCTGTCTATGCTGAATTGATTGAAATAGTAGTTCGGCGCTATCATAAACCTGTTGCCGTAGTGCTGCTGGGCATACGAGGTTGAGATGAACACCGTCATCAAAACAGCGATAGTGAACGGTTTATTTCTCATGGTAAGACGGGCTCCTTTTATCATTTTAGATAGATTAGTTTCGTTACCTTTCTATTCCCGCCAGGGGCGGGATCTTCGATGAGATTTACAGGATCATCTATTCTTAAGACTGCAAAGTAAAAGCCGGAGGTTACTTTTTGGTTGTTCCCGTTTGTTGCATTCCAGTGAACTATGTGAGTTTTAGCTGTTTGCTTTTCATGACTTATGAGAGTTACCACTTCTCTTCCTAAGGCATCATAAATTTTCAAAGTCACATTGCTGACCGCTGATAGCCGATTGCTGTTGTTGGATTAAATGGGTTTGGGTAGCTGGTAGTGCTAAAATCTACAGGGATTGGTTCACTTTTCTTTTCGTGTATTGCATCGATCACGTGTGATACGTTCATCCCGTACAAATGCCCGTCATTTGCATCGAAGTAGATCAAAGTGTCTTCGTTTGCCCATTGGAGATGATATTTTACATCCGGATCGTCACATTGTGTTGCCATATATGTCCGACTAGAGTCCGATAAGTAGAAATGAACGGATGTCACTTCATTGATGCTGCTGGCAGCAAGAAATCCAAGCCTGTCGTTGTCGGGTGACCAGCATAGCGAGACAAGTCCGTTGGCAAGGGATCTGCGTGTCGGGTCATCCATTGTGAGGGAGAACATTAAGGAATCTGAAGGCAAGTGCCTGTAATGGAAATAGATCCGTGGGATCCAATTGGGTGAGACATAGACGGACGTGCTATATGCCAAGAAATCTTCCTTCGTATTGTATGCGAAGCTCGTTATCCTGCTATGGTTATGCAGGGTTATCAGAGTGTCTATCCTTTTGAACCTCTGAAGTACTCCGCCAGGCAACTATCACTTGCAGTAAAGACAAACGTCGTATCACTGCTCCATTGAGGAGAATTCGTGCAGAAATGCACAGCCGTGTCAATAGGCAACAATGTGCTGTCCCTTAAAGAGAAACAATAGTTTCTGAAGTTTAGGTGATTGGGGTATTCCGTACTGAAGTAGGCTGAGACGATGAGGTTGCTGTCGTTAGGGGAAAAATTGTTTGGAGAAAAAGAAGCCTCGAGCGACAACGGCCAGTTTCCGACGGAATCTCGTGCGACAATCTTGTAGGTTCTTCCTTTGTCGATATCGTATAGGGTGTCTGCGCGATACATAACATGGAGTTTGTTCCCGAATGCAGGTGCCACACCGGCATACTTCGTCGACTCTACAGCCATGGTCTTCAAGTCGATTCGGAGAATCCATCCCATATAATAATCGGCATAGACATGCTGAGCTATTCTGTCTATGGAGAAGTCGTTCAGGTAGCTGTTGGGAGCAATTTCGAACTTCTGTCCATAGTGCCGGGCATAAGAATTTGTCAATGATAAAAGGGATAATATAGCTGCAACAGCCACGAACCGCCTTCCGCAGTCAATCATTTCTGCCTCCTGTTCTTCTTCACTTTCCCTTGCTTCATCGCCCCGGGCAAAGGATTATTCGCAAAGCACCGACGGCCTAATGTACCATTGATTTCTCATCTGCGCAATCGGTGGAATTACTGATATCACTTATCATCCGGCGGAGAACCGTCGTCCGGCGAGTATGGTACAATTTTCTCCCCGACCGCCCTTGCCACAGCAACCGTTGCGCACTTGACACTCAGCTTGCTTCATCAGTCCCACTTCCCACATTGACTCCTGTTTCTAGTTTCGGGGAAACATCTCCGCTTAGCAGCCATCCGATGAATCGGACGGCTGTCGACAGCACGAAACCCTTCGGGTTCTAAACTGCGACTCACTTGCCAAAGCCTTTTCCTTTGGGAGGTGAGCCGCAGTTGCTGTCTATTTCACAAGCAGCATCTTCCTTACGACCGTCTGTGAATATCCCGGCGAGAACTCCGACTCGAGACGGTATACGTAAACCCCGCTCGCAAACCCGGCCCCGTTGAATACAGCGCTGTGAGCTCCTGCGGGCTGGAGAGCATCCACCAGCACGGCAACCTGTCTCCCCATCACATCGAAGACTCGCAGGCTGACATGCGCGGGCGCGTTGAGCTGATAGCTTATCGATGTAACCGGGTTGAAAGGGTTGGGGAAGTTCTGGAATACCTGGAAAGACTCGGGATCCGTTATACTCACCGCAAGTACCTCGCCCGCCTGTTCCACCTTGCCGGACGAGCCGACGCACTTGATACTGTACCAGTACGTCTTCCCGGCCTCGACCTTCGCATCGGTGAACGAGTAGAGGGCGCCGGCGTTGTTTTCGCCCGAGGCTTTCAGCGACGGGTTGAACGCGAATCCCGAAATCAGGACGTACGGCCCGGTGCTGTCGGGCGCGCGGAGAATGTTGAAGCCGAGCAGATCGACCTCGCTCTCGGTCGAGAACTCGAGCACTACCTTGCCGAACTCGACTCTCGTAAGAGCTACCCCCATCCTAACGGGGAGCGAGCTGTCGTTGAGTCTCTCGATGGGTGAGGAAGAGTTCTGAGGATTGACAGACAGCTGTGCCACGAAGTCGGTGCCGTTGTTGTCGGTGTCGCATCCGTTCCCGAATGAGGCATCGGCTCCTCCGGGGGCCATGGTTGCGGCTGTTGAGGAAAACTGGGCTTTTCTTTCAACTGACGAAGTGTTCGACGGCTTGGGTGCTGCTCCCATACCTTCATAAGCGTTCGAGCTACCATATCCAATAAAATCGACATACGATGAGGGAAGTGGAACAGTATCAAGAAGAGCATCTGCGCTGTTGACCAAAGCAACTTTGCCATCAATGCTGCTCAAATTTTCGTTGTCGACCACGTCAGGATTCGGCAAGCCAGTTGTTCCGCTAGGACCGCCATACTCCTGCACTAGGTAGAACCCAAACGGATTAATCGAGCCGCTGAGACTTGTCACTTTCCAGTCTGATCCTCTGCTCGATGCATACTGCACCGACCATCCTGTCAGGTCGACGGGTGAAGCTGTTGGGTTGTAGAGCTCGATGAAATCGTTTTTGTAAGTCGCGCCCGTATTGCCGCCGCCGCCGTACACCTCGCTGATTACGACGTGATCTGCAATCTGAGCTGAAACTGTCGCAAGAAATGAAAATAAGCAGAATAAGACCGTTGAAAGTCGCATGATGTCCTCCATTCTTTTTGATCCGTTAAGAACGAGGAGGAATGCCTACGCTTCAATGTGCTTTCTTGAATTTCAACAGGAATACCGGCATCGTGCTACGAATGGAATTCGTAAACATGCCACCTATCTTTCAATCCGAACCATTACTGTCCGAATTTCTATCACACGTAATTTGAGAAGGGACCGCGCGATTGTCAAGTAGAATTTCCGGCCGCGAAATGTTTGCCTTACAACGTCAATTTGTCGTCACCGATTTCACAGTTTAGGAATACCTTGAGCAGCTTACTCAAATCTATCGAGGTGCATAATGCTCCGCGCAATCCCTGGCACGTTGTAACACTCAAAACGTTGACATCCCAATTTCACGACGATGGACGGCCCCTTTTCCACCGGAGAAACCTCTACTTCCGATTCGGCCCCTCGTTCGAGGCTCCTGACTCCTTACCTCACAGATACCTTAAGAGAGGAAGCCGCAACGGTTTGGTACTTGACTTGGATACCGTTGTTCTCCCCTTTCAGCGAAAGACCCCCTGCGCACACATGCGAATGTGCCGCCTTCTGATACTCCGCCCAGCGTGTCTGCCCCCAGGCCGTCAGAGTAAAAAACAACAAGTAGAATATTGCCGTGAATATACGCATTGTCCCGTCCTGTCATTTGCCAACGCTACTGTGAATGGGTGGGACGTTCGACCGAAAGCTGCCAGGTCGGAAGTCCCGTGTTGCCGCAACATTGCCGCGGAGGGGATCCGCCAGCGAGTTGCTATGCCTAAGGACGCTCGCTCAACGGCTATAATTTCATGCCATAGCGGGCAATTTGCAAGTACAGTTTTTAGGAAATGTTCCGATAATACAGATAAGGTTGATTGTATGACCGCAGGACGATCATCCCGCTATTCTCGCAAAAAAGAAGTGGCCGCGCCTCATTTCATAAGCAGAGACCGTGGCCACCCAAAGTCTTCGACCGGCGTCGGCCGGGTATTGCTCACTTCATTCCACTGTTATACTCTTCGTGAATTTGATATCTCTGGAAGACGACCCGATCCTGAGCTCATAGTTGCCTGGTGCGACAACGAGCTTCCGCTTCTCTGGGCTGTAAGCTTCCAACGACTTCACAGGAAGCGATATCGTGACGGTCCTTGTTTCTCCCTTAGGAATAGAGACGCGGTCGAACCCTTTCAAAGCCTCGATCGGATACGGGACTTTCGCGGTGAGATCCTTCACATAAAGTTGAACGACCTCATCACCGTCACGGTCACCGGTGTTCTTCACGTCCACCGAAACGGCAACCGTATCCGTGGAATCCACTTTGTTCTTACTTACCTTCAGATCCGAATAGCTGAACGTCGTATAGCTCAACCCGAAACCAAATGGATAAAGCGGTGTCCCTTTGAAATACCTGTATGTTCTTCCTTGCATGCTGTAGTCCGTAAAAGGAGGGAGCTGCTTCACCGACTTATAGAATGTCACAGGAAGTCTTCCCGCGGGATCATAGTCCCCAAAAATTACGTCGGCGACTGCCGCTCCTCCCTCTTCACCGGGATACCACGCGTCCATGATCGCCGGGATGTTCTTCTGAGCCCAATCGACGGCGAGCGCGCTTCCACCGACAAGCACCAGTACGATAGGCTTTCCCGTCTTGTGAATTGCCTGCAGCATATTCTCTTCTCCGGCGGGAAGCCTCAACCACGTCCTGTCGCCGCCTTTGAAACCGGGAAGGTTTATGTTGTCGTTCTCTTCGCTTTCAAGCTGAGGGGAAATTCCTGCGACTGCTATCACTACATCTGATTTCTTTGCGATGTCCACAGCATCCCTGATAAGCTTTGCCGAAGGCGGCTCGCTCATAAACTTGTACCATTCGAATCTCATCCCCGCAAAATCGCCGTTGTCCGCGTACTCGATCTTAATGCCGTATTTCTTTCCCTTCACCAGATGCACCGTCCTGGATTTGAATACATTGATCTTGAAATGCTCCCAGTTGTCCGCTATAAGCTTCCCGTCCAGGAAGAGCTTTCCTTTCTGATCGGTGACTATGCCGAGCTTGTATGTACCTGTAACTGTCGGCGTGAGAGTGCCGGTCCATCTCACGGAGAAGTGGTGGGGCGGCACCCCTTTCCCCGGTGAATTGAATCCCCAATACATGTGAGTCGCATCGTCCACGCGGGTGAGTACCGGCTTTCCCGACAAATTCGGATTGTCGAAGTATTCCGCATAGAGCCCGTGTCCGGAGAGACCGTTCGACGGGCTTACGCATTCCAGCGGGACCGGGGTCGGATTGACGATCTTGTCTTCAAGCAGGTTGTAGCCGGCGGCAAAACGCACCCTCACCGAAGGTCCGAGCTTGTCCTTGATCCCCTGGAGAATCGTTACCGGGTTGGAAGGTGTGCCATGATAGTTCCCTAGTAGTACTTTGATGTCCTGCGCGTAAAGTCCTACGACTGCAACGGATTTAAGATTCTTGCCGAGCGGAAGTGCGTTATGTGCGTTCTTGAGAAGGACGATACTCTCGTCGGCCACCTTCCTCGCGAGCTCGCGATGCGCAGGGGTGTTGTTGTCCGCAATCGTAATTTTCGAATACGGGACGGCGCCCGGAGGATCGAACATCCCCAGCTTGAACCTGGCGAGCATCAGTCTCGTCACTGCCGTGTCGATGGCCGCCTCCGAGATGAGGCCTTTCTTTACAGCTTCGTCGAGAGTCGAATACTCGCTCCCGCAGGTCAGATCGCAACCCGCCTTGACGGCGAGCGCCGAGGCCGCCATTACGCTCGGAGCGTACTTGTGGCCGTAGTAAATGTCCCAGATGGCTCCGCAGTCCGAAACGACGTAGCCCTTGAAGCCCCAATCCTTTCTCAGGATATCCGTGAGGAGGAACTTATTGGCGCTGCAGGGGACTCCGTTGAGGCTGTTGTAGGCGGCCATTATGGAATATACTTTTGCTTTCTTGACGGCCGCCCTGAAAGCGGCAAGATATGTATCGTAAAGGTCGGTCTTATCGACTTCGGCGCTGAATTGATGCCTGAGCGGCTCGGGACCGCTGTACGCGTCAAAATGCTTCGCGGTAGCGATGACTTTGAAATATTTCGGGTTGTTCCCCTGCAATCCTGTGATATATGCGATGGCCATCTGCGAAGTTAAGAACGGATCTTCGCCATAAGTCTCCTGCCCTCTTCCCCAGCGCGGATCGCGAAAGATGTTTATGTTCGGGGACCAGAATGTCAGCCCGGCGTACTGACGGTGCTGACCCAGGCTGATAGCATAATTGTACTTCGCACGCGCTTCGGTGGATACTACGCTTCCCTCTTCGTGTATGAGCCTTGGATCCCATGTAGCAGCCATCCCGATAGCCTGTGGGAACACGGTCGCGATCCCATTCCTGGCTACACCGTGTAGGCCCTCGCTCCACCAGTTGTAAGCCGGAATTCCGAGCCTCGGGATGGCAGGTGCGCTGTTCTGCATTTGCGAGATTTTTTCCTTGAGCGTCATCATAGAAACCAGATCGGCAGCTCGCTGCCGGAATGTAAGGCTTGTATCCATGTAAGCGGGTTCTGTTTTCCCGGGATTGCCCGACGTGCCTTGTGCGCGTGAGGCCTTGGAGAAAACTCCCGAAAGAATTATAGACAGAAGCAGGATTCTCACGGTGGGTCTCATTTCAGATTTCCTCTGGTGGTTAAGTTTTCATGTACTCCGAAGCGTCCGGGCCTCGTAACCGGACGCCGCCAAACACATCGCTGAAATTATAACTCAATTGAAAAGGAATTCCAACGCAGGGAACCGGGAGGAAATAGCGGAATACAGGTGAAGTATGGATACGAGCAATCTGTATTCTTAAATTGTCATCTATGAAAAACGCTATCCCATGGGGCCTTTACCTGTCGGAGCTGATAGGCACGGCCCTGCTACTCCTCTTCGGCCTTTCGTTTGTGATTCTCGATTTCGGAAAGGGAAGTTTCGTCGTGAAAGCGATTCCCGATGCCGGGCTCCGTAGGTTGATCACCGGTTTCCTCTTCGGATCGACCGGGGCCGCCATAGCCTACTCGCGAGTGGGCAAGGTAAGCGGCGCGCACATCAACCCTGTCGTCACGCTCGCTTTCCATATAAAGAAGAAACTCTCCACGCGCGATACCGCCGGATACATCGTGGCACAGTTTGCCGGCGCGGTCATAGGATGTATTCCGCTCCTCCTCTGGGGAGCTGCAGGGAAGAGCGTCGGGTTCGGCAGCACAACTCCCGGAAACGATTATACCGTCTGGGAAGCGATGCTCGGTGAAATAATCACGACGATCGGACTGATAGTGGGCCTTTTCGTTTTTCTCGGTCACAGGAAATTGAGGAAATACACGCCTCTTCTTTTTCCGTTCCTTTATGCCGTAATGGTCTATCTCGAAGCGCCGGTATCCGGGACAAGTACCAATCCGGCGCGAAGCTTCGGCCCTTCGGTGGTCGCGGGGATCTGGACGGGATGGTGGATCTACTTTGTCGGGCCGCTTATCGGAATGGCGGTTGGATTAGCGATACATAAGTTCAGCTGGCTCAAGAGGTTCGAAGTGGAAGTGGCAAAAGTATACCATTTCGACCACGACCGTTACGGAGTTTTCAAGGCGAAACAGCATCGGTGAAGAGCCTAAACACGAAATCCTAAATTCTAAAAGACAAACCACCAAACCCGGGGCAGCATTTCGATTTTAGAATTTCACCGTTTTGGAATAGTTTAGGATTCAGTTCTTAAAATCTTGTCCCCTCAGCTCCATCTCTTGACTATCACAAGAGACAAATCGTCGCTTCGCGGCGCTTCCCCGACGAAAGCGTCCACCGTTGAGAGTATTCTCTCGCCAAGCCTGTCGGGAGAAATTCCTGCGGACTTTCCGACGATTGCCTTCAGTCGCTGATCCCCGAGGAACTCGTCCCGCTCGTTCCGGGCTTCGGTCACTCCATCCGAATACGCCACGAACAGGTCGCCGGGAGCGATCTCGACGGTAAGCTCGTCGAACTTCGAAGTCTTCATCAATCCAAGCGCTGGCGCGCCGTGAGGAAGCTCTTCGACGTTCGCCCCTCGAAGCACCAGCGGCGGAAGATGGCCCGCGTTGAGGAGCCGCATCTTCCCCGAATTTTCAGTCAACTCGAGATACACGAGCGTCGCAAACTTGCTCGGCAGGCTGTCGCGGCAAAATATCAGGTTGACCCGCTGGCCAAGCTCCGAAAGGGAAGTGTACTCCGGCGCTATGGCGCGGAGAGTCGACTGGAGTTTGGACATGAGTAGAGCGGCACCGAGCCCTTTGCCCGCAACATCTCCGAGTGCGATCCCCAGCCTGTTCTCGTCGAGGCTTATGTAATCGACAAGGTCGCCGCCGACATCGTTTGCCGGCCGTGTGAATAGCCAGACCGACCATCCGGCAAGTGTCGGGTTGTCGTCGGGGAGGAGAGCCTTCTGAACCGTCCGCCCGATCCTCAACTCGTCATGCGCAAGTAGTTTGTCTTTAAGCTCAAGCATCAGGACCAGGAGAACCAGGAGATAACTGATCGGGCTGGCGTCTATCGTGATGTTGTAATTGTTTCCCGACCAGTTGGTTTTTCCCCAGAAAAAGAAAATGATGCTCAGAAGGAGCAGGAATCTTCTCGCCGGATTCAAACGCAGGATGAGACTCTTCAAAAGGTACCATGAAGCGAAAAGATACCTCCTCACTCGCGAGTACGATTCGAGACGATGCTGAGTGTCTGTATCGATGTAGAACCTGTAAAGCTCTTTGAAGTCCCTCCTCAGCGATTCTCCAATTTCCCCCTTCTTGAAATCGTTCATTATCGTCTCCCTCAGGACGTGATCCTTCCTTCGGGATTCGCTCTTTGTCGACCTGTCTTCGATCATTGTCCCGGTGCCTCTACTCTAGATTTCTTCCGCCAAAATTCTCACAGGAAACAACGGCTTGACGGAAATCTTGTTTCATCCCGCTTAATCCAAATCACAGAAGAGGGAAACAGGAAGGAAAGAAGCGTCAACTTCTCCCACATTCGGGGAAATCCCGAGAGTTCCCGAGCCATGACATCATCCGCATACTGTGAATTCACATCGGATCTCGCCATGTCGAGGAACAAACAGAGGCAAAGTAAAATCTATGCGGCATTCCTCAGGGTTCTCTTTATCACAAATTCGGCCCCCTCGATGCCCGCCCCGATTCCGAACCCTAACAAAAATCCCTGAGCTAAGTCATAATAAATCATTTGAGCCAAGTTGAAGCGCGGTATGTTCGGATTCGCCGCGAAAATAAAATAGAAGACGATGGTCACTATGGTAAATCCCACCGCAAACATACCGCTGACCGCAAATAACCTGCTCAGGATCGTACCGGCAAGTCTTGGCATGTAATATTTCGCCAAGAAGAAAATAGACGAAGACATTGCTACGAAGTATAAGACGTCCTGCCAGATGAAATCCCAATTCCCGAGATGCAATACCGCCTCGTTCAAAACGAGAAAGAGAACAAAGATGATCGCGGCAATCCACAACTTCAGAAAGCGGAAACTTGAAAAGAGGACTCCTCCGATGATTCCGAACGACAGGAACTGATAGCCGACGCGGTTTGAGTCGAATATCCCCCGCCCGAAGAATATCAGGCCGACCAGGATGGAACCGACAGCCGCGAGCAGTGCATCCAGCAGGAATTCAACTATCTTGTCTTTATTCATTTCACTCCCTTTTTATTTCTTCCCAATTGTTTGTAGAAAACCGCCGTCTGCTGAATACCATCCGCGTAAGAAGTGGCATTCAGGCCGAACGCGTTACGGATCTTTGAGGAATCGAAAACATAATCATATTTATTCTGATACAGCATTTCTGAAATTTCGTATATGGTTCTATCAAATATGCCGGCAGCCTTAAGCATCCATCCCGAAAGAACGGTGCACCCATGTTTCGCACCGAACGCCTCCGCCGCGAGAGCAGCGAACTCCCGGCCTGTCGGCGGGTCCGGAGCAGTGGGCAAATGCCACACTTGTCCGTAAGCATTCTCGGACTTCGACAGCCTCTCAAGTGCTTCGGCCATGTCGAGCGTAAAAGTATACGAGTGTTTCCTGTCGGCGCGTGCGAGCACGTTGGATTTCTTCCCTTCGGCGAGCCGGTTGAAAACCATGGCGTTGGGAACACCTACCTTTTCGGCGTAGGGCCCGTAGAAGTCCGCCGCCCTTGCGATGAGAGCGCGAAGGTTTCCCCGTTTGACTTCCTCCATCAGTGACGTGGCAATCGAAGCACGGATCTCGCCCTTCTTGCCGGCTGGATTGTACGCCGTCGACTCAGTCATCGGGCCTTCGACTCTGCCGTACGCGTAAACGTTGTCAAAGAAAACCAACTTCGAGCCGCTTCGCTTGCAGGCCTCTAATGTACTCGACATAATCCGGGGCCAGGAATCCGACCACACTCTCCGGTCATACTTCAACCCGACACAGAGGAAAACGACCGAAGAGCCTTCAATGGCAGACAACGTCTGATCCACGATCGACACATCGGCTCTCACGGAGGCCGCTCCTTCCATACCGCGTCCGCTCCTCGATACCAGCCTTACACTTTCACCCGCGGAGACGAGACGCTTCGCCAGCTCGTCGGCGACGACTCCGCCCGCTCCGAGGATTGTATTGAGAATCAATGTTCCTCCTGGTTCCCGATAACTTAGCATGTAGGATTGTGCATTTCAAATTCCGTCAGTCCCGACAAGGATGTACCGCGAGTCGCAAAGGCGCAACGCCCGTTGCTATCCTATAAGAAGTGCGGCGCACTCAAAGTCGATTTCCTCACCATTGCAAGACGGTTGCTCCCATGAAGTGACAAGCCGGTTCTTTGCGTCTCTCCGTCTCTGCGATGAATTTGTTTAGAGGACGAGGAGGAGTCCGATGGCAGCAATGATTCCCATTCCGCTGCCGAAGTAAAATGCAGCTGATGGGCTCAAATGCTCCCAGAGCTCGCCTGCGATAAACGAAGCAGGGAAGAGGCCGATCCCGAGAATCATGGCGTGAAGTCCTATCGCGGTCGCGCGGACCTCGGCCGGTGCCAGATCGGCAACAAGCGCCTTCTCTACACCTTCCGTGAAACCGCTATAGAGTCCGTAGACCCCGAAGAGTCCCCACAAGAACCAGGCATGCTGCGGTCCCGAGACGAATGCGAAACCGAGGTAAACGAGCGCGTAGAAAACAAACCCCGCCACGAGAAGCTGCTTCCGCCCTATCCTGTCGGATAATCTTCCCGCCGGATAGGAAACCGCTCCGTACACTACGTTGTAGACGAGATAAAGCAGAATAGCGCTGGCAGGCGTGAAGCCGATATCCTTCGAGCGGAGGAGAAGAAATGTGTTCGAAGAATTGCCGAGCGTGAATATGAACGAAACTATAAGGAAAAGCTGGAGCTTCCTTGGAAGGACTTTCCATTTGAACGACGGTGCCTTTCTCGCGGCCGCCTCCACTTTCTTCTCACGAGAAAGGAAGAGGAGAGCAACACCGATCGCAGCGGGAACCAATGACCACAGAAAGACTTCCGAATACTCTCCGACGTAATGCGTGAAAAAGAAATATGCAAGCAGGACCCCGATTACAGCGCCGCTGGTGTCCATCGCCCGGTGAAGTCCGAACGCCGTGCCTTTCTTTGCCGGGTCGATGCTGTCCGCGATGAGTGCGTCACGCGGTGCGGTCCGGATACCTTTACCGAGCCTGTCCACTATGCGTCCGGCGAAGACGAAGCCCCAGCTGTTCGCAATATAAAGGAGAAATTTGCCTACAGCGGAAGATGAATATCCGCTGATCGCAAGGAATTTTCTCTTCTTCAACTTGTCGGAGATGTATCCCGAAAATACTTTCAGGATGCTCGCTACGCTTTCGGCAACGCCTTCGATGAGACCGAGGACCGCCGGGCTCGCTCCGAGCACCGACGTCAGGAAGAAGGGTATAAGAGGGTACACCATCTCACTGGCGATATCGGTGAAGAAAGATGTAAGGCCGAGTATGATAACGTTAAACATAAATCAGAGCCATTCAGCTTCTACGGTTTTTTCGTTGGTGAAATTGCCGGTGTTCAGAATCGTTTTGGGCTCTAGAAGCAGGGCATGCACCTCTTCGTCGGCGACAGGCATATGTTCGACTCCCTTCGGAACTATGAAAAATTCGCCATCTCTCAAAATTACATCACCCCTTCGGGGCTTAATGCGAAGCCTTCCCTTTAGAACGAGAAACATTTCGTCCTCGCTCTCATGCAGATGCCAGATAAACTCGCCTTTCAGCTTCACGAGCATTACAAATGAGTCGTTGATCTCGCCCACAATCTTCGGATGCCAATATTCCGAGATCAACCCTAATTTTTCGACGAGATTTATTTTATCCATCTAACCCTGAACCTCCGTTCAAAGTAATGGGGCTTTATGTTGCAAAGAAACGTTGACACTGGTGCCGGCTCAGAATTCATTTTAACAAAGACCAGGAATACCTCAAAGCGAATCTGAAAAATAGTAGAGGATACAGGACCAATATTCGAAAGAGTTAGCGGATGAAAAGCTCAACAAAGCAAACCTCGATCACTAATCGCGTGTTGGCATTCACGCGGCCGGAAGATACTTTCAAGCGAGCACGATTTCCTCCGTCCAAAGCACATCTCACTTAAAACCGCACCATACTACAAAATAGCCCATAGACATCCGGCCGAAGCGACTCTTTATCATTTCATTGACCGGATGCCCCAGAAATACAACGAAATATCCAAAGAAAAGAACGGTCTCATCGCACGTCGCATGGGTACGCAATACCGAAGAAAAACTCGGAGTGAAAATCCTGTTCCCGATCATCGCCGACCTCAACAAAGAAGTCGCAATGAAATACGGCATGATAATGCGGGGAGAACGCAAGACAGAGACAACCCGCTGCGTGTTCGTTATCGATCCGAACGGCAAACTGGAAACCGGGCTACAAGGTCGTGGTCCCCGCACCGAACACAACAACGACGGCTGAACAACGCGTGAAGGACAAGAGTCTCGAAGTCGTCAACTGGCACCTCAGCAAGAAGGCGATCCAACCACGGCCTGTATCAATCCGGAAGGAAGACTGATTGAAGCCGCCGTGAGCATGATGACAGTGATCGAAGGCCATCATTCACTGGAAGGGGTGGCAGGTGCGAGCGGCATTCCGCTGCACCGCGTCATGGCAACTTCGAGAAACCTCGTCAATGCGGAACTCGCCGCGGAAAGAGAAACCCTATACTATCTTACCGAGGACAGTTCCGAGAGGCTGCGAAAGAGGAAAAGGACTCCCCCGGCGGGATCCTGAATTCCATCGGGGCGTCGATCCTTCGCCGGCGCCCTGTTTCAGGTAACACCGGGATGGTAAAAACTGAACGGCTGGTGGAGGCGAGTGCGGGCTAACCTCCATTAGGTTCGAAAGCAGTCCGACGCCGTGTTGACAGCGGCGAACTCTCACCGATCTCGACCCTCCTTGTTTATGCTTTCCAACTGTCATATAATATCGAGTACCCGAGCCCATGAGAGGTTGACCACGAGGCCAATCGGCCGATATTTTCCATAATTCAGGAAAAGTGAGCGATGCAGAGAAAGCACGAACTACAGGACGAGGTGCTTCGGAAGAAGCACGAGGTGTTGCACGACCTTGAAGGTGCGGTGCAGGAACTCATCGCACGCCACATTTCAAAGCGTGAGCTCTGGTATCCGTCGGAGTTTCTTCCTGCCGACCAGGGAATCGAAAATGACGCGCAACTCGGGGAGCTGCGAAAACGAGCCGAAGGAATCAGCGACGCCGCGCGTGTTGCCCTTTCGCTCAACATACTCACCGAAGAGGGGCTCCCTCACTTCCACAGGCTGATCTTCCACGCCCTCGGCGACGACATGGTATGGAAAGAGTGGAACGGTCTCTGGACTGCCGAAGAGGACAGACACGGAAATATCCTGCGCGACTACATAAGAGACTCCAGACTGCTGAAGTTCTCGGCCCTGGAAAGGCTTCAGTTCAATTACATAAAATCGGGATTCCATCCTCCCTGGGACGGAGACCCGTACAGGATTTTCGTTTATACGAGTGCACAGGAAAAGGCAACGTTCATCTCGCATACCAATACCGGAAAGCTCGTAGGACAGCAAGAGCCCCTTCTCTACACCATCACGCAAAAGATCGCACAGGATGAAGCGAGACACTATGCTTTCTACCTGAACGTCTTCAGAGAAATTATCGCCCGGGATCCGAATATCGCCCTCGATTGCGCCGCGACGGTCATGCCGAGCATCGACATGCCCGGGATTTCGATGGCCAACTTCAACGAGTATTCGGATGTCGTTCGCCGTTCCGGCATCTACGGGCCGAGGGATTACCAGAAGATAGTGGAACAGCTGATAAGCTCATGGAACATCGAGTTCCTGACCCAGCTCAACGAGATCGGAGCTAAAGCCCAGGATAAGATCATGTCTATACCGGCGAGGCTTCAAAAGGTGGCGGAATTCATCGAGTCGCGGGTTAAAACAAAAAGTTTCAAATTCGATCTGATATTCGGCCGACTGCTCGAAATGGCTTGAACTATCGTACCCCGATGTGAACACGCAATGTTGCAGACCCGTATTCTTTAGAATCAACTATCCGGAGAATGAGCAGAGCATTTCCCGATAAGTTTGCGTTCCCTTCGATCCCGGAGCAGGCGTGAATGAATCCGCGCCGCAACAAACGCATCAAATCAAATAAAGCACGATACCCCCTGTATTTCGGGATGGCTGAGACATACGACTTCACACACTCCCGGCTTTTCAACGGACGAACGCCCCGCCTGATGCCTGAGCAGATTGTTCTCCTTTCGCGTGTGACGATTTCGCGCCGTCGAATAGAGTGAAACCCTTTTCTTAAATTTAAGATCGTCAAAGAGATAACGAAGTGGCAAAATATAAAGTACTGTTTCACATCGACGAGGCCGCCAAGGGACGCGCGGATCTCGTCCTGCACAACATAGACAATCTTATCAGCGACCTCGGACAGGAAAACGTGGAAGTCGAGCTTGTAGCCAACTCGGAAGGCGTGACCGCATTTCTCAAGATGCCCGATCTCCACGGAGCGATGGTGGAACGGCTTGCCGCGAAAGGTGTAAGGTTCATCGCTTGTGAGAACTCTCTTCGCCAATTCCATCTCGCGAAAGATGCCCTGCTGGAACAAGTGGAGGTCGTTCCCTCCGGCGTCGGGGAACTTGCCAGGAAAGAGGCGGAGGGTTGGTCATACATACGTCCGTAGACATGTGCAAACCCCACCCGGGGCGCTACTCTGATGATTTGAGGAAGGCAGCATGACTCCTTTAACAGCTGTGATATATTCGCTCCTGTTCGGATTGCTGCACGGGATTCTGCCGGACGAACATACCTGGCCGATCACTTTCAGCTACGCGATCGGCGGCGCGAGCGGAAGGGAAGGGATGAAGGCCGGTCTCTACTTCTCGGCTGCCTTCACGGTTCAGCGAATGCTTCTTGCCGAAGCTGCATATCTCGCGCTCGCCCCCTTTCTCCTCTCCCCCACGATAAACGGCATAGTATATATGATCGTCGGAGCCGCGATGTCCGCCGCCGGCGCATTGGTTTTAGGAAAGAACCGGTACCCTCACCTCCATATCTTCGGTCATCACCACGACCGGGCCCGAGACATGGGAACATCAATGTCTGTTCTCTCAAAACATCACAAGGAATCCGCCGTGCCGGGCTCAGGTCCGCTCCCTGCGAAGTGGACGATCATTCATGGCTTCATCGCCGGCTTCGGGTTCGGAGGATTCTCGCTTTTTGTAAACACCGTCGCCGCACCTGCCATGCGCAGCCCGTGGCTCGGGTTCGTTCCGGGACTTGCCTTCGGCGTCGGTACCATGCTTATGCTCGTGATAGTCGGCTATCTCTTTGGCGCGTCGATGAGGTGGACCCACCTGTTAAGCGAACAGGAAGTGAAACAAATCGGGGCACAGACCGGTGGAAGGACCTTGTTCTTCGGCGGAATCCTCTTTGCACTCTTCGGGATCGTGACCTTCATCGGTTTGGACCGCCACCTTCCTGTCGAGACCGGATACTTGCTCATTGGATTGTTCATGATCGTCATCGCGATACCGGCCTTCATTTACACTCTCAAGGAAGTAATTTCTCTCAGAAAAAAGTAAGTGATATACCCGCCTTTACTTCGCTAGAGAGTCACCGGCATGAACCTCCGGGCAAGTCCTGGTCCCTGTTACGGCAGCTAACCCGAAATGACCCCGCCTGGGCTTCGGCATCACAGCGTAACGGAAAACACAGCACCTGAGTCCATGATCGTCTGTGGATCACGCAATATCGGTAAGCGCGATTATCTTGTCGTCCATGAACCTGAAGATGCTTTTGTCCTTAAACTCGATTTTGTCACCGGCCCTTATTCCGCCGGGCAAATCGATCGCGAGGGTCCCTGAGAAAACTATGTCGACCTCGGCCTCATCGTCGCGGAACCGCATGCCGGTGATAGCTTGTTTTCTTCGTACGAAGAAAAGCCTGGAATCTTCGGCTTGCCTCCTTAGTTCTCCGATCCCCTCGGTGTGCAGGTCTACTCTGTCGCCGGATTTATTTTCGAAAATCACATCAAGGCTGACATTCAGCAACATTCCTTCGATGTCGAAGCGGTTATAAGCCCCGACGAAGCCCTCGATTATTTCCCGGTAGAGCTCGTTCCTCGAAATCCGATCCCCCATCTTCTCGTCCTGTTCAGAAGGCATAACCCGCACCCACCGAAAAGTCGCCGCCGTTGAAGTTCATCCTGCCAGTGACGGGTGAAGAGAAATCGGACATGATATTGTACCCGGCGTTTGCCGCTAACTTGAAGTTGTCGTTCAGGCAGAAATCGAATCCCGCACCGATCCTTCCTCCGAACGCGCTCTCGGTATGGCTTTCCTGTACAACCGTGAATCAAATCGAACTGCTCGATTCAAAACCGAGATAAGTCCCGACGCCGAGCGAGACAAACGGACGGACCTTCGTTCCTACTTCCGGCAATGGAACGTAGCAGCGAGCACCAAGCAGCAAAGGGGCAACGCTTCCGGACTCCTGACTGACACCCGGCAAACCGACGTTCGCACTAGCTCCGGCCGCGAGAACGCCGGCGCTAGGGTAACAGACATGTTTTTCTGAATCCCATAGGCATACAGGATACTCCCGACGAATGAGCTGGTCTTGGCATTCGATTGGATTCCGCTGATTCCAATGGTATTCGGGACACTCGCTCCGCCCCAGATGCCCAGGTTCAATTCGAGTACAGACCTGTCCTTCAGAGTAAGCCCCTGTGCGAATGATGCGGAAGTCAAACTCAAGAAAATGACGGCAACCGGCAACACGCAAAACCGTTTCTTCATCTCAGACCTCCATCAAATGTTTTGTTCGAGACAAGACATTTTATCCGGAAAAGCCGCACAGCCGACGCGGCCGCATTATTCGGCCCTTGCCAAACCCTCCCGACGAAATGACATCAATGTCGATTCACCTTCGACCAGCGCTGCATCTGATCGGACAACCCTCATCGCTGAGAAATTAAGCTGCCTGCAGTTCGAACGCAATCGAACTTCTGTCTCTAAAGCCCCGGTCTTCGGAGCCGCGCTCTCAAATGTCTTTCGTATCCCGGGTTCTCCGCGGTCGCCATCTGCAATTCATAGTCTATCATGTTCTCGAGGAATCGGAATTTACGTCCGGATCTGTGCATCCGCGGATCGTTCGATATGATCACGCTAGATAGATCGAGCTCGATTCCGCTCCCATCCGATCCCTTTGCCTGACCTCTGAGCAATTCCAGCCGACCGCTCTTCTGAGCACACACCAGCTCGAATACACCTTCTCCCTTGTCTATGATGAACCCCGATTCCCAAAACACCGGCTGGCCGTTGTCTTCACCTGAAGATCTTATCCATGTTCGCTGCTCATAATGGATCAATGGATCCTTGTCGTTCCTGGTGAAGACCAGGCCCTCATCGTAATCTAACGGCTTCATTGTTGGATACTCGGCGAGCCCCGTTCCTTCCCATTTACCGACGATGAAACCGAGATCTGATATATTGACTGACATATAAATGCTCCCAAAATTAGTGGATCGTTCATGAGAGTTTCCTGTAAACGGTACCGATGTAGTCTACGAAGTCGGGCTCGATCCCCTGTGCCCTGATGAGCGACTGGATCTGAGCCCTGTGATGGATGGAATGATAGTTCAACTGGAGAGCGATGTCTTTGAGTGGGGCCGTCCACTCGCCTCCGTCGAAACCGACAAACTCCTTTTCTTCATACATCTGCTCCTCGCTTCTCTCTCCGATAAATGTGAGCCAGAGCCCGAGGCTGTCGTTCCACTTTCCTTCAAGTTCCGCGAACGCGTAAACCGGCTCCCACCAGTCCATCGCGAGTGCTTTCGAGTCCCGGACTACCCTCGACATCCATTTGTATTGTGAATTGATAAGATGACTGAATAACCTCACCGCACCTGACTGATCACAGATATCCCTCATCTTTGTGAGAACCAGCTTGTTGGCATGATCGTTATACGCAAATGTATCCAGTAGATATCTTTTCATCTCCATGCTATGTCACCTTTTATGTCCCAGCAAATCAATTCTTGTACACAGCGCTGAAATCGCCCACCTTGAAGTTAGGGAAGCGGCGAACATCCACATTGGTGCTCGAAAGCGTGATCATCCAAAACGCCGACTGCCCTGGCGAGAGCGGCACGCCGATCTGCGCGTCATTGTTGCCGAGTATGGTGCTCATCGTGGAGTCCGCATAAAAAAAACATTCCACGTACCATGGGGAACTGATATTTCCTGTGCCCGTGTTCTTCACTCTTCCCTCGGCCACAAGCGTCGCCGCGCTGGCGAGCATATAAGTGGTGTCGACCGTAAAAGAGACACCGGCGATTCCTGTGCCCGGCGGCGGGCCTACCGGACTATCGTGCATGGTGACTTCGCAAGAAACGAGTGCCAGTGATAGAATCGCCGGTAACAGAAGCGTACTTTTCATCGGGCATCCTCCCTCCGGATAAATCTCGGTCGGCATCATTTACTACTATTCTCTCGGTGCATTCTGCTATGTCCTCGCCGCCGGCAGGCTATCCGCTGTTGAGAACTTCAATTCTTATAAATGTCCTGTAGATTCCCGATCCGAAAATCGGGGAATTGCCTGACATCGACCGAAGAAGTGTAGAAATAGATCGTCCAGTAAGTCGACTTTCCGGGCGAAAGCGGGAAGGAAATCTCCGTATCGTTCCCTCCAAGTTTGACCGTCATCGTACTGTCGGTATAAAACTGTCCTTCTATGTACCACGGCGCGGAAATGTTGAGAGTCGTCTTTATCGTCCCTCGGGCGAAGAGCTGTCCCGAGCCGCCAGCGTCAACGTAGGTTGTATCGACCGTGAAACTCACACCGTTGATTTGGGTATCGCTGGCTGAGCCGACGACGGTGCTTCCAGAATTAACGTCGCATGACGCAAAGGCCACCGCGGCCAGAACCGCGATGCAAACAATGCCCTTCATAATCCTGACTCCCTTTTGTTGAATAGAAATTAACACACAAGCACTTTTCAAGCTACACGCCTTGCCTAAATGGCTTGTCAACAAAGGGAACAGGTTTTGTCAAATTTCGATCTGAAAAGCTGAAACGGCTCTCCAAGACTCATTTTCCGGGCCCTGCCGACTGTTCCCAGAGTGGCTCACTCAAAACTCAATTGCATTCCAACAACGACCGTCTTTCTCCCGAAGAAACTTTCCACGCCGGTTTTTGTCGATTAGTCCGGCGAGTAGGCATAACCGATGTTATGGATATCGGGTATGTTCAATCCTTCAAGATAGAATACGGAAAAATATCTGCCCAACAACCTTGCCATGTGTGTCAGGCGCGGGTCGACACGGCGGTAATCGGGGTAACGCTGCGAGAAAGAAGGACCGTCGATCGGTTGATATACTTTCAACTCTGGTATGTGAACGGAAGCTGCCACCGGAGTATGGGGCATTCCAGTCGCGTACTTGAAGTCGAGTCCGGTCTGCCATGCCTCCG
The DNA here is from genome assembly GCA_021845665.1 of Bacteroidota bacterium. Classification (GTDB taxonomy): domain Bacteria; phylum Bacteroidota; class Ignavibacteria; order Kryptoniales; family JAKASW01; genus JAKASW01. The sequence continues at coordinate 24,125 of JAJZVO010000033.1, read as the reverse complement.
TAAAATCATACCTCGCAATAAGCGTGACGCCAGACGTAATGTCGTATGGACTCGGCGCCGTCTTCATTCGCGACCTGGCCTTCGCCAGTGGAGGCTATGAAAACGTTGGCGCAGGGGATGGCTTTACCTACTTCGTCTCCTACTGTCCCGGAGATTACCGCCGGTTTGCCGGCAGGCGCCCTCACTTGACAAGCGAGACGACGGTCGGCACGACAACGGCAAGAAACAATGCAACTGCGTACGCGGACTTCATTTCCTGCCCCTTTATTTTTTGCTCGTGGAATCGATCTTCTTTTCTACTTCCGGTATTAGCACGTTCTTTGCCCTTTCATATCCAGGGTCTGCAGCGAGGGCCTTTCTGTACTCTGCGAGAGCCGCGGTGTAACGGTCCTGCTTCTCGTATGCGAGGCCGAGCCACGTAAGGGCATCGATGTATCCCCACGACGGCTCCAGATCCGATGCAGGCTTCTTCGGTTCGCTTTCAAAAATGGAAATCGACTTTCGGAAATATTCCACGGCCTTGTCGACATTTCCGCCGAATATGCTGGGGGTGTTGAGCTTGCCGGCGCCGAGAATCAGATATGCCCGCGGATTTGTCGAGTCGAGGGCTATCGCTTTATCTGCGAGGGCGCTGCTCTTCGGTCCGAGCGTCGGGCCGTTCATCCAGTTGTGTGCTATCTCGATCCCGTAGATCGCCGCGAGAAGGACTCTCGGCTCCGACCAGTTCGGGTATTCGTTGCTCAGCTGCCCGGCCATTTTATCGGCGGGGTCTGCAAACTCCCTGTAGATATTATCCTCCTTCATGGCCATGCCGTATGTCATGAGACGGTAGCCCGCGTAAGAGAGAAAGTATCTGACGTATTTGTCGCCGGGGACGAGAACGGCCGCGCGCTGCAGGAGGGCATAGCCGTGCAGCATTTCAGCCTTGTTCCAGGCGGCGTAGCCGGAATCCACCAGGCTTCTCGCAGCTACTATCATAGAATCGAGATCCGTTTTGCGCTGCTGTGCCATGACCAGAGTAGAAAAGACAAGGCTGATGCCGAGTATTACGACGGAGAGAGTAGTTCTCTTCATTTTCATACTACTTTTCTTGAATTGAAAATCGTTGACCTCGTTTGGATGGGTTGTTCTGGAAAAATGAAAGCTGACAAGACGCGAGGCAAATGAGATCGAGCTAGTTTTCATCCTGACATCTCCTGTATATTGATAAAGTTCTTTGCATTTCAAAGTACGAACACAAAAAAGAGTTACTTCATTTCTTTCCGGGGGATCCGGGGGACAGGAATTTCTCGAGGGTGTTGACGTATTCTTCGAGAGAGCGGCGGCCTTTTTCGGTTATCTTGTAAGTCGTCTGCGGTTTCCTGTCGATGAAACGCTTCCTCGAATAGACATAGCCTGCATCCTCCAGTTTCCTGAGGTGAGTGCTGAGGTTGCCGTCTGTAGTCTTGACCATCTCCTTGAGGAAATTAAAGTCTGCCTGATCTACGGTGACGAGGGCCGCCACGATTGCGAGTCGTATTCTCGAGTGAAGAGTATCGTCAATTTGCTGGTAATCGAAGTCGCTCATTTCACGCCGGCCGTCATAGAATTTCTTTTCCACATTCTGTAGAATACCAGGCCCGGAAGGATCTGGAAAAGAATCATCATGATTCCGAAAATGGGGAGAGTGGTGATTCCCTTCACGGCGAACATCAGTAAAGATCCGAGCCACCATGCCACGCCGACGAAAGCTACCCACCTCAGCCGGTAGATGAGGGAACTGATCGCGTAGGACCCTCCCATGACAGCGGCAAGGGCCGGACAGATTGCCCAGTTGTGGAGCCCGCCCGAGAACGGTCCCGCGAATCCGATGATAGTCATCACCACTCCGGTACTTGCCCAAACAAGAGCTACAAGCTTCGCACCGATCGGCCATCCGGACAGCCTTGAGGCTTCACGCATTCCGAAGAAGCTCGAGATCAGCCACCCGATCCCTATCGTTACGACCCATAGCCACAGCTCGACAATTCCCCCGTTATTGGTCAGGACCAGGGCGTATTCAGCAAAAATCGCCAACGTGATAAGCACTCCCCACAGCAGGTAATACTTGCCGTTGTCCAGTGCGAACCGGCGGCTTTCATCCATCACTCTCCTTATAAGGGCTATTTCTTCAATCGCACTCTGTTGATCCATCTTTACTCCTCCTATAAAGTACTTTGAACTACAAAGTAAAGATAAACCTTTCCCGTTGGTTTGTCAAGCGAAAAATGCAACGACACGCTATCGCCTGCAGCAATTGCGCCCGGTACCCCGTCAATTGAATTTCCTGAATCAATACGGACAGTCCTGTTCGGGCAGGCCCGTCCATTCCCATCTCCCGAAGGAGCTCATTCTCAACGTCGTCCGGCACGGATATGCAATTCCTCTTCGGTTATCATGGTACAGTTGTTTCACCCCCAACTATCGCAGGGACCGGATTCGGAACATTTACACTCAGGCAGACTCCTTATGCTTTACCTTCCTGGAGAGCAGCCAGATCCCAAACAGCACGAACGGAATGCTAAGAAGCTGGCCCATTTTGATCGGCCAGCCTGCCGTGAAATCGGCCTGATGAGTCTTCGTGAACTCGATCATGATTCGGCCGCTGAAGACGTAAACGAGAAAGACGCCGAAGATCAGCCCATCCGGAGGCGCTCCCTTATATCTTCGGTAAATCCACCAGAGCAGGAAGAAACCTATGAAGTACCAGGCTGCTTCGTACAACATGGAGGGTTGGCGCGGAAGCATATCGACGCGCTCAAATATTATTGCCCACGGCAGGTGAGACACCTGCCCCAGGATTTCGGAGTTGAAGAAATTCCCTATCCGTACAAACGCACCGCCTATAGTGGCCGGTATGACTATCCGGTCCAGCAGCCAGAGGTATTTCATGTCGGGATATTTCCGGACGTAAAGCCATACCGCGATAAGCGCGCCAGCTGCCGCGCCATGACTGGCCAGCCCTCCGTTCCAGATTTCCAGTATCTGGATCGGATGTGCAAAATAGAAATCCGGTGTGTAGAAAAAGACCTGTCCCAGGCGCGCGCCCGCAACGGTCCCTATCATGACGTAGAGGAGCAGCGAATCCAGTCGCCGCAGCGATTTGCCTGCATCGCGAAACATCTTGAGCCCCAGAAAATAACCGAGTAGGAATGCGAGATCCCACATCAGTCCGTACCATCGAATCGTGAGCGGACCGAACGTTCGGATGATCCCGAGGTTAAAAGGCGCAGTAAGTAGCTGTCCCGCGATAAGACTGGCGACGATCAGCGCGACGATTTTGACGGTGGACAAACGAGAAGAACCGGTTCCGGATGACTCGTCGGCCGCCTGATCCATATCGACCGGGGCCCCTGCTTCTCCCGGACTTCGCGCGCCCTTAGCATCATCTGCCGCACCGGTTGATCCATCTGCCCTTCCGGCAAAGTACCGATACCCGCCGTAATAAAGAACCGAAGACAATATCAATCCGACAACACTGACCGGTATAGGAAGATGAATCCTTCCGGACCTTAAGAACGTGGGAGAGAAGTCCCAGACAAGATATCTGCTATGCATTACAAAGCTTCTTCATTGTGTGCTGTCACCATGTGGGTGAGATCGATTTAACCGCAGGCATCATTATGCAACTCCTCGGGGGGAAATTGAATCGGTCCGATGCGGCAGAAAAAGGAAATGGTCGGTTGTCGTTGAAAGGAGTCTTCCGTGAATTCAGATCCAGTAGGAGTCAAAATGCACCTGCCGTTTCTTTCAACACTTCCGCGAAATCGTGAAGAGTCTTCGCGCAGTCCCCGTCAAAACTCGAGCCGTGCATTATCGCGAGTGTCTTCGGATTCAGGTCGGCGAGCATCTTCAGTTGGCTTTCGGTGTTCAGACTGTAAGGGATGTAGCCCTTCATCGGCCCAGACTGTGTCATAACCAGATTCTTCCTTGCTCCCTCAAGGACGTCCGAAGAGGTAAGCGCCGGAAGGTCCCCGTTCTGGTGAAGAACGTCCGAACAGAAGAGCGTCCTGTTCGTTTCCTCGAAAAGAAGACCGGCGTCCCATCCGTGCGGGAGGTGAGGTGTGGATAGGAATCGAAAACTGTATCTCCCTGTTCTTATGATCTCGTCAAGCTGCATCCCTCTCGCTTTCCGGGATGAGAAGTCGGTCATGTTCACCCTCGCACCGACGACGCTGCAAAACGCTTCCGCCGATTGAGCTATTTGAAACCACTCGTTGAGCGATCCGCATTCGTCCGGCTCGAAATGGCTGAAGCCTATCCACCTGAGAGCGTCGATATCGATCAACCCCGCCACCGCCTGCCGCACTTCTTCGAATAGATACCTGTGCCCGGTGTGCCAAAGAAGCGGCTCATCGTCTCTTACAAGAAATTGGTTCATCTGTATGTTGGTTTCCGGTATGAATGTCGAAATCCGGAATACGTCGGGTGCTATTTCTGTCACACCGGTCATCTTATCAGGCCTTTCATGATTTGTGGAGCCATAGACATTACGCTGAACCGTGAATTCCTTGTACTCGCCGGTGAAATCGCCGGTCCGGATGAAGACTTGTTTAGCGGAACGATGCCCGGAAATGCTTTGCCGACCGACGTGCCCCATCCCACTCCATTAACCACTCCGTATGCCATGAATATTGTTGCTCCGGTATTCTCGTAGATGCGTTTTATGTCCGACGGACCTTTCGCGTACCAGTATTGCGTCGTCTGAGTCTGTGACTGGCCTCCGCCGGATACCGTGGTGGTCGATTGAAGATGCAGACAGTCGCCAAATGTTCCGAAGGAAACAGTGACCGCTCCCGTATCCAGCAGGATAGCCTGATCGGTCAGAACATAACCTATCCCCTGTGTCGAGAAAGTCGTCTTCATAGTATACGTCTTTCCTTCGACCATCGTGTCCGGAAGCAACGCCAGCGTCGAGTCGAACCTTATAAGACTGCCGCCGTAAGGCCAGATTCCGTCATAACCGTCCGGACCGTAGAAATATTCGTAGCCCGTGTTATCCAGCAGGACTCTGTACCCGGTCCCGTTTATAGTCGTGTCCATATAGAACTCTTCCCACGAGCTGTCCGACCACACCTTGTAGTACGTGGAATCGAGAGCCTCGCCGTATCCGGTGAAACTAAACGAAGGCGGCGTCTGTGAATGCGATGGGGGAGCGGGCGATCCCGGAGCCGTAGGAGGAGTCTGCCTGCACGAACTCAACGCGACTGCAGCCGAGATAACAAACAAAACAAGCGTCGTTCTCATAGCATCTTAAGAACGAAAAGATTCTTGAGCTTGTTCCTCACGGATACTTCGGTATCAAAAAGCACTCCGTGTTTATCTGGAAGACCGTTTCTGTTTCCACGATAATGAGACCCGGAGACTACTTCCGATAGTCTCTTAGCTGAACTCTATTTGATGCGCTTGAGGGTATTCCTGTCTCTGTGTTCGAAAAGGCTCTTCTGACCCTTGATTTGTATCGCGGTCACTTCGTCGTAAGTGAAACTCCCATCATCGTTGAATGTCATTTCAAAATCGAATCTCACAGTCTTGAATTCTCTATCCAGAAACGGATTGGAACAGATCCCGAAATCGGAATCTCCCAATTTGGCTGTAAGTTTGAAATGTTTCGCGTCAGGTTCGGCGTGACCGCCGGCGATCAAAGCTACTCCTCTCGGTATCGTCACGCATTTCATAACCTTTTTCGCTCCGGCATCCCACAGCCAGTAGCCTGTCTCATCGTGGAACGGATCCGTCTCGCCGATCCTCCAGGCCTGCATCCGGTACCGAAGACCGTACAGAGCCTGTTCATGATTTTCGGTGAGGCCGGTCGGTTCGATAATCATCAGTTCCCTGAACTTGTTGCTTTCGGTTCCGCGATCGTCCGACGGCGCGGTGTCGTCGCCCGTCACTCCTTCCCATGTTCCTGCAAGCGATCTCAAAGGCCCGAAGCTCTTCAATGATTCGTCGTTCATAAGTTCCTTTCGCAATCTTTCTGCAATTAAATTCGGCCCGATCATCCCGAACACCGTAGCTGTGAAGGGAGATCGGCCCGAATCGACCTACTGATTTCCCGCCACGAATTCTGCGAGTTTGTTCCTGAGTTCGGCGGGGGTGAATTCCTTTTCTATCTTCGACATCTCCACGTTCGCAAGGACATCGCATCGCTCATTGCCAGCATGTCCGTTATGTCCCTTGAGCCAGTGCCAGTTCACAGTGTGCTTAGAGGCCAGCGAATCGAGCCTTCGCCAGAGGTCTTCGTTCTTCACCGGCTTTTTAGATTTGGTCTTCCAACCGTTGCGCTTCCAGCTCGCCAGCCAGGTTGTCATTCCGCTTTTCAAGTATGTGGAATCTGTATAGAAATCTATCTCGCACTCTTCCTTCAACGTCTCAAGTGCCTCGATGGCGGCCTGCATCTCCATGCGGTTGTTCGTCGTGGCAGGGCTACCGCCGCTTATCTCCCGATGATGTCCGCCGTAATCCAGCGTAGCGGCCCATCCGCCGGGTCCGGGGTTTCCGCGGCAGCCGCCATCTGTGTGTATCGTGACTCTTTTCACTGTAATGAATTCTTTGGGTTAATTGTCCTGAAGAAATTTAACAAACCGGGCCATTTTATCCTCCCCGCCTTCCGTTGAAAAGGATTTACATAGAACGACATGGAGAAGCACGGAGAGAAACAGAGATTGCTCTTTCCCCGCAGGCGGGCAAGCCTGGTTAGTTAACTCCGAGTCTGACGGAAATGAGAGTTGCCACATCCTCGAAATCGTCACAAGGACCGATGTCAAGATACACCCATCGTCCCTCCTTGAATTCATGCGCGGGTTCCATCGCGGCCTTCGTTTCCGGCGACAGTCTTTTCTTCAGGGCCGCTTCGACTTGCTCGCCTTTCATAATGATCTGTGCGGTAAAGCCGTTCTCGGCCGGGTAGAGCGCGATGACGGATTTTCCGGACTTCGTGCAGCGTATCGCCCAGCCGTAATTCACGCCGTAGAATTTGAGTTCGCCTTTAAGTTTCATGGCGGTGCCGAGGAAGTCGTTCAACTTTTTCCAAGATACCCTCGCACGACCAATGACTTTTTCCATGCCCGCCTGATCGGGCTTCGTGTTCTTGTCGACAAAAATTCCCTTGCTCATACCCAGCCCTCCTGATTACGGACGGCCACGGACTAGTCCGTGACCTCCTTCTAATCTCCCCGGCATTTATGCCGGGGCTAATATTCTCCTATCGGATCGCCTGGTGGGAGAACCACAGGCGCAGGCACTTTGAACTTCTCCGGATGTTCCTGGAATTGCCGGATCTGCGATAACGAGTAGATGTACTCGGCCACGAGGTCTTGATCTTTTGCGGTCGATACGCGCCCTTGTATCCAGTTCCTGAGGTTTTCAATCTGGTAATAAGCAACCGCCCTCACCTGTTCCGACGCTCCGGCATCATCGGCCAGTCTCATTAGGTTGTTCAATACCACGTTGTCGACCGCACGTTGAATCTCGCCAAGGTAACCGCTTTGCGGGTCGGTCTTCCAAGTGGATTCGACCAGCTTCTCAATCACCTCATTAAAACCGGGGTACTCGGTATTCTCCGCGTGATATTCCATCAACCTCGCGGCGCGCTCGGGATTTAGTAACTGGCTGACGGTAAGCTGAGCCGCGGCTCTCGCCGGCGCGAGTGCATCGAACGTCACGCCGGTCTTCCCCTTGAAGTCCTCTCTCGTCCTCATGTAGCCGTCTGGCTGGGGCGGGATAAGTTTCAGCAGGCTCTGCGGGAGCGCGAGGGTTTCAGGCCTGATGGTGTTCAGCAACGCAGTGAGCGCGGTTCTCTGCTCGGCAGGCGGAACCATCGTCGTGGGAATCTGACCGTCGCCTCTTACCGCGTAAGTGTAGTTCAGTCCGCCGAGGACCTTCGACGCGGCAACAACCATGTAGCGGTGGAACATGTAAATAGGCACGAGCACATCTTCAAGGTGGGCCAGCGGCTCCCCGACTCGTATGTTATCTTCGCCGAAATTCTTCAGGGCGATGGCGCGGACTTTCATGACGTGATTGAGCTGATCGACGGCGTTCGAGCCGTTGTCCCAGAGATGCGCTATCGGACTCGCGCTTCCGGCGGGACGAGCGGCCTCGTCTGAAAGAAACGGTATGCCGCTCTTTATCCGCTGCTCGACGATCTTATTCAGCGTCTCTTTTTCATTCGTGTCTTTTGGAAATTCTTCGTAGCCGTACTTGATAGCGTCTATGTCCCACTTCCCGATACCTGTCGCGTAAGCGTCGGACAAATCGAGCTTCCCGTCCTTGTCGATCTTAACGAGCGGCGCAGGATAGTCCATGACGGACGCGCGGTTGTCGGTGCTGGCGGCGAAATTGTGGCAGAGCCCGAGTGTATGTCCGGTCTCGTGCGCGGCGAGCTGGCGTATCCTCGCAAGGACAAAATCTTCGATCGCCGCGGAGTCGTTCTTTCCTTTCGCATACGGAGCGAGGAGTCCCTGCGCGATCAGGTAATCCTGTCTCGCACGCAGCGCATCGAGCGTGACCTGACCTTTAATTATCTCGCCGGTCCTCGGGTCGACTATCGATTCTCCGTAAGACCAGCCTCTCGTGTAGCGGTCGACCCACTGTATGACGTTATATCTGATGTCCATCGGATCGACGCTGTCGGGGAGGACCTTGACAATGAACGCATTCTTGAAGCCAGCCGCCTCGAAGGCTTTGTTCCACCAGCTTGCGCCCTGTATGAGGGCTTCGCGTATCAGGCGCGGGGCGCCGGGGTCGACGTAGTAAACGATCGGTTTCACCGGCTCGCTGAGCGCAGCATTCGGGTCCTTCTTCTGGAGCCAATGACGGATGATGACTCTCTTGTGAATCGGCTCGCCGAGCGGCGCCGAGAAGTCCATGTAATGTATATCGAAGTATCCCGCCCTCGGATCGTACTCGCGAGGAACGTAACCGTCGTCGGGAAGTTTTATGAACGAATTATGAACATGGACGGTGATCGCGTCCGGGCTTGGCACGACCTGTTCCACCCATCTTCCAGGGTTATCTCCGACGAACGTTACGATCGCCTCGAACTCGGAGTTGTCGGGGAAATTCTTTGTCCGCGGCATGTATATCGCGGACCTGCCCGGATCGAGCCTGTAGTTTCCCTGTTTCTCATCACGCAGAGTTTCGATGACGTGGTGCGCGTCCCTCAGGAGGAATCCGGTCGCGTCGACGAGAACCGTGTCCCCGCTTTTCGCAGCGACATCGAAGCCCCACAGGACCGACTGTGCGAAGGCCTCTCTTACCGCCATCTTTTCCATCTCATTCCCGCTCGTTGCTCTGAACGAAGGGTTCGGCTGGAGAAGGAGCACCTTCGGGCCGCTCCTGACGAATTCCACAATTCGCTCGTTGCCTATCTGTCCCCTGTCGAGGCCGATGTCGTTTGAGCCGACGCCGTGCGGCAGCGTGTTCACATAGAGGAACTCCTTGTCCCACCTGCTGATTTCGAGCCAGATTTTTCCTTCCTTCGCGTCCCAGTAGAATGTGAAATAGCCGGGATATTCTTTCATGCCGGCAGTCTTTTCCCGTATTGTGGGGAACGATGATGATGCAGACGACCGGGCAAACGAAATTCCGCAAAGCATCAGAAAAGCAAAGAGCAGGGTAAGAGACTTTTTCATGAGGCAGCTTCCTTTCCCGAAGGTTCGGCAGGCTGATTCATAATCCTTCGGATGTTATTTGTACTTGAGAAACAAACGATTCGTAATGCGAACGCGAGGCGTTCCCGTCTCCTCTGAACCATGATAATCAGATTGTCCTGGAAAAACAATCTGAGCTTGCAAGCCTGCTATCCTCACGACATCATGGCACAATCACCTCATCAAGGGGATGTTAAGTTTCACCGTAAGAATTTTGTTCTGCCTCTTGATATATCAATACAAATGAGCTATAATCTCGAAAAGCAATAGTACAGCAAAGTGCTGGCGGTAGTACAAGAAGACAGGGAAAACATTTAAGCAGGGTAACCGCCATCCGGACGTAGAATCAGGTTAGATTCAGCTGCGAAGGAAGGCATAGTGATGCTGGCTGCACATGTTTGCGAAATTAACAGCGGGGACACACCTGATCTCGCACGAACTAATTCAACGAGTCTGGTTGTAACGATCGCGAGTTGCGTCCGAAAGTGCGGACTTGAATTTAGAGGTGCTTTCCTGATCTTCAGTATGAAAGAGGCAGCAAAGAAAACCAATATGGGGCGGTAGAGATTCAGACACATACGATAGACATACTCAGCGCTAGATGGGTTGCCCTTACAATGATGATCTCAACTTCATTTATCATCCAATCATGTTCCGAACGCGGGGCCAACCCGGTTTCAAACAACCAGCGGCAATTCAAGAATCTCTACTCATACGTCGGGCAGGAGCATAACGAAGGATTGAGTTACATTTTCCAGAGATTGACGCGCAGTGGCATATCAGTCGCGTCAAAAGCTAGTGAAGGAAGCCTTTTGAGTGATGTTCAGAACTATGGCATCACGTTCCTACAGAGCAAAGGACAAGGCGAACTGTCAATAAGCCAGTTTATAACCGCATCTGAGGCACCGTTCCATCCAAGTAAGTTGAAAGTCAGTTCGGTGTCGGCCGGCTCCCTGTCCAGTGAACAAATGGGATACATCAGGAACATATACACATTAGTCGATTCGTTATCAGCACAGGATTCGGCACAGTTTTTCTTTTCCCTGAATACTATAGAAGAACAAGCGTACAACACACTCGGACCGGACAGTTCCGCCATCGTCCTGATGGTGGCTTCGGTTGCTCAAAGTTCAGCCAGTTACTGGGCTGCAAATTACCAAAACTGGGAGGAAGCGCTCTCAGCAACAAACAGCAATCAAAGAGTCGATGTAGTGGATTCTGTTAAAGTGCCGACGGAACCGCCCGGATCAGGAAATGGCTCGGGGATTGGAGGAGCAATCGGTCCAATCGTCGGAGCGGACGTCGGTGGAGCCGTCACGGGAGCGCTCGGCGCTATTGCAACAGGGTGTGCGGAACTGACGCTGGGTGCATGCGCCGGTGCGGGCGCGACCGCTGGCGCTCTCGGCGGATCTGCCGGCCAGGCCATTACAGACATTTGGCAGTATTTGACGTATGCGCAATACGGAGCAAATGATTTGCCTGGAAGATCGCTTTTGTTAAATTCTTCCAGAGAAGGAGAGTAGAAATGTACCGTATAAAATCGCCTTTCTTCAGAGAGTTTGTCAGAATGTTCATAATTACATTGGGAATGTACTTAACCATTCATTTCCTCGTGAAGTGAAGCCCACGACTCTCAGACTATTGCAGCGCCAGTCGATATCTTCGAGACGACCATTGATCCGAGTCCGTCTTTACATCTCCCCGGAAGGAAATGGATCGCTTCTTGGTTGCGTTAGTAGTAATTATTGCGATACCCGTCGTTGTCTTGACTTATCTTCATGCGAGCATAGACGTCAAACCGCTTCCCATTGGGAAGACCATCCCACGAATCAACCTGACAAGTCTTGCCGGGAAGAAAATCACCAGCGGTAGTTTCATTCACAAAAGAAGCGTTCTCATTATATTCAGTGCTGAATGTCCTCATTGCATCGCGATGCTTTCGGTATTCAGCGCGATGAAGCAGAAATATGGCGATGTTCTTCATTTCGCCGGCCTATCGATGAGCAAGCCCGACACAACAAGAGAGCTGGTTTCGAAAAGCCGCGTATCGTTCCCGGTGTATGTCGGCACCAATGGAGAAATTGAAAAGGCGTTCGGGATATCTATGGTGCCTGTAACATTTCTTGTCGACAGCAATCTCGTCCTGAGAAACGAAGTGTTGGGGGAAGTCAGGCCCGGCATACTAGATCGATCCATAGAAGCATTCATGGGAGAAAAACATCGCATTGAAAGATGAAACCAGCCAATTGCCGGAGGAAAGTCCTTTGACAGGAGTGCTCGAAAGGCAGACATCTTCAAGACGAAGAAAACTCTTGGCAGCCGCAGGGCTGTCGGCCCTTTTGCTTTTTGCGGCGGTTCTTGCGGGCGCGGCATATGTGCTGACTTCACCCAACTCGTTCGGCGAAGTCTCGGCCTGGTGGATCGGCGCTAGGTACCTCGGCACGAACGGAGTAACCATGCAAACCATGCCAAACAACTGCGGGCCCGCGTCGCTGAAAATGATTTTCGATCATTACGGAATTCGTTCAACCTTATCCGAAATCGACAGACATATCGGGTTAACCGCCAAAGGCTCGAGCATGTTGTCTCTCAAAGAGATGGCCGAGACGAAAGGTCTAGGCGCGGATGGCTGGATATACAATATCAAAGACTTCGTTAAGGCGCCGATGCCGGCAATAGTCTTCGTTCGCGGCGATCATTTCGTCGTGGCCGACAGTGTTACGCGGGACGGAGATATCGTCCTCTCCGACCCCGCTCTCGGAAAGGTAGAAATGAGCCTCGTTAATTTCCGGAAGATATGGAACGGGGAAACACTTGTGTTCAAGAAAGGGAGAAACAATTAGATGATTCATGGAGCGTTCATAGTCGGGCTGACAATCTCTTTTTCATTCCTGGAATGGAGAAATAGACAAAAAACCGGCAATGAATGATGAGAATGAAGGAGTTTGTGCGCGCACAACTTGCTCATCCGAAAGGATCCCGGCTTTGTCGGGACTGGACTGTCGATTGCGGATGCGGATGTATGATGCGGTTCGGCCGCCGCACCGTGCTTTCCAGGTCTGCGAAAGACAGGCAGGCCGGAGTGAGCAAGAATGCTAAACTAAACAATCACCAAGAACAAGTGGAGGTAAACACGAAGAAGATACTCTCAGGTATCTTAGTGCTCATGATAGTGCTGACGACATGGCTTCGGCGAGGCCCAGTCGACCGTCTGCTACGCTCCAACTTACCAACACCGAGATGTTGGCAATAGCCGGTGGAACATTGGGATGCGCACTAGGTCTGGCCGCTGTTGGCTTCGGGTTCATTGGAGCAGCGCTGACAGGTCCCCTTGGTTGGGGGGCGGCAGCCTCGATCATAGCAAGCGGCGGATTCGGAATAGCCGCTGCTTGCATCCCGTCGCCTGTCTAGAACGCGGTGTCTTCCTTGGGCCAAGGGTGGGAAGACCACCCTTGGCATTAACGAAAGTCTGCTTAGTGCAATTGAGGAACCAAGAATTGGATTGGTGAGCGAGACAATTCCATGAATCTGAGTATCGCAATAAAAACCAACCTCGCAGCGTCGGGGAGAGAAACTCCAAGCCCCGTCCTGTCGTATGCGTTGGTCACTCTTATGGGGATAGTCCTTTCGGGATTGCTATTGGCATCAGTCGTTACAAATGAACGACACCTTTCAGGAATGTTCATCGGCTTTCTCCTGCTTTATGAATATGTATTTGTTAATGCCCGACTTCGCCAGGTTAATACAATTCTCGATGGTTATGCACTAAGTGTGTTCCCCTTATCTCGCATGAGTTCTGTTTCAGTTCGCTTTTTATTGTTCACGGCCGACAAGAGGATGATTCTGTACGCGCTCCCAATGCTTTGTGCTTTCATAAGTGTTTGGATGAGAATGGGTGCTCTGCTCGCAATTGTTGTACCCCTACTTTTCGCTTTCACCTATCTTGTGATTTCAGAAATCTTCTTCATGTTGTTTCTTATCCTTAAAGCGCTATCGCATCGGTTCGGGGTAAGGACTGTCACGGATGTTGTAAGCGTTCTGCTTTTCGTGCCGTATCTTGCCCTGAGTCTTATGCATGTAAAATTTGGAGGGAGCGGGAATCTGCCGGTCGTATCCGAATTTGTCGGCGGGTTTCAGGGTATTCTCACCCTGTCCATCGGCACGGCATACCTTGAAATCACTCGCCTCGCCCTTCTGTTTGTCGCTTTAGCAGCGGCGACTCTGGTGGCAGACTCGCTGTTAGATAGACCCGCTCTCCATTTTCGACTCTCGTCGTCCTTGGGCGGCATGAAGAGGACCTCCGCAAAGCAAAGATCAAATTCATCCCTAACGAATATTGCGAGCTCAAGACAAGAAGGCTTAATTGGGCATATAACCGATGGGACGAAGGTCTATTCACAAAAGACAAGCTCTCTTATTTCCTTAGAGTGGAAAATACTCCAGAAAGAAGAGAAGTTCTTCTTCGTCTTTCCGCTGCTTCCTGTTATGATAGTTATTCTCTTAGCGAAGGCGTCTTCTCATCTCCAGTATCGATTCGGTTACGTTATGTTAGCGATTTTCTTTGTCACTCAAATTCTGGGTTTTCAGATTACAGAAGGACACCTCGGCAAACACGGCCTGCGCCTTAAACATCTTGCAATTTTCCCATTCAACGTGAAAAGGTTTGTCCTGGTTAAGACTATATCGGCATGGAGCCTTGTTTCTCTTGCAAACCTTTCGATCGTTGCGGCCGTCGGAATACTCTTGAGACCGCCTGCCTCTGAACTGGCTTATGGAGCGGGATATTCAATCTGTCTCCCGCTTGTGCTCGTCCAACTTGAAAATACTCTTGCTCTCTCCTCCAGAAAGGCGTTGAGGGGTCCAGCAGTCGCGATTCTTCTGATCTTGCCTGCTGAGTTCGCAGCAGCGGCTGTCTATGCCTTTATCCTCTATCTAGGATCGGCTCTGCTGCCATTTTTTGTGTTAGGTTTGTTTCTCCCGACATACGTATGGTTGATACCAGCATGGGCCGCAAAAGTGTCGAGTGAAATGCAGACATTGCTCGAGGACCCCACATGAAGGCAATAGAACTAATCGGTTTAGAAAAATCATACCGCGTAAACGTAAAAGCACTTTGTGACCTCAATCTAAGCGTTGAAAAGGGAACATTGTTCGGTTTCGTAGGACCAAATGGTGCGGGAAAATCTACGACGATAAAAATCCTCGCCGGGCTAGCGAAAAAGGACAAAGGAGAGGTGCGACTCTTTGGAAATGAAATCAGTTCAACCGCTTACGAATACAAGCGAGATGTCGGATTCGTTCTGGAAACCCCATACTACATCGATAAGCTTACCAGCAGGGAATACTTGAACTTTGCCGCCGCAATGTACGGCATCCCTCCTAAAGAAGCTGCCGCGAGAGTAGATGAATTGCTTGCTTTCCTCGATCTGGAAGAAAAGAAAAAAGAAATGATAGAATCGTTTTCTGCGGGGATGAAGAAGAAAGTCTCTCTCGCTGCTGCCGTTATTCATCAACCTAGATTGTTAATCCTGGATGAACCTTTGGAAGGAATTGACCCCACCTCCGCCAAACAAATTAAGGATATGCTCAGAAGAATAGTCAATAAAGGCGAATCTGTTTTTATGAGTTCTCATAATCTCGACACTGTCGAAAAGCTCTGTGACGAGGTCGCAATTATCAACAAAGGCAAGCTAGTTTTTCAATCCAGGACCGAAGATATCCGGAAGAAGATCAAAGACGAGGTGAGCCAGGAAACGTATCAGTCCCTGGAAGAGATCTTCATCGACGTTGTCTCGAAAGACGGAGAGCGAAAGGAAAAAAAGAAGTTGTCATGGCTCTGAAGCTGTCGAATCTTGTGAACGTTTTTGCCACTCCGACAGACGTCTTCCTGGATTTGAAGGAACGGCCAAGATGGCTCATTGCCTTCATAACAGTATCGACACTCTCGCTTCTCCTCGCATGGTTCATGTTGCCATTCTCAAATCAAATTGCCTACCATATGCTCTTGAGCAAGTTAAGTGCCCAAGAAGCCGTCAGAGCGCTGGCACTTTCGGAACGCTTCGAGTACGTAGGATTGCTCTTTGTCCCGATCGTCTTGCTGATCAAATGGGGATTCCTTGCCGCCCTCCTTTATTTTACATGCATCCTTCTCGATGCACCTCCTGAATTCAAATACAGAACGGTCTTTTCAATAGTGGCCTACTCAGAGATGATACTTCTTTTCATGAGCGTGGTGAACGTTCTTGTTTTGTACCTGAAAGGAATCGGAGCCGTGCAGCACATCACCGATTTGCAGGCGATAGTCGGACTGGATTTTTTTATGAAAAACAAGAGGTCGGACCTGCCGCTTTTCATTCTCCTGAACAGCATCAATATTTTCACGATCTGGTATCTCGCCACACTGACGATCGGCGTTTCTGTCATAACCGGCTACCGCAAGTTGAAGTCGGCTTTCGTGGTTACTGGAGTCTGGCTTCTCGGAATTGCCTTCCAGATGGTGATGAGCGCCGTATCGAACGGCTCACCTTTCCATCCGATGAACTGACGGTTACCGTATGCCCGGCGGAGAATCAAAACGGGATGCCGTCGCTTTTGCGGCCAGAGTGCTGCTCGGCGCCATATTCGCCGCTGCTGGAATATTGAAAGCCGCTTCAATGCACGGCTTCATTCTCACCATCTCTGCGTACGATATCGTGCCATTACGTCTCGTCCCCGCATTCGCAATTGCAGTTGTCTCAGCAGAGATTTCATTCGGCCTCTCCCTCGCCGCAGGCTTCTTCAGCAGACTCTCTGCGGCGGTCCTTTCATTTCTTTCTCTGATCTTCTTAATCGCCGTCGTAGTCGAGATCATACGAGGGAACAGGGGTGCTTGCGGATGCTTCGGATCCGTCGTCCGCAAAAATATTGGCCTCACCTCAGTAGCGAGAGATTTCTTTTTATTTTCGGTAGCAACCTGGCTTTCGACGGTAAAAACGCAGAGATGGAGTATCGACGAGCTGATGAAATTGAAGAGTCAAACAGGACTTGCGAAACGAGTAAGAGGATGGCAATGAATAAAATAAAATCGCCGTATCTGAGAGAATTCGTCCGGTGGTTCATTATTTCTTTCGTAACATACATAGCCTTGAAGGTTCTCATCAAATAGATCACGAACCTCGAAGTCTGGTTATGTCCTGGCGCTGACGTGCAAACCCGGCAGGAACGTCCCGCTTGCAGTTAACGACTCAATAGTATTACCAGACTATTTGCGAAAAGTAAAAGAGGTTTTCATTTCAGAAGCAGAAAAGAGCGGGGGAAGCAATGAGAGCAGTTTTGCGCCTCCGCGTCTTCGCGGTAAGACTTGTTGGCCGGGGATTACAATACTTGATTAATGAACGACTCGAAGAGCTATGGGTTGCCGCTGGTCTTCTTCGGCTCGCCGTTCCTGGGAGCATATCCTTCCTTCTTTGCCTTGTCCAGCAACTTGGCCAGTTTCTGCCTCGCCTCGCTATACGTGAATATATTCACTTCAAGTCCTCTCCACCAAATATAACCACCGAGGCAAGAAGACGCAGAGATCAAAGACTGGTAAACTCATAGTGTCTCTGCGTCTCCCGTCCGTTAATATGGAATGGGGCAATATGGGAGGTTATCATAGGAGTAAGAACCAGTCGTTGCAAGGAACGAAGTGGCGGAGCAATCCCCTAAACGAAACCACAAAATAGCGGATTGCCACGTCCCGATCATGCTTCGCATGACCGGGACTCGCAATGACGGGTGCTTCTGGGAAAGTCCTAGCGGTGAAACTAATCATCCCGGGCTTACAGCACCTGGTTTATGAACGACTCGAAGAGCTCCTGCTTACCGCTCGTCTTCTTCGGCTCGCCGTTCTTCGAAGCGTAGGAGTGAAGATCCTCCAGTTTCAACTTGCCTTTCTCGAAATCGGCGCCCTTGCCGGAATCGAACGAGGCGTATCTCTGCTTGCGGAGCTTCGAGTAATCGGTCTCGCTCAGGACTCTCGCCGCCGTTAGAAGCGCGCGGGCGAAGTTGTCCATCCCGGTGATGTGCGCGATAAACATGTCTTCGAGGTCGGTCGAATTCCTGCGGACCTTCGCGTCGAAGTTCGTTCCACCGGTCGTGAAACCGCCCATATCGAGGATGACGAGGAGAGCTTCGGTCAGCTCATAGATGTTCGTCGGGAACTGGTCGGTATCCCAGCCGTTCTGGTAGTCGCCGCGGTTTGCGTCGATGCTTCCGAGAAAGCCTGAATTAGCGGCGAACTGGAGCTCGTGCTGGAATGTGTGTGAGGCGAGCGTGGCGTGGTTGACCTCGATGTTCAGCTTGAAATCCTTCGTCAGATCGTACTGCCGCAGGAACCCGATGACGGCCGCTGCGTCGAAATCGTACTGGTGCTTCATCGGCTCCATTGGCTTCGGCTCGATGAGGAATGTTCCTTTGAAACCCTGTTTCCTTGCGTAGTCCCTTGCCATCTGGAGGAATGCCGCCATGTGGTCAAGCTCGCGCTTCATGTTTGTGTTGAGGAGCGACATGTAACCTTCGCGGCCGCCCCAGAAAACATAGTTGGAGCCGCCGAGGGCTATCGTGGCTTCAATAGCGTTCTTCAGCTGCGCGCCCGCATAGGCAACGACGGAGAAATCCGGGTTTGTACCCGCGCCGTTCATGTATCTGATGTTCGAAAATAAGTTCGCAGTTCCCCAGAGGAGTTTAACGCCCGACTCTTTCTGCTTCTTCTTCGCGTAGTCGACAATCGCCGCCAGCCTTTTTTCCGACTCGGCAACAGTCTCGCCTTCCTGTACGAGGTCTGTGTCATGGAAGCAATAGAAAGGCGCGCCCAGCTTCGTGATGAACTCAAACGCGGCATCCATCTTCTCCTTCGCGCGCCCGATCGGATCTTCGTGTTTCAGCCACGGCAGCTCACGAGCGCTCGGTCCGAACGGGTCCTGACCGCTCTCGCCGAACGAGTGCCAGTACGCCACGGCGAACCTGAAATGATCCTGCATCTTTTTACCCGCGACGACCTTTTCCGGATCATAGTATTTGAAGGCAAGCGGATTTTTCGAATCCTTGCCCTCGAAATTTATTTTCCCGATACTGGGGAAAAACTCCTTGTCTCCTGTCGTTACCTTCAATGTCATTTTGAACCCTTTGATTTAAGTTTTGAATTCAGTAAACCCAGCCAATCCGAATAAGCGGAAAGATAAGCATCCTTATTTCCCTTATCCGGCTCTACAGTCATGATCTTCCTGAGGTTCGTGAATGCTTCCTTGAAACTCTTATAGATTCCAGCCCCGACGGCGGCTGCTCTCGCCGCACCGACAGACCCGTCGGTATCGTACATATTGATCGTCGCGCCGGAGAGCGTCGCCAGCGTTTTCGTGAACACCGGGCTCAGGAACATGTTTGCATGCCCGGCGTTGATTTCCGCCGCGTTCATCTCGAGTTGTTCCATGATATCGATTCCGTACTTGAACGAGAACGCCACCCCTTCGAGAACCGAACGCACCGTCTCCGCTCTGCCGTGAATGTTGAAGTTCAACCGCTCGAGCGATGCGCCCGGATCTTTGTTGACGAGCATCCTCTCCGCGCCGTTGCCGAAGTTAATGAAACGGAGTCCCTTCGAACCAATAGGTGATTCCGCCGCGAGCGAGTTGAGGTCAGAATAAGAGATCGAATTACCGGTAAGTTTCCTTATCCAGCTGTACGAAATACCCGTCCCGTTTATACAGAGAAGTATCCCGAATCTGTTCTTCTCCTTCGAATGATTCACGTGCGCGAATGTATTCACCCTTGTCTCAGGATCATACTTGATCGCTTCGCTTATTCCATAGACTACGCCGGATGTCCCGGCTGTCGATGCCACCTGTCCGGGTTCGAGCACGTTGAGAGAGAACGCGTTGTTCGGCTGGTCGCCTGCGCGGTATGTCACTTTCGTACCGGTCTTCAGTCCAAGTTCCGATGCAGCGGCAGCTGTCAGTTCGCCCTGGTCGCCGAATGTCGGCACGATATCCGACACGAGATTCTTTCCGATCTGGTATTGAGAGAGTACCGCGTCGGAGACGGAATTCGAAACGAAGTCCCAGAGAATCCCTTCCGACAGTCCCGACATCGTGGTCCTCGCTTCGCCGGTCAGTTTCATCGCGAGGTAGTCTCCCGGGAGCATGAATTTGTCGATCTTCGCGAAGAGCTCCGGCTCGTTTTCCTTTACCCATCTCAGCTTCGACGCCGTGAAGTTGCCCGGAGAGTTCAACATCCGCTCGAGACACTTCTTATGACCGATCGCGTCGAAAGCTTTCCCTCCTATTTCAACCGCCCTGCTGTCGCACCAAATGATCGACGGCCTCAGAACTTTCTGAGTCTTGTCGACGACAACGAGCCCGTGCATCTGGTAAGAGATTCCGATCGCTTTGATGTCGGAAGGATTCACGGATGATTTCGAGAGTACCTCGCGGGTCGCGTTCTTCGCGGCGTCCCACCACATTTCGGGATCCTGTTCCGCCCAGCCGGCCTTAGCCGCGATCATCGGCATCTCGGTTTGCGGATATGTGCTTTGGGCGACGGCGATGCCTCTTTCGGTATCATAAAGCGCCGCTTTGATGGAGGAGCTTCCTACGTCGTAACCTACAGTAAACATTCAGAGAGCCTTCTGTTCAAGTCTGCCATTAATTTAATAAAAAGTCGGATGGAATTGGACAAAAGAATTGAAAAATTGAACCGGTTTTTCTGCCCCGACGAGGCGGTCAAGGCGGAATTCGGTGCTGATTTGACGCGCATCCTCATAACGAAGATGTATCCTGCTGCGGAAATTATGGTAACCCGAAAGCAGGTAGTGAATCAGTTTGAATATTGGGCGAGATATTTCACACAAAGTCCGCAAAGTAGTCGCAGAGTGCGCAGAGAAGAGTTTAAAATCCCTTTGTGTTCTCTGTGATTTTCTTACTCATCGATCTCTGCGTGAAACCCAAATGAGTCATTACCCGAAATGGCCTGTAGCCGAAGGCAGACGCAGATACAGAGATACATATCGAAGATCAGCGGGCCGCTCCGACATACTTCCCGGGCATATAGCGGAGGCGATACAATACAGGACCCTGGACAGACAGTTGTATCTGGAGGCATAGGTTTACCCGCAGATACTATGAGGACTTGACAACAACGTTTCTTTTCTGTATAACCCTCCTGTCAGGTGGTAATGGGAAAAATGAAATGAACCTTTTCTAGCTTCGACTATCTTTTGGGTGTGAGTCTGAGGCCGTCCAGTGGTGCAGGCGGGGCGGAAAAAGCATATTAGTGTGTTTGCCGGAACGCAGTCGGGCGAGAGATCGATACTCGCGATGTGTTCGCTTTCTCTTTGACTGATATCCACCGCCCTCGCGAAATGGAGGACAGCGAGTGAAACCTTTTGACGAGATCAGTTCACGGGCATATGTGGGCCTTCGAGGAAAATAGATAATCCAGCTCAAGCCATTGAAATTGAGCGGCCGTTCTTGCGAAGGTCTTGATTGTTCGTACCTACTTTCAAAGTGTTCTCTTGCTGATTCAAGGAGATGTGTGGGTCCAAATGGCACGATTGTCCTTGCGGAGTTCACATGGCATAGGCCCTCGGCACTCCGACCGTCAGGGGAGCTGCGGATGTTGTTGTGAATCCAAGATTGGCTTCCGAGATAATGGAAGCTTTTCAAGACAAGATTTGAGGTGAATATGTCCTTCACAACTAAAGTGATATCGGGGTTGTATTTGTTGTTAATATGGTTGTTTGTTTTTCATATTCGGGTGGCAAGCGCTCAATGGACGAAAGTCGATGGGGATATGGTCTGGTGTTATGCTGAAGATGACACCTACATCTACGCCGGGCACATAGGAGGTGTTTACATCCCCTGGGATACGGCAGCACCTCGGAGCGTCATTCGCTCGAGTGACAGTGGCGCAACGTGGACTAGCGTTAGCAAAGGCCTGTTGAGCGGAACCATCTATTCTCTTAATGTTTTCAGTCTCGCTGTGATTGGCGACAAACTCCTGGCAGGGACTGACAAGGGCATTTTCTTATCCTCCGATCATGGCGATAATTGGACACAGTTGAATTTCGATCCGTCGAATGGGGAGGTACACTGTCTCTTTGCGGACGATTCGATCATTTTTGCAGGGGTTGACGCGGGAGAGTTGCGCTGTGAGGATGGCGGTGTCTTCAGCTCAACTGATCAAGGTGCATCGTGGTTACCCGCAAATTCCGGACTGACAAACCACTGCGGGGACAAACGAGTTTACGCGTTTGCTAAAATAGGCTCAACATTGTTCGCTGGGAGTTGGCTTGGTGGAGTTTTCTACTCGACCAACAACGGGGGAAATTGGACGAAGACCAGCCATGCAACAGATGGCTGGCAGGTAACATCTTTTGCTGTTATTGATTCGAATCTTTTCGCAGGATTGTCGGGTGCCCTGTTTTGTTCTACCGACAGGGGCGTAAGTTGGACACGCTGTGAATCTGGTCTTACCGATTCAGTAACTCATTCTGGTTACGCTATCCAAGCCCTTGTTTCGAGTGGTAGGAATCTTTTCGCGGGGACCGACTTACACGGTGTTTACCTTTCCACCAATTTGGGCGAAAGTTGGAGTTCAGCGAATTCAAATCTGGGAACTGACGACATTCTTTCGGCCAACGTTTACTCTCTTGCCGTATTAAGGGGCTATGTGTTTGCCGGCACTGGCAGCGGCATCTGGCGGAGGCTGCTTTCGGAGATCACGCATGTCAAAAAAGATACCGCCGCTTTTCCCAAGAACTTCGAGTTAGAACAGAACTATCCGAACCCTTTCAATCCATCGACAGCAATCGGGTATCAGCTTTCGGCAGTCAGTCGTGTCTCATTGAAGATCTATGACATACTTGGGAGAGAAGTCAAGACGCTTGTGAATGAAGTACAAAGTCCAGGGAATCACCTGATTTCTTTAGACACAACCAACCTGCCAAGCGGGGTCTATTTCTATCGCCTCAGGGTAAATGGCAGAACAGCGACGAAGAAAATGGTACTCATTAGATAAGATCTAACGAGCTTTGATGCGATTGAAAACCTTGCAAAAGATGAAAATGTCACAATTATCTGCAACGTTGGGAAACCGTATGTGAATGTAGGGGCTTGCACCACCGTCGGCGATCAGATACTTAGATCAGCCCTTGCCCGGTCAACGTACGGCGTTAATGGACAAGGAGTCAGGGTCGGTATAATTTCTGACGGAGTCGATCACTGGACTTCGTCTCGCGATTATGGCGACTTACCTTCCACATTTCAAGTTCTCAACAATCGGTACCATGCGTGGTATGGTGGCTACTATGACGAAGGAACAGCAATGTCAGAAATAGTATACGACATCGCACCCGGAGCATCCTTGTCATTTTCAGATGCTGGAAACTCTGAAGCGAGTTTCAATTCCAGTATAGATGCTCTTATCAATGCTGGATGCAATGTGATTGTCGATGACATTATTTACTTGAGTGAGCGGATGTTCGAAGACGGGGCAATTGCGCAACATGTTGACCAGGTTACTGCAAGTGGAGTAAGATACATTTCTTCCGCGTGGAACCAGGCAACAGACACATGGGATGCGCAGTCAGTCGATGCAAACAAGAACAATTGGATGGAATTTTCGGGTTCAGATGAAACCAACGCGATAACAGTGCCGCCTGCGAGCCAATCACCCTACAACAGGCTCCGAGTCGTTCTGCAATGGGCAAATCAGTATTACAAATCGGCCGATGGCTGTTACTATTTCTGGTCCCGCATCCTTGCAACTCAACACTTATGGTACATACACCGCTACAGTCTCAAATGGGTCAGGTAATTATTCCTACGCCTGGTATAAGAATGCTGCATACGTGGGGAACCAAAATCCGATGCGAATATATGCCGACAAGCGTCCCGTGATCGATATTTCGGTCACTGCAACAGACAATTCAACAGGCAAGTCTGCCTCCGGTGATATGTCCGTAGACGTATGGTGCACAAACTGTCCACAGGTGGTAACTGGGGATTCTCTGCAAATCAATTCGGCGTCCCTGCAACTTCCCGATCAAATCATGATAGGTCAGAATTTCCCCAACCCGTTTAACCCGACTACTAATATCAGTTTTGCGCTTCCCAAGGACACATACGCTACGCTGGTAATATATGATATGCTTGGCCGTGAGGTGGCAAGACTTTTGGATGGACTGACATCTGCCGGCTATCACACAGTTACTTGGGACGCAAGTAGGCTCGAAAGTGGAATTTACATTTACAAGCTGTCTGCGGGTAATTTCGTGCAGGCGAAGCGGATGATTTTGATGAAGTGATGGTATGCTCTAGAAGCCGGGCCGAAAACCCGTGTTTGTGAAGGCGAAGGCGGCAGCCGTGGGTTGTACCGGTGGAGTCCGTAGGCTCAAGCGCCATTGACTTGCTGTGGAGCTCAGGGATGTTGTGGCGGCAA
>JAJZVO010000105.1 GCA_021845665.1 Bacteroidota bacterium | reverse complement strand
CAGGAGAAGGACATCAAATTCGGGCAATGGGACACTGCAATCGGATCTTTGCTCACCGTTGTTGTAGCGATGTTTCTGATAATTGTTTGTGGCAAACTTCTTCTGGGTCAGCCTATCGAAAGTGCGGCGCAAGCAGCGACCATGATCATGCCAAAGAGCAACTACGTCGGAACGATAATCGCAATTGGACTTTTCGATGCTGGTTTCCTTGGCGCAATTTGCATTTCCCTTGCAAGCTCATGGGCGTTCGGAGAAATTTTCGGATGGGCACACTCACTAAATCATAAAATAAAGGAGGCGCCATGGTTTTATGCTTATTACTTCTTCGATCTGCTCTTAGCGGGTACTGTCGTGTTAATTCCAAACGCCCCGCTCGTTCTGATAACCCTTTTCGTTCAGGTCATCGCGACAACCCTTCTTCCACCCGCACTGGTCTTCCTCATTCTTCTTCTAAACAACAAAAAAACCATGGGAGATCTGGTCAACACTCAACTTCAAAATTTCCTGAATATCAGCATCGTCGTCGTAATCATCGTACTCTCCACCATGTACGGATTAACCACACTGTTTCCTAACCTATTGTAGCAAATAAAGAGAATAAGATGAATCGAATAACTGCACCCTTCAGAGGATTCTGGAGAATGATCAAGTTCATCCATAAAAAGTACAGGAAGCCCAAGATCGAAATGACGCCGTTCGTGAAAGTATGTCTGCTGGCGCTTAGACTTTATGTTTTTGTTTTAATCGGGCTGATGGTCCTGAAATTTATTGTCACTGTAAAGTGAGTGAGGGTTATATGTACAATTCTAGTTCCGACAGCAGCATGGCTCCCGAAAAGACTTTTAACCTAAGTGAAATTGTCAGGGCTAAGGTGATTGTCAATGGTGAGCAAATTGGAAGGATCGAAGACCTGCTCATCGTGGACAAAGATAAGTTTGCCGAAGTCACGCACATCGTGGTCTCACGACCATTTGGAAGACCTCAGATAGTGGTACCGTGGGAAAAAGTGAAATCGTTTGATGAGAAGGAAGTCGTCCTGGACATAGGACATGTGGAAGGCTTCGTAAGCTCCGCTGGAGCGTCTGCGGTTTTTCTCAAAGATTTCGTCCTGGATAAGAAGGTGCTCGATAGCAAAGACCGCGAATTAGCCGTCGTGTACGATGTAGGACTGACTCTCGCCAACGGCAAACTGCTTGTGGTCAATGTCGATATTGGAAGGTCTGGTCTTCTGCGGAGGATGAAGCTTGGCTGGCTTGTAAAATTATCAGCAAAACAGGCGAGCGAAGAAAACGGCGATAAAGTTCCATGGGTCTACATCGAACCGCTTCCTGAAGATATCGGGAGTTTCAAAGGAGACGTGAAGCTAAAAGTCATAAAGGAGCAATTAGCTGAATTACATCCAGTTGATCTCGCCGACGTTCTCGAAGAAATGGGCGAAGAAGATCGGATGGCGATATTCCGCGAACTCGACACGGAGAGTGCATCCGATACTTTAGAGGAACTCGACCCGAAAGCGCAACGTGATCTTATTGCATCTCTCGACAAAGAGAGGGCTGCACAGCTTATAAATGAAATGACACCTGGTCAAGCCGCAGACCTATTAAGTGTGCTGCCGTCATGGGAAGCGAAAGTAATAATTGATCTGATCGAGGACAAAGAGAAGTCGGCGAAGATCGTAGACATACTCGAGAAGCAAGACGAGAAGGTCATCGATTTTTCTATTACAGGGTATCTTAGTTTTCCTCCCGACATGACCGTGGAGAAGGCGCGGGAACAATTTGCAGAAGCAGCGAGAAAGAAAGCAGCAATAACATATATTTATGTGATCGACAGAGACACTAAGCTGCTCGGAATAGTCGACAGCAAATCATTACTTCTTTCGGAAGACAAGTCACAACTGAAGGACATCATGACAGAAAACGTCGTCACCCTAAGCCCATCCGCAACGTTAAAGAAGGCATCGGAGCTTTTTGCAAGATATTTGTTCCGCGCGCTGCCCGTGACAGCAAAGGACGGGAAAATCATCGGAATACTTCTCTATCGCGACGTCGTAGCACTTCGTCACAGGTATGTCGAATAGTCGATGATCATGAAAGAACTAGCCGCGTGTTGAAAACAAAAAGAGAAGCACCAGGCGCTTCCCGACAAAGGAGCATTGCATTCAAGCTTGCCGAGTTCTCTCAGATGGATATTGCGGAGGTGCTCACAGGTTTATCCACATCTGAAAGTGGTATTCCAGGGGATGCCGTGGAAGACCGTCTTTCCGAATATGGCCCTAACGAGATCTCGCGCCAGAAAATCGAGGGATGGTACGTTCTGTTCCTCAAGAATTTCTATAACCCGTTCGTGGGCTTACTGGTAGCATTTGCGGTCGTCAGCTTTTTTCTTCAAGAAATCCAATCGGTAATTATTCTTTCTGTTATGATCGGCATAAGCGTACTGGTACGATTCTCACAAGAGTACCGTGCAAGCAGGTCTTTCAGACATTTGAGCAGCCTCGTCCAAAATAAGACGACTATCCGCCGTGATGGGGTCAAACAGGATGTGATCTTCCCCGATGTGGTTCCTGGCGACATCGTCCTGCTTTGTGCAGGCGATATGGTTCCGGCAGACGTAAGACTCGTTACAGCAAGAGATTTATTCATCAGTCAGTCTGCACTTACGGGTGAATCCCTGCCGATTGAAAAGAACGACTGTTCCCCTTTCAATAAAACGAGCAATGCGGTCACTGAGAACGTCTCGGTCGTGCTTGATCTCCAGAATATCGTTCTAATGGGAACAAGCGTAGTGAGTGGTACAGCTACTGGTATTGTCGTAGGAACAGGTGACAGTACAATCTTCGGCACGATGGCAAGGTCTGTCCTACGGCGTCGAGCAAAGACGAGCTTCGAGTTGGGAGTAAACAGCGTCAGCTGGATGTTGATATGTTTCGTTCTTGTCATGGTTCCAATCGTGCTTCTTCTGACGGGGCTGACAAAAGGGAGCTGGTTAGAGGCGGCATTGTTCGCGCTATCGGTCGGTGTAGGCCTCACGCCCGAAATGCTTCCGACAATCGTATCCGCTAATCTTGCACTCGGGGCGGTCAGGCTGTCGAAAAAACAGGTTATTGTGAAACGGTCAAGTGCGCTTCAGGATTTGGGGGCAATGGATATTTTGTGCACCGACAAGACTGGTACACTAACTGAAGACAAGGTGATACTTGAATACCATTTGAATTTAAAAGGAGACCAGGATGATGAGGTCCTCGAATATGCATATCTGAACAGCTACCACCAGACAGGTCTCAAGAGTCTGCTGGACATCGCGATACTCGAGCATCAGAATCCCATTACTGCTGAGGAAATATCAAAGCGCTTTTTCAAGACGGACGAGATTCCATTCGACTTCGAAAGGCGCCGAATGTCGGTTGCGGTGCACCAGGTTCTCAGCGGTAAAGACCTGCTGATCACAAAGGGAGCTGTGGATGAACTTCTTTCAATTTCGTCACAGGCGCGAATTGACGGGACAATCATTCCGTTAGACGATAAACTGAGGAAAGAAATACTCGAAATCACAGGGAGGTTGAATGACGATGGTTTGCGGGTGGTAGCGGTTGCGTACAGAGAACTGTTCACAGAACTTCACAGGACACGCAGTGTCTCGGATGAAAAAGATATGATCATTGTCGGGTACATTGCGTTTCTAGATCCTCCCAAAGATTCGGCTATAAAAGCAATCAAAGGGTTGAACAACAACGGCGTCAGGGTCAAGGTGCTTAGCGGAGATAATGAAATCATCACGAGACGAGTGTGCAGGTGGGTCGGAATGGACGTCGACGAGCTGATGACAGGAGATCAAATCGACAGGTTGACCGATGATGATCTGGCCGAGGCAGCACAAAGGATTTCTGTATTCGCAAGAATAAATCCTTTGCAGAAAGCGCGGATCGTAAACTCGTTGAAGCAGCGTGGGCACGTTGTCGGTTATCTCGGCGATGGGATAAATGATGCAGCGGCTCTTCGGGAAGCCGATGTAGGAATCTCCGTCAATACAGCGGTCGATATTGCAAAAGAATCGGCGGATGTCGTTCTGCTTGAAAAGAGCCTGCTCGTGTTAGAAGAGGGCGTGTATGAAGGCAGAAGAATGTTCGGCAACATCATTAAATATGTAAAGATAGCCGCGAGCTCCAACTTCGGGAATGTTCTCAGCGTAGTCGGTGCGAGCGTGGTTCTGCCGTTTCTTCCGATGAAGCCGATTCAACTCCTCACACAGAATCTCCTTTACGACCTTTCTCAGACGGCAATCCCCTTCGACAACGTTGACAAAGATTTTTTGGAAAGTCCCCGCAAGTGGGATTCTGCGGGAATCAGCAGGTTCATGCTTCTCATCGGACCCATCAGCTCCGTGTTCGATTTTGTTACCTTCGCGATGATGTGGTACATTTTCAAGGCAAATTCACCTTCAAGTGTACCGCTATTCCAAACGGGTTGGTTCATGGAAGCGCTCCTCTCACAGCTGTTCATCGTCCACCTGATCCGAACGAGGCAGATTCCGTTTCTGCAAAATCGTGCTGCGGCACCTTTAATGTTCGGGACCTTAGCAATTGCCGCGATCGGCCTCTACCTACCTTATTCGGCTTTCGGGAACCACATCGGGCTTGTTACGCCTGAAATCCGACATAGGATGAGACGGTTGGTAAAAAGCGGGAATATTTGGTTAGAGTGAAAGTCCGTCGGGAAGATGGTGGTGGAAATGAAGGGGTTTGTGGTCGAGGTTTAAGCGTGTGGGCCGAAAGGAGGGATAAGCTGGCACAGTGCACGGATGTTGGAGGAGTGAGCGGATCAAGCAAGAGAAATCGGGGGCTGAAATTACAGGTCAGACAGGAGCTGGTGCGCGAGTGATCTTGAGGAAGGCCTCGTTGAGACGGTTGAATGTTGCAATGGTGGCAGCGACTCTGGCAACGGTATACCGGGCATGGAACACGACACGGGAAGGTAAGTAGAGCCAGTAACGTCGGAGAGTCTGTAAAGTCTTCGTTCGCCAGTCGGTTTCGAAGTAATGCTGCTTGAGAAGTTGGACCAGGTTGAATGCGAAGATGCCAATGGCGAAGTAGAGACTGTTTGCAGAGAACTGTCTACAGGGGAAGTGATCCATGTTGTAATGGCTCTTCAGTTCTCCTATCATTCGTTCCATTTCTCCGCGCTTTTCATGAAAGTGAATGACAGCGTTGGCATCTTTCTGTTCCTCTGGAATATTTGTGGCGATGATCCAGTAGCGATATTTCCCTTCGAATAAATCTGACTGCATCCCTCTGTCAGTTCTTTTGACCACGAGACGAAAGGCGTCGTTGGAGCTGTTCATTGTGTGTATCGTTTCGGCAACGTCATAGTCAGCATCACTGCCGTCTTCGTTTTTCCCTTTTTCCCACGCATTTATGGGGATTTTGCCGATTCTTTCCATCACTGCTATATCATGGTCGGCTGTGATAGTGAAGTTCAGATGCTCCTTGAAGCAATGATTAACAACTTGATGATTGTAACCGGCAGAGTCGCTCCGTACAGTCTTTATCCTTGCCGGCATAAGCTTTCTGCATTCCTCTATGAAGGTGACCAGATCACCCTGTGTGTTCACGTTCCCATGTCCCGTCTAAAATTGCTTGTATGTCGGGATGGCGCAAGGCGCTCACTGAAAACGACTATTTACAAACAACCCTATTTCAACACATGCTGCAAGTAACGGCTGATAGCCTCGCATCTCTTTGTATGTGTACTGTGCATCTCCTTTGTCCGCCTCTATCACCGTCGCATCTACATCGAGTGTCAACCCTATCCCTTTGGTCAAGGCGTTCGTGAGTTCTGAGGCCACGTTCATCAATTTCTTCTCACCCATCGTTCCACCTTGCCGACGGAGCCAATCTCCAATTGCATCGCTTGTCGGGTAATGCTTTCGTCCGGTCATCTGCTTGTATGCTTCGTCTTCCTCAAAGTCGATGATGTCCTCCAAATGCACTGCTCCATCTATCAGCATCTCCGTCACTGTCAGCACATACTCGCTTGCTGCTTTTCCACGGTTCGAACCAGGACCACCAAACTCCCGGTCTATCCTGTTTGCCAGGTTGATCTTCTTCCCAAACCGGTCTATAAGTACAAGCCCAGTCTTCCGTGTCAATCGCTCTTCCGTACGTTCCAGCTTTAGTTCCATCGTGCTACACCTCGTCCTAATTTGTCTTCACCTCAACGGTGAAAAATCCGTTGTCTCCCGATCTTTTCTCGCCAATCCAGCGTCTATCGCTATATCAATCACTTACCGGATCCTCTCATCTTTTTATCCATCAATATTTATGCCCCTATCGCGGATTTAAGGTTACGCTGCCTGGAAGCTATTTTGTTTTGCTCACAACTATATTGCTCAGCTACGGCGCGCTCATGTATATAGTCAAGCGAAGATTCATCGAGAGATTCGGATACTGGCTATGAGTTCGATTGAAGGCATAACTTGGAAAGAGAATACGAGTGACAAAGATAAAGAAATTGTTAACATGGAACGCAGGCGCATCGTTTAGAGTTAATAAAGTTGTTCTAATCTTATTTTATGCTGCACTTTTTACTTCAACTTGCATTTACGGACAGGAAGAATCGGACAGCGCATTAAATCTGAACTTACATTTTCAACAGACAGTGATCGTTCAGAACCATGATAAATTTCCCTCTCCGTATTCGGGGACTAACAGCCTTGATGCGAATGAATCCGCTGCACTCACTGTAACCTCTACCCTATTTATCCATGGCTCGTTAAACAAATGGATCGATGCAGAGTTGGACCCAGAGTTAGCCGGAGGGAAGGGATTAAGCGGCTCAACGGGAATCGCCGGTTTTCCGAATGGAGAAGCCTATCGCGTTAGTGATGTCGCGCCCAAAATAGAATTAGACCGAGCGTATTTGCACAAAGCGATTCCATTGGACACAGCACGCCAGTTCGATGTCGTCGCAGGTAAATTCAGCCTGGCAGACTATTTTGATGTCAACGCTTACAGCAACAGTCCACGAACCCAGTTCATGAACTGGGCGCTTATCAATAATGGTGCATGGGACTATCCGGCGAACACCCGCGGATATACTGGAGGGATAGTCATTCAATATCTATGCGGAGCGTCTGCCTTTAGATTTGCAATTGCGATGGAACCAACAACAGCAAATGGCCCAAATCTCGACGACCATATCTCGAAGGCACATGGAGAAGCATTGGAGGGCCAATTAGGTTACTCACTTTTTGGTCAGCGAGGCAAAATCAGGGCATTACTGTTTGATAATTCTGCAAAGATGGGGAGTTATAGCGAAGCGACGAATGACACTATCTATCAGCATGACATCACTCTTACGAGGCAATACGGCAGGAACAAATACGGATTTGGATTGAATTTCGAGCAGACTCTGGGTAATAACGCGGGTGCATTTCTCAGAATTGGATGGAACGACGGACAAACTGAAACATGGGCATACACTGAGATTGATCAGACTATTTCGGGTGGCGTGACTTCCAATTTATCAGTGATAGGAAGGAATGACGATGACTGCGGGATTGCGTTTGTATTAAATGGAATATCAGCAGCTCATCGAGATTACCTGGCAAGTGGTGGCTATGGGTTTATAATTGGAGATGGTAAGCTTCCACATTATGGCACAGAGAGCATCATCGAAGCCTACTACCTATTTCAATTCAACAAAATGTTAGGGATTAGTTTAGACTATCAATTTGTCGCGAACCCTGCATACAACAGAGATCGGGGTCCCGTAAACTTAGGGGCGATCAGGGTACACTTTGAAATTTAACAATGAAGACTCTCGCGGTCGGATGTGGGCGGGTGGGCGGGAATGTGATTCGTTATTTATCCTCTGCCCGCCTTCACGGTTGTAAAGGCGGGCGGGGAATCAATCCGAGAAGGATAAAGGTCTAATGGGGCTCGCTGTCAACGATATGCACGACAAGATAGGGTGAGTAATTCAGAATCGGGGTTGATTTCTTCAATGCGCTGAGTTGCTCATCGAGTTCTCGCATCTTTGTCTGCGTTTCGCTGTCATACTCGCGCTGCGGGCGAAACGAAAGGTGAACGTCTGCGGTGACGCCGTTGGCGATGAATCGTCCAGAACTCATGTGAGCAATTTCAATGAGATAATCCATGGCGTCCTTTTTGTAGGGCTCTTCCATCTGTTCGAGGATTGCCTTTGGATGCCTGATTTCAATGAGGTTTTCAAAAGCCTTTTGAAGTTCTTCCTCTGATTTGTGCTCGGTCTCGTTGATCGTTAAAGTTTCAGTTTCCATTTTGTTTTCTCCATATGTTGTGGGGTACACTCAAGAATTTGAATGTACCCCGATTCTTAAATTCTCCCGCCAATTCATCTGGTGACGGGATGCTCATTCCAATTCCGATTTAGCAGCACTTCGTTTGCTAAACTCGGTTGGAATGGCAATTACGAAGTTCGATGAATGAAAAGAGTCAAGGCGAGCTTGACAATGTCCGTGGTGGAGAACTTCACCTCATGGATGTCATCTGTGATGTACACGGCATCCTTCAAGCAATTCCCGAGAACTTCGTAGTCTTTCTCAGTTTTCTTCTGAGGAGGATCCTTCCTGGTGCTTTCATCCTTTGAGGATTTGGCTTCCACCTTCGTTTCCTTCGTCTCGGAAGTCTTTGTCTCAGTTTTCGGCTGAGATTCGGAAGCAGCCGCGGAACCGTTCGCGGGAACGATGTTCGTGACTTCGTTAATGAAGTTTTTCGAGGACTTGAATTCGATTCTGTCGCCCTCTTTCAAGATCGGGTTGGTTTTGGAGAACTTGCTGAAGTTCCACCATTCACCGTTGACTTTGATTCCCTTCTCGTTGATTCTCTCGATTATCCCACTAACGGGGACTGTACTGGATTTCTTTTCGACTTGCTGCAACATTTCAACCTCCTTGGTTTTTGTTTGATCGATTGCAGTTGAGGGCGCGTCATGTCGTGCCCCTACACCTTACTATGCAGAAAATCAGAGCAGATGTTTTCCTGCCTTCGCTCGCAGCGTCGCGCGGACATGCTCAAAAGTCTTTGATGAAATGCGAAGCGCCGCGCATATCTCGCGGACTGAATAACCGGCGACCAATTCAGAAAGGACTTTTTCCTCTCGATCATTCAGCGATGACGTGAATTCATTTGCGACATAATCATCGAACGGATCACACGAATCCGATGCGATGACTTCTCCGAGTGTTCCATCACCATAGACAGTTTCTTCAAGCGAGAATGTTCTTTGTTGAAGGCATCCAGCCGACTTTTTCCGACCTCATCAAGAGGAAGAACGCTTCTTTCGGCGATACTTTTTGCCGATAAGCGGATGAAATTAACGAGTAAAGCCATGGTGCATTTGACACCAAGGCGGAGACTCTCTTGATAGGCCAACAAAAGAAGGTCGTCGGCATCATCTTCCGTGTGCGCGAAAGTTCGCGCGTAACTTTTCAGGATAGAGAATTCTTGAGTGGTCATTTCAGACCCCCTTTCTCAAGCTCCATAAGGCGAAGGGCAAGAGCCTTATCTGTGGTCACGAAATCAGCCACAGCATCGAACCCGCCGCCAGGAAAGTCCTTGCACCAGTGCGAGACCTTCAAAAGAAACTTCCCGACGAGAACGGCTTCCGTAACTCTGATTTCGATTCTTCCGTGCTCTCTTTTCAAGCGGAGAGCTAAATCCCTGAACTCTGCTTCCGAATTGATTCTTTCTATCATCTTCCTTCTCCTTTATTGCCGCGCAAAAAAAATGAATGACCGAAGCTAACTGTATTCGGAAGCGCCGCATCCGACCGGCGAAGGCACTAAGAAAGAAGGCGACTATTGCATGGCCTTGACAGAAGTCGAGCGAAGCGAGCGACCCCGAAGGGGCTGTCAAGGCTCGCCTACCTTAATTGTCAGAATGCCTTCGCCATGATGCATGTGCGGCGATTATATTTTTCCCGGTTCGGGCATTCAGTTCTTGATTGTTTGTCCCGCCATGAAGTCCCGTCACGACATTTATATGTCGGGATGGTGCAAGGCGCTCACGGGACTCAGATTTCTTTGAAGTTGTCATTGTTTGTTTCTGGGAGGGTGGGTGGGGATATAAAAGCAGGCAGTCCCAATCCCGCTTGGAAGCGCAGCGGGACAAGCCTTCTGGCGCGACGCCTGATTAAGAGTGCGTCTTACGCCGCAGGCGGATGTCGCACTATCGCTGCGTTTCGTTCTTTCCCGACCGGCGATCGGGCGTAGAACGTCGAAGGGCGGGAATGAACGGCAGCGACCTTCAGGCGGCGTGACAGAAATTATGAACGGGGCGCCTTACCTTTCGGAATCTTGAGGGGAGGTGATGCCCGCAGCGCGAAGGCATGATGCTGTCCCAGGTTTCGTTGAAATTGGCAGGTAAGAAAAAAGCCCAGGGCGAAGTAAATTCCGAGAAAAACAAACTCTCACATTCATTCAACTCAGAAAGGTACAAGCGCCATGGGCAAGAAAAAGGTAGCACGGCAGCAGGATGAAATCAAACTGTCGATCAACGGGATGCCGGACGGAGAGTTCGATATCGAAGGACTGATGAACTCACTGAAGGTAGAGATCCGATCGTTGGCGGTG
>JAJZVO010000001.1 GCA_021845665.1 Bacteroidota bacterium | reverse complement strand
TCTTCATTTTGCCTAACCTCCTTTTTTATTTTCTTTTCACTCCGGGCTCTCGCCTGGAAAGGACTCTTGAGTTGTTAGCACTTCTTAAGATCGAGTGCTAATTTATATATTGAAAAATGGAAAATCAAGCACTCAGTGCCATTGAGTGCCAGCGAAAAGATCCAGGAACTAGTTCGCTTCAGATTCGTTTAATCCCACTCAATTACCGCCATATTCCGGGCAAAAGAAGCCGACTAAACTCCGAATACGAATCGACGTAACGCCGGCCAAAAACGAAGTACAGGCCAAGAATAAGCCGTGAAATTATCTATCACCCGCTTGTTAGGCAGCAGCTGGCCGTTTTCGAACACTTCACGCAGTTCGACGAAGGCTCCCAAAAGTGGCCTCGATTGAAATCGACGCCTCGCATAACGCGTCCCGGTAAGTTGGTGCCAACTTATCACGATGTAGGGCTTTCATCTGTCCTGTCCCCAGGGCGATATCTTTCCAAAAAAAAACAGGCAACTTGCCTCCGCCATTTTGCGGAGATTTGACCGGATGATTGAAACTACACCGGAGAATATAAGATTATCGCTCATCCTGCATTGGCACGCTCATTGCCGCTTTTCTCCATGGGACCGCCAAAAGCGCCCCGCAAATTGTTTATATGTGCAACGGTCGCAGCAGAGAACAGGGTATGCTGTCGGCTTACTCCGGCGCCGATATGCATCTTCTGTAAAAGCCCAGGGCAGGGCAGCCTCCCGGCAATTCTCAGGGCCGAATGAATCACAAGCCTCGCGTAAGGAGGATACAAGCCATGCCGAAAACTACGATGCCGAACGAAGAGGTGTCCGTCGAATTCTATATCACCGAAGAATGCAACGGATGCGGGCTATGCAAGAACATCGCTCCGGATTTTTTTGACTGTGTGGATTATGCCTACCTTTACTACCTCACCCGACAACCTTCAAGCGAGTTTGAAGTGCTGATGCTCAGAGACGCAGCCGCTGTCTGTACGGTCGACGCGATCCGTGAGACTGTCAAAACAAGCTGATGAAAGGACCATTTCATGTTCGAGATCCTAAGCAAGGAAATCCTTGCTCAATCTGTCACGAAGTTCGTCGTTCATGCGCCGTATGTTGCCAGGAAACATAAGGCGGGCAACTTTGTAATTATCCGGGTCAACGATCACGGTGAAAGAATACCGCTGACGATCTGCGACTCGGACGCTCAGGCGGGTACCATAACCGTTATTGCCCAGACGATCGGGAAGACCACGAAACTTCTAAGCTTGCAGAACGCCGGTGATTCCCTTCTCGATGTTGCCGGACCCCTCGGTAACCCAACCCCGATTCACAACTTCGGAACGGTCGTCTGCATCGGGGGCGGGGTCGGTACGGCCGAAGTATTTCCGATCGCAGCTGCCCTGAAGAGTGCGGGCAACAAACTGATCACGATCGTGGGCGCAAGGACGAAAGAGCTTATCATTCTCGAGAAGGAGCTTCGAAGCATTTCCGATGAATTCTTCATTACGACGGACGATGGATCTTACGGAACGAAAGGTCTTGTCACGAATGCGCTCGGCAGTTACTTGAAGAAAAATCCGGACGTGAAAGGTATCTACGCAATCGGACCGATCATAATGATGAAGGCGGTTTCCGATTTCACGAACCCGCTCGGAATATCAACCTATGTGAGTCTCAATCCCATAATGATGGACGGCACAGGGATGTGCGGTGCGTGCAGAGTTTCGGTAGGCGGTGAGACGAAGTTCGCATGTGTCGACGGGCCTGAGTTCGACGGGCACAAGGTCGACTTCGAGGAATTGATGACAAGAAACCGATCGTATATGGATCTTGAGAAGGTATCGCTAGACAGATTCAATGAAGAACAGGTGGGACATTCATGCAAGGGTGGCGTGAGGGAGGCAGCCAATGCCTAATGCGTTGAAACCTTCCGAGAGGATGAGAATCCCGAGACAGCATCCTATCGAACAGGACGCCGAAGCACGAAGGCGCAACTTTGATGAGGTGTCGTTCGGCTTCGATGAGAGCCTCGTCTCGCGGGAGATGCTTCGCTGCATAGACTGCAAAGAACCGCAGTGCGTCGAGGGCTGTCCGGTCGGAATCGACATTCCGGGTTTCATTAAACTCATTGTCGAGAAGGATTACCTGGGCGCAGCCAGGAAGATAAAAGAGAAGAATTATCTGCCCGCAATTACAGGTCGTGTCTGCCCGCAGGAGACACAATGTGAAGCCGTATGTCCGATTGGGAAGAAACACCAGCCCGTTGCCATCGGCAAGCTGGAGCGCTTCGTCGCCGATTACGAGAGGCTGCACAACGCCTTCAACGGATTCGCCGTGAAGGACAAAAAGAAAGAAAAAGTAGCAGTAGTAGGTTCCGGTCCTGCAGGCCTGACGTGTGCCGCCGAGCTGGCGAAGCTCGGATACAACGTGACTATCTTCGAAGCGCTTCATGCGGCAGGAGGTGTCCTCAGGTATGGGATTCCTGAATTCAGGTTGCCGAAGGCGATACTCGATTCCGAAATCGAAAACGTAAAGAAGTTAGGAGTGGAAATTATCACGAACTTCGTGATAGGTCGAACCGCCACTGTCGATGAGCTGATGGACGAATTCGGATTCGACGCCGTGTTCCTGGGAACCGGTGCCGGGACTCCGACATTCCTCGGCATTCCGGGTGAGAATCTCCCCGGAGTCTTTTCCGCCAGCGAGTTTCTTACGAGGGTAAATTTCATGAGCGGATACAGGTTTCCTGAATATGACACCCCGGTCAAGATCGGCAGGAGAGTAGCGGTCATCGGCGGCGGTAACACGGCCATGGACGCGGTCCGGACCGCAAATCGCCTCGGCACCGAGAAATCATATCTCGTCTACCGCCGCGGCAGAGGCGAGATGCCCGCACGTGAAGAAGAGGTCCAGCACGCAGAACAGGAGGGAATTGAGTTCCATGTCCTGACGAATCCTGTCCGCATAATTCCCGGCAATAACAAGTGGGTTAAAGGTATGGAATGTGTCAGAATGGAACTCGGTGAGCCCGATGAATCGGGAAGAAGACGTCCGGTTGTCATTCCGGGTTCCAACTTCATCATGGATGTCGACACGGTCATACTGGCGATCGGCCAGCGTCCCAATCCGATATTGCAGGCGACAACCCCCGGTCTCGATATGTCTAAACGCGGCACCGTCGTGGTCGACAAAAATTGCCGGACGAGCCGCGAGAGTGTCTTCGCCGGGGGCGATCTCTCCCGCGGCGGAGCAACCGTTATTCTCGCCATGGAGGATGGCCAGCGCTCTGCGGCTGCGATTCATGATTATCTCAAAGTAGGACGCGAAAAGTGACAGGCTATGAACATCGGCATCCCGAACGAATCTCTTAAGAACGAGAACCGGGTCTCTCTCACGCCGTCGGCCGTCGCGAACCTTGTGAGTCTCGGCAACACGGTTTACGTGGAGTCGAAGGCGGGGATGGCCGCACGTTTCTCGGACGAATCGTACTCGAACGCCGGCTCTGCTGTAGTGTACTCGAAGGAGGAGGTTTATCGCCGGTGTGAGCTTGTCTGCGCGGTGGCACCGCCATCGATTGAAGAAACTGCCATGATGGAGGGGGGGCAGACTTCTTTCAGCTTCCTCAATCTTCCGGTGGCGCGCCGGCAGTTTGTCGAGGAAATAACAAGTCGCAAAATTACTACCGTAGGTTATGAACTGGTCGAAACAGAGGACGGGGATCGTCCGGTGCTCCATTCGATGAGCGAGATAGCAGGCCAGGTAACCATCTTTGTCGCAGCACAGTATCTCGAAACCGGAGACCATGGCCGCGGAATCATCCTCGGAGGGATTGCGGGGGTCGCACCGGCAGCGGTAGTGATCATAGGTGCCGGCGTCGTCGGCACAGAAGCAGCAAGAACTGCCGTCGGCCTGGGTGCTCAGGTTATAGTACTCGATACCGACCTGGGACGCTTGAGACTGGTCGACCGGCTACTCCTGAAACGTGTCACTACCGCCCTCGCCACGCCGGTCAATATAAGAAAGAGCGTCGCTTATGCCGATGTCCTGATAGGCGCAGTTTTCATAAAGGGCGAACGGGCGCCGCACGTAGTCACCGAGGAAATGGTCAAGTCAATGAAGCCGGGCGCGGTCGTGATAGATGTCTCGATCGACCAGGGAGGATGCATTGCGACAAGCAGGCCGACTACGCTCCAAAACCCATCGTTTGTGTACCACGACGTCGTGCACTATTGCGTACCCAACATCACTGCGACAGTCGCCCGAACGGCAACTTACGCCTTGACAAATACCATCCTTCCGTTCGTCGTGGAGATTGCCGCTAAAGGAGCATCCCGCGCGTTCGGGGAGAACAGAGGGCTGGCCAGGGGAGTCTGCAGTTTCGACGGTCACTGCACGCAGGAGATGGCCAAGAACATCTTCGGCAAAGAGTTCGTGCCCCTCAGCGCGTTGCTCGGCGCCGGAAGCTGAAAAATTGAGCGGCGGGATAGTTAGGCAGTTGTCAGATGGAAATCTAAGCGAACATGCCATACGGGACCTGAGCTGATGGCCTGGACCGATACATACAGAAGCAAAGTGAGTTTGGCCGATGAAGCCGTCAAATCGATTCGGTCAAGCGACAGGGTATATATACATCCCGGCTGTGCCGTGCCTGAAGTGCTTGTCGACGCATTGGTAAGACGGGCTGACGAACTTGAGAACTGCGAGATCATTCACATCCTTTCGCTCGGTAAGGCGGAGTACGTGCAGCCTGGGATGGAGAGGCATTTTCATCACACGGCCCTCTTCATCGGGAAGAATACCCGGGATGCAGTCAACAACGGCCTGGCAGACTTTGTCCCCGTTTTCCTGTCGGAAATCCCCGGCCTGTTTCTTTCCGGGGAGATGAAGATAGATGTGGCGCTTATCCATGTCTCTCCTCCCGATGAACACGGCTTCTGTAGTTTCGGAGTCGGCATCGAGACAACCAAGGCCGCAACCGAAGTCGCCAGGGTGGTGGTAGCTCAAGTCAACCCGAAGATGCCCCGTTCGCTCGGCGACAGCTTCATACATATCAGTAAGATTCATCATGTTGTTGAAGTCGATGAACCGATAATGGAGCTTCCACAAGTCGAACCGGGTACGACCGAAGAGGATCTGGACATCTTCAGGAGAATCGGTGAAAATATCTCGGGACTTATCGAGAACGGCTCTACACTTCAGCTGGGAATCGGGAGAATACCGGACGCGGTGCTCATGTCGCTCCAGGGCAAGAAAGATCTTGGTATACACTCGGAGATGTTCTCCGACGGTGTCATCGGGCTGGTCGAATCGGGAGTGATTACCAACGAGAAGAAATCGCTTCATCCCGGCAAGATGGTCGCGAGTTTCGTGCTTGGAAGTAAGAAGCTCTTTGACTTCATTGATAACAATCCCATTGCCGAATTTCATCCTTCACATTACGTTAACGATCCGTTCATTATCAGTCAGAACAAGAAGATGGTTGCGATCAACTC
Organism: Bacteroidota bacterium; assembly: GCA_021845665.1. Lineage (GTDB taxonomy): Bacteria > Bacteroidota > Ignavibacteria > Kryptoniales > JAKASW01 > JAKASW01. The sequence continues at coordinate 147,894 of JAJZVO010000001.1, read as the reverse complement.
GGCACTACAGATCGACCTTACAGGCCAGGTATGTGCCGATTCGATCGGCTACCAATTCTACAGCGGCTTCGGCGGTCAGGTCGACTTCATAAGAGGCGCAGCAAGGTCGGAGGGCGGAAAGCCTGTCATGGCGCTTCCTTCGACTGCGAAAGGCGGGACCGTTTCGAGGATCACCACGCACCTTGCCGAGGGATCCGGTGTGACTACATCCCGCGGTGACGTTCACTACGTTGCGACGGAATACGGAGTCGTGAATCTACATGGCAAGTCTATCAGCGAAAGGGTGAAGCAGCTGGCAAGCATTGCTCATCCGAGATTTCGCGAGGAACTGATCAGTTTCGCAAAGAAGAGAAGATGGTTATGAGTCGCACGTTTGGAGCAGTGATGTCGCGGATTTTATGGATTAGGATATCCGTTGGAAAACGTGTCAGAAAAAGAGCGCCCTGCTTTCGGCGTTGTGGGGCGTTTCAAGCACCAAAATGTAATCTGCAGCAGAGCAGCTGCCCGGGAGGAATGGCATGACAGCAGGCAAGTTGATGAAAATAGGCGACGTGGCGAGGAAGCTTGGCGTCGCGGTTTCGACAGTCAGGAAATACGAGGCGGCGGGAGTCGTCCTTCCCGTCAGGACGATCGGGAAACACAGGCTTTTCTCGGATGATGATTTGTTCTGGCTCGGCTGCGTCCGGGATATGATTACGCATAAGGGGATGACTCTGGAAGCGATCAAGAGGATGGTCGCCCTCATGCCGTGCTGGGAAATGAGGAAGTGTCCAACGGAAGAAAGGGCGATGTGCCCCGCATATACAGAGGACGCGCAGCCGTGCTGGCTCCTCACCGGGACGCGCTCCGACTGCACTACCACCGACTGCCGGACCTGCGTCGTTTACAAGAGCGTTACCCATTGCGATAATCTGAAGGTACTTCTGACGGAAATAGTGTACTCCAAAGGATAGAGCGAAGTGTCCGAGCACCTTGCTTCACATCGCCGAGCTCACGCAGACAGCCGGGTACAGGCATTCCGTCAAAATCGTATCTCTTGATCTCACTCGCTCACTGTAGAGGCTGTGGGGATCTGGGAGCGGAGAATAAAAAAGCCTATCACTCCAATTATCATCAGCGGTATCGATATGAGCTGCGCTTCGCTAAGCCCGAAAAGGAGTCTCGGATTCAGCCGGATAAATTCTACTGTGAACCTTTCGGCTCCGGCAAGCACCAGGTAAAGCATAAAGAGCGCGCCGGAGGGTTTTAGTTTTTCACGGAGGCGCCAGAGTATGAAAAATATTCCGAGACAGGCAAGAAACTCGTAAATCGGTGTCGGCTGGCAGAGGGTATTGTTCGGGACTATCCCGCCCGGGTAATGGGCCTCGATGCTCGGGAGATATCTGAACGCTATCGAAGGGGGAGCGACGCCGTGCGCGTAATCAACTCCCCAGGGAAGTTTTGTCGGCATGCCGTAATCGCCGTCGCCCGAAACGTGACAGGCGATTCTGCCGATGCCGTAACCCAGTATGAGCTCCGGTGCGAGCGCATCTGCCACATCGAGGAATTTGAATCCCTTCCGCTTGATCATCCATGTGATCACCGCACCTGCAAGTATGAAACCGCCGTACCACGTCAATCCGCCCGTGGCAAATGCCATCCCGATCGGATCCTTGAGAAAATCTCCCCAGTTTTCGATCAACGAAAGAATCCTCGATCCCGCGAGTCCCAGGACGACGGCTACAATCGTGACCTGGTTTGCGAATTCCGCGCCAAAACCTCTCCGCTTGAATTCCTTGATGATGAAATAGTTTGAGATTAGGAAGGCGATTCCCATGGTTAGTCCGTAGCTATAAACGCTTACAGGGCCGACCTTGAAGAGAACTGGTACAACGGTGTCACTGAGCAATTTGCTTAACATTTTATGGTCCTTAGGTTACAGAGCGTCATACTCGATATCGTGGAAGCTCCGGCGAGATGGTACTGCCAACACCCGCCATATCACTATATATCTACTATGCTCGAACGGGTCAAGGGGGAATAGGGAGATGACGAGACGCCGACTCTCCCTTGCCCTTCAAATCAGGGTCAGACGACGCCGACCGAAACCTTGAAAAGAACTGTGCGCGGCGCGCCGAAGTTTGCTCCGTTGAAGAATGCTCCGTTCAGAAGATATTGATGATTCAATATGTTCGCGACGTAGAATTCAGGTTTGATGAAGTAACTGCCGAAGTAAAATGATTTTCCCATGGATGCGTCGAAAATCAAATGGGGGGCCACGTGCCCATTTATTTGGCCGTTCGTAAGTCCGCTTCCGTAGCTTCCGATCAGGTTGCCGTAGTAGCCGCTCTTCTCGTAGTTGAGTCCGAAAGAGTAAGTGATCCTCTGGTCATGGTCGAGGTCGAAGGCTGTGGTCGTCGGTACGGTGGGGAGGAATCCTCCAGTCGTAGGTCCGACGCCCTGGGCATGGCTTATGGCAAGATTGAAATAGCCGCTGAACGGTCCGGCCGGACTATAGTCAAGCCCAAGCTGTATCCCGCGCACGTAAATCTGCTGAATGTTCACCGCCGTTTGGATACTTGTTCCCGGAATCGTGCTGTTGTCCATCCCGGGATTTTCCTGAGTGTAATATCCTTCGAGCTTGCCGGTCAGCGAAGGCGAGAATGAATGCGTGATTCCTAACTCGAAATACTCACCTCTCACCGGTAGTGTTATCTGGGATACCTTGCCGGGCGTCGTGGTAAGCTCTCGGAGCTGTTCGATTAGAACGGGGACAAAGAGCCGGCCGTAGTAAACATAGGCTCTGGTCGAGAGTCCGGGTATGTAGATCAGCTTAACTTTGGGCGAGAATTGAGAAACTGTACCGATACCTTGTGCGTGATGTTGATCGTATCTCACTCCAGCATCGACCTCAAGTATCGGGAAGGGTTGGTAGGCGCCCTGGATGAATGCGCCAAGATCATAACCTTGAAGATTCTGAATCGACTGGGGGCCGGCCAGGTTGCCGTTGAACATGCTGAAGTTCTCGTTTCCCTTTGTATAGAAGTAGGAAGCTCCTCCTTTGAAGGAGAATTCATCTCCCTCAGGGAGTGAGATTGAAGAGAGCGCGCCATAGACATTGAAGAGCCTGCTGTCCCTGACGTTGTAGGGGATCGAGTCACCGGCAAAGAAGAATGACGGGACATCGGTCGCGCCGGGGGTATAAGTGGTGGTACCCTGCCTGTGAGAGAGCGCAAGATAGAATTGGCCGCTTCCACCATCGGAGCCGAAGCCGTGCTGGTAGATGAGGTTTTGGAATCCATCGCCAAACTGTTCGTTGTCGTTCTCCATTATTCCTCCCGTTGAATCGTACGGTACCTGGAAGTTAGAACCACTCTGGTCGATGTCGAGAGAAAGGATATCGTTTGGCGACATGATGTATTGAACCTTACCGAAACCGAAAAGGTCGGTGCCGTGATCGTGGAAAACGGCGGGGAGAGGCGTATCGATTCTGCGGTCGGTGACTTTGCGTGAGCCCGCGAAGAAGTAGGAGAAGTCTCCGGTATGCGCGGCGAGCGACAGGCTTTGACCGGACGAATTGAAACTCCCCACGTATTGAGAAGCGTGCGCGCTGAATTTCTGAGATGGGATCTTTGTACGTACATCTATAACAGAAAGTGCGTCGGAATATTCAGCCGGCAAGTCCCCGACGAGGAAGGTTATGCGGTCTACGGTGCGCGGATCGAACAACTCCGTCATACCTTCACTCATTGTCTCAGGAATTGGCACGCCGTCGACATAGTATGAATACTCGGAATGTTGTCCCTGAATGTGTACCTCACCCGTCGGTGCCTGTACGGCGCCGGGCACGTTTTGCTGAATGATAGAAGATGGTGTGCTCATCGGTGAAATGTGAACCGTGCTTGTATGGAAAACGGGTGCCGTAAGAATCATCCGAAGGGTATTATCGGAAGTATTATAATTATGACTGTGGTGGTTTGCGGTTACTGTTACTCCTTCCATTTGAATGTCGTTCGCAACGAGCGCGAAATTGATTTGGTGATCGCCGCTGCTCAGTAACGTGTCGATTTCGGACTTCCCGAAGCCGAGTATATACGCTACTATTTTGTACCGGCCTGGATAGAGATTGTGGATCTGAAAATCGCCGAGTTCGTCGGCTATTGTACCGGTCACGACCGAGTTTCCCTTCATCACTGCTACCTCGGCATAGGCGAGGGGATGACCGTCTTTTTCCTCGGTGATTTTACCGTGAATATTTGCCCGGCGATTCGAGGCGGGCGGCGCCTGGGCATACGAGATAGTGCAGGTATATCCCAGCATGAGCAGGGATATAATCATACTCCTGAGCATAGATATACTCCTAGAATGTATTCTTGACTAATTTGTGCGACTGAATAATTCGGGGGGGGATTCTACGGCAGAGGAGGTGCGCGGCTCGACGCTGTAAGCTGCGGCCTTAAGAGGTACTGTGGTCGGTCGATGATCCGCAGAAAAGAGAAATGTTTCGGTGTGGAGAAGTTCTGCGAATGAGGATCTGTTGCAGTTGTGGATTGTGCGAAAAGGTGGGCCGGGCAAACGAACTCTCCACCATTCCTGTCGAGATATCGATCCAGGACATGGGATCGTGAAATAACAAGACTACTAGCAAGCGGAACGTAATCCCGGTGGGAGAAATTGAACGTTGCGGAAATGAAGACGTAGATGAGCAGGGTCCCTTTTCCTATGGCCCTGCGTCTGCGCGCCGTCATTTATTTTTCTCTCCCTCCGATCATCGTCGACTTAAGACACAATCAGGGAGAAGATAGTTCCAGCTTTCTATGCTAAAATCCCTTCATCCGGGTAATTTAAGCGGTTTCTATGTCCTCTCCAGTGCCTGCTTCAGGTCTTCAATAAGATCTTCCGCGTCTTCGACACCGACGGAGAGTCTTATCAGTGAATCTTCAAGGCCTGACTTCAATCTAACTTCTCGCGGAAGCGAAGAATGTGTCATAGACGCGGGATGCTCGATGAGGGATTCGACACCGCCGAGGCTCTCAGCAAGCGTGAATATGCGCGTACAGGTTGTCAGCCTCTTGGCAGCTTCGATGTTCTCATCCTTCAGCGTGAAGGACACCATCCCTCCAAATCCCTTCATCTGCTTTTCGGCAATATGATGATTCGGATGAAATTTGAACCCTGGATAATTGACATGCCTGACCTTCGGGTGCGCGACGAGGAAATCCGCGACCAGCCTGGCGTTTTCGCAGTGCCTTTCCATTCTGAGGTGCAGCGTCTTCGTGCCGCGCAGGGCAAGGAAGCAGTCGAACGGTCCCGGCACCGCGCCGCTCGACTTCTGAATGAAGTGGAGCCTTTCTGCGAGTTCACCGTCATTCGTAATGGCGGCGCCCAGTATGACGTCGGAGTGTCCGCCGATGTATTTCGTGGCACTGTGTACCACGATATCTGCCCCCAAAGAGAGAGGCTTCTGGAGGAACGGTGTGGCAAACGTGTTGTCGACGACCGAGAGCGCACCGGCCGCCTTAGCCATAGCGGTCACGGCTTCAATATCTACAATGCCCAACAACGGATTGGTCGGAGTTTCAATCCAGACCATCCTGGTGTGTTTCCTTAGTCCTTTTTTGAGATTCTCCTTTTTGCTCAGGTCGATGAAGCTGCATGTCACGCCGAATTGCTTGAACACTTTTTCGAAAATCCTGTATGTGCCGCCGTAAAGATCGTTGCCTGCCACTACATGGTCGCCTGTTTTCAGCAGCTTGATTACCGCATCGATAGCTCCCATCCCGGATGAGAACGCGGCGCAGTGTTTTCCTTCTTCTAGAGCGGCCAGATTCGCCTCGAGAGCTGAGCGCGTAGGATTTCCGGCTCGTGAGTAGTCGTAGCCCTTGTGGACTGTAGGCTCGGATTGAACGAAAGTGGATGTCTGGTAAATTGGAGTCATTATGGCGCCCGTCGCACTATCAGGTTCCTGACCGCCGTGTACTGCCGTGGTGCCAAATTTCATCTATTGTCTCCCCTGAATTTGTTTTGGATTCTCCGTAATCGCCAAGATTAGGTCTGATTTTGTAATTATGCTGAAGTTGCTCCCTTTTGTCGAAGTTCCGTTGCCCGACCGCACAATTACGGCGGATGTCTCGTTGTCGAGAAGCCTGTACAGGTTCTCGACGGACATCTTCTCATCGACGAGGGGGAAGGGCTTCCCGACAAACTCCATTACGTTACGCTCGCGCCGCGAAGGATCTTTCAGCAGCGTAGACAAAACCTTCGTCTCAGTAAGGCTCCCGAGTATTTCGGTACCGTTGAGTACCGGGAGCTGCGAAATGTCGTTTTCCTGCATCAGGTTTATCGCTTGCGTCAACGTCGCTTCAGGTCCCACACTGATGAGGGCCCGCTTCCCATGTTTCGCATGGCTTACGTCACCGGCAGAAATCCTCAGCCCTGTTTCTAAATACTGGTTGTCCTTCATCCACGTGTCGTTGTAAAGTTTTGAGAGGTACCGCGAGCCGTGATCAGGGATTATGATAACGACAATATCTGAACGCGAGAGCGAGGCGGCCACTTTCAGTGCGACGTGCAAGGCCGATCCTGCCGATCCTCCGGCAAATATTCCTTCTCTTCTTGCCAGCACACGCGTGGCCAGAAAAGACTCCTTGTCGGAAACGGTGATCACTTCGTCGATGTTGTTGAATTCCATTATTTTCGGCATCGAGTCCTGTCCGATTCCCTCGACCTTGTAAGGATGGCTCTCCGGCAGCTTACCGCTTCTGAAGTATTCGGCGTAAATGCTTCCTTCCGGGTCGACGCCGATGATCCGTATCTTAGGATTCTTCTCCTTGAGATATTTTGCGACGCCGACGATGGTCCCTCCGGTACCTATCCCGCAGACAAGATGAGTTATCTTGCCTTCGGTTTGTTCCCAGATTTCCGGGCCTGTAGTTTCGTAGTGTGCTTTCGGGTTGCTCGGATTGTCGTACTGGTTTGGAAAGTATGAGTTAGGAATTTCTTTACTGAGCCTGACCGCGACCGAGTGATAACTTCGTGGATCTTCGGGCTCGACGGCAGTAGGTGTCACTATCACCTCTGCTCCGAATGCGCGAAGGAGGTCTATCTTCTCCTGGCTCATCTTGTCGGGCATTGTGAAGATACATTTGTAGCCTTTCATTGCCGCGACGAGTGCCAGTCCCATACCGGTGTTGCCGGAGGTTCCCTCTATGATCGTGCCGCCGGGTTTGAGAATGCCTCGCCTCTCGGCGTCCTCGATCATGGTTATGCCTATCCTGTCCTTGACGGAGCCGCCGGGGTTCAGGTACTCAAGTTTCGCAAGGAGGGTAGCTTTGGTTTCGGGTGCTATGTGCGAAAGTTTGAGCATCGGCGTGTTGCCGATTACTTCGAGAATTGAATTATACCACATGATTCTTCCGCTATTCGATTGGGAATTAATTAGTTGAGATCAGCGTCTTCACAATAAGTAAGAAATGCTGCACTTAGCCTGGGATGAAACATGCAGGAGAATAAGCGAAGGATTCGTCTCCTGCACCTGGCCCCCTTTCTTTAAACGTACCGTTGTACGGGTTCGTAGCCGGCGCTTTTGATCGCGCGCGTTATATGACTCAGGCTGAATCCCGAGAAGTGCTTTGTTCCAGCCGCGCTTACGACGTTTTCTTCGATCATGAGACTCCCGAAATCGTCTGCCCCGAAGGTCAGTGCGATCTGAGCGATCTTCAATCCTTGGGTTACCCAGCTTACCTGAATCGAATCGACATTGTCGACCATCAACCTGGAAATCGCCAGCGTCTTCAGGTAATCGAATGCCGACGATTTCTCGCGCAAGTTATCGTGATTCTCGGCGAGTTCGGTGTTCCTCGGCTGGAATGTCCATGGAATGAACGCTGTGAACCCACCGGTGCGGTCCTGGAGCTCGCGTACCACCATCATGTGCTGGAGCCGGTCCTCGCAGCTCTCCACGTGTCCGAACATCATCGTCGCCGTGGTCTTCAATCCGAGTCTGTGTGCCTCGTTCATCACTCCGAGCCATTCGTCGGACGTACATTTCTTGGGAGCAATCTTGTCTCTAACCGGATCCACAAGTATCTCTGCGCCTCCGCCAGGTATCGAATCGAGGCCGGCTTCCATCAGTCTCTTTATCACATCTCTGGTCTTTAATCCACTTTGCCGGGAGATGTAGACGATCTCCTCCGGCGAGAGCGCATGAAGCCATATCTTATAGTTCGATTTAATGAACCTGAAAGTGTCTTCGTAATAATCCAACCCGAGATCGGGGTTAAGTCCGCCCTGGAGAAGTATCCTTGACCCACCGAGGTCAATCGTTTCCTGTATCTTCCTGCCCAACTCGTCGTTGGTCAGGGTGTAGCTTTTCTTTTCATCGCCAACCTTCGCGTAGAACGCACAGAACGTACATTCGGTGACGCACACATTGGTATAGTTGATGTTTCTGTCTATGATGAACGTGACGACCGGTTCCGGATGCTTCTTCCTGCGAACGCTGTCGGCTAACATGCCGATCGAAATCAGGTCGTCGGATGCGAAGAGTTCCATCCCTTCGTCGAATGAGAGGCGCTCTCCCTCCCGTACTCTATCGAAAATCTCTTTCAACATCTCTCTGTTCCTTATAATAGGAAAAAATCGTAAAATTGGGGTAAATAAACAATGGTACTTTCCCCGGGCCTCGGTGCGGAAAAGCACAGACAGAGACTTTACCGGTCAAACCCGCTACACGATAGCTAACACTACGGCTGACCCGGAAGTTCAGAAAAAATGCGTACGGATTGACATCCTAAATCGAGCGTTCGAAGTAGGCAAAGATATTGTCTCTTGAAAAGGATTATCCTCAAAACCGGTCATTCTTTGCATGTTCCGCGGCAGAATGTTAAATTTTTTCCACAAACAAAAATCTTGAGAACATGAGAGCATTAATCCCAGTTGCAGGAGTGGGAACACGTCTGCGTCCGCATACTTACTCTTTGCCGAAGGTGCTCCTTAACGTAGGGGGCAAACCGATAGTTGGCCACATCGTGGACAATCTGACCGAAATAGGGATCAAAGAGATCATCGTGGTTGTCGGGTACATGGGCGAAATGGTGGAAGAATACCTTCGCTCCAACTACAGGAAAGTGAATTTCAAATTTGTGTATCAGGAAGAGAGACTGGGACTCGGTCATGCGACTCATGTAGCGCTCAAGGGCGACAGGAGCAGCGAGCCACTTCTGATCATCCTCGGTGACACGGTGTTCGACGTCGATCTCAAGCCTCTTTTGAACAGCGAGAACTCCAGCATCGGAGTGAAGCGTGTCGATGACCCGAGAAGATTCGGGGTTGCCGAAGTCAGTGGAAACAGGGTGACTAAACTGGTCGAGAAGCCGGACAAACCGACATCGAACCTCGCGGTGGTCGGGCTTTATTACATTAAATCTCCTCTTATCCTTGCGGCGGCGATCCAGGAAACAATGGACAAGGACATCAAGACGAAGAATGAGTACCAGCTGACCGACGCCTTGCAGATAATGCTGGATCGGGGAGAAGTGATTAATTTTTTTGAAATCGACGGCTGGTACGATTGCGGAAAGCCGGAGACGCTTCTGTCGACGAACCGCCACCTTCTCAAGAAGACGAGGCATTTCAGGAAGCGGGACAATGTCGTTATCATCCCGCCTGTCTACATCGCGGACAGCGCGAAAATATCCAATTCCGTCATAGGTCCGAATGCGACGATCGATTCCGGAGTCGAAGTCATTGATTCGCTGATACGTGACTCGATCATCGGCTCGGGAGCATCGATCCATAATTCGTTGCTCGATGGGTCGATCGTGGGGCAGAACGCTCAACTTAAAGGGAGTTTCAAACGCGTGAACGCGGGCGATTCAACCGAAATAGATTTTCTATAACAAACAACCGGAGATACAATGTACAAACTGTTCACATCGGAATCAGTCACTGAAGGGCATCCTGATAAGATCTGCGATCAGATTTCCGATGCAGTTCTAGATGCACATCTTACGATCGAACCGAATTCCAGGGTCGCTTGCGAAACTTACGCAACGACGGGGTTGGTCGTAATAGGCGGAGAGGTCACGACGACTGAAAAAGCAAAATCGAAGATCGACGTGGCCGATGTAGCGCGAAAGGTCATCAGCGATATCGGTTATAACGATATACGGTACAAGTTTGATGCAGAGTCATGCGGTGTCGTAAATGTCATGCATTCCCAGTCGGCTGATATCAGCCGTGGAGTTGAAACCGGCGGTGCAGGCGACCAGGGTATGATGTTCGGATATGCATGTGATCAGACGGAAGAATACATGCCTTTGCCCATTGCGCTCGCGCACCGGCTAACGATGCGCCTCGCGGAAGTAAGGAAGCTGAAGGAGAAATCGCCGATGCGCTATCTGCGTCCCGACGGTAAGAGCCAGGTGACGGTTGCTTACCACGAGGGCGGAAGAATCACGGTCGATACGATCGTCATTTCGACGCAGCACGACCCGGAACCCAAAGGCGTCAGTGAATCCAAATGGCAGAGAAAAATTGCTGAAGACGTAAAGGAACACATTATCGGGAAAGTAATACCTCAGAAATATATCACGAAGGATACGCGGTACCATATCAATCCTACAGGCCGATTTGAAATTGGCGGTCCTCACGGCGATACCGGCCTTACCGGGAGGAAGATCATCGTCGACACGTACGGTGGGTACGCTCCTCACGGCGGCGGTGCGTTCTCCGGTAAGGACCCGTCAAAGGTCGACCGAAGCGCAGCCTACGCAGCCCGCTATCTTGCCAAGAACATCGTCGCGGCAGGACTCGCGAGGGAGTGCATGATACAGCTTGCCTACGCGATCGGCGTTGCGCAGCCGGTATCGATCCTTGTCGACACTAACGGCACCGGCCGCGGCGTCTCCGATGCAGAACTCGGAAGAATTGTCGGCGAAGTTATGGACCTCACGCCTTCCGGAATTACTAAGCACCTCAACCTACGCCGGCCCATTTTCAGGAAAACGGCAGCATACGGCCATTTCGGAAGAGCGGAAAAGGATTTCACGTGGGAAAAACTCGATCTCGTGAATAAGCTCCGTGTCGCAGTCAGGTAGTCATTCCAATAATCTGAAATCAAAAGTCTGGAGAAGTTCTTAGATGAATGAAGTGAAAGGGCTTTACAAAGTTCGCGATATGTCTCTCGCCGAAGAAGGAAGGCAGAGAATAGCCTGGGCGGAATCGAGAATGCCGGTGCTCATGGCATTGAAGGAAAAGCACAGCAAGACCAAACCGTTCAAGGGTTACAAGATAGCGGGATGCCTTCATGTCACGAAAGAGACTGCTGTGCTGGTAAAGACTTTCGCGGCCTGCGGAGCAGATGTCAGCTGGAGCGGCTGTAACCCGCTTTCCACGAACGATTCCGTCGCCGCAGCGCTCGCCGCCGAGAAGATATCGATCTTCGCCTGGCACGGGATGTCTGTGAAGGAGTTTTACTGGGCGATAGACGAAACGATCAAGATGAAACCGAATCTCACGCTTGACGACGGCGCCGATCTCATCTTCACCGTTCATAATAAATATCCGGAACTAGCGGAAACTTCGATACTCGGCGGCACCGAAGAAACCACGACCGGAGTCCACAGGCTGCGTGCCATGGCCGACGACGGTGCTTTGAGGTATCCGGTCATTGCCGTTAACGATGCCGAGACCAAGTGGGATTTCGATAACGTCTATGGCACGGGACAATCGACGCTCGACGGCATCATCAGAGCCACAAGCGTTCTCCTTGCGGGCAAGAATGTCGTAGTTGCCGGCTATGGCCACTGCGGGAAAGGCGTGGCGTTGCGTGCGAAGGGAATGGGTGCAAACGTCATCGTAACCGAGGTGAAGCCGACGGCAGCCCTGAAGGCTACACTTGAGGGAATGAGAGTGATGGCGATGGATGAAGCCGCGAAGATCGGCGACGTGTTTGTCACTGCCACTGGAGTCAAAGACATCGTGGTGAAGAGACACTTCGAGAAAATGAAGGACGGTGCCATAGTCTGCAATACGGGCCATTACGATTGCGAGCTGAACCTCAACGACCTGAAAAAGATGACGAAGAAGATCCACGAAATCAGGGCGAACAACGAAGAGTACTTGACGAAAGACGGCCGGAGGATATACGTCCTCGCCCAGGGAAGGCTTGTCAACCTTGCCGCCGCTGAAGGACATCCTTCCGAAGTCATGGACATGTCATTTGCCAATCAGTTCATGTCTCAGCTCAGGATCGTCGAGCTTCACAAGAAAGGAAAGAGACTCGAGAACAAGGTCCACGACATCCCGGCCGAACAGGACCAGGAGATCGCGCTGGTGAAGCTCCGAACCATGGGCATCAAAATCGACAAGCTTACACCGGAACAGGTAAAGTACCAGACAGATTACAGCTCAGGAACATAATTCGAATGAAAGCTTGAACCGGTGACCGTCACCTTTCCGGTGACGCTCATCCAGGTGAGATTTCTGAGGCTGTCCGGTATGCAGGACAGCCTCTTTTCACATCGGTTCGCAGGTCGTGGGAAAACAAACTGATCAATAACCGTGTCAGGAGGTTAGTTATGAAGGCTTTGATGATCTTGCTGTCATCACTTTTCCTTGCGGAGGTATCTTTTGGACAAGTGGACGAGAAATGGATTAAGAAAGCTGCCGTCGACAGACTGGTGAGATACGTGAAGATTGACACGCAGTCGAAGGAAGACGTTGAGCAGGTGCCGAGTACACAAAAACAGTTCGATCTCGCGAGAGTGTTGCTGAAGGAGCTTCGCGATCTCGGGCTGCCGGACGCGCGGCTGGATGAGGAGCATTGTTACGTTTATGCGACACTTTCCTCAAATCTTTCGGAGCAGCAGACAGCCATCGTACCTGCCGTTGGTTTCATGGCCCATATGGATGCCTCTTCCTCTGTATCTGATGCAAGCGTCAATCCAATCGTGCACACGAACTATCGCGGAGGCGATATCGTCCTGCCGCATGACACGACCAGCGTGATCACCGTCGAAAGGAACCCGAATCTTTTGAAAAGCATCGGCGATGACATCATCACGACAGACGGAACGACGCTCCTCGCAGCCGACGATAAAGCTGGAATAGCGGAGATCATGACCGCGGTAGAGTATATGCTAAAACATCCGGAGGTCAAGCACGGCACAATAAAGATCGCATTTACTCCGGATGAGGAAGTCGGCAACGGACCGGAATACTTCGACATTAAAGGGTGGGGCGCGAAGTACGCATACACGGTTGACGGCGGACAGCTCGGTGAGCTGAGCGACGAGACATTCAACGCACAGGCCGCCGTCGTTACGTTCAACGGCAAGAACACGCACCCCGGTTACGCCAAGGGGATCATGGTCAACTCTCTCTATGCAGCAGCGTACTTCGTCTCTTTATTTCCTGAAGGCATGAAACCCGAGACTACTGAAGGAAGAGAAGGTTATCTACATCCTTACGACCTGACAGGAAATGAAGAGAAGACGAGACTAAAAGTCCTGATACGGGATTTCGACATGAGCTGGATGGAGGCAAAGGGAAAGATGCTGCGGGAAATGAAGGAGCAGACCGAGCAGAAATTTCCAAATGTCAAAATTCACTTGAGGATTACAGATACTTATCGCAATATGAATTCGGTGCTTGAGAGGTATCCGGAGGTAGTGAAGTTTGCTGAAGAAGCGATGGAGAGAGCTGGAGTGAATCCGATCAGGTTCCCGGTGCGAGGTGGTACCGATGGCTCTCAGCTTACTTTCATGGGACTGCCGACACCTAACATTTTTGCCGGAGAAGAGAATCCGCACGGCAAACTCGAATGGATCCCGGCAAATTCGATGGTGAAGTCGGTTGAGACGATTGTTAACATTTCCAATATCTGGGCCGAAGAAGGTGCAGGGAAATAACAAAACGATATGTCACAATCTTGTCAAGTATCAGAACCTTGACAAGGCTGTGCGCCAGGACGAAAACTTTGACGACTATTACTCGATTACTTTCGCTCGACTTACCGGAACTTGAACCCTATCTGACGATGCGCCGTCCGGCCGGACATCGCGAGAGGGGAATATTCATTGCGGAAGGCGAGAAGGTCGTAAGAAGACTTGTCGAAAGTGATCTCGATATCATATCGATTCTTCTCACAGAGGAATGGCTGGTGACATATTCACCGCTCATTGAGAAGAGAAGGGTAGAAGAGGGTGTATACGTAGCCGGCAAAAAACTGCTTGAAGAGATTGTCGGCTATAAGCTTCATCAGGGTATCATGGCGATAGGAAGAGTCCCGGAACCGGCGGATGTGTTCGCATCTGAGAAACCGTCGAACGACCGCCGCTTGCTTGTCGCGCTCGATGGTGTAGCTAATTCTGAGAACATGGGAGTAATTGTCAGGAACTGTGCAGCGTTAGGCGTCGATGCTTTGATCGTCGGCGAAACATCATGCGATCCCTATCTGAGGCGCTCGGTTAGAAATTCGATGGGGACGATATTCAATCTGCCGATAGCCAAGTGCGAGCATCTTGTCACGGTACTCGAATCGATGCGCAAAGATCACGGCGTACGCATCGTCGCGGCAAATCCCAGGGATGGAGCCGTAGATGTAGGCAGTGCAGATCTATCCGGCGATCTCTGCATCGTTTTTGGAAGCGAAGGTGAAGGGGTCTCGCCGCAAGTTCTCGCCGGATGCGAAACGGTGGTCCGGATTCCAATGCAGCACGATGTCGATTCGATCAACGTCGGCAGTTCCGTTGGAGTCATTTTGTACGAGTGTGCTCGTCAGCGTAGTGCTGTCTAGTGCCCATCCAACTATCATTTGCTAACTTGGTCCCGCCAAAAGCGGGCGGGATGCTCATTCCAACAATAATTTTACCTGCACGTTGTTTGGTAAAATTAGTTGGAATGGCACTAGCGGGCTTTCACACTCGAATTCGCTTTTCCATTTTCTTTACAGACTTCGAGACAGTATTTGCGTTCAAACGATCATGAAATAGCGTCAACAGACCACACGATCAGGTGGGGCGCGATGCCGCTCCTATCGTGAGTTTCCCTCGTTTCCAGCCCTATTCACACATTCTATCCGGCACTACTGTTGCAGAGTCTGGTGTGTCAGAAGTGAATTCCGATGGAACCGAATCTTGGCGAATATATGGTGGAACAGAAATGTGTTTAGGCGTACCGGGCAAAGTGACCAGGATCGACAAAGATCCGCAGGGAATGTCGATGGGACGAGTGGATTTCAGCGGGATAACCAAAGAGGTTTGTCTCGCTTATGTCCCGGAAGTAAAACTCGGCGATTACGTGATCGTTCATGTGGGATTTGCCATAAGTATTGTGGACGAAGAAGAGGCAAAGGTAGTTTTCGAGTATCTGAAACAGGCAAACGAATTCGAGGGCTTGGAGCGGTCTGCCGGATCATCTGAAGAGCCTGGTTCCTGACGCAACCCGGTAGCCCCGGCAGCTGTGCACCACGTTTTCACGTCGGCGACGCAGCACCGCAAAAGACAATGAATCCCGAAGACAAGTGAAACAAATCAAGCTGCCCAATCCAATCCTATGCATGAACTTGCATTAGCCGAGAACATACTCGAAATAGTTAAAGGTAGCATGTCTGCAAACGGAGGAGGTAAGCTCAAGAGCGTCAAGGTGAGAGTAGGTGAGCTTGCCGGAGTCGTGCCTGAATCTCTCGATTTCTGCTTCACGGCGCTGATAAATGGGACAGAGATGGAGAGTGCGAAGCTCGAAGTTGAACGCTGCGATATTGTCGCCCACTGCCTCGACTGCGGGACCGACTCCATCGTCGACGGCATGACATTTAAGTGTGCGGCGTGCGGCGGCGGAAATGTTAAAGTGATTTCCGGAAATGAATTACAGGTTATTGAGATTGAGGTCGAAGATGAGTGTGATAACAATTGAACGAAAAGTACTCGAGAAAAACGACGAGCTGGCACGGCAGAACAGAGAGCTGTTCGAAAGGGACGGCATATTCGTGATCAATCTTGTCAGCTCGCCCGGCTCAGGCAAGACGAGCCTGCTGGAGAAAACACTTGAGCATCTGAACGGAAAGATCAGGGTTGCCGTCATCGAAGGAGACGTTCAAACCGATCTCGATGCGCAGCGCGTGGCGAAGTTCGGCGTTCCGGTAGTGCAGATCGTAACGAACGGCGGATGTCATTTGGAGGCGAGACTGGTCCAGGATGCTCTCGGAAAAATGGAGCTCGAGGGGACCGACCTACTTGTTATCGAAAACGTGGGGAACCTGGTCTGTCCGGCCGGCTATGATCTCGGTGAGGCGATGAAAATAGTAATTGCCAGCACGACGGAAGGGGACGACAAGCCTCTCAAATATCCGGCGATGTTCAGAAACGCCTCGGTGCTTATCATAAACAAGGTCGATCTTGTCCCATATCTGAACTTTAATCTCGATGAATTGAGAAAGAACGCTCTCCGTATAAATCCTAACCTTACCGTTTTTGAGACTTCGTGTACGACAGGTTCCGGAATCAGGGAGTGGTCGGAGTGGTTGCTCGCGAGAGCCGGTGGAGGCAATAATTAGCTCTCCCAATCTAAACCCAGGGGGTCTGAGAGCTGTAAATGAGGACCTCTTTTTTTTCTTTTCTCCCGCATAGGCAGGGTTCTAAACCGTGCGAAGAATTACGAGAGGCGGCAGGAACAATCCTGCCGCCCAAAATCTCTTACTTCACTATCACTTCGTCTGAGAACATGAAAGAGGGACTTCCTGCTCCGGGGTGACCTGCCGGCAGCGTACCGGGATAGACTCCGATAACCTGGATGTACCTCGTCTCTGCTTTGGCAAAGTGTGCTTCGAATTCATGGATAATTGTACCGTGCAGTTCTGGACTTATCGTGTTCTGTATGTCGGCCACTTGATGGAAATCGGTTCCATTATCGGAAAAGAGTACCTTCACTTCCTTCGGCAGGAGTATCCACCCGTAACTGTTTTGAAAGAATCGGATCCCGACTTCTCTGACACTTGTTTCTTTCTTCATATCCAGGATAATGTTGACGTTCTGTCCCTGGTAGCCCTGCCAGCGGCCGTCATGGACATTCATCCCGCCGAGCAACCCGTCCACCAGGGCGGAATCTCCACCTGCTGCATAAGCCGGATCGTACGAGCTGTACTTTGATTCCAGCTTGTACAACTTGCCGATAGCTTTGTCGACGAGTACGTACGCGTGCGCAGTTTCCACAACCTGTCCGTATTCTTCGACACCTGCGCGGATGGGAGAGGAATGGCCGATAGTGAACGGTCCTGTGTAGACCTTCGCGCCGAGCGTAGGCACCGTGTTGTCGGTCGTGTAGTAGATTGGTTTGTCGTTGAACACAGTGCTTAGCGTTATCGTCCTCAGTCCGTTGACGACGTCGCTCGAAGGTGTAATGATTACCGTCTTGTCAAGATTGATTAGGCTGTTTCCGAGTTCGTCATACCGGTCGAGTATTTTGTTGAGCCACCAGGTACGGTTTTCTTTCCCCCAGAGTCTTACGTACTCCATTTTGAGACTGTGCAGCTTATTGAGAAGCGGGTTGATTTCGCTTCTGATGACCGCCAGCGAAACCGAATCGCGATTTATCATTGCCTGCCTGAGTCTGATTCCGAAAATATTTTTGCGTGTTTCGAACTCGACCCTTCTTGCGGCGAAGATGGCATAATCGAGTGAGCCGACATTTCTCTTAGCCACTGCCTTTTCGTTCTTAAGCTGCTCGAGAACGCGCGCCGCAGCTGAACCCGCCGCCAGGTTGTTTGTGGCATTCGAGTCGTTGGATTCATCCGCGGTGAAGTCGAGAGGTTCCTTCCAGAAACCGGGGTCGCTCAAAATATTCCTGATCGGGTAGCTGCGAATCGAATCTAGGCGAAAGAATGTTTGTGCCACGGAGTCGGCAGGGTTCCCGTAAAAAATCGCATTGAAGGAGTCTTCGAAGCGGGACAGGCGCGCATCCAAATAGTTGTCAGCTGCTGAACCTGTATCCGGCGGCGCCGGCTTCCAGGAGCACTCTGCTCCCCAAATCATTGCGAACCAGTTATAGTTGAAGAAATTCTCGCCGTCGTCGTCCCAGGCGGTGTTCAACATGCCTATCGTCCCGTACTTTGCGCCGTCCCGGACAAAGTTTGATATGTTGATGACAGAGCTCTGCAGGCTTGGCCATATCTGGCTCCAGCATCCGACCCCGGGCGCGACCATGAACCTGAAACCGTCGTTCACGAAGGGTTTTATCATCCCGTCGAAACTTTTGGCGGGACTGTAGTTCCACGGGAGCATTATGATATTTTTTGGAAGCATGCCGACAATCGATGTGTCTTCGTCGGCGATATCGCCCCACATCATTATTGTCTTATGATAAGGCGTCAGGAGATCGTAGACCTTGTTGATGTGGTCGGCGTAAACTGTGCCGATACCGAGACTATCGACGAGGGCTTTCGACTTGCCCATCCCGAGATCAAACGTTTCGTCGCAATTAATGTTAAAGAATTTGCTGGAGTATGCCGGGACAATCTCGGAATAGACTTTTGAGAGAAACTGATACGTTTGCGGAACGACAGGGCATAGCACATTTTCTGTCTCACGCATCTTGTAATAGAAAGGATCGCTGAGGGTTTTATACATGTGTCCGAATGACTGAAAATTCCCGACCAGCTGGATATGGTACGGTTCTGCGTATTTGGTCAACTCCTTAACCTGGTCGGCGGTCAGTCCGTCTTGCGGCGCAAGGTCGGGATAGGCCTCCAACTTGAAAATATTTTCCGTATAGAGCGTGAAGAAGTTCAGCTTATATTCAGCAAGTTTTCTTACCTCCTTCTTCAGAAGGGCCATTGTCGGAATCGGCCCGCGGCTTATGTCGTCCATCCAACCGCGATACGCGAGTGCCGGCCAGTCGGTTATCGTGAGGCGGGGGATCTGGTTGCCCACGCGATTGGCGCGGATGATTTGTTTGAGTGTCTGGACGCCATAGAAGATTCCAGTCGAAGTATTGGCCGCGACAAGCACTCTGTCTTTCGAGACGTTAAGAATATATCCCTGATCTCCGAGTGAATCCGGTACTTGAATTCTCAGCGCGTGAAGTTCACGCTCTATTACCGGATTTTCCTTGATTTTGCCCAACAGGAAAACTCTTCCTGCGAGCCTGGAAGTAGTTCCTACCGTGACATTCAGATCGGCTTGTATCTCATCGACAAGCTGCCTGGCCGAAAACTGGTCTGCGCTATTGAACGGGCGGGCAAGCATGATTTTGTCAGAAGCCGCTATTGTGAAATGACCTTTATGAATCGAAACGTGTCTGGGAGTTGGAATCAATAGCAGCCGCTGCTGTGCCGGTTCGTCCTGCCCAGGCTTGATAACCCTTGCAGTTGCAGCCTGCATGCTAACGGCAACTGAAAAGATGATCGCTGAGAAAATGAGTGAGAATCTGGAAAGATGAGCATTGTGGTACATGTCAAGACCTCGAAGGTTAGAATGAATTGTCGGTTCAATATAGTAGATTAAACAACAAGTCTGAATAACCGATGGGAACTCTGACATGGCAAATAAAGGACACGCATCGATTGCCTTTAGGAAAAAAGATCTCAATATACTTAAGCGTTTCAGGAAACCTCACGACATTCAGGATTTTCTTAACAGCATCAGTTATGATGAGATACCCGGTACAAGTTCTCCGAGAATGGTTATGGAAGAGGGAAAGGCGAACTGCTTCGAGGGCGCTCTTTTTGCTGCTGCCGCTTTGAGGATGATCGGGCGGACGCCTCTGATAGTCGACATGATTGCGCAGAACGACGACGATCATGTGATCGCCCTCTTCAAGGGGGGGAAATACTACGGCGCCGTCGCGAAATCAAATACGACAATGCTCAGGTACCGAGATCCTGTGTTCAGGTCGATCAGAGAATTAGCGATGTCGTATTTCCCTTTCTATTTCAATATAGAAGGAGAAATGACGCTTCGTAGTTACTCCAACCCGGTAGATCTCTCGCGCTTCGACGGAAGCGGATGGATGACGACTGATGAGAATCTCGATTACATAGGAGATTACCTGAACACAGTCAGACATTACGAGGTCCTCGACCGCAGAATGAGAAGGTACATCTCAGGTGCGGACGACGACATAGTGAGGATGTGTTTCAGCGGAGCCGTGGCTGAAGGGGTGTACCAACCGAAATAGGGGATGTCGTCAGAACCTGAGCGTGAAGATGGTCTCTTGTCCCGGTAGAGAGCTCACGGTTAAGCTTCCCTTGTGTGCGCGCATTATCTGGCGCGACAAGCTCAAACCGACACCGGATCCATCCTTTCGTGTCGTGAAGAACGGGATGAATATTTTTTCCTGCAGCTCCTCAGGGATCCCGTGCCCGTTGTCTGCTACCTGAATCAAAGTCCCGCCCCTGTTATCCGTTCTGGCGGTGAGCCGTATTTCCGGATGGGCGGCACCCGATACGGCGCCGATGGAGTTCATGATCAGATTTATTAGCACCTGCTCAACCAGATCGGGATCAACTGTGAGTTCGAGTTCAGGCGGACTTACCACTGCAGAGCAATTGATTCCCCAATTCTGGAAACGATCGGCAAAGAGTTTCTGTATTCGGTCAAACAGTTCAGCCATCTTGACGGTCTGGAAATTTGGCGTCGGAATGCGGGTAAGGTTTCTGTAATCATCGACGAAGTGAAGCAGCCCCAGGCTGCGCTTGGAGATCGTATCCAGCGCCCCTTTGACGTCGTTTAGTGAGTCGGCAGCCTTTTCTGACCTTTCCGTCTTCAATACGCCTGCGTCCCCATTATCCCGGCCGCCTTCGGGCATTATCCCTTCGAGCAGAGAACTCGCGGTCGACGAAAGTGAGATGATCGGCGTCACTGAGTTCATGATTTCGTGGGTAAGCACCCTGATGAGATTCTGCCACGCCTGCATCTCGCGTTCTTCGAGTTCGTTCTGGATATTTGCCAGCGAGACGAGTTTGTATTGATTGCCCTGCATCTTGAATTCTGTGGCGTATATGGAGAGTTGGAATAGCTCGTTATCGCTCACGTATTTAACGAGCAGGTTCTCGCCCGCTTTTATTCCATCCAGTGCTTTGACAAGCGGCGCACTCGTTGCACCGAGCTCGCTCACGTTTTGGACATTGTTCACCCTAAGTAGTTTTTTTGCGGCGGTGTTGATGAGCTCGATTTTGCCGTCATCGGTGAAAGCCATGAGACCGACACCTACGTGTTGAACAACTATCTGAAGGTAGCGATACTGCTCTTCCTTCTCTCCGCGCGTTTTCCTGAATTGCTCGATCACCTGTGCAAGGGCATTGTTGAGTTCCTCAAACGAGGAACCCTTAACGGTTGGGCGGAAACTCTGTGAAAAGTCGGAGTACCTTATCGAATCGAAGAACCTGGCAAGTTCACGATTGGTCTTTTGAACATACTGGATCAGCAGGTAGATCTGTCCTATTACGAGAAGAGCTACGATAAACGGTGTGGCGACGAACGATGTGCCCGTAAGGAGATATATCAGGAGAAAGACACTCAGGCACAGGATTACAGTTCTGATAATTACGACGACGCTGAAGCGTTTTAGAACCATCCCTTCAGACTCCTTTCATCTGCTTACACGAGCTCGTTGGGTGGCCGTTGGACTGTCGCTGATGGTGCCTGGCCGGCTATGTCCTTTCCTAGAGCCCGTATTTCTCCAATCTTCTGTACAGCGCCGCGCGCGTTATTCCGAGATCCTTCGCCGCCCTCGTCAGGTTCCCGTCATGTTTGCTGACTGCCTTTATTATCAGTATTTTTTCCGCCTCTTCAAGCTGATAATTGTTGAAAGGGATCGCCTCACCCTGGGTAACTGCCGGCGACAAATTGATGTCCTTTGCGGTAAGCGTCTCCGAGTCGTTGAGTATGACGATCCTCTCAATCAAGTGCTGAAGCTCCCGGACATTACCGGGCCATCGGTACCTGTGAAGTTGCTGCATCGCGTCGTCGTCAAATCGTTTGAGGGGCTTACCGTATTTCTGTGAGTACGTTTGTATGAAATGGTACGCAAGGAGAGGAATGTCATCGGTGCGCTTTCTAAGCGGGGGGAGCTGTATTTCGACGGTGTTAATCCGGTAGAGTAGGTCCTGCCGGAACCTCTCCTCGGATCTGATCTCTTCGGCAGGAAGGTTAGTCGCACAGATGAGTCTTATGTCGATCGGTTTCGGGATATTCGCGCCGAGCCTCGTGACTTGTCTGTTTTGCAGGACCGTCAGAAGTTTCATCTGCAGATTTTTTGTGAGATTCCCGATCTCGTCAAGGAATAACGTACCGCCGGACGCTATCTCGAAACGGCCGACTTTATCCTCCTTCGCGTCTGTGAAGGCGCCCTTCACATGTCCGAAGAGCTCGCTCTCAAAGAGACTTTCACTCAGGGATCCGACATCGACGCCAAGGAAGATATTCCCATTGCGTTTGGACTTCCTATGGATTGCCCTGGCTACCAGTTCTTTGCCTGTACCATTCTCGCCGACTATGAGAACGTTGGCATCCGTCGAAGCTACTTTCGAAATCGTGCTGAAGACTTTTTGCATCTCATCGGATGCGCCGATGATTTCCTGATACCGGCTGTCGAGATCGCTTGTGAGTTGCTTCTGCTTGGAGCGTAGATCCTCGATTTCCTGTTTTGATTCGCTAAGTCTCATTGCGGAAGAGACCGTAGCGAGGAGCTTTTCATTTTGCCACGGTTTCAAAACGAAATCGATAGCCCCTTCCTTGATAGCCTTTACCGCCATCTCGATATTGCCGTATGCCGTTATGAGGACCACGACGGCAGCTCGATCGATCTCCAAAATTTTCCTGAGCCAATCGAATCCTTCCGTCCCGCTCGTCGCATCTCCCGAAAAATTCATATCGAGAAGAATCACGTCGTATCGTTCATCTCTAAGGATTGAAGGAATCTGCCCCGGGTCTTTCTCGGTCCGTGTGATCGAGTAGTATTGCTTCAGAAGAAGCCGGGCCGAATAGAGTACGTCTTCGTCGTCGTCGATTATGAGGATCTTACCGGTTTTGTTGGCCATGAGCTTTGGGTCTCGCTGGTTGTGTATTTGTGTAAATCGTTGAAAGGAATCACGGAGGATGGAGCACGGAGGATGAAACTAGGGCCACCGAAAGTCCCGGGGCTCTCTTGCGCCGTTTCGCGTCTTCTTGTTTCGATTAACTTATACGATATCGAAGATATCTTTCTGCACCTGACATACGATCTGTAAATTCGATCTCTCAAAGGAAAGTCACTGCAGTTCTTGAGAAGCCCGCGGATGTCTGCTGTCAATCTCATCCCTCTTCATTTTCTTCCTCACGCCACTGTCCGCTATCGGGCGCTGCCGTCCGATTCCGAACACCCGTAACTTCTCACTATTCGATGAAACATTCAAATTCATTTAAAAAGATGGAAATCCGTCCCGCATCCACTGACAGTTTGATGGCACACCAGTTGTACTTCAATTATCATAATCATAAGTTCAAGAAGCTGCTCAGTCGTTGAGAGAGAAGGCATTCAGTTGGACAGGAAGATCGAAAAGAAGCCATTCTACAAGAGGACGCGATTCTGGATATACGCGAGCGGAGTCGCGTTGTTCATCGTGTTGATAGCGATGATAATTTCAGACAGCGGGTCCAAACTGAATGTCGACGCGGACAAGATAACAATATCCACCGTAAGGGAAGGTGACTTTCAGGAATTCATCCCTGTAACCGGGACAGTTATGCCCAAGACCTCGTATTACCTTGACGCGATCCAGGGTGGCATAGTGGAGGCGAAATATGTCGAAGAGGGAACAATCGTCAAGAAAGGTCAGAAACTTCTGAAGCTTTCTAATACCAATGTTAAGCTGAATGCACTCCAGCAGGAGACGTTTGCTTATCAGCAGATAAACGACGCACGGAACACGCGTCTTCAGATTCAGGAGAATAGTATCTCGCTCCAGAATGCGCTCGTCAGCGCCGTATATCAGCTGACTAACTATAATGAAAATTTTGAGCGCCAGAAGAAGATGTTCGACAGGAAACTCATCTCCGTACAGGACTATGAACTGGCGTACAACAATTACCATCAGGCGCTTGAGCAGGAAGAGTTGGCGCGAAGAAACTACGAGCAGGATTCGCTCCTCGGAGTGTCTCAGATTTCACAAATTGCCTCCTCGATTACGAGGATGGAGCAGAATCTGCGATTGATAAGGGAGACGATCGACAACCTTACCGTTAAGGCGCCGATTGGTGGTCAGCTTACTTCTCTGAATGCCGAGATAGGTCAATCGAAAAATCCGGGAGACCAGCTCGGTGTCATCGATGCACTAGATGGGTTCAAGGTGAGAGCCGATATCGACGAGTTCTACATCGCGCGGGTTGTCGGGGGATTGCACGCCACCGTTACGATAAATGACAGTGACTACAAACTCATAGTGACTAAAGTATATCCCGAGGTTACGGGTGGAAAGTTCCAGGTCGATATGAACTTCCTGGGTCGGGTTCCCGATGGAATAAGACGGGGACAGACACTCCAGGTGAGGCTTCAGCTAAGTGAGAGGACTAAAGCGTTGCTGTTGGCGCGAGGAGGTTTTTACCAGGCGACCGGCGGGCAATGGGTTTTTATCCTTAACGGCTCGGGGAACGTTGCCGTGAGAAGGAGCATCAGCCTTGGACGGCAAAATCCGGATTACTTCGAAGTCTTAAGCGGGCTGAAGCCGGGCGACAGGGTCGTGACGTCGTCGTACGACAACTTTGGAAATGTCAACCAGCTCGTCATAAACAAATGAAGATCAATAGTGGGGAGAAAGGAGGAAGCAGACAGGAGAAAGGAATGCGGCTGTGTTGTGTCCTTTCTCCCGTTTCCTGTCTTCACGTAATAAGAAAGGATTAACCTATGATTCGAACTGTCAACCTGAAGAAGCTTTACACCACCGAAGAAGTCGAAACCACGGCTCTCGACAGTGTCAACATCGACATAAAGGAGAAAGAGTTTGTCGCAATAATGGGGCCGTCAGGTTGCGGCAAGTCCACGCTCCTTAATCTTCTCGGAATGCTTGACAACCCCAGCGAAGGTGAATACTACTTCTTAAATGAGGAAGTATCGAAATATACGGAACGGCAGCGCGCAAACATCCGGAAGCGGAACATCGGGTTTGTATTTCAGAGCTTCAACCTGATCGATGAACTGACAGTCTTCGAGAACGTCGAGCTGCCGCTGCTCTACCTTGGGGTGTCGGCTTCCGAGAGGAAGAAGATAGTTGATGAGGTGCTGGAACGCATGCAGATAATGCATCGAAGGGATCATTTTCCGCAACAGCTTTCGGGCGGCCAACAGCAGCGCGTGGCGGTCAGCAGGGCGGTTGTCGCGAAGCCCGCACTTATACTTGCCGATGAACCGACCGGGAATCTGGATTCCGCCAACGGAGAAGAGGTGATGAACATACTGACTCAACTGAACGAAGGGGGCACAACTATCCTTATGGTCACTCACTCACCGCACGATTCGGAGTTTGCTCATCGCATAATACATCTTTTCGATGGGCATGTGGTGACCGAAAACTATAAAGAGAAGTTTCACGTGTGAGCGCAAAGCGCAGAGGGCAAAGCGCAAAGCGCGAGATTCGGCAGACAGGAGAAAGGAGATAGGAAAGTGAAGGAGCAAGGGAACATGTGATTCCTGTCTCCTACCTCCTGTTTCCTTTCTCCTTCTTGAAAAGAGGAAGAAATGATAAAGCTATCAGCCATCGAAAAGTACTACGAAAACCGGGCCATCAAGACCTACGTCCTACGAAACATCAACCTCGAAGTAAAACCGGGCGAGTTCGTTTCCGTCATGGGACCATCGGGCTCAGGCAAGACAACACTTCTCAATATCATCGGTATGCTGGATACCCCGTCGAACGGCGAATATTATTTCCTCGATGAACCCGTCCACAAGATGAGCGAGAAGAAGCTGACCGAACTTCACAAGACTTATATCGGTTTCGTATTCCAGAGTTATCACCTGATCGATGAGCTGACGGTTTATGAAAACCTTGAGACGCCGCTCCTTTACCAAAAGGTGAATGGGAACGACAGAAAGGGAAGAGTGGCGGAGGCGCTCGACAAGTTCAACATCGTTGCCAAGAAGGACTTATTTCCAAACCAGCTCTCCGGCGGACAGCAGCAGCTCGTGGCGATCGCGAGGGCGGTGATCGCGGAGCCAAAGCTGATTTTGGCGGATGAACCTACGGGAAATCTGCATTCAGAACAGGGCAAGGAAATCATGGACCTCCTGAAGGAATTGAATAACCAGGGTACGACCATAATACAGGTAACGCACTCCGAAACGAACGCTGCGTATGGAAACAGGATCATAAGGTTGAAAGATGGGTGGATCGAAAAGGCATAGCGCAAAGGGCATGGTGCAAAGGTCATGGAGCAAAGTGCGAGGTTCCCTGTGATATATCATGACGGGGCCGCGCTGAACGCTCTGCGCAATGCGCCCAAAAGGAGATCGCGTGCTTAAGAATTATGTCCAAGTCGCTCTGAGAAATCTCAGAAACTCCAGATCCTACACGGTCATTAACATTGTCGGCCTCGCCGTGGGCATTGCCTGCTTCATAATCATAGCCCTCTTCGTGAGAGATGAACTGAGCTACGACAGGTACAACAAGAATGCGGATCAAGTATACAGGCCAGGGTTCACAGCAACTTTCCACGGCGGCGAAGTCAGGTCAGCCATGAGCCCGGCCCCGATGGGACCTACGGCCTTTCAGGATTTTCCCGAAGTCACGACGTATGCCCGGCTTCATTACGAAGGAGGAAAAGTAGTCAGGTATCACAAAAAAACATTTGCGAACCAGCAGTTGATCTGGGCTGATTCTACAGTATTCAGTGTCTTTACCCTGCCATTTGTGACTGGGAATCCCGGGACTGCTCTTGCTCAGCCGAATACGCTTGTGATCACCGAGTCTGCTGCCAGGAGGTATTTCGGTCAGGATAGCCCGATCGGGAAGATACTGGATGTGGGAAACGGCACCAAATATATCATCACTGGCGTGATAAAGGATATCCCAAGGAACTCGCATTTTCACGCTGACCTTCTCGCATCGCTTTGCACTTTGAAAGATGGCCGGAATCCAAACTGGATGAGCAACAACTACTACACGTATTTCCTCCTGAAGAAGGGAACCGACCCGGAACAATTCAGGCACAGGCTCAACCAGGAACTTGTCGATCATGCCGGTCCACAGGTGAAAGCTGTTACGGGGGTGCCGATCGAGCAATTCCTCGCCGCAGGCAACAGGGTCGGGTTCAATATGCAGCCGCTGAAATCGATACACTTGTACTCGCATCTCGATTACGAGCTGGAGCAGAACGGCAACATTTCCACTGAATATATCTTCTCGGCGATAGCAATCGCGATCCTTCTGATCGCCTGCATAAATTTCGTAAACCTTGCCACAGCGAGATCCGAGAAGCGAGCGAAGGAAGTGGGAATCAGGAAGACGCTCGGGGCGCCTCGCTCTCACCTGGTCTGGCAGTTCATAGCGGAGTCAGTGATGATGAGCAGCGCAGCAGTCATATTAGCGGTCGGTATCGTCGAGCTCATGCTTCCTCTTTTCAATGAAACCGCCGGCAAGAAACTGAGTCTCGGTCTTTTGGCTAATCTCTCGACGATTCCGATTCTTATCGGTCTCGCTATTGTTGTCGGGATCATTGCCGGATGTTATCCCGCCCTCTACTTATCGTCTTTCCATCCTATCGATGCGCTCAAGCGGGAGACGAAGAAAGGAGGAAGAAAATCGCTCGTAAGAAACGGACTTGTTGTGTTCCAGTTCGCGATTTCAATCGCTCTCTTCATCGGTACAATCGTGATATATGATCAATTGAACTATGTACAAACAAGAAATCTGGGATTTGACAAGGAAGAGAGCGTAGTGATCTATAGAACAGATGACTTAGGAGGCCGGATACGATCCTTCGAAGACAAATTGAGGCAGAACACAGACATATTAAACGTGACCAACTCGACGGCGATTCCGGGGAACCAGTATAGCGACAGTGGATTCTGGCTCGAAGGGACAGGTGCCCGTCAGCTTGTAGACTTACGAACGATGCGAAGCGATTACGACTTTGCAAAGACATACAAGCTGCAGATGGCGGAAGGGAGATTCTTTTCTCGGGGTCACCCTTCAGACACGGCGGCAATTGTCGTCAACCAGGAAGTTGAGAAAGCCTTCGGTGTAAAAGACCTGGTCGGAAAGTATCTCGTGTTGCCGGGCGAGACAATGGCAGACCAAAGGCGACTGGAGGTAGTCGGAGTCGTGAAAGATTTTAATTATCACTCGCTCCACGAGCCGATTTTGCCGCTCGTCATCGGTCTACTGCCGGAAACCAGCGCTGCCCAATTCGTTACGGTGCGCCTTGCGCCTGGGAACCACCTGAGCACGATATCCTTCATTGAGGGAGCCTGGAGAGAGTATGCAGGCAACGAAGAATTCAACTTCAACTTTCTCGATAACAGCCTGCAGAATCTTTATGCAGCAGATCAGAGGACCAGTAAGATTGCCGGAACATTTTCTGTCCTGGCGATTTTCATCGCATGTTTGGGCTTGTTGGGGCTTGCCGCTTTTATCACCGAGCAGCGAACCAAGGAGATTGGGATTCGAAAGGTCCTCGGTGCATCTGTGCCGGAAGTGGTCGCGCTCCTGTCAGGACAGTTCATGAGATGGGTGTTAATCGCAAACGTCATAGCCTGGCCGCTGGCTTACTACGTAATGAATAATTGGCTGAAGAATTTCGCATACAGGATGGACATCAGCGTGTGGATTTTCGTCGCGTCGGGTGTCATGGCACTCGTCATTGCGCTGTTGACGGTGAGTTTGCATGCAATTAAAACGGCGACTGCAAATCCTGTGGAATCCTTAAGGTATGAGTAACCAAGGGAAGGAGAAAGCTCGTCAGACTCCGTTGAGTCCGACGGACTCTACGAGAAACAGGAGAAAGGAGGAAGCTAAAGGGGTGCAGAATGTCCTGCCTCCTGTCTGCTTTCTCCTGTTAGTCAAAGGAGTAGACAATGCTGAAAAACTATTTGAAAATCGCAGTGAGAAACATTCTCAGGAACAAGCTCTATTCGTTCATCAACATTGCCGGTCTTGCAGTAGGCATTGCCAGCTGTCTTGCGATTCTAACTTTCGTGCGGGACGAGTTCAGCTACGACAAGTTCAACAAGAACGCGGACCGCATTTACCGTGCTGCTTTCTCTGTCAGGGTCAACGGTCACGGTTTCAGCGGACCGGCAAGTCCTGCACCTCTTGGACCTCAAGTCGCGCACGATGTACCCGATGTCGTCGCATACACGCGCTTGCATCTCCAAGGTTCTCAAACTGTCGCGTATAAGAACAAGGCTTTCAACGAAGAGAGATTCTTCTGGGCCGACTCCACCGTCTTCGAAGTGTTCACCATCCATGTTGTGGAAGGAGACCCGAAGACCGCTCTCACGCAGCCAAACACCATTGTGATGAATGAGTCGACTGCCCGCAGATATTTCGGTAACGAGAATCCGCTCGGCAAAGTCGCCACAGTCGACAGACAGAATGATTATGTAGTGACCGGCGTGTTCAAAGACTTTCCACAGAATTCACATTTCCATCCGGATTTCATCGTATCGCTCACGACACTGCCGGACAGTCGGAACACGGCCTGGTTGACAAACAATTACTACACCTACTTTCTCCTCCGAAGCGGCGCGAATCTCGGGAATGTCCAGGGCAAACTGGATCGGGAAGTGACCGATCATGCCGCCTCACAATTGAAAGAGTTTACGGGCACTTCGTACAAAGACTTCCTCGCGACAGGGAACAGGTACGGGTACAGGCTCCAGCCTTTGACATCGATTCACCTCGCCTCGCCTTTCGGTGAAATAGAGCCGGGCGGTTACGCCCCTTTGGTTTATGTCTTCTCAGCAATCGCGATCGCGATTCTGTTAATTGCGACGATAAACTTCATCAATCTCGCGACTGCGAGATCGGCGAAGCGCACAAAGGAAGTCGGAGTGAGAAAATCATTAGGGGCACCCCGATTCCATCTCATCCGGCAATTCCTGGCTGAGTCGATTTTGATGACTGCAATTTCGGTGCTGATGGCAGTGGCAATTATCGAGCTATTCCTTCCACTTTTCAGCGACGTCGTCGGCAGGAAGATGAGCTTCGACCTTTTCGGCGATCTGCTACTGATACCGGTCCTGGTTGGCTTTGTCGTTGTGGTTGGCGTTGTCGCAGGGATCTATCCCGCGTTTTATTTGTCGTCTTCGAATTCGGTCAAAGCTCTCAGGTCGAGTGCGACGGAAGGCGGAAGGAAATCCAAACTACGGAATACACTGGTTGTCTCTCAGTTTGCAGTGTCCATCGTCCTGATTATCGCAACATTCGTCATTTATTCTCAGATGAGATATGTCCGTACCGTGAACCTCGGATTTCAAAAATCCGGTCTTCTCGTGGTGAACGGGGCAGACCATCTATCGGGCCAGTTCCAGTCGTTCATGCACGAGATTGAAGGGAACAAGAACATCGCAAGCCTCACCAATTCATCGGCTGTTCCGGGCAATCTGGGTGGCAACCACGCATACAAACTTGAGGGCTCAGGCAAGGATCAGCCGGAGAACACATGCGTGTTGGTTTCCGATAATGATTTTGCGAAGACGTATGAGTTGAAAATGGCGGAGGGAAGATTCTTCTCAGCATCGCATCCTTCGGATACAGGTGCGGTCGTTGTCAACGAGGCGCTGGAGAGATTCTACGGCATAAAGAACATCGTGGGGAGACGTCTTCTTTTCCCCGGTCCGAGGCCGAAAGAGTGGGTGCCGTTCGACATCATTGGCGTGGTGAAGGATTTCAAGTACGCGTGGATGCACGAGCCGGTAAGACCGCTGGCGATAATTCTTCCGCGCTATAAAGAGTACGTGGGGAGTTATGTCACGGCTCGATTGGCGCCCGGCAATCAGGCAAAAGGAATCACAGCGATCCAAAGCGCGTGGAAAAAGTATGCAGGGAATGAACCTCTAAACTATTCGTTTCTTGACGATGATTTACACCAACTCTACTCTCTCGATTTCAAGACCGAAGAAATTGTCGGCTTGTTTTCGGCGCTGGCGATAATCATAGCCTGTCTCGGCCTTTTCGGATTGGCCGCGTTCACGACTGAACAGCGGACGAAAGAGATCGGGATCAGAAAAGTTCTAGGAGCTTCGGTGCCGGAAGTAACCAGGCTGCTGTCGCTGCAGTTTGTGAAGTGGGTGTTGATAGCGAATGTCGTCGCGTGGCCGCTCGCGTACTTGCTCATGAATAAGTGGCTGAGCCTCTTCGCATACCGTACGAGCTTGAGCTTATGGATTTTTGCGGTGTCGGGAGCTATTGCATTGCTTATCGCGCTTGCGACCGTGGCTTCACATGCGGTCAAAGCCGCGACGGCAAATCCGGTCCAATCTCTACGCTATGAATAACCTTGCACGGCGCATAGCGCATGGAGCAAAGCGAATGACACGTGGCCCGCTCGCTATGCGCTCTGCATTATGCGCCATGCCCTTAAGAAGGATCGTACCATGATTGAGAATTACCTTAAGATCGCTTTCCGAAATATCCTTCGGAACAAGGTCTATTCGTTCATCAACATCGTTGGGCTTTCCATCGGCATCGCAAGCTGTCTCGTCATTCTTTTGTACGTTCAGTATGAGTTCAGCTTCGACAGATTTAACAAGAACTATAGTCGTATCTACCGGACTGCAAGCGAGATCAGCTTCTCCGGTAAGACCATAAAAGCGGCGGTGTCTTCGGATAAGCTTGGCCCTGCGTTGAAAGATGATGTCCCCGGTGTTGAGAATTACACCAGGATATTTGACTTGGGGATGATTGCCAGGCAGTTGGTCAAATTTCAAGACAGGTCCTTTTACACACGCGGGTTTATGTTTGTAGATTCCAGCTTTTTTTCTGTCTTCAGTTACAAACTGCTCGAAGGGAATTCATCATCAGCCTTGTCGGTTCCTTATTCGATTGTTATTACAAAGTCCGCGGCATTGAAATACTTTGGCGATCGAGATCCGGTTGGTCAGGTGGTACAGTTGGAGCAGGGAGACACGACTCTCAATTTCACTGTCACCGGGGTTGTAGCTGACCCTCCGTCAAATTCGAGTCTGCAGTTTCAATTTCTCAGTTCCTTTAGCACTCTCTATACCAATTGGTGGGCGCACGATATTACAATCGGGAAGTGGGGCACAATCAGTTACTATACATTTATCTTGTCGTCTCATAGCCAATCCGCAGGGAATCTTAGAAAAGAGTTAGCGTTATTTACCGAACAACACCTGAAGGGAAATCCTGAGCTTGAAGGGATGAGCGTGTCCGTCATACTCCAGCCTTTGAAAGACATACATCTGCGGTCGCATCTGGATTATGATTTCCCTTCTAACATGGACATCCAGACTTTATATATCCTTTCCGTGATTGCGTTGTTTCTCCTGTTTCTGGCGTGTGTAAACTTCATGAATCTTTCAACGGCTAAATATGTCAAGCGTTCGAAGGAAATTAGTGTCAGAAAAGTACTGGGGGCAGAGAGGGCTCAATTGATATCGCAATTTCTCGGGGAGTCTCTGATTACAAGCCTCTTGGCGACCGTGCTCGGCCTTGTTTTGGTTGAACTTCTCGCACCATACGCGAAAGCTCTCACTGGAGTCGGGCTTAGCCTGCACAAGTTAAACGGTGGTGTTATTGGAATAGGTTTCGTTGCCGCGACCGTAGTGACGGGGCTCCTGGCTGGTATTTATCCTGCTGTATTTCTTTCATCCATGGAGCCGTTATCGTTATTTAAGAGGACAATAAAGTCGGTGAATCTTGGAGACGCTGTCCGCAAGTTTCTAGTAGTTTTTCAGTTTACAATTTCGATTGCGTTGATTGTTTGCGCGATAGTAGTAGCGAATCAAATGGGCTACATCCAGAATTCGGACCTTGGATTTAACAAAAGCAACTTAGTTGTCATCAGTTTGTGCCGGCCCCTGTGGCAAGCTGACGAGATGAGCAGATTTGATGCTTATCGCACGGAAATAGCCAGGAATCCCAATGTGGTCTCGACGACAGCTTCTTATGGCTATCCGGGGGGAATCTTCATGAAGAGTAGTTTCCAAACCACGGGCAAAGACTCGAAATCATTGGTTATGAACTGGGTACCGGTTGATTCCGAATACATAAACGTTCTTGGTTTACACATGAAGGCTGGTGTGCCTTTTTCAAAGTCGCATACTCAGTATGGAATGATCATCAATGAAAGCGCACAACGTGAGCTGGGACTTAATAATCCTGTCGGTCAGGAACTGGTGACTTATAATGGCCTGGGCAATTGCAAGATAGTGGGGGTGGTCAGAGATTTTAATTATCAATCTCTGCGAAACAAGATTGACCCTTTGGTAATTTTTGACGGCAAGCAAAGTCAGTATCAATTTTTGATTTGCAGGATCGCTCCCTTGAATTATCAAGCGACCTTGAATTTCTTGAAGACAAGATGGGATGAGATTTATCCCGGGTATCCTTTCGACTATTCGTTCCTGGATGCCGATCTCGCAAGACTATACGTCAATGACGGCAGGTTCGGCGGCGCGGTAAACGGGTTCGCAGGCTTGGCAATTGCTATCGCCTGTCTTGGCTTGTTCGGGCTTGCGTCATTCGGTGTGCAAGAGCGGACGAAAGAGATTGGAATTAGAAAGGTCTTGGGCGCATCGGTACCCGTCATAATCAAACTGCTGTCGGGAGAATTCGTGAAACTCGTCCTGGTAGCAAATGTGATTGCCTGGCCATTGGCATACTATGTTATGACGAGATGGTTACAAGGTTTTGCGTACAGAACTGGGATTGGAATTTGGATATTCATTCTATCTGGTGGAATCGCTTTGGCGGTGGCGCTTATGACTGTGGCGGCGCATGCGATCAAGGCCGCGACGGCAAATCCGATCCAATCTCTACGCTATGAATAACCTTGCACGGCGCATAGCGCATGGAGCAAAGCGAATGAAACGTAGCCCGCTCGCTATGCGCTCTGCCCTATGCGCCATGCGGGATGGAGACTTTACGCTATGAGTAGACTCGAAATCCGACTTGGCGGGATCGAGTCTCTGAGGTACGAGTGAGTGCAGCGAAATGCCGTGAAACAGCATGGAGAACTTGAGGTATGAATGAAACATCCTCGGCGCGCATTGTGCAAGCAGCAAAGCTTGTGGAGCAGATCGTCATCCACTTCACGCCGTGTGCTTTACCTTCAGAACTTCGGTTTGAGACCTGCTTGTTTGCACAACTCGTTGGCGGTGATGCGGTCGAAAACTTTGTGCCGCTTCACAGGTATTGTCTTTTGATTGTTCGTGTATATCGAATGATTAGCCCCCTCCCGGAGAAGATAGAAACCGTTCTCTATGAGATACTTAACGAGGTCGCGCCTCTTAACGGACACTGTCTGTCTCAACCGCTACCGGTTCAAACAGATCTGCGCTTGCAGGCAATTCCTGCCCGGTTTGTTCGTATGCCAGGAGCATTTCATGGAGGGCATCTTTCAAAGATTTGCGACAATCTTCAAGATTCTTCCCTTCGGTTATTACCTCAGGCCACTCGACAAGCTGCCCCATATAACCCGATTCGATCTTCGTATACTTTGCCGTATAGTGCTTTGTCATTGCTGCCTCTGGCTCTTTCACAAAAACTTAAGTCCCCGAGCGGGCGAAATCAAGACTGCGATAGTAGAAGAAAGGAAAGCGGAAGGCTTAATGATTATTTCGTATGGCACGTTTCTTCAGATAATCCGCCCGCGAAATATCTTTTCCTTTTGCCGCCTTTGCCTCTTCGAGGTCGTATTTGTCTTCTATCAGTTCAATCAGCTCCCCAAACGCCGGATTTTTCTTCAGTGATTCCCAGTCTTTTCTCGGAATTCGGACTTCGTCCTTATTCGCCCGGAATCGCCATTTTTTGGTTGGTATCATTTCTCTTTGTCCGGAAAACTTTCACCGACAGAATAAAGTGGTTAGCCTTGACTTCCAACAATACTGAAAACGTACAGCGGACAAGACAAGAGGGCACAGCGCCAGGCGCGAAGAGAGAAAAGACGCGCTTTGCCATTTGCGCTGGACCCACAAAACATGGAGTGAGAGATGCTCAAGAATTATTTTAAAATCGCACTTAGAAACATCTTCCGAACCAGGACTTATTCGTTGATCAATGTCGGTGGGTTGGCCGTAGGAATGGCCGCGTGTTTGCTGATATTTCTTTACGTGGAGAACGACCTCAGCTTTGACAGATTCAATACCAATTATAATCGAATCTACAGGGTAGTAGTAGAACCAAAACATAGTAGCGGCAATTCTAACTGGCCCCTGACGCCATCAGGTTACGCGCCGGCCTTCGTGAACGAGTTCCCGTCCATTCGGGCTGTGCGAATAACGCCTCCTGCATTCTATACACCCGTGATCAGATACGGCGATAAGCTCTTCACGGGGAAAGATTTCGTCTTTGCCGATTCAACATTTTTCGACGTCTTCACATTTCCGCTCATCCAGGGAAACCCGCGCACGGTCTTAGCCCGGCCTTTCTCGCTTGTGCTTTCCCAAAGCGAGGCTTGGAAAATCTTTGGCGACACGGATCCAATCGGAAAGATCATCAGGGTAAGTAACTTATTTGATTTCACGGTTACCGGCGTAGCTGAAGATCCTCCCCGTAACTCTTCGATTCAATTCAACTATCTGGCGTCATCTGTCAATATCAAAGATCTTTACACCACCCAGTACCACCTCAGTATGTTCAAGGATATTTTAGATAATTTCAACTCGGAAAACTTCTTCACTTTTCTCCTTCTCCCCAAAGGGCTCGCGATTAAGTCCTTGGAAAAACAGATGCCAGCTTTTGTGGGCAAGTACGTGGGGCTCCGCGAGGAGGGGGAATCCCAAATCGTGCTTCAACCGTTAGGGAATATTCACTTCAATACAAGTCTGCAAGATGATTTTCCAAACAAAGGGGACCTCCGTTACGATTACATGCTTTCGGCTATAGCGTTGCTCATTCTCCTTATCGCGTGCGTGAACTTCATCAATATTTCAACTGCACGTTCGGCGACGAGGGCGAGAGAAATCGGTTTGAGAAAGGTGCTTGGCGCAAATCGGTCGGGGCTAGTCCGTCAATTGATGGTGGAGTTTGCGCTGCTGACGCTCGGATCGGCCGTTCTCGCATTTGGGATTCTCGAACTATTTCTGCCAGAATTTGACTCCATGGCAAAAGCACATCTATCCGCAGAGCTTCTCGCCAACCCGGCAGTAATCGTCGCATTTGTTTCTGTCTGGGCGTTGGTTGTTTTTCTGGCCTGTGTGTATCCGTCGATGTATCTTTCCTCCTTTGAACCATCTTCCATAATCAAAGGAGTTTTTGGAGGCCGTACGGGAGGACACAGATTGAGGAAGTCACTGATTGTCTTCCAATTTGCCGTTTCGGTTTTTTTACTGGTTGTGACTGTCGTTGTGTGGAGGCAATACAACTTTCTGGTCTCGCACAAACTCGGTTTTAACGATAGACAAGTCCTCTTCGTTCCGCCGAATTCAGAGATAACAGGAGACTATGATCCTTTCAAAGCCCAATTACTCCAGCGACCTGATGTCCGGTACGTTTCGAGGGCGAATTGGGTTCCGGGAAATGCCAGCGACGAAGAAACGTTTTATTGGAGAGGAAGATCGGGATGGCATCCCTTGGATTCCTACTCGTTAATCGTAGATCCGGATTTTGTCAAAGCGCTCGGGCTCAAGCTCGTGGCGGGACGTGATTTCTCATGGGAGAGGCCATCTGATTGGAGTGACGGTTACATCCTGAATGAAACCGCCGCCCGAATGATCGGGTGGAGGCCTGATTCTGCTATAAATCAACCGTTGATTGCGTGGTACCATAAGGGACGTGTCATTGGAGTCGTGAAAGATTTCAACTTCAGATCACTGCGGAGAGGGATAGAACCTGTCGTGATGGTGATGGATTCTTCCCTTGTCTCAGCCCAGGGTATCGTGATTAAAATGTCTTCGAAGGATATTCCGGCTACTCTCAGCTACATTGACGGAACCTGGAAGCAATTCTCACCCGACTTCCCGTTTGATTTTCATTTTCTTGATCAGAGCTTTGATCAGCTCTATCGATCGGAGCAGAGACTAAGTGAAATCTTTCTGACATTTTCCGTGCTTGCCATCTTGATCGCTTGTCTTGGCCTCTTCGGTCTCGCCGCTTATGCAACCCAACAGCGCACGAAAGAGATGGGAATTCGAAAGGTTCTTGGTGCATCCATCCCGCAGGTGGTCAGCCTTATCGCTGGCGACTTCATAAGGCTTGTGATAATTGCAAATGTCATTGCCTGGCCGTTGGCGTACTATGCCATGGAGAGGTGGCTTCAAAGCTTCGCATACAGAATTGACATGGGCCTTTGGAGTTTTATCTTTTCGGGCGGATTGGCATTGATGATTGCATTGGCAACAGTGACTGCTCAGGCAGTCAGGGCGGCGACAGCAAATCCGGTGGAGGCATTACGATACGAGTAATGCCGACATCCCGCCTTGCGGGATCGAAACCCTGCGGTATGAGTAAACGGGCAAAGGGCTTGGGGCATGGAGCATGGCGCATATTGCACTGGGTGTGCAAGTTGTGCTTTGCGCTCTGCCCTATGCTCTATGCACACAGAATATGGGAGTAAGTGATGCTAAAGAACTACCTGAAACTCGCCTTCCGAAACATCCTTCGGAACAAGCTCTATTCGTTCATCAACATCGCGGGACTTGCCATTGGCATGGCAGCGTGCATAACCATATTCGTGTATGTGCAGCACGAATACAGTTATGACAGTTTCGACAAGAAAGCTGATAGAATTTACCGTGTTAATACCGAGCTGCCTTTGAATGGTACGATGACTAAAGTCGCTCTCTCTCCGGCGACACTCGGGCCTTTTCTCATGAGCCAATTTCCACAAATCGAAAGTGTAGTTCGTCTTTATGCTTTCGATGTCGTCGGCCCGTATGGGAAGCCTGTTCTCAAATACGGGGACAAAGTTATACGTGCAAAGCAGTTCGTTCTCGTCGACTCAGCCTTCTTCAGAGTGTTCTCGTTCAAAATGATTCAAGGGAATCCCGCGACAGCGCTGGCACATCCTCTATCCGTTATCTTGACGGAAGATGCCGCGAAGAAATTCTTTGGCGATGAAGATCCGATAGGGAAGACCATCCTTTATAATGGCATGTTTCATTTTACAGTAACCGGGGTGGTGCAAAACCCGCCGCCCAACTCGACAATCCAATTTGACTACCTGGGTTCGCTCACTTCTTTGCCCGATTTGACCGGATACTCGAACATACTTAAGACCGGCACTCAGTTTAACTATTACACATATATTCTCCTTAACGAAGGTTCAAATATCAACAATCTCGACTCGCATGGGCAGAAAACCCTTGATGGATATTGGGGCAAGGATTTACTTTCGCTGGTCGGCAGACCCACAGTGTACTTTGAACGTCTTGGGGATTTGTACTGGGACAACAGCCTCGGCTACGACATCCCGGTGAAGGGGAGCAAAGCCACAGTCGCGGCTTTCACTGTCATCGCTGTTATCATTTTGCTCATAGCCTGTGCGAATTTTGTGAACCTATCTACTGCGAGGTCCCTCATACGTGCGAAGGAAATTGGGATAAGAAAAGTTGTAGGCGGCGAGCGAAGGTAGCTTGCCGGACAGTTCATGATGGAATCTGCACTGACGAGTTTCATCTCCTTGCTCGCGGCCGTCGGTCTAAGTGAGCCGTTCGTACTCGGTGTGAATCGCCTTCTTGGCACTTCTCTTCAAATTGGCTACTTGCATAATCCTCCGATTCTGTACGCTATCATCGGCATCTGGGTCTTAACGAGCCTGTTCTCCGGTATCCTTCCGGCCTTCTACCTCTCGTCGCTTCATCCGGTGCACGCCTTGAAGCTGGGCAGGAGAGGAGGGACTGGAAAGAGCTTCGGCAGACAGATACTTATCCTCTTCCAGTTCTCCGCCGCGATTGCGCTGATCTTCTGTACAATCGTAATTATCAGAGAATATGATCTTCTTAGATATCATAACATCGGCTTCAACAAGGACAACGTCGTTGTCCTCAATTACGATCAAGCGACAAATGGGGACTATCAGCCGTTCGAACAGAACCTCCTGGAAAACCCTCGGATCCTTGGTGTGGCCGCCGCAGATGCACTCCCCGGAGGCGCATTCAGTGTCGGCCCGTTTTTCTTCAAAGGCAGATCAAAAGTCGAATCCATGCAATCTGACTTCGGTTTGATCGGCCCCGATTATATCCCCGTTCTGGGGATGAAACTAATCGCGGGGCGGAACTTTTCCTGGAACGACCGGAAGGAAAACACTTACATTCTCAATCGTGCGGCGGTAAGGAAGATCGGATGGTCACCGAAGGAAGCAATCGGAAAGCCTTTCAGCAATATCCCGGATTTATTGAACGGAACGGTAATAGGAGTTGTTCGTGACTTCAATTACCAGTCCCTTCGTTACAGTGTACAGCCGATGGTATTCATAATATTTAGAGGCAATGGTGTGCATAAGATTGCCGTGAGAATTTCTCAAAACAATATTGGGGCTACCCTCGGATTCATACGGAAGACATGGAAAGAAATGTTCCCGAACAGTCAGATAGAATACAGCTTCCTGGATAAGAGCCTTGATGCGTTTTACAAGTCGGAAGAGAAAATGAGCGTACTCTTCACATGGTTTTCCTTCATCGCCATAGCGGTCGCGTGTTCGGGTCTCTATGGTCTTGTTTTATACGCTGCGGAAAGAAGGACCAAGGAAGTCGGAATCAGGAAAGTTCTCGGAGCTTCAGTTCCGGAAGTAGTATTCATGCTTTCCAAAGAGTTCACAAAATGGGTCCTCGTAGGGAACCTAATAGCATGGCCGGTAGCCTACTACATCATGCACAATTGGGTCCAGAATTTTGCATACAAAGCAAGCATCGGCGTGTGGGTGTTTGTGTTCTCCGGTGCCCTTGCATTGGTCGTGGCCCTGCTGACTGTCGGCACACACGCGGTCAAAGCCGCGACGGCAAATCCGGTCAGGTCTTTGAGATATGAATGATCGAGCAAAGCGCATAGAGCAAGGTGCACGGTGCATAGCGCTGAACGCGGCTGGCTCTGCATTTTGCCCGAAACATGATCATCGACTATCGAAGTGTGCGCCGATGATTGCTGTGATCGGCTTAAGCTCCCTGGTTGCCGGATCCACCTCAACGGCAAAAGTTTCAAGCGTCACGGCGCCGATCAAGTACAAGGAATCCTTTGGGCCGAATACGACCGGGTTAGTAACTGTTTCATTCAACTCATGCAGGGTTATCAGCGCTTCGCCTAAGAGCCGCCTGTCGTGTCTTCCGTCCGCCAGTGTAAACTCGCGGGTGCGGGA
This sequence comes from Bacteroidota bacterium, assembly GCA_021845665.1. Classification (GTDB taxonomy): domain Bacteria; phylum Bacteroidota; class Ignavibacteria; order Kryptoniales; family JAKASW01; genus JAKASW01. The sequence continues at coordinate 107,467 of JAJZVO010000001.1, read as the reverse complement.
AGGTTCTATCCCTATTCCCTGTAAACGGTCTTCCGGAATGAATGTGTACAAGGATCCCGTGTCCACCCAGAAATCTTCATCGAAGAACCGCTTCGGGTCGGCCGGATTCGCGACTTTCGCTTTGACTTTAAACATGCCCACTTTTCACTTCCCTTTTCTCAACCGTCAACAATTTAGCTGCGAATATATGGGAAGTCAACGGACGACACACGGGCCGAGGGCAAAGGGCAGGGAGCACGGCGCGCTTTGCGCTCTGCCCTATGCTCTATGCGTTTAAAACCGGGAGTAACTGATGCTTAAAAGCTATTTAAAATCTACCTTTAGAAACATGATGAGGCGAAAACTGCTTTCAGGAACAATGATTGCCGGGCTCGCCCTCGGGATACTGTCGAGTTTCCTCCTTCTGACATACGTGATCGATCAGTTCAGCTATGACCGCTATCTCCCGGACTCAAACCGGACATACCGGATCACGAGCGATTACCACGGAATGGAGAATAACTTCGCTAGCGAACAAATAGCGCGATGTTATTACAACTGGATTCGCCAGATCAAGAGCAATTATCCTCAGGTGGCTCAGCTGGTCAAGTTCAACAACGCGCCCATCACCGCCGCCACCGCCAACAATAAGACGTTCAGGCCGAACAATTTCTATACGACAGATTCCACTTTCTTTGATGTTTTCAGATTCAAATTCATTCGGGGAAGCCGCGTAAGCGCACTGGAGTCTCCGATGTCAGTTGTGCTGAGCGAGAAAGTTGCTCATAAATACTTCGGCAACTCAGATCCGGTCGGAAGGAGTTTGAAGATCCGCGACCAGTGGTCCAACTCCTACGAGTACCACATCACCGGCGTAATGGAGAATGTGCCGCCGAATTCCCATTTTCATCCCGAGTTCGTGGCAAGGTGGCCGAATACATACGCGGGTGAAAATTTGGGGTACTACTACATACTCCTCAAGCCTGGGGCAAGCGTGAAGAATCTCGAGTCAAAGCTCGGTCAGTTCGTGTCGGCGCATTTGCCGCCGAATGAAGCTTCCGGCTTTTCCCTGCGACTGCAGGCGCTGACAAGCATACACCTCTATTCTCATTTACAGAGAGAGTTGGAAGTGAACGGAAGCGCTACACAAGTGTATGCGCTGCTTATCGTCGCTCTGCTCATCATTGCGATAACCTGCATAAACTATGTCAACCTGGCGATCGCGCGCAAGACGGCTTCGTTGAAGGATGTCGGAGTTAGAAGGGTGCTTGGGGCAAGTACAAGCGGGTTGTTTGCTCAGAACATCGCCGAATCGGCCATGTACGTCCTTTTTTCGCTGATCCTTGTGCTGTTGCTTTACGAGCCTTCCGTCTCTGCGCTTGGCAGTGTCCTGAATTTGAAAATAAATATCCCGGCATCGACGATACCATACGTGCTGGGTTCGTTCGCCGCTGAGATCGCTTTGCTCATCCTGATATCAGGCGGATACCCCGCACTCGTCGTAAGACATGTGTCGTCTGCTTCTATCCTTGCATCGCGTAATCAGTCGCCGGGGCCTTCGGCGGCAAGAGTGCATGGAATGCTTTCCCGCAGAGCATTGCTGATCGTGCAATTCTCCATTGCCATAGTTCTCATTTCAGCTGTCATTATTGTCTACGAGCAGATGAAGTATGTCGCGAACATCGATATGGGATACGATACTGACCAGCTCGTTGCGCTCCCGAATATTCCTTTCTCGGCCAGGGAAAAATACGCCGTGTTGAAGAAGGAAATAACCGAGCAGAGCGGAGTCGTCGGGATGACGTCGGCTTTGGAAATTCCCTCGGAGAAGATTGTCGACAATTGCCAGGTGTTCACAGGCGGCGGCTGGGTGAGTAAGAGCCCGCCGTCTTGTGAAGTATTACCGGTCGACAGAGATTTCATAGGCGTAATGAGAATGAAGCTTCTCGCCGGAGATTCGTTCAGGAAATTCGTTTCTGCCGACCTGGACGCGAAACAGCTAAACAGTGAGCAGGATTTCGAGAAATATTTCGAGACAACGGGGAGGGTTTACGTTATCAACCAGGCTGCCATGAAAGCCATCGGATTCAAGACACCGGCCCAGGCAATCGGAGTACCGATTGGAATCCGTCTGGATGGGATAAATTTCAAGTATGGGCCGGTTGTCGGCGTCGTGAAGGATTTTCACTCTACTTCGTTGCACAGCAGGATAGAACCGATTATAATGTTCGTCGAGCCGTTATGGTTCAGTAATGTTCTTATCAGGGTACACACGAAAGATCTCCAAAGTACGCTGGCTAATCTTAAGAAGGCATGGAATCAGGTGAACCCGGAATATCCTTTCGACTATGAGTTCGTGAACGAAGCTTTCGCGGCAAAATACGTTGCTGACAACCAATTCAAGGCGGTTATGGGGCTTTTCTCAGCGATTGCTGTCGTCATTGCCTGTATCGGCCTGTTCGCCGTGTCACTTTTTACAACCGAGCGCCGGATCAAAGAGATCGGAATCCGAAAGGTGCTGGGTGCATCCGTTCCCGACATTGCTGCGATGTTGACGGGAGATCTTGCGAAGTGGATTCTTCTGGCCAACGTCGGAGCGTGGCCGCTGGCATACTACGGCATGACCCGCTGGCTGCAGGGATTTGCATATCATATTACCATCGATATCTGGGTCTTTCTCGCGGCGGGGCTCTTCGTCCTGGTCGTGGTTGTACTGACCGTCGGCATTGAGGCTGTGAGAGCTGCCTCGGCAAGTCCGGTGAAAGCATTACGATATGAGTGATGCAGACATCCCACCTTGCGGGATCGAGTCGATGAGGTATGAATAAGAAGGGGGTATGTAGCATGCGGCAGAGTGCAACGCGAATGGAGCACGGGGCAAACTGGGTTGGCTACCATTTGTCGCAAATAGAACGGGGCGCGGACTGCATGAGCGCTACGGGATATGCCCTTGCCCTCAGTTACGACCTCCGGCCACTCGAGAAGTTGGCCCATGTAACCAGATTCGACCTTTGTGTACTTCGCAGCATAGTGCCCTGTCATTGCTGCCTCTGGCTCTTTTGCAAAACTTACATGTCGGGACAGGAGAAATCAAGAGTGTGAAACCGGAAGAGAAGATGGCAAAACGTGACTTTCTGTCGAAGGAAAATTGTAATGACACAATTCAGATTCGCGGGTGTCGTATCCTCAATAGATCGAGGTATCGACATGCTAACTAGTTATCTCAAATCCGCAGTTCGCAACATTCGAAGGACGAAGCTCTACTCGATAATTAATGTCTCAGGCCTTGCATTGGGATTCGCCGCGGCAATCCTGATTGTGCTTTGGATTCTGAACCAATTCAGCTACGACAGGTACAATGTAAACGCCGAGAGGATTTACAGGGTCACGTCACACTGGGTATATGGAAGCGCCGACTACACGATGCCCTGGACGCCAGGTCCGCTTGCAGACGCACTTTCACACCTGCCACAGGTAGAGTCCGCAACCCGCCTGAGTATGCCCGCTAACGATGTGGCTGTGAAACATGGGGACAAGCTGTTCAATATTTCCGACTTCTTCTACACCGATCCAGAATTCTTTAAAATCTTCACTGTCAAAATGCTGGAAGGGAATCCGAAGAGGATACTCACTGCCCCGTACTCGATTGTCCTCACTCGATCACTTGCACTCTGCCTGTTTGGGGGCGAAGATGCGGTTGGAAAGTTCGTTAATATCAAGACCTTTGATTTGAACCATGACTTTCTCGTAACCGGCGTCATTCAGGATTTCCCCCGGAATTCGCAGTTCCATCCGGTGTGCCTTGCTTCTTACTCAACCGTGCAACAGATCAATCCTTATTTGAAGATGTGGCAATCGGTCGGTCTCTATACATATTTCATGCTGCGTCGGAACTCGAATATAGCAAGCGTGAAAAGCGAACTTCCTCTTATTACGAGACAATACCTTGGGAAATGGGGAGAAGAGCAGAAGTGGTCCTACGGCCTTCAGAAGTTGACGGCCATCCATCTGCATTCGCATCTGATCGGAGAGATCGAACCCAACGGAAGCATGGAGACTGTCTACATATTCGGTGCTATCGGTCTGTTTATCCTTCTCGTCTCAATTATCAACTTCATCTCTATTACCACAGTTGGATTTTCAGATCGGACCAAAGAAGTCGGGGTTCGCAAGGTTGTCGGAGCCGTCAGAAGGGAAATAGTAACGCAGCTTATTTCAGAAGGGCTCGTGCTATCACTGATAGCATCTGCGGTTTCGGTCTCACTTGTAGAGCTCACTCTCCCATATTTTAACGATCTGACGGGCCAATCAATTTCGTTCGGCATTTTCGACGTTGTAACCGCCGTCGTGTTGCTGTGCTGTGTGGGCATCGCAACAGCAGCTTATCCCGCCTTGTTCCTCTCTGCATTCAAGCCCACCTCAATTTTCCAGAAGAAACAATTCCTCAAATCCACTGGAGTACCGCTGAGGAAAGCGTTGATAGTGCTCCAGTTCGGGATAGCGGTAGCCATCATCGCCTCGACAATCGTTACGGGAGAACAGCTCCATTATCTACGCAACAAGGACCTTGGCTTCGATAAGGAGCGGGTCATGGTAATCCCGCTGCGCCAGAAAGGATTGATGGAAAAATATGCGGTGATGAAACAGGTTCTCACGGGAATCCCGGGCGTCAAGGATGCATCGGGAGCATCCGGACAGATTGGAAACACGAACTTCATAAGCAACGTGTGGTATCATGGACAGCCATTGTTCCAGACTCGATATCTCGCCGTGGACTACGTGTTCTTGAAGACGATGGGCATAAAGATTGTGTCCGGCAGGCATTTCTCGAAGGATATTCCTTCTGATACGACGAGTTCGATACTCGTCAATGAAAGTGCGGCAGAAAAACTCCGTGCAATGGGGCTCATTGACAAGACTCTCCAGATCGGCAATGTGTATGATAAAGCACGGGTGGTAGGGGTAATGAAGAACTTCAACTATCGGCCGCTGCTTTATCCGGTCGAGCCGCTCGTCGTGTTCCTTCATCCAGAAGCCACAAGATTCATGGTGGTGAGAATAGACCGTGCCAACATGGGAAACACTATTGCGATGATCGAAGCCGCGTGGAAGAAGACACTGCCGGAATATCCTCTCGATTGGAGATTCCAGGATAGGACGTTTGAGGAAGCCTACAAGTCGGATTCGATAATGAAATCTATGTTCGACGTGGGAGCGGGATTGTCGGTTTTGATAAGCATGCTTGGCTTGTTCGGCCTGGCAAGTTATGGTGTGCAGAAACGGTCTAAGGAGATCGGTGTCCGGAAGGTATTGGGCGCAAGTGAAGTCAATATCATAAGCCTGCTCACAAGAGATTTTATAATGCTTGTCACGACCGGCGCAGTTATCGGCTGCCTTGCTGCATATTATTTCATGATGGGCTGGCTGGAAAATTTTGCCTTCAAGATAGAGTTAAGCGTTTGGCCGTTTCTAGCGGCAGCTGCCGTCGTTTTTGTAGCCGCTACCCTGACGGTATTTCTCAAAACACTACGGGCGTCCGCCGTAAATCCAGCTGAGACTTTGCGATATGAGTAAACTCGAACTCCCGCTTTGGAGGATAAAGGCGCTTCGCTATGAATAAAGCACGCAGGAGAAATCAGGAGAGAACAAGAGACACGAAGCACGCCTTCGTGTTGATGCAAGGAAACTATTCGGCCGGCAGATTATCTGTAAACATCCTTTCTATCCTTGATTCCATGGAGTGCAGAAGGTTTAAGGATTATCTAGTACGGCACGTGTTCTCAGATAATCCGCCAGAGAAACATCTTTGCCTTTTGCAGCCTTTGCTCCTGCGAGATCGTGTTTTTCTTCTTTATCATGGATATAACTCCACGTGAACTATCATCGAGAAGTGTTTTAGATGCAATGCGAAATTCACCGACGATGTGTATCCTCGATTGGTGACGGCAAATCGGCTCGAGTCCTTAAGGTATGAATAGAAATGCCCAGATGCCGACTTGCGGGATCAAGTCGATGAGGTATGTGTGATGAAGCAAAGCGCAGAGCGCAAGAGGTGGAGTGCAACGGCAGGGGTGCACCCTGCGCGTTGCGCTATGCCCTATGCTCTATGCGGCTTAAAACCTGGGAGTGAGTGATGTTAAAGAACTACATCAAGATCGCCTTCCGTAATATCCTGCGGAATAAACTCTATTCGTTCCTGAACATCGCCGGGCTGGCGATAGGCATGGCGGCGTGCGTCCTTATCCTGCTGTGGGTGTCGAACGAGCTGAGTTACAACAGTTTCAACAAGAATCTCGACCGCATCTTCCTGGTCGCACAGACGCAACATTATCAGACGATCGGCGATTTCACCGTCGAACCAACTCCTATGCCGCTCGCCCAAACTCTGAAACTGGATTATCCGGAGATTCAATATGCGACGAGGTACGAATACTTCTTCGGTAAAACTCTCGTTACGCGAGGTCAGAGATCATTCAATGAGCGCATAAACTTCGCCGATTCTTCTTTCTTCAGAATCTTTACCTTCCATTTCATCGAGGGCGATCCTGTAACTGCCCTTACGGATCCGAATTCGATTGTTCTTACGGAGAGCGCGGCCAGGATGTTGTTCGGCGACGAAGACGCGCTCGGTAGAGAACTCAGATGGAATGAGAAGGTCGATCTGAAAGTAACGGGAGTTATTGACAACGTGCCGAAGAACTCCGACTTGCAGTTTGACGGGCTCGTTCCGACGGACTTGTTGAAGACTTTCGGATTCGGGGATGCGTTCGATTCGTGGAACAGCAATATGATCTCGACATACCTCCTCCTCAGGTCTGCGAAATATGCTCCCAAGCTTACGCACGAAATATCAGACCTGATACGCAAAGCCGGGAATGACCCTACCGCAGGGAAGCTCTTTCTATTCCCATTCAAGGATTATCATCTTCACAACCTGACCGAGAAAGGCGGGAAGATCGAAGACGTTATACTTTTCTCGATCGTCGCGCTTTTCATTCTGATAATTGCCTGCATCAATTTCATGAACCTGGCTACGGCTCGCTCCGCGCGGAGAGCGACCGAGGTTGGGATTAAGAAGGTTGTCGGAGCGACGCGTCTCCAGATTGCGAGACAGTTTTTCGGTGAGTCGATTTTCGTGACGCTTATCTCCCTCGTGGTTGCGCTGTTCCTGGTCGAGATATTCTTACCGTCTTTCAACGAAATAACCGGCAGGTCCCTGGCTCTCTCCCAGATGAGCCTTGCATCGATCTTGTCAATCCTGCTGGTCACCGTAGTGACAGGCCTTCTTGCAGGTATATATCCTTCAATTTTCCTCTCTTCTCTCAAACCGGCATCGATGCTGAAGAAAGCGGGCTCCGATATACCTGGACGATTCTCTCTTCGTAGAGTTTTGGTGGTGGTCCAGTTTGCTATCTCCATTGCGCTGATCATCGGCACGTCCATCGTCTACCTCCAGATGAAATATATCCAGACGAGGAACTTGGGTCTCGGATTGAACAACGTCGTTTATTTTCAGCCAAGCGACGTGCTCAGCAAAGAGACCGCGCGTCTTGAGGAGCAGTTGAAGGAGAATCCGAACGTATTGGGCGTAACGTCGGTGTCGAATCTTCCTATTTCGATCTACGAAAACGGCGGGGGATGGAGCTGGGAAGGTATGCCCGCAAATCAAAACGCCCTCGTGTCTGACGAGCGGTGCGATTATGGCTACCTCAAGACCTTCGGCATCTCGCTCAAAGAAGGGCGATTCTTCTCACGGGAGCACCCTGCCGATGATTCCAGTTCGGTCGTCATCAACGAAAGTTTCGCGAAGCTGATCGGGAAGAAATCGCCTGTCGGAATGGAACTTAGATATGGTCGTCCGTACAGAGTCATCGGCGTGGTAGGCGATTTCAACTTCGTGAACCTGCACAGCAGGATCGGTCCGCTGGCAATATTCTACAGCCCGCTGAACACAATCATGTGTGTGAAGGTGAGAGACGAAAACTTGCCAGCCACGTTGGATTTCATCGACAAAACCTGCAAGAGCATAGATCCGGGTTTTATCTTCAATTATCATTTTGTGGACAAGACCTTCGAGCGAATGTATGCTTCCGAACAGAGGTTTGGGAAGATTATCGGCGCGTTCTCGCTGCTGGCCGTGATCATCGCATGTTTCGGGCTCTTCGGGCTTGCTTCGTTCGCCGCCGAAGCGAGGACGAAGGAAGTCGGCATCCGGAAAGTCCTCGGTGCTTCGGTACCGGGAGTAGTTCTTCTCCTCTCGAGGGAGTTGATCGCACTCGTGCTGATAGGCAACATTATAGCCTGGCCTGTCGCATACTACTTCATGCAGAGATGGCTCCAGACTTTTGCTTACAGGATCAACATGAATCTCCTGGTCTTTGTTTTGGCTGCGGTGGTCGCTTTGGCCATAGCAGCTGTTACGACGGGCTATCAGGCAGTCAAGGCAGCCATGACGAATCCGGTTGAGGCGCTACGCTACGAGTAGCGCCGAAATGCCGCCCCTGGCGGCATCGAGTCTTTACGAAATGAGTAATATCGAAGTGCGAAGATCCCGCCTTGCGGGCTCAAGTCTCTGAGGTATGAATAATCGGGCAAGGAGCATGGCGCATGGAGAGTAATGGATGTGGCGACGCGAGCTGTTCGCCACAGTCTTTGCGCTCTGCCCTGTGCCCCATGCGTTTAGAAACCATGGAATAAGGATGCTACAGAATTATTTCAAGATCGCATTCAGACACCTTCGAAGATCGAAAACATATTCCTTCATCAACATTATCGGCTTTGCCGTCAGCCTCGCCTGCGCGATACTGGTATTGCTATATGTTCAAAACCAGCTGTCGTTTGATCGGTTTAACAAGCACGCCGGCAGGATATATCGGGTAATCAAGTATATGGACTTCAATGGCAAGAAGACTGTCACGCCTACAACCGGCGCGCCGGTCGCCGGAACCCTTGCTCGTGAAATCCCCGGAGTGGAGCAGGCAACGAGACTGTTTCCAGCCCGCTCGTACTGGGACTGCTCAGTAGGGTACAAGGGAAAAGTCTTCCCGGAGAAACGTTTCTTCTTCGCGGACTCAAACTTTTTCAGCGCCTTCAGTATCCGTGTGCTCGAAGGGAATCCATCAACAGCTCTTCGAAATCCGAACAGCGTACTGCTTACCCGCTCCTCCGCCGAGAAATATTTCGGCGACGAAGATCCGGTCGGGAAGACTTTGGAGGTATTCCTCGGACGAAATAGATACACATTTGCGGTTACCGGGGTCACCGAGGACGTTCCGGCAAATTCTCACTTCCATTTCGATTTTCTCGCCTCGCTCTCCACGCTTCCGTTCAGCCGCTCGACGTCGTGGTGGCCAAATCCATTCTACACTTATGTGCTCATGAAGAAAGGCGTCTCTACCGCGAAGATCGAAGGGGAGCTGCCTCGCGTAGTTCAAGAGCATGTCGGTCTCAGCCATCTGCACTACGGATTGATGCTGCAGCCTCTCACTACGATTCACCTTAATTCACATTATCAGTTTGAGATCGAGCCGAACGGCAGCGAGACGGATGTTTACATTTTTGTCGTGGTCGGGCTGCTGCTGATCCTGATATCGTCGATAAACTACGTGAATCTCGCAACCGCCCACGCTGCTTCCCGCGCGCGTGAGATCGGCGTGAGAAAAACGTGTGGGGCGAGCCGCACGCAACTCTTCTCGCAGCTGATGTCGGAGGCTGTCATATCTGTCGTTTGTGCTATCGTCATATCGGTCGCGCTTGGGGAGATATTTCTCCCATTGTTCAATAGTCTGGCTCGGACTTCGATGAAGATCGTGCTGAGCGGTCCGGGAAGCATCCTTCCCGACCTTTTGATCATGGCCGCGGGGCTGAGCCTGCTTTCAGGATTCTATCCCGCTTTAGTGATAACATCTTTCAATGTGTCCACGAATCTCCGGGGGAGAATGGCCAAAGCGGACGAGGGGCGATTGCTTCGCGGCGGACTCGTGACTTTCCAGTTTGCCGTGTCAATCGTTCTCATTGTCGCTGCTCTCGTTGTCCGCAGACAAATGATGTACGTTGTTCAGAAGCAACTCGGATTTGACAAGCAGCATGTGTTGGTCATTCAGGACGCGCAGGCATTGGGCGAGCACTGGAAGCCGTTCGTCCAGGCAATGGAAAGCGACCCGGATGTTCTTCAAGCCGCCGGAGCCGAATTTATACCGGGGGGAAACTTCGATACAGTCGGCCTAAGTTTGCCGCAGGAATCTAACTCGCGAAAGTATTCGGTCTTCCGTGTCGATTATGATTTTGTGAGCTGGAACTTTCTGTCCACCCTCGGCGTCAAGGTGCGTTCGGGCAGAAACTTCTCTTCAAATTTGCCGGGTGACACACTGGATGTATTACTCAACGAAACTGCGGCGCGGGAAATAGGGCTGCGTCACCCTGTCGGTAAAGAGTTGAATATCGGTTTCAAGTCGTCGCCGGTTGCTATAATCGGTGTCACCCGGAATTTCAATTTCCAGTCCCTGCGGAGGAAGATAGCCTCGATGGTCATCCTGCTTCTCGACAAGCCGCCGAAATACATCATTGCGCGGCTGGGACCGGGGGATGTCCGGCGTGCTATATCAGGGATAGCGAAGGCTTGGAGGAAGTTTTCAGTGAGTCGGCCGTTCGTGTATTCGTTTCTGAGTCGTGACTTCAACCAGCTTTACGGCAGCGATGTCAGACTGGGTGAGATTTTTGGCGCGTTTTCTATGCTGGCCATTGTAATAGCCCTCCTCGGTCTTTTCGGTCTTGCAGCAAACACAGTGGAGCGGCGCACGAAGGAGATCGGCGTGAGAAAAGTTCTCGGTGCTTCCGTGTCAGGCATTGTTGGGCTACTGGCGAGAGAATTCATAGGCCTTGTTCTGCTGGGAAACTTGATTGCATGGCCAGTGGCCTATTACTTCATGGAGAGATGGCTCCAGGTGTTCGCTTACAGGACCGACATGAGCATCTGGATTTTCTTTTTGGCGGGAGGGATTGCGATACTGATAGCCGCGGCAACGGTCGGCGTGAGAGCGGTCAGTGCCGCGACAGCAAATCCGGTGGAAGCGCTGCGATATGAATAACAGCGAAGTGCGGAGATCTGCCAAGGGTGGATCGATCCTCTGAGGTACGAATGAAGAAACGTATGGATCAAATAGCCGGAGGTCCTCACCGCGTTCAAATGTCTCGCTGGTTTCGCGGTTTAAATGGTTCAGCGGCTCATTCACCAGGACGTGAGGCTATAAAGCCCCCGACAATAGCGGCTATTGGCTTGAGTTTGCCGGTTGCAGGGTCCGCTTCCACGCCAAAGTTTTCAAGGGTTGTAGCACCAAGCAAACATAAGGAGTCCTTCGGACCAAAAATAACCAAACAGGGGAGTGTTTCTTTTAATTCGGGTACGGTGAACGATGCGGCCCCGATGATGCGACGCTCACGACGCCCATCGGCCAGAATCAGCTCCCTTGTATGCAGCGGCTCTATTCCTATGGCCTGCAAGCGGTCTTCGGGAACAAAGCTGTGCAGCGCCCCCGTATCGACCCAGAAGTCTTCCTCGAAGTACCTCTTCGGGTCGGTCGGATTTGCGACCCGCGCCTTGACTTTGAACATGCCCATCTTTGTCTTTTCCATCCTTTCCTCTCACTGGCAATTTACCGGCAAACGAAAGGGAAGTCAACCGTCGACCGATGGGCCGAGGGAAAAGGGCAGGGGGATTGTGACAGCTCAATTGTCGCTAAGTGTAATGGTGCGGCTTCGAGAATTCGTCTCCTTATCCGGCTGATCTGCCCGAATTGGCGACTTGCTTTCGCGATTTCTACTTGACTTACCTTATATACTGAGTCGACGTTCTTAACCAAAACCGCAGCCAGCGGGTAAATTATCTGAGAAATCAAGGGAGGCCTCCGGATTATGAAGCCGACTCTTTCAAACACGATATCAGACCGTCTGGGAGATTATTCGGGCGTCAACTCGCTCCTGGCAGTCGGATTCCTCATTCTGTTGTCGTTTGTATTCCTTTCTCCCGCTCGTGCTCAATCCCGCGACGAGCGGAAGAAAATAGAAGTCTTCAATCTTAGCGACGTGCGACTTCTCCCCGGACCATTCAGGCACGCGCAGGAAATGGATGAGCGCTATCTGCTTGAACTCGATCCGGATCGTCTTCTCGCGTCGTATTACAAGACCGCCGGGCTTAAACCCAAAGCTCCGCAGTACGGCGGATGGGAATCGACACATCTTTCCGGCGCGATCCTTGGTCACTATCTTTCCGCAGCTTCGATGATGTTTGCTTCCACGGGCAACCCGAAACTGAAAGAGAGAGTCGATTACATCGTGGATAGGCTTAAACAATGCCAGGAGACTCGTTTTCCCGATACGCAGGAGACTTCGCTTCACCTGAAGATGGACCACAACCAAAAGCTGACGTTGGAGATACGCCACCCGTGGTGGGCGGGAGCCGGATTTTCGATTGAAGTCAACGGCAGAAAGTTAGCCGATACAGGGGAGCCCGGGAGCTGCTTTCGTGTGTCGCTTGAATGGCACAGCGGCGATAAGATCACAGTGCATCTCCCGATGCGGCTCCGTGTCTTTCCGATGGCGAACGACAGCGACAAAGTCGCTATCATGTACGGTACGATAGTCCTGGCCGGCGAGCTGGGAGGTCACGTTCCACTTCCGTATGCAAAAGACAATAGCCAGTTCTTCGACATGCCCGATGTGAGTGTACCAAGTCTTGCCATCGAGGGTAAGCCAGTTAACGAGTGGCTGAAACCTGTTGCGGGTCACCCGCTCTATTTCAAAACGGTCGGCGTCGGGCGGCCGAATGACTTGGAACTGAAGCCTCTATATGAAATAAGCCATCAACATTATACCGTCTACTGGGATATCGTTCGACCGGATTAGCGATTCACAAGCAGAGGTTTCACAATTCCATGGAGTCCCACGGCGGGCTCGAGCCGGCATCTGGCTCTCCCGAAGTGTTGTCAGGTAAGTGAAATGTCAAAAGCTGAGCAGTGCTTCCATGTGAGACTGCCGTACCTTCACAATTGTGGCTCACCTTGGCCGGCCGACCGTCATTTCCATACCGATTTCAAGGTGAGACGGAATTGCGCGGCTGCCAATACGAGTCGGCGAATGCGCATTGCAAAGAGTTCACCAGCCATTGTAGCCTGATGAGCGGCCATTACAAGACCGTGAATTGTCATTACGAGAGAGCAAAAGTGCATTACGAGAGATTAGAATCTCTATTCAAGGGAGTGAACCGCCGAATGTGGCACAAATTCGAGGTATCTACGGGAATGGGGACAGTACAGCATCGTATGCTCCGCCCCGACAAAACGGAAATGACAACCATGCGTGAGAATCACACCAATCGTACGCGCCGTCGTTCCAGGGACGTGGCCGAAAACCCGCCGCAAAACTATTTAACCACAAAGGTCACGAAGAACTGGCGCAAGGAGCACAAAGAAAGAGCGATAAATGAATAGATCCCTTCGTGTCCTTCGTGAAAAATCTTCGTGCTCTCGTGGTTGGACTTTTCGGCCGCGGCTCTAGTGTTCCTTCTTCTCGCGATTCAATTCCCGGAAGTTCGTATAGATCCACGGGATTCATTGGACTGTAATACGCGAGAAGCCAAGTCGCGGCTGACTTCGGACAGGGGCTATGAAATTACACAGAGATACACAGAGAAAAGAAGGAGTTCCACAGAGAAACAGAGGAAGAAAAGAGAGACACGGAAAAGGTATTTCCATATTCATTTGAGATGTCACGATCGGGGCCGCCTTGGGCGCAAGACCTTATAAGATTTTTAGCATGAATTTCTATCGGCGCCTGATTGTTTGTATTTTTAAAGGGAATATCCGGTCGCACATTATGAAATGGACCGCAGAATGAAACGGCTGATTTCTGTCTATGCAAATCCAGCCGGTCCGTTTTATCTGAGTGCTGATTCTACGAGAAAGGGAAATGTCGAAATGAAAATAGAAATTTGGTCGGACGTAGTTTGTCCGTTCTGTTACATCGGAAAAAGAAAACTCGAGAATGCATTAGAACAGTTTTCGCCCAGGGATGACGTCGAGATACTCTGGCACAGCTTTCAGCTCGATCCATCGGCAAAGAGGGAAGAGGGAAAGGACATTTACGATCATGTCGCGGAAAAGTATGGCCAGGACCGCGAGTGGGCTCTGAATGTGAATAGGAACCTCGTTGAGAACGCAAAGAAGGTCGGACTGGATTACCGCTTCGAGAGAGTGATTCCGGCGAATACCTTCGACGCGCACAGGATGATCCATCTTGCTGCGACACACGGTTTGCAGGAGAAAGCCGAAGAGAGATTTTTCGCCGCTTATTTCACAGAAGGAAAGGACCTCGGCGATTTGGAAACGCTGGTCGAGTTAATTGGCGAAATCGGACTGGACCGTGACGAAGCCAGGAGGATGGTCGAGTCAACGGATTATGCCGATGCCGTACGAGGGGACATCCAGGAAGCGGAATCGCTTGGAATAAATGCCGTCCCGTTCTTCGTGTTCGACAGGAGATACGCGATTTCCGGTGCGCAGCCGACGCACCTGTTTCTCGAAACGCTTCAGAAGGTATCCGCGGGCGAGTGAGGTGTGCCGGAAGTAGCTATTCGATGGGTCGCTCCGTGCGTCAGCTTGTTCAGAAGCGGCTGTCCTCGGAGGGTCGAATCCAGTATCGGGACAAGCTCGCAAAAGATTTCACTGGATACCGCACGATTCACAATGATGGACCGTGACCGGCGTGAATCCGTCCGGCCCGCGTAATCCGCCGTCCATCATCAATAACCGGTTCCGGTTAGTTCAAAGTGAAACGTGCGCTCTCAGGCCGAATACATTCACCGGTCCGCGCTGCGGGTTGTATGCAGGGTTTACGATGTACTGGTAATCCGCGCTCAGTGCGAGCATCTTATTGAACTGGAACTTGTAAAATGTCTCGAGCAGCTCCTCCGGTCCATACTGAGGCAGCTTTCCGTCTCCGATTATAAATCCATATCCACCGCTGGCAAGGTAATCCCTGTGGGCCTTCGATATGCCGTCGACTGCCGCGCCTATTCCGAACGTATCGTGTCTTCGTCCGAAAAGATGCGGCTTCGTGAGAATGCCGACAGAGACTGTGCGGTCGATTTCGGTGTAAGACCAGGACTCATTTTGTCCGTCGTTCCATCCGATCCTGGCAAATAATCCTGCGTTCCTGCAAAGGCTCTGTTGGATGTTTACCCCCAAACCGACTTTGGTTCTCCCATATTGTCTGGTGAGAGCTATGTTATGATGGTACTGAGGGTCGTTCGTAGCCTGTGCATAATTTCCGAAATGTCCGGTGTTGTAGTAGAGTAGCAGCCTGACCTTTCCGGGGAGGCCTTCGAGACTGTAAGCATATCCGCCCTGAAGGTTGAAGCTATGAGCCTTCGCGATGTTGGGATCGAAGCGAGGACCATTCGCCGAGCTTGTTTGCATCGTCGCGGCAAAGCGGAGCGTGAAAATAGGGCTTAGATACTCCGCCACAAATCCGGGAATGTAACCACGAGTGTCCGCAGCATAATCCCAGGCACCGTTGTTCATCAGCGCCCAATTCATGAACTGGGTGTTCGGATCGTTGCTGTATTCGTTCCTGTCGAAGAAATCAGCGAGACAGAATTTGCCTGCTATTATGGAGAGCCTAGTCCCGTTCGTAGAGTAAGGAGTGCCGCTCAGGCTGAAGGTTTTCTTAAGATAGATTTCACCGGATGAGAATACCGGCGTCGGCGCAGCAACGCGATAGATGTCGCCATTTGGGAAAGCCGCCAGGCCAAGCGTGTTGCTCAGTGCCTTTCCTCCGGCCAGGTCGGGGTTGAAATACACACTGAATTGGTCCGGGAGAGACAAGTTGAATTTGAAGTTCGACAGCAAAGACATTGCCGGCGGCTCTTTAGAAAGGAAGCTGTTTTTGCCGGCGTACGGGGAGCGAAAGTTGTTGTTTGCCTGGTCTATTAAGGTTTGCTGGAAATGAAATTTCAACCGGATGCCGTTGCCGTCATGTTTCGCTTCGGCGATTGCCGGAACGACGGCGCAAAGCGCCATAGCAATTGAAAACAAAAGGAGACTCCCAGACCTGGTTCGGTGGCTTTTTGAAGAAAAAGACATGTGCAACCCTTCCCATAGATTTATATCTCATCTGAACTATAATCCGTTTGTACTTTCAAAACGTGCGACCGCTCCGAACCAATAAAAATATTAACCGGAAAGAAATAGATATGGTTCCGATTCCATAGAGAAAGAGCCTTCAAGGCCAGCGCTCCTACATTGACCGCGGGACTACGCGGTACGAGGTTAATCTTCTTCCTGAGCGCAGTCCGAGATCTACAGGCTTTCGTTCAATTGGGATTACAGGTGATGCTCATCCTTTTCGCGAACGCAGGATGGATCAGATCCGACGTGATCAGGGGTGTCGGTGAGTATTAAGGAGGGCGGCGGCAGTTGTCGGACTCCGTGCATCATCCTTCACTGGCGGAAGAACAATGGCGCAGAGTTCCGCAGAGGTGCACTGAGATGCACAGAGGGATCAATCTCTGCGGAGTTCTCTGATTTTCCCTGTCGCTATGTCTAATATTTGTTTTCCATCGGGATACTCACCGAAAAGCACTTCACCTACTCAACGAAGGAAATTTTCTGACGCGCAGATTGTACGCCATAAAGGATAGCACATCTGCTGCCTGGGCTATCCTTTTGTCAGTCGGCATGTAGTTGTGGCTCGTCTTTGTCTCCACGCGGATCAATATCGGATTACTGCATGCCTGGTCGTGCTGCATGGCCGCCGTGAATTTGTAAGAGTGACTGGGTACGACGCGATCGTCGTGGTCGGCGGTGGTGACTATCGTCGGTGGGTAGCAGGTGCCGGGTCTGACGTTCTGAACCGGCGAATACTTTATCAGCCACTGAAAAGCCGTCGAATCGTCGGAAGAACCATATTCGGGTACCCAGCCCACGCCGGCGGAGAACTTTTGGTATCTCAGCATGTCCATCACGCCCGCGCCGGCGTAGACCGCACCGAAGAGGTCCGGACGTTCGGTCTCGCACGCGCCGACAAGGAGTCCGCCATTCGAGTAGCCTTCGATACCGAGCCTCGGCGTGGAGGTGTACTTCTCTTTTATGAGATATTCCGCTGCCGCTATGAAGTCGTTGAATACATTTTGCTTCTTTCCAAGCATGCCTGCATGATGCCAGGCCTCACCGTATTCTCCGCCGCCTCGAATGTTCGCAACGGCGTAAATGCCTCCCATCTCAAGCCACACGATGTTGACGGGGTTGAACGACGGCGTAATGCTGATATCGAAGCCGCCATAGCCGTAGAGGAGAGTCGGGTTTTCGCCGTTTAGCTTAGTCCCCTTTTTCATCGTGATGAACATTGGGATTACAGTGCCGTCCAGCGAGTGGTAGAAGACCTGCTTTGTGACGAAGGCTTTCGGATTGAAGTCGACATGTGGCGCGTGAAACGGTGAGCTCTTTCCCGTTTTGAAATCGTATTTGAAAACGGTGGTCGGGTAAAGAAAAGAAGTGAAGGAGTAAAACATATAATGTGAATTTTCCCTGCCGTTCATCTCGCCGACAGTCCCGAGTCCCGGAAGTTTCAGCTCCTTCTCGTGTTTGCCGTCGAGCGAATAGATGGATATGTCGCTCTTCGCATCCACGAGGTAGTTGACAACGATATGCCCGCCGGCGAGCATTGAACTCTGGATGGCGTTCTTAGTTTCGGGGACAATTGTCTTCCAGTTTTTCGGAGAAGGGTCGTCGATGTTGAACGACACGATTTTTCTGTTCGGAGCGTCCAGCGTGGTCTGGAGATAAATAGTCTTGCCGACGTTACCTATCGGGTAGTATTCGGCGTTATCTTTTCCGAAAAGGGGCGTGACGGGCGAAGATAGATCGGGATGTTTAGCATCTTTCAGATCGACAGAATAGACCTTGTTACGTGACTCGGTTCCTTTGTTGAGAATGATGAACAGGTAATGACCGTCGTCAGTCACGCTGCCGCCGACGTACCATCCCGGATAATCTTTCAGGCTGTAGAAGAGTTTGTCTTCACTTTGCGGAGTTCCGATCCTGTGGTAATAAAGCATCTGGCCCACCGCTTCGGACATTAGTGCGTCTCCCTTCTTGGGCTCGGGGAAGCGTGAGTAGAAGAATCCTTTGCTATCCTTTGTCCATGCGATGCCTGAAAACTTGACCCACTTCACCGTGTCGGTGAGATCTTTGCCGGAAGCGGTGTTCCTTACGTGAAAATCTTCCCAGTCGGCACCGCCCTCGGAAAGGCCGTAACAGAAGTATTTGCCGTTCGGCGAGGCGTCGTATTCCAAAAGGGCGATCGAGCCATTCGGGGAAAGCTTATTGGGATCGAGAACCAGCTTGGCTCTCCCTTTGACCATCTTCTCCATGTATACCGGGCTCTGATTTTGCAGACCTGTATTCTTGCTGTAGAAGAGAATGCCGCCGTGTTCGCTCGGGACACCGACCTTCGGGTAGTTCCACAATTTCGTAATTCTCTTCCGGATTAGACTGCGGTATGGAATCCTGTCGAGGTACGCGAAAGTGATTTCGTTTTCGTCCTCTACCCATTTTTCTACCTTAGGGCTGTTCTGGGCTTCCATCCATTGGTACGGGGCAGGTACTTTGGTCCCGAAATAATCGTTAACGATCGTGTCCCGAAACGTGTCGGGGTACTTTAGTTGTTGAGCCATTGAAATCCCTGGTAAAGTCATGAAGGCAAGAATGATGCAGGTTCCGAGTACTGCCGTAAGAAAGTCTCGATTCGTACTGCGCGTAATCATTGGACCTCCTGTTTTTTTGTGCGGAAACATTACGACTTCAAGATTTTTGTCATTGAAGCATAAGCGCCTCTTTTGGGGGTTGGTACCTGTGGCTATGCTCCGATGCCGGTCTTCGTTGCACGAAATGAACTCCCGCGGGGAAAGGGCACACAGTCATTGTATTAAATATCGCATCGGTGACCCGAGCATGCAAACACTTAACCTTATGCCTGACGGACGCGTGGCGCGGGTGCAGGAGCGGTAGGTCCCTTACAGGTAATTCCGGGAAGATGGAACAAAGCTGCTTCTATAATGGTTTATACTTGGAACGATAAGGCAGAGAATAGCAAACAGACAAAAAAGAGGAATAATCATGGAAGCTGCGAAAAGTATATCTGAAGACCTCGGGAAATTAGTCCTGCGGTTGACCGTTGCCGGCCTTTTGCTGTTTCATGGCGTATCAAAAATCATCCACGGCGTAGCATGGATGGCAGGCCCGCTTGCTGCGATTCACCTGCCTGCATTCATAATGTACGGCGCTTATGTTGGAGAGGTCATTGCGCCCATCTTCATCATATTCGGACTCTATACGAGAATTGCCGGTCTGGTTTTGTCTTTCGACCTGTTCATGGCATTTGTCCTCGTGACGCATTCGCATTTCTTCATGCTGAATCCGGTGGGAGGCTGGGCTCTAGAGTTGGATGCATTCTATTTCCTCGGCGGAATAAGTATCTTCCTTCTTGGTGCGGGGCGACTTAGCCTCGGTGGATTGAAAGGAAAGTTTAATTGAAGTAATGAATTGAGGTTATCCCCGGAGTAGCCCATCCGATGAATCGGACGGCTTTTGAGACAGCCTCAGCATGAGTTAGAGACAGCACTTATTCATGACTTATGAATGAATAGGGATGGCGGCGACGCAGCGGTTCCGGCAGGAAGGAATCATGCAACTGCAAAGGAGGTCGTCGTGAATCCGGACAAGTTGAAGGAATACCTGGACAACAACGGTTTGAAGCACGCGGTCATCAGGATCCCGGTGTATCTATCTCTATGCGGCACTGAAACATGTCCGACGGCAATCAATTCTGAACTTTTCAAGAAACAGATTGTTGTATAATTATAAAGCCGCCTTTCGATAAAGTCGGGCGGAAGGGAGTGCCTTATTGAAGGCAGTCCTGAAATTTGCCTGCAACGCAATCGATCAGAGAGGAAAAGAGGGAATGAAGATATTCGTTGCAGGGGGAACGGGTGTGTTGGGCAGAAGGGTCGTACCTGGCCTAATTTCATTAGGGTACGAGGTTGTAGGGCTCAGCCGGTCAATAGACAATGACGATTTGCTCGCTACTCTAGGAGCAGAGGCGAGACGTGGAGACTTATTTGATCGTGAAGGGCTCTATTCGATTTCTGCAGATTGTGATGCAATCATTCATTTAGCCACGTCGATTCCGATGAAATCGCGTACCAGCATCGACGACTTGGTTCTCAACGACAGGATAAAGATCGAGGGAACTGCTAATCTTCTGTCCGCGGCCAGGAGAAACAACACTCAACTCTATATACAATCCAGTGTGACTTTCCTGTATGGAAGAAGGCACGGCGAGTGGGTAGATGAAGCGTGCCCGCCTGCCGATGATCTGCCCGCCGTCGTGAAGTCATCGGTTGAGATGGAACGATTGGTCCTCAACGCAATCACGCGGGAAAAGCTCCCGGCCATCGTTTTAAGGTTCAGCAACGTATATAGCCATGATTCCAAACATACGACCACGATGTATGACATGATTAGTCGCGGTAAATTTCCATTGATCGAAAGGGGAACCGCCTATTGGAACTTGGTCACGGCCGACGATGCTGCGGAAGCGGTAATAGCCGCCGTGAAAAAAGGGAAGCGAAATGTCGGCAAGGTCTACAATATCTGCGACGATGAACCGGTCAAGTATAAGGACCTTGTCGAATTTCTTGCGAGCTCTCTTGGCGCCCCCAAACCGGGAAGCATCCCAATCTTTCTTGCCAAACATGCAATCGGAGAAATAACCGTCCAGTACCTTCTTCAAAGCATGAAATGTATGAACAAGCGTGCGAAAGAAGAGCTTGGATGGCACCTTCGTTATCCGACCTATCGAGAAGGGCATGAGGCGATAATGGAAAGGTGGCGAAAACAACACGCAGCTACGGGTACGCACGCTGTGAGCCGTCTCGCTGTATGAAAGAATAGCGGAAGGTTATCAAGAAGCGTTCACGACCGAATTGGCAACTTAATCCTTAAGCTACTATATATCATCCTCTTCTGTTATCTTCTGAACGTATCGCTCGCTTTGGAGTCCGAGCTGGATTATGAATGTCAGCCGGGAACCAGGCTTCGAGCCGATGTCTCGCGGCTGAGAGAATAAATTCGGCGGTGTAAGATGGTTCCTCCTGCATTTCCGAACCTCAACTATACCATGGTGCGACCGATGCCCGTCGGCAGAGATTGCATACGTGGCTTACTTCACACTCCTTTTGAAAACCCGACAGGCTTGAAATGAATATTCCAATCTATCAAATCGATGCATTCACTGACGAAAGATTCCGGGGCAACCCGGCCGCGGTCTGTATTCTTGAAGGATGGCTCCCCGACAAAGTCCTTCAAAGCATCGCCGAAGAGAACAACCTCGCCGAAACTGCGTTTGTGGTCAGGAAGAACAATAATATTGAGCTCAGGTGGTTCACACCCGCGCTGGAGGTCGATCTCTGCGGCCACGCGACTCTCGCGACCGCATACGCTTTCAAGGAACATCTTGATTACAAGGAGGACGAGATAAGTTTCAAGACGAAGAGTGGAATCCTCGAGGTCATTTATGGCGGTGACATGATGTCAATGATCTTTCCGAGAAGAGAAGGTGCGGTGTACTCCGGTGTCGATGAAATTGCGGCCGCCCTTGGAGCTATTCCGACTGAGGTATTCAAGGCGAGGGATATCATGGCGGTTTTCGAGGATGAGGGATGCGTGAGAGCCCTGGAGCCAAACTTCGATAAAGTCAAAAAGCTCGAGTGCCTCGGAGTAATTGCGACGGCGCCGGGCAAGAACGCGGACTTTGTTTCGAGATATTTCGCGCCTCAGGCAGGCATTAACGAAGATCCCGTCACCGGTTCGGCCCACACTACTCTCATTCCATACTGGAGTGCAAGGCTGAGGAAGAAGCAACTCGCCGCTATGCAGATTTCGCGGCGAGGCGGGAAGCTCTTTTGCGAAGACCTGGTTGATAAGGTTAAGATTGCAGGGAAGGCTGTTACTTATCTGACCGGGACTATTGCTGTGTAGGTTTTCCGTTTCACATGTCAGGGACAACAATCCAAACATCCCGATTGACGAGAAGGTTGAGGATATGTTGAATCAGATGACCCTTGGAGAAAAGGCCGGGCAGATGTGCCAGTATTACGCAGGGAGCAAGGATGCTGACCAGCACGCCCGTGATGATTTGCCGGTTCCTTCTTCCAGGAAATGCGGATGGATACTGAGCCGCACATCTCTTACGCTTGAGGAGAAGCAATCGGTGGACAGCCTCTTGAGAAGGGACGGTTACAGCCCAGCCGATTTCATACCGACCGGGCAGACGGCCAGATGAACTGAGCCTGGATGTGTTGCCGGTCACTCTCCATGCGGTAACATTTACCCTACGCAAGTAAATAGTTCACAGATCATCCCGGTTGAGACTTGCCTTAATTCGGTACCTCGACACAATCAACGCGTATCGGTGCTCTTTTGGGGCTGTTGTTTCATAAGCTGAGATTGTGATTTTCGGCACAGAAGTAGTACGATCTGCGAGCGAGAAATCAATGATAGGGACGCGCCGAGGAATTGCCGGGGTGGATACCCGGGATTCGATTCCTCGGGCAAGATAATTCTCAGGCGTAGCACAAGAAGGGATCGAAGTATGGGTACAGGTGAGACTCTCTTGACGATCGCAGCAATAATGCTCCTTGGTACTGTGATCCTCACCACGGACAGAACGATGAACGACACGGGGCAGGTTCTTCTCAATTCGAACATAGGATTAGAGGAGGTGTCGCTGGCCACATCGACTATCGAGGAAGCTGAGGGGAAGGCATTCGATGAAAATACGGATACGAATAATGTCACGCAATTGTCTCAACTAACTCCTGCGAACATGCTGGGACAGGAAAACGGAGACCCGAACGATTTCAACGATTTCGACGATTATAACGGGTTGAACCACAACGGGCTTCTGAGGATCGACACCGTCACCGTAGACTCGGTTGTGACAGGGATCTACTACGACTCGACGCACGTTTGTTACGTGGATCCGGCCAGCGGTCTCGATAATCCAGTCGACAGACGTACATGGTACAAAAGACTCGATGTATGGATATGGAACAACGATGTGCCTGATACCGTCAAGATGCACACCGTTTTCAGCTACTGGTATTTCTAGGAGGAGAAATCATGGGCTCCAGCACAATTCTCGACATAATCAGCTCGATGCTTATCAGCGGTTTTCTCCTGCTTACTGCATTGCATATGGACGAACAGTCCGTAAAGACTACTTACTATTCGGAAACAAATCTGACCGTCCAACAGAATCTTACTTCTCTAGTTGAGAATCTGGAATATGATTTCAGGAGAATGGGATACTGCGCTGACCCGAATGTGCAGCCGAATCCCGACATGTATATTGTAAAAGGAAATTCAAGTTATATCTGGTTTGTGGCGGACATGGATAATACTGGCGTACTGGACACCGTGAAGTATTTTCTGGGGACGAATCCAATACCGGGATGTGCAAACAAAAACGTCAGGATGCTTTACAGGCAAATCGACAGCGATCCGCCTGTCGGCTCAAATCTTGGAGTCGTGCAGTTTAGCCTCAAGTATTTGGATGGGTTCGGGCAGACTCTTCCTACGCCGATTTACGCACCGTCGCAGGTTCAGATGGTCGAGATAACTCTGAAAATAGAGCCGACGGCGGCGTATGACGATACTACGTACGATCATGACTTCGCATTATGGAGACAAACGCGGTTGATTTCACGCAATCTAAGGAACAGGTAGGGTACAAGTATGGTTGGCAGAGGCACACTCATAGTGATACTCGGCTTCAGTCTTATATTCGCCCTGGCGAGCGGATATTGGGAGAGGACGAGTACGGATGCTGTTGACAATTTCGTCCAATATTACAATGAGACGGTCGCTCATAATATAGCGGTCAGCGCCGCAAACGTCGCCGCCGACACAATCTTCAGGGACCCGGGGACACCGGCCGTCTCAATGTCGGGAAATTTTTCCGGCGGGTCTTACCATATTTCTACCTCGGCATACGATAAGTTCGGTGTGACCGATACCATGATTACCGCCGTCGGGAGCTACGACGATCTGCATGATACGGTCAAGGTGATGTTGAGCCCCTACTCCTTCACCAAGTATGCCTTCTTCTCGGTGATAGAGTCAGGCATTTACTGGATCACTGGCGACACTATGTGGGGACCATATCACACAGAGTCGAAACTCTTCATATCAGGAAGTCCGGTCTTTTACGGGAAGGTTACCACGAGGCTTGGAACGAATCCGAAATTGCCGAGCAGAAGCGCTCACCCGTACTTCTACGGTGGATACCAATCGGGAGTAAGTATAAATCTTCCCAACAGTCTTTCGACTTTGCAGACGGCTTCACAGGGTGGAAAAGTCTTCTCGAATCCGGGAGGCGGTCCGTATGATGTCTACCTGACATTCAATTCGGATGGGACCGTCACGTATAAGGACAACACGATGTCGCAGGACTCGACAGTACCTCTAAGTACTCTTGCACCGAACGGCGTGATCTACATTTCAAAAGGGAATGCGCACGTCCAGGGAGTAGTTAACGGAAGAACCACTGTAGTTGCCGATGGGAGCTCGGGACTCGAGTACGGGAACATCTACATCGACGGCAATGTAACATACGCGCACGATCCGTCAACGGGCCCAAGCAACGATATGCTCGGTCTTGTGGCGAACAACAATGTCACAATTTCCGAGACCTCGCCACCTATGCAAAACGTCCACATCGACGCGGGAATTTTTGCGAGGACGGGGGCATTCGGATACCAGGGATATAACGATTTGAGTGCCGGACCCCTTGGAAGTATTTATCTTTATGGGTCAATTACCAACTATCAGAGAGGAGGCGTGGGCCAATTTAATTCGTCGACCGACCAGTTGGAGAGCGGGTACCATAAGCACTACCGGTATGACAATCGATTCGATACAGAGGCACCCCCCTTCTTCCCGACTGCTTCCGGCTTTCAGATAGTTGCATGGCGCGGTTGAACCGACGCTGGTGAAAAGATAAGCGTCACAAGAAAGATGGAATTCACGCGTCCTGGAGTGGTGTTTGCTTCCTGGTTGCCGCCGGGATTCCATGAGCGCAGTTTCAAAACGAACTGGAAATTGTCGCGGACCTTTCGCGTACTGCGGAAAGAATACCTGTAGCCTGTAAATATTTCCGATCTTTCCGGAATTCCACTATCATTTCACGAAGAATCGCAACTTCCTGCCCGGCATACATATTGCCCGATAAAGTAGGATGAGGAGTTGTCACTGTTCCCCAGTTGCACAGAACCATTGATCGAGGAGAATATAAATGGGTACCGGACAGATGCTGTTGGCGCTGCTTGCACTTACCATCCTGGCGAGCGTTACCATATCTGCCAATCAGCTTTTGCTTAACCAAACTGGTGCCGTGTACGGCTCAGAAGCGATGATCACCGGGACGGCAATCGGCCAGGCGATGATTGAAGAGATTACGATAAAATACTTTGACCATAACGTCCTTCCCCCCCTGACCACAGACAGCGCATCGGCATTTACTCCACCCGATCAACTCGGACCGGATGCCAGCGACGTGCCGGGAGTCGACACGACTTATGACGATATCAGCGACTACAACGGGTTTGTTGATTCAGTGTCGACACCTCGACTCGGATACTTCAAGAGGTTATGCAGCGTGTACTATGTCGATGGAAACGGAGACAGCAGCACGGTCCAGACTTTCTACAAGAAAATTGTCGTAGCCGTAGAGAACCCGTATATCAGTACTCCTACTCACACACTTGAACTGTCCGATATCGTGTCTTACAGGTACAAAAACTAGGGACGACCATGGATACAATGATAGATACAGCGGGATCGATCATAATGGCTGGGTTAGTGATGCTGGCAGTATTGAAATTGAATGCTTCCTTGTCCGATGCGGGGTCAGATACAAATGCCTCGGTTATAACGCAGTCGAACATCACGGCAATCGCAAATACAATTACGTATGACTTTTACAAAATCGGTTATCGGGCTTCACCTGCGATATTGCTGGCGGACTCCAATGCCATCGTCTTTCGCGCCGACCTCGAACAAGATGGGAATCCGGACACGGTACACTACTGGGTTAGCTCCCCGCTGTCGGGATCGGACCTCAATCCGAACATGAGGATCTTATACCGCTCTGTAAACAATGGTTTACCTACTGGTGCAACACTTGGACAGACATACTTCAACCTTCAGTATTTCGATAGTACAGGAGCCAGGATAAACATATCAGGTGCAGACTCGACAAATCCGAGCATACTTGCAAGAATTAAATCGATCAGAGTTGCAGTTTCGGTGGAGAGTCCCAATAAACTCATGTCTGATTCGACCTACGCGGGAGCATATTGGGAAGAATATATCAGCCCAAAGAACCTTCGGACCCTGATGTGATTGGAGGATAAGCAATGGGAAGATTCGCAATTATCGCAGTAATCACGCTGCTGTTCTCGCTTTCGATAGTAGGTTACAATATGAACAGGCGAGCGACGTCGGCAGTCAATAACTACACGAATTATTACAGCGAAACGCGTGCCGAGGACGTCGCATCGAGCGCGGCTGAAATCTTTATCCGGAAGTTGAACGAGGACCCTACCATGAGGGGAACGTACACGATCGATCCATTACTTCAGGGAAGCGCGACGGTTCGGATCGATTCCATCACCGGGGTTTACGATACACTGGCCGGTCAGGCCCTGGATACTCTCATGATGACAAGCGTCGGGGTCTTTGACGGAGATAGCGATGTGATTATGAATAAACTATACCCGGTTCCACTTCAGATACCGACGCCTCCTGGTGCCGTATCCATGTCGGCCGGCAAGTCTGTCTCAATCGAGATTGGGGGACACGCGACGACGAGCGGTATCGACACGAATGTGATAAATGGCTCGCCTGCTCCGGACTCTGTCGCCGGAGTTGCAATTAACTCGGCGACTCCATCGTCAAACATTTCGGTGGATGATAACGTTTTCGGTAAGGGAGGCATGGTGCCAGATACGATGAGGGTGTCAGGCACAGCGAACTATACAACGTTTGCCAACGCGATGATTCGACTCGCCACAGTTTACAGCGGGGAGACTTTCAGCTCCGGCACGCTCGGTACCGATTTGGCACCGCAGATAACTTATTTCACAGGTGACACGCACATAACGGGACCGGTCACCGGCTCCGGAATACTGATCGTGGACGGGGCGTTGAACATCTCCGGCCAATTTACATTCCACGGGCTTGTTATTGTCTACGGGACAACTACAATCTCCGCATCCTCGACATCTTCTTATACCCAGGAAGGGGCCTCTGCTATCTATGGCGGGGTGGTAGTGGCAGGAGAGAACGCCAGTTACAGCCAGCAAGGTAGCGCACTTGTCCGCTACAGCAGTGCGGCAATTCAAAACGTGCAGGACAAGACAGTTGGTAAGTACCTCATCATGGACTGGTGGCAATAATATTTTGGGACCAGCTGCTCGATCATAGATTTATCTTTCGAGCAGCGCCCCCCTTTGCACCGGCTTCACAAGTTCCCACACAATCCAACCTTTCGGTTTTGCTTTGATCCAGGACACAAAGCTCGGCTGAGCGGTTGCATCCCATATCGGCTCCCGATATATTTTTGCGAGTACAACTCTACTTGATTAAAACGAGTCGTGGGAAGGGCAATGAACCGAGGTTCAGACAAATACTTCGGTAAAGCGGGCAGAAAGAATCACAACCTGCGTGATCCATTTGACGGGGAAGTCCGCCATGTAGTTCTGGATTGTAGAGCGTTGCCTGTTGAGAAATGGGGACACTGGACAACAAAACTAAAGAAGATTTTCCCTGTAGAGGGAGGGGCTAGCCAAAGAATGGAGATGAATTGATGGGGACTGGGCAAATCCTAATGACTATTGCTGCAATGCTTCTATTGGGTACTGTTATCCTGGGTACAAACCGCGGCATTAATGAAACTCAGTATACGCTCGTGAGAACGAATTGTCAGATCGACGCGGTTTCGCTCGCCACATCGATGATACAGGAGGCAAGCAACTTGCCTTTCGATCAGGCCACTGTCGGCGGTGCGGCGCCTGGGATTACCATGTTCACGGCTCCGGATTCACTTGGCCAGGAGAACAATAACCCGACCGATCTTGACGACCTTGATGATTATAACGGGCTGAACAATGCAGGTCGGCTCGAAACCGATGTACTCGGCACAGGGACGTACTTCGTGCGCACGAAAGTGTCTTACGTAGGCGATTATTCGGATCTGAACGTTAACTCCGCGACAAGAACCAGGCTGAAAAGGCTTGACATCTGGGTCTGGAACAAGGATTTGCCAGATACACTATTTATGCAGGCGGTGTTCGGGTATTGGTTCTTCGGCAGGGTCGGGAGGATCTGACAATGGGGAGCCTGACGCTACTAGATCTGATTAGTTCAATAGTTGTGAGCAGCTTGCTGCTCCTTACGGCACTTTCGATGAATGAGAGAGCATCCAGCAACACTTACGCAGCGCAGACTGCGCTCACCGTGCAGGAGAACATGACCTCCGTCGTAGAGAACCTTGAATGGGATTTCCGGCTGGTAGGGTACTGTAACAGCTTCACAAATACGACCCCTTCGAGCGATTATATCGTTTCGGGTGATACGAACTCGATAGCATTTCTGGCGGATCTTAATGACGACGGAGTGATGGATACAGTTCAGTGGTCACTCGATACTACCCGCATCCCGGGATGCCCTAATCCTAACGTTCGCATGTTGACAAGGACTACTACAATAGACGGAACCACGAAAGCATACAGCTCGAATCTCGGAGTGACCAGATTCCACCTCACTTATTTCGATGCGATTGGAGACACCGTTAAGACGCCCTTTTCTGATCCATCGAGCGTTCAGCTTATTAGAGTGGAGCTCAGGCTTGAACCAGTGGCGGCTTACGCCGACACAACAAACAAGCAGATCTTTTCTTCCTGGATGCAAACGAGACTCGTAAGTAAGAACTTGAATAACAGGTAGGAGGCATATCATGGTCGGCAATGGGACTTTGGTTGTGATACTAGGCTTCGCGATGGCTTTTGCGTTTGCCGGGAGATACTGGAACAAGGAGGCAACGCAAGGCGTGGAGACTGCGTCTGCGTACTACGGTCAGGCTAACGTGTACAACGTGGCTTGTGCCGGTGCAAATATAGGCTGCGATTCGCTGTTCGTGAATACCGCTACCACCAATCTGGATTTGAAGGGAAAACTGGCAAGCGGAAGCTATGAAGTCAAGGTCACTCCTATGGTGGTGGGAAGTGGCAGCGGATGTGTTCTCCGTTCAATCGGCACCTACAGCGACGCCGCGGCTGATTACACGGATGAGGTCGATGTCGTCCTTACCATGAGACAATACTCACAGTGGCAATTCTACTCCAACGATGAGAACGGTATCTGGTGGACAACCGGTGACGTCGTGACAGGTCCATTGTATACCAACGACGTACTTAATATTTCGGGCAAGCCGGTTTTTAACGGCCAGGTACGTACCGGCGGGGGAGTCGTGTACGACCCTAATGGCAACAACAAGCCGAAGTTTCTCGGAGGTCTCGTGACCGGTGGGCCGAACAATATGATGGCGAGTGTGCTGCCGACTGCCAACGCCGCAGGCCCCAATGCAACATTTACCAATCCCAACACAGATCCGAGCAGTACGTACGATCTCTACATGACTTTCGGGTCGGACGCCAGCGGAGGAAATGTAACCTACTATACGACGGGGAAGCACGATTCGAGCTACACTGAAACATATCAGACTTTTTGGGGGACCATAAGAACAAGGACGGTAACTGTAACCGTGACCAGTACTACGCCAAGTCAGACAGTCCCTTTGAGTACGTTTGCACCCAACGGAGTTGTGGCAGTTGTTAATGGAGACGCTCATGTCCAGGGGACCTTGCAGGGCAAGTTGACGGTAGTATCCCAGCAGGGAAATTGCGGCAGCAGCAACAGCGGTAACGTGCTTATCGATGCGG
This sequence comes from Bacteroidota bacterium, assembly GCA_021845665.1. GTDB lineage: Bacteria > Bacteroidota > Ignavibacteria > Kryptoniales > JAKASW01 > JAKASW01. The sequence goes on along the minus strand of JAJZVO010000001.1, from coordinate 77,373 downwards.
ATGTCAAATATTATACCGACCCGACGAAGAATGCCAGCACCGATATGCTTGGCCTCGTCGCCGATAACAACGTAAGATTGACGGGGACCCAGCAGGATGCAACTATCCAGGGGGCTATCTACGCAAAGAACGGGTCATTTACATATCAGGGTTATGACAAGAACGGGCCATACGATAAAATCAATTTGTATGGTTCTGTTGCAAACAATATCCGTGGGCCGGTCGGAACGTTCACCACTGATGCGAACGGAAACGCTGTCATAAAAACAGGATACCACAAGAACTATGTGTATGATCCGCGGCTGGCCACTTCAGCACCTCCTTCGTTCCCCTACACCGGGAATTTTGGAATTGTCACATGGCATGAGGAGACACCGAAAATCGTGTACCATTGATCCCGGCGCTTTGTGTTTCGGGAGACTGTTTGCCAGAGGGCATGACTTACGCCATCCCGAATCTATCGCAGCAAGTCCGGCGGCGGACGAAGTCAAGTGTTGCTTTTTCGATGTTGCCCGGAATCCGACTTGAGCTTTCTCCATAGTGTCGAAACGTCTATGCGGAGAATGCGCGCAGCCTTAGACTTGTTTCCTCCTGTGAGATTCAGAATCCGTTCGATGTAGGCCTGCTCCATGTCGTCGAGGGACGGATTGGCGTGAAGGACTGCGTCGAAAGATTTCTTACTCGTGTTGACCAAAGGAGGGGGCAGGTGCTGAGGGAGAATATTCCCGTCCGAACTAAGTATCGCAGCGCGTTCGATCACATTTTCCAATTCTCTCACGTTTCCGGGCCAACCATAATCCTGAAGGTAGTCGATGCACGACGAGTCGATGTGCAGGTTCCTGATATGGAGTTTCCTGGACATCCTGTCTATGAAGAATCGGGTAAGAGGAAGTATGTCCTCCTTGCGTTCCCGCAGGGCGGGGACCCTTAGCTCCATGACGCTAAGCCTGTAGTATAGGTCTTCCCGGAACCTGCCGTGTGCGATCATGTCCTGGAGGTCTTTGTTTGTGGCGGCGATTATCCTGATATCGACTTTTCTTGCCGTACTTTCCCCAACGCGCATGATCTCACGCTCCTGAAGCACTCTAAGTATCTTCAGCTGCATCGCCTCGCTTATGTCGCCTATCTCATCGAGGAAAATCGTGCCTTTGTCGGCTTTCTCGAACAAGCCAACTCTGTCTTTTACCGCACCGGTGAAGGACCCGGCTTTATGTCCGAACAATTCACTTTCGAGAAGAGACTCGGGGAGAGCCCCGCAGTTCACCGCCACGAAAGTTTGTTTCGAGCGCGGCGATAGCTGGTGGATGTATTTTGCCAGGACTTCTTTTCCTGCACCGGTTTCACCGGTTATGAGAACAGTGGAATCGAATCGCGCCACTTTGTTGGCTACAAAAAGGACCTGTTTGTAAGCCTTGCTGTGTATCTCAATGAATGACGGCTTTGCCGCGGTCCCGAGTGCAGCGATCTCCTTCTCGTATTTCCTCAGCAGGGAAGATTTCTGTCTAAGCTGATCGGTAAGTTTTTCGATCCTGAGTTTTATGTCATGTGTCTTGAAGTAGTCGACATACGGCTTGATCTCACTGCCCCACGAAGCCAGGTCTTTTCCGACAGCATGACAAACTTTCTCCCCCTGCGCCTTGCATGATTGTTCGATAAAATAGACGTCGATGCCGAGGCTGAGCGAAACGAAACCTGTGAAGTAGCCGGTAAGTATCCAGCAGATGGGTTCCGCTGCGCTGCCGATTGTGTAAAGATGTTCTTGAGCTTCCTTTGAATCGTACCAGCTTATCTCCATCCGGAATCGCTGAGATCCCGGATTGTGTTCCACGCTGTTTATGATGTCTCTCGAGATGCCTTCCAGAGAATGAAGTTTGCATCCAGCTCGTATCAGCTCTACCTTGTCGTCCCACTTGAAGTTATTCATGAGGTCGGAGGCATCAGCCTGTCCCTGGAAATATCCGAACCTCGAAAGAATGCTTCTCGCATGTTCGAGACCGGCCGTATCGATAAGGTCTTTCCTGATTTGCGCGAACGCGTGCAGGCTGTGAAGCACAACCTCTCTTCCGCGAGGCGTCAATGCTCCTTCTGAGAAGTTTACTAACTCGTCTAGCCTTAGATCTTCTGCTTTCATATTTTCAGCCGTTTCGACAGCGAATTAAGCCCCACCTCTAAGTTGATCGATCCATCGGACCATTTTGCTTTGCAATACAACCATTGCAAAATACAAAGCATCCCCTTCAGCATCAATGCAGAATGTCGCGGATTAGCAGGTTCTGCGCGTTATCAAGTCCGGCATGTCCCTTGAGCTATAAACGATGAAACTAAGAAAGGGAAAACGATGTACACACTTCTGAAAGAACATGCGAACTACCTTGGCAAGCAGGCCGCGGAGTTTGCGTCCGAACTCGTCAGAACACCGAGCCAAAGTCTCTGCGAGAACGGCGTCGCAAGGCTCGTCGAAAAACGTATGTACCAGTTGGGCTACGACAAAGTGATCGTGGACGATTTTGGCAATGTGTTCGGCATAATTTACGGAATCGATCCATCACCGGTCGTGATGCTCAACTGCCACATGGACACCGTGGCTCCGAACGAGGGGGAAGGTTTGTGGGAGTTACCTCCGTACTCGGGCGAGCTGACAGGTGGAAAGCTCCATGGTGTGGGAAGCTCCGACTGCAAGGGCGGACTGGCTGCACAGATATACGCAGGCTACCTTCTGAAGCGGGTTATGCTTCCGCTGCGAGGAACGCTGATAGTAGCCGCTACCGTTTCAGAAGAGAATGGATTAAGCCTCGGGGTACAGCATCTGATCTCCAAGACACTTGCGGAAATGAAGATCAAAGTGGATTATGCAATACTCGGCGAGCCGACCGGGCTCGGCCTTTTCTACGGGCACGACGGATGGGTGGAATTTAAAATTGGTATGGATTCACCGAATCCCAATTTCCTGCAGGATGCTGCGAATGTCGTATTCCAGAATCTGTTGAACGCCAGCGAGCTGAAGGGGGTCCCAGGCTACATGGAACTCATGAAGGTGAAGAAGCCGAAGTTTGCCACCGAATCGCAAAATGTCTCCATAACCTTCAACCGCAGGCTCTTTCCGGACGACGACACCGAGCAACTTGCAGAAAGGATCCGCGACTACAGTCTGCAGAACGTTTCACTCGAACACAATCTGAAATTCGATATCAAAGTAAGGGAAGAGGCTCAGAAATTGCAGAGCGGACAAACGGTACAGGTGCGATACCTCAGCAACGCATGGGAGACGAATCCGTTTTCTTCTTTGATGGATCGGGCAAGGGAGGCTCTCACTTCGGCCGGCTGCAAGAACCAACCGGGCAAATGGAACCTTCCCCACCTGGGAATGGGTACCGCGGGATCCATACTGACAAAGCGCTTTAATATACCGACGATCGGTTACGGTCCAGGCCTCGAAGAGACTGCTCATTCTGAAAATGAATTTGTAGAGACAGATAAAATTACGGAAGCCATTCTCGGAACAACTTCGATTGTCCACAGCCTTGTCGGAGTTCCCGTGTTCGGCTGGACGGCTGATCTGGAAATATGAGATGTGGGATAATGGAGTATTGGAATTATGGAACCATGGAATAATGGATTGCAAGCAGCTGAATAATTTATCACGAAAGACATATGAACATATTTGTTTTGAATTGCGGAAGTTCTTCTTTGAAATACAGGATGATTTCCATGCCTTCCGGCGAAGAGATATTGGGAGGAGAAGTACAGAGAATCGGCGGCAGAACCGCTGAGTCAGCTCGAATAGTTCATCGCGGCCCGAGGGGTGAGAGTATTCGGCGAATCTCCGTAAACAGTTACAAGGAAGCCTTTACGGAAGTGATGAAAGCGCTCGCGAGTGAGTCGGGACCTTCTCCGGATATTTTCGCCCACCGTCTCGTTCAGGGTGGAATGGAGTTTCGATCCAACACCATCATAAGGGACGACGACTTTGAGTCACTCGAATTGGTCAAAGGGCTTGCACCGATACATAACCCCCCAGTCGTGGAAATCATCGAGGAATGCCGCAGGGCTTACCCGGAGATCCCGCAGGCAGTCGTGCTCGATACGGCCTTCCACTCGACAATACCGAGCTACGCTTATACGTATCCGATTCCGCCGGATGTTGCGGATCAGCTTGGGATCAGGAAATATGGATTCCATGGGATAAGTCATCAATTCGTTACCGGAGAAACCGCCGAGTATTTACACATCCCGCTCGAAGAATTGAATGTTGTAAGCTGTCACCTTGGTTCAGGAGGCGCGAGCCTCTGTGCAGTCGTAGGCGGGAAGTCGGTGGACAACACAATGGGGTTCTCGCCGCTTCAGGGATTGGTAATGAGCACGAGATGCGGGGATCTCGATCCGGCGCTTATCCTGAAGCTGATTGCCTTTTCCGGAGGAAACTATTCGCAAGTCAACGATCTACTCAACAAGAAGAGCGGTGTACTCGGTTTATCGGGGCTTTCATCGGACATCAGGGATGTAATTTCGCGAGCTACCAAGACTGACGACGAGAGAGCTCAGATGACACTTGACGTCTACTTGTGGCGGGTAAGGAAATATTTAGGAGCGTATTTGACTGTGGTTGGTTGCCCACATGCCATAATATTCACCGATACAATCGGCGAATCTGTGCCTTATGTCCGGGAGGCGGTATGCAGGAACCTGGATTTTTTTGGTGTGAAGCTTGATGAGTGGAAAAACAGGAATATCTCGCACTATCCGGCAGACATATCGGCGAAGGATAGCCGGGTGCGGATTATTGTTGTTAAGACCAATGAAGAACTGGCCATTGCTAAGAACGCGTACGAACGATTCGTCTCACAAGGACGTAGATTGTCCGAATCTGAAAAAGGAGAATGTCTCGATGAGCAGGTTGATTGTCTTAATTCCTGAAGGCTATTTCATAGATTACTTCGTGTACTCGTTTACTCCGGACGCCGAAGAGTCGGAGAGAGATTCCAGCAAGACCGGTGAAACTTGCAGAGTTGAATGGACAGGGAAGATTCGTTTTAGGGGTGCAGGTTTGACATCGGAAGAACTGCGCAAACTCATCAGCAAGTACTCCCCGGTAGCGATTACCGTGCGCCTCCTTTATGGCGGGGAAGAGTTCAAGAAAACACAGGTATATGACGGGGACGTGCTTGAGAAACTCAAGTCGCTTGCAGTACAGTCGCCGCTTCATATTCCACCTGCGGTCAGATTGCTGAGGACACTGGAACGAATCGTTCCGACGCCGGAGATAATGCTTTTTTTCGAGACGGCGTTTTTCGCTAACCTGCCTCTCAGCGAAAGGACCTATGCCATCGGTGGGGACCTTCCCGACTATTACGGCGAAGGGCTCGGAGATGTAAGAAGATTCGGATATCACGGCATTTTCCACGGCGCCCTTGCCGGCAAAATAAGGCGAAAGGGAATCGAAGCGAGAAGGATACTCTCGATTTGTCTTGAGCCTATTCCGGAAGTGGCGGGAATTTGTGACGGGAAGCCGGTCACCGTTTCGAGCGGGTCCACACCACTGGAAGGTCTGCCAGGAAACACGACCTGCGGGGAGATTGATCCCGGTATCATAATGCTCCTCGAGGAAAAGAAGAAATGGGGCCCAGAGACAATAAACGAGATGCTTTCCAGGAGGAGCGGTTTAACGGCTCTGACCGGGAAGAATGTCACGATTGCAGATGTAGTCCGTGGAGATAGAGAGTTTGAACGTGCCAGGGATCTTTTAGAGTACAGACTTCTTCTGAGTTGTGGTGCAGCGATCGGCGTGATGGGCGGATTCGATACCGTTGCATTCTCAGGCAGATATATCGAAGTTGCCGTCAGATTAGCCGAACGCATCGTCCCCAAGTTGGCAGGTGGAGCTTCGGAACCGTTTCTCCCCTCGCTATTCTTTATGCAGGACTCTCTCGACAAGCTGATAGCCGAAAGCTACTGTCGCTCGAGACTAAAGGCAGAATTGGCTTACTGATTTTGTTTTGACGAACATATGAATCAAGCGGCAAAGCGCCCTCGCACCCTTGAATGGCGATTTGAGCTTGGAGATCAACATTTAGAGAGCGGATTCGCAGGAACTTATTCGTCCCCGTTTATGCCAGCGTTACTCACCCGAACTATTTCTATGTTCTGGATAAGAAAACGGGGGAGCTCGCGTGGTGAATGACTTTCCCAAAGTTGGTGGCCACCGGCATGAGCGATTGCGCGCCCGCATATTCGAATAGCATCATGGTACAGCAGGCAAGCGTTCAGACCGGGGATGGCGGAATGCCGGTAGTGAATGTTCTTCTTGCTCTGCATGCCGCAACGGGAAGTACTATATGGAAGAAGGAGTTTTCGAAGGTGCCGATTCCGCCTGCAATGAAGAAGGCGATCTTGTTGCGAACAAACACCTCGGGGAAGCTTTCGGCCCGTCGTCGTTACTTGTGCCAGGCGGGGCACTCTATGTCTCGAATATTTACGGCTGGCTCCTGGCAATGCCGTCGTCCGAGATACTATCCGGAGAGAAAGCCGCAATCAGTCCACCCGAGCCTCGATAGATGCACGTTGTGCCGGGCGGAAAGTAATGCCGCCCGGCAGCTATTGCAAGCGGCTGTCGAAGTTCGCTTTTGATTGAACCAAGAAACCGATGGCGGCTTGTGCGATTTCCATTTCCACTGGAGAACAAATGGAACGCAGAGATTGTTTAAGATTACACTGATAATTCCGATGTACGATTGCGATGGTAGAGATTCACGAACCCATCCATGGAGAGTGGAAATGAACAGGAGAAAAGGGAGAAAGGTGGAGACGATCTATGCTCTTTCGGTTTATACGGGTGCCGGAGAATGGGGCATTCTCTCTTAGAAGATATCTCTTCATAGGTTGACTATGTGTGTGACGAGTCAGCCGACCTGCATGTGACTGAATCCCGAGAGGCGAGCCTTTAATATGAAAATGAATCTACCCTTCAAACCCAGCGTACAGGACGATCCTAAGACGGGTTCGCTCGCATGGGACTTCCACTTCTATATCTGGCTGGCGACCGGGGCGTTGACAATACTATGGGCGCTCCTAACAATCTACTATCCGGCCAACGCCATCGTATGGATGACCTTTTACCTGCCGTTGACGACTGCTTTCTTCGTCGGTCAGAAGTTGAACTCTCGCGGAAAGACAAGAGCTGCGATTATCCTTCTATTGATAATTGCCTGGGGTGTTCTGACACTGCTCGGCGTCCTTTACTCGGATCGTGTTACGCTCGACGACAACAGGTACTTGTTGCTTGTCGTAACCTCGGGACTTCTTTTCGGAAAGCGGGCAGGATATTTGGCGGCGGCTGTTTGTGCCGTGACGGAAATTGTCTTTGCGCTTCTCATCAGGGACGGTATCATTCACTCCTTATCGAGAGGGCTTTCGATGGGTATGCTCCTGCCGCATATCTTCTTCCTTGTTCTGGCCGCATCGGTTCCGATTTTTGCGACTCGGCGAGTGCGACTGGCGTTGCAGGTGGCTGAAGACGAGCGCGAGGAAATGCGGCGCTCCGGGGAGATCGCGCGCGAAAATGAAATGCGCTATATCGAATTTATCGACAGTTCTCGGGACGCTATTGTGATCCACTCGTCTGGAAAATTCGTGTACCTTAACCCGGCTTCACTCAAGCTATTGAAAGCCGATTCAGCCGGGCGGCTTCTTGGAAATTCGATAATGACCGTGGTGCATCCCGACTCCCGGGAGCTTGTTACGAGTCTCCTTGAAATGTCCAACGAACAAGCTATTTCATCGCAGATCCGGGAAGGTAAGCTGCTGAAGCTTGACGGATCTGTGGCATTTGTAGAAGTGTCCAGTATGCCGATCGCATTCAATGGACAGCCTGCTATCCAGACTATCGTCAAGGATGTGACAGGGTTGCGGGAACTCCAGGAAGAGATGCATCTTCGCATTGCAGCCCTGAACTCGGCTGGGAACGCTATCGTCATAACCGACAGGGAAGGATACATCGTGTGGGCCAACCCGGCCTTCGAGAGTCTCAGCGGCTATGCCCTCGATGAGGTGACAGGGAGAAATCCAAGAGACTTAATAGCGTCAGGGAAACAAAGACTACCGTTTTACCAGGACATGTGGGATTCGATTTTAGCAGGGAACGTGTGGCACGGAGAGCTGGTAAACAGGCGTAAAGACGGGTCTCTTTACGACGAGTCTATGACGATCACCCCGGTGCGCAACGATCGCGGTGAAATCACCAATTTCGTCGCCGTCAAACAGGATATCACTGCGCGGAAACTTCTCGAGGAAAAACTCCTACAATCGCAGAAGCTTGAGGGCATCGGGCAACTCGCCGGCGGCGTCGCGCACGATTACAACAACATTCTCAATGTCGTCGTGGGATACAGCGACCTGCTGAAAAGAAAACTTCCCGAAGACGATCCTTCGAGGCAGCCGCTGGAGGCTATTCTTGCCGCAGCAAGGCGCGGGGCCGACCTCACAAGACAGCTCCTCGCCTTTGCCAGGAAAGAGATCGTCTCTCCACAAGTGGTAAGCGTCAACTCAGCCATCGAATCGATAATGAATATGCTCCATAGAATCATAGGCGAGAATCTCCGGCTTGTCTTTATTCCTGAGAACGGATTGTGGAACGTCAAGATCGATCCTACGCAGTTCGACCAGATAGTCGTGAATCTCGTTACAAATGCGAAGGATGCAATCGATGACGTCGGTACAATCACGATTCGGACTTTCAATAAGAAATTCTCGAATGGGGATGTCCCACAGGGTACGAGGTTAACCCCGGGTGAGTATGTTGTTGTGGAATTCGAGGATAGCGGGAGAGGAATCGATGCGCAGACTCTGAAGCGCCTCTTTGAGCCGTTTTTCACCACAAAACCGAAAGGGCATGGTACAGGGTTAGGGCTCTCTACGGTCTACGGGATTCTCAGACAGAACGGAGGAAGCATCGAAGTGAAGAGTGAAATTGGGAAGGGAAGTAAATTCACTGTTTACGTTCCAAGATTTGCCGGTGCTGTAAAAAGTATTGAACTGCTTCCTGCCGATGAGTCGGTGAAAGGTACGGTGACCGTCCTGGTTGTGGAGGATCAAACCGATCTGCTCAATTTGACAAGAGCTTTCTTAGAGGGGTGCGGATACAACGTCATAACTGCGGCAGGTCCTATCGACGCCGAAGTATTATCGCGTTCCTATTCCGGTGAGATTCATCTTCTACTAACGGACATAATCATGCCGAAGATGAGCGGCAGAGAGCTCAGCGAAAGAATATCGATGCGGAGACAGGGTTTGAGGACGCTCTATATGTCCGGATATGGTTCAGATAATCTCGTCGAAGGGGAAAAGGGAGGGAATCCCAACGACTTCATCCAGAAGCCTTTTGAACTCACTGAGCTGGCGCTCAGAATTCGCCAGGTACTGTCACAAAAGAGTCACACGGTCTCTCTGAACTAAGCGGGTAACAGTTTCTTCCGGCATCCGTTACCCAATCGTTACTCCGAGTGATCGTCCGCCTGCAGGTCCTTGAGAACACCAGATCTTTGCGGTGTCAGTCACGTTTGGAATGTAAAGTGGATCACTAAGGATGCCAGCGCGGTTAACGTAACGGATCGCAGCGTCCGCTTTGCTCCGGGCGAACAACAACAGTGGAGGATTTAAGCGGGCCGGCGTTCAAGAGTCCCTGCTGACCCGGAGGTATTCGAGTCTGCTCTCCGGGAAGCTTGCGGACCATCTGTGGATACCCGTTCGCCTGAAGGTTGCAATCGGTTTTTATGAATCACTCATTTATGAGGAGGTTCGTCGATGTTTTCGAAAGGTATCAAAGTCGAGTTACAAAGTCTAACTTCTGGGTCATACTTCATATTCCACGGTTTGATTCTGGAGGGTGGTACTTATAAATTTTCTCATGCCGCTGCATGCCAGGCACTTCACGCTAGGGGAAGCCCGGTCGCTTCTATCTGAGATCCTTGCGGATCTTTTGCGAATAGTCGAACTCAAGAAGTCGCTCGAGTCGAAGAGTTACGACGTCTACAGGCACCGCTACTTCGGGGGAGCGGGTCCCAACGGCACGGGGACGTACCCGGAGGAGCTCGACGAGCTCGTGAAAATTGTTAAGAGGCTTAATGAGCAGGGCGTTCTTGTTAAAAGCCTGGACGACGGCCTGATAGACTTCCCGCATGTCAGGGAGAATGAGGAAGAGGTCTATCTTTGTTACAAACTAGGAGAGGAGGACATTATGTTCTGGCACCCGATTGAAACGGGCTTTGCCGGGCGAAGAAGCACAACCGAACTCTAAACGGAGAACAAATGAACCCGCTGAACAGTGTCATAGTTTCGACGCTTCAACTTTTCCCAAGAGGATTGGTTAAGCGTTTCGCCATGCGTTACATCGCAGGCGAGTATATCGAAGATGCGAAAAAGGTAGTCAAGGAACTCAATTCGAGAAAGATGATGGCGACGATCGACGTCCTCGGCGAGAACGTGAGTACGAGGGAGGAAGCGTCCGCGTCTTCCGATGCGGCGATCGAAGTCCTGAAAATGATCGACAAGGACAAGCTTAACGCGAATCTTTCGATCAAGCTTACGCAGTTCGGTCTGAACATCGACAGAGATTACTGCTTCGAGAATGTGAAGAGAATAATGGATATGGCGAAGGTCCTCGGCATTTTCGTTCGTATCGATATGGAAGACTCGAGTGTTACCACGGCCACCCTCGATACCTACGAGAGATTCCGCAAGGCCGGTTTCGACAACACCGGCATCGTGATACAGGCATATTTGCGCCGAAGTGAGGAAGACGTCAAGCGGTTAATTGACATGAAGGCAAGCGTGCGGCTTTGCAAAGGCATCTATATCGAACCGGAGTCGATTGCGTTCAAGGGGAAGGATGAAATTCGTAAGAATTACGTGAAGCTTATGGGGATGTTGATGGAAGGAGGATGCAGGATCGGCATCGCAACTCATGACGACCTTCTGGTTCGGGCAGCCTACGATCTTCTCAGCCGGGACCATCTCCAGCCCGACAGTTATGAGTTCCAAATGCTTTACGGTGTCAGGCAGGATCTTCGCGACAGGATCGTAGCTGACGGGCACAAGCTGCGCGTGTATGTCCCGTTCGGGAAACAGTGGTACGCTTATTCGATCAGGCGTTTCAAGGAAAATCCACAGGTGGCGGGATACGTGTTCAAGTCGGTGATGACGGGAAGGTGAGAGACGCGACAAAGGGACAGGGGGACTGGGAGACTTGGTGAGAGGGGGAAAGGGAAAGAATTCAGAAAGGATGAAATGTTCGGCTGCCGATGGTATTTTGTGTTTTTCAATCCATTTCGTTTTTCTGCGGCGAGGGTTAGATTTATGTGAGGATAAGACCTAAGGAGAGCAGATGATCAATAAATTCCAGCTGGTATCGGATTACAAGCCCTCCGGGGACCAGCCGCGGGCTATAAAGGAGCTTACGGAGGGGATACGGAAAGGGTTGAAGCATCAGACGCTTCTCGGTGTGACGGGGAGCGGCAAGACGTACACGATGGCCCAGATCATGCAGAACATCAACCGCCCGACACTCGTGATCTCGCATAACAAAACCCTCGCGGCCCAATTGTACGGAGAATTCAAGCAGCTCTTCCCGGAGAGCGTCGTCGAGTTTTTCATTTCCTATTACGATTACTACCAGCCGGAAGCTTACATCCCGCAATCCGACACCTATATAGAAAAAGATTCATCGATCAACGACGAGATCGACAGGCTTCGTCTCCGGGCGACAAGCTCGCTCCTGAGCGGGCGAAGCGACGTCGTGGTTGTAGCGTCGGTCTCGTGCATTTATGGGATAGGCTCTCCGCATGATTACAAGAGCGAAATGGTCATGATCAGGAAAGGTGAGAAGATGGGGAGGCGGCATCTCCAGCAGCTGCTAATCGAAAGCCTCTACGCGCGAAACGACGTCGAGTTTCTCCGCGGCGTGTTCAGGGTAAGGGGAGATGTCGTCGAGATATTTCCGGCATACGAGATCGAGGAAGCGATAAGGGTGGAATTCTTCGGCGATGAGATAGAGTCGATCAAAACTTTCGACCCGCTCACCGGCGTGCCGGCGATAGACATGGAAGAGGTCGCTATTTATCCGGCAAGGCACTTCGTTACCAGCGAAGAGAACCTTCAGCGTGCAATAGTCGGAATAGAAGCGGAGCTCGTGAACAGGCTGACGGAGCTGCGCGCGCTCGGGAAATATCTCGAGGCGCAGCGTTTAGAACAGCGGACCCGATTCGACATCGAAATGATGAAGGAAGTGGGATATTGCAGCGGCATCGAGAACTATTCCAGACACATCACAGGGAGGGAGCCCGGCCAGAGGCCGTACACGCTCCTCGATTACTTCCCGAAAGACTTTCTTATGTTCATCGACGAGTCTCACCAAACTCTTCCACAGCTTCACGCGATGTACCACGGCGACCGTTCACGGAAGACGACGCTTGTGGAATACGGATTCAGGCTCCCGTCGGCGCTCGACAACCGTCCGCTGAAGTTCGAGGAGTTCGAGTCTATGGTGAACCAGGCAGTCTACGTTAGTGCGACTCCTGACGAGTACGAACTCGAAAAGAGCGGCGGAGTTTTCGTCGAGCAGGTCATCAGGCCGACAGGCATCGTAGATCCAGTGGTCGAAGTAAGGCCCATAAAGAACCAGATGGACGATCTCCTCCACGAGATACGCGAGCGCGTCGTGGCAAAGGAGCGCACCCTCGTGACGACACTCACGAAGAGGATGGCTGAAGACCTTACGGAGTATTTCCACGGGCTGAACATAAGAGTGAGATATGTTCACTCGGACATCGACTCCCTTGAGCGAGTTTCGATTCTAAGAGATCTGCGGCTGGGCGAGTTCGACGTCCTGGTAGGGGTCAACCTTCTGCGGGAAGGGCTGGATCTCCCTGAAGTATCGCTCGTGGCCATACTCGATGCAGACAAGGAAGGGTTCCTCAGGTCGGAAAAGAGTCTGATACAGACGGCCGGGCGTGCGGCCAGGAATACCAGCAGCAAAGTTATCCTATATGCCGACAATATCACGAAGAGCATGCGGAGAATGATCGATGAGACTGAGCGGCGCAGGAATATCCAGACTAGCTATAATACCGAGCACAACATCAAGCCGAAGTCGATCGTGAAGACCGCGGAGGAGATCATGGCGTCGACGGCCATTGCGGACGTGCGTTCCGAGGCGGAGGAGAAGACAAGGCGGCTGCAGGAAGCAAGCGTGGCGGAGCCGAGACAGAAGTATCTGACCGATCTGCAGAAGAAAGAACTTGTCGAACGGCTAACCAAAGAAATGTACGAGGCGGCGAAAGGCCTCGACTTCGAGAAAGCCGCGGAATTGCGCGACGAGATACACAGGCTGGGCGGAAAGAAATAGTTAAGCGGCTTGGGCGGCTGCCATATGCGATCGGCGCCGGTACGGCTGCGTACTAACGACATAACATTGTGATCAGGGAATGGTGACTCATATGGGTAGCGTTGCCGAAGCGCTCGTAAATTTTATCTATCCTCCGGTTTGCTCGACATGCGAGAGAAATCTGAGGAGGGGCGAAGCGTTTGTATGTTCGAGCTGTTGGGAAGACTTCGAGCGTGTGTCGCCGACCGAGACGATCACGCAATTGGTTGAGACTAAATTCCTCGCGGACGAGATTATCGACAAGATCGATTCTGTTTTTCTCTTCGAGCAGGATCGCAGGGTACGTCAAGCGGTGCACCTTCTGAAATACGGCGGCGCGGAAGCGATCGCCGAGAGATTTGGCTTTTACATCTCGAAGAAGATAGTGATCGACGGTAAACTGTCGTTGTGTAATACCATCATACCCGTACCGCTCCATCCTACGCGGCGGCGCGAAAGGGGATACAACCAGAGCGAACTCATCGCCGGAAGCGTCGGAAAGTTCCTGCAAGTGAAGCATGTACCTGGACTTCTGGTGAGGCTCCGCCAGACTCAAACGCAGACTTCTTTCGATGCCGAGGGGAGAAAGAAGAACGTGGAGGGAGCGTTCGGACTTGGAAAAATAAGTCACCGAGAACTGGAAGGGAAGAAGATACTTCTCATTGATGACGTGATTACAACCGGGGCGACCATAAAGGAATGTGCGAGGACACTCAAGTCAAACGGAGCATCAGAAGTCTATGCGGCATCGGCAGCCATCGCAATCTGACATTATGTCTCATATCAAAGGGGTCGAGAACATTCATTGCGTGCTTGATGAGCCTTCTCCCGCCAGGGTCTTTTACGAGGAGTTATTCGGCCCGCCGGCGCATGTTGACGGCGACTGGTCGGAGTTTAAGATTGCCGGATTCGATTTCGCGGTTACATCGGGAAACGGACAGAAGTTTGTGATTACGTTTAAGGTCCAGAACCTTCACGGGCTTCGTGCCAAGCTTGAGCAGAAACTTTCGGCGGGGTGTCGAGATTCAACAAGGTGAATATGGCGATTTTGTGGAAGTTTGTCCGAAGGACGGGTTTTGTATCCATTTTTTTGAGGCGAAAAAGAAGTATTAGAAGTAAGGCTCGAATGAAGATTCAGACGAGGAGAAAGGACGGGGCAATGCAACGTTCTTTCAGTCAAGTTTTGGAAATTCCTGTCACAATCTTTAAACTTCTTTATGAAAAAGGTTCTCTTTGTGCTTGTGGCCGCGATAGTGCTCACATCATGCTCAAAAAAAACGAAGAATGGACAGGCGAACGAGGCGCAAAGCAGCCAGGAGCAGACTACCATCATACCGAATGTTCCGATGCCAAAGTTCAATTCCACGCGGGCTTTCAGCTATCTTGTTAAGCAGGTGGATTTCGGCCCGCGAGCTCCGAACAGTGAGGCGCATGCAAAATGCCTGCAATATCTCCAGCATGAGTTGAGTCTCTACGCGGACTCTGTTGAGATTCAGAAATTCAACGTACCAGGATATGACGGTGTTGTTCTTCATCTTGCAAACGTCATCGCTCATTTCAATATGAAATCCAAGGTGCGGATCCTGCTCTCGGCGCATTGGGACAGCCGTCCGCGCGCCGACCATCAGCCGGGTGGACCGGTGGACAAGCCGATTCCGGGAGCCGATGATGGCGCCAGCGGGGTCGCGGTGCTTCTCGAGCTTGCCAGGGATTTCAAAGAATCTCCGCCTCCGGTCGGCATCGACATAATCCTCTGGGACGGCGAGGACTACGGCAAGGAAGGCGACATGAACTATTATTGTCTCGGCTCGAAGTACTGGGCCGCAACAAAACCATCCATGTATCAGCCTCTCTTCGCGATAAACCTCGACATGATCGGGCAGAAGGACTTGAGTATACCGAAGGAAGGTTACTCAGTGGAGTATGCGCCGGATGTCGTTAACCTCATTTGGAACACGGCTGCGGAGATGGGGATTACGCAATTTGCGGACAGCACCAGCGGCTATATCTACGACGATCATCTTCAGCTGGATAATATAGGGATCAAGGCGGTCGACCTGATCGATTTCAATTACAAGTACTGGCATACGCTCGAGGACACGCCCGACAAGTGCAGTCCTGAGAGCCTCGATGCCGTGGGAAGAGTGTTGCTCGAAGTGATTTACAGAAAACTAAACAGTTATCCGTATACACGATATGCGGGATAGATTCTTCGAATTGCTGGTCTCTACGGATACTCCGGTCAACGACCTCGTTGTAGGTTTACTAAGCGACGTCGGAGCGGAGGGATTTATCGAAGAGGGAAACGAACTCAAGTGCTATTTTGCCGAGGCCAAATGGAAGCCCGAATACAAGGAAGACGTCGTCAGGTTTCTCGGACATTTGAAGACTGAAGGCAAAGTCGGAAAATATGCCGTTAAAGTTTCTGAAATAATGAATCAGGATTGGAACATGAAGTGGGAAGAATCTATAGTGCCGATTGAGGTAACCGACAACATTGCGATCAAACCGAGCTGGAAAGAATACAACGGGAACGCGAAGATTGTCATTGAGATAGACCCGAAGATGTCGTTCGGGACCGGACACCATGAGACCACAAGGATGATGGTACGGCTTCTTGAGAAATACATTAAGGGCGGCGAGAAGATCCTGGATGTCGGCACCGGCACAGGAGTTCTCGCAATAGCCGCTATTAAGCTGGGTGCCAAACGCTGCATCGCAGTAGACCGGGATGAATGGTCGATCGATAACTCGGTGGAGAACATCAGGAAGAATGGTGTCCTGGACAAGGTCGAGGTGATACGCGGTGAGATTTCGTCCCTGGGGGAGGAAGAGTATGACATCGAGGTGGCGAACCTCAACAGGAATACACTCTTGTATATCGAACCGGAACTGCGGAAGAGATGCAAGTCCGGGGGCGTGCTTTTGCTGACGGGGCTCCTGACTCTCGACGAGGATGATATCGTGAAATCATATACAAAGTCGGGATTCAAGGTCATCGAAACGCTGCATGAAGCCGAATGGTCGGCTCTCGCGTTGAGCAAATGAGGTATGCTTCGATAGACATCGGGACAAACACGATCCTGATGCTCATAGGTGAAATTAACGGGTCCGAATTGGTAGCACCGATAAAGGACTTTTACTCCGTTCCGCGCATCGGGAAGAGCGTTTCCGCAACGAGGATGCTCGACGGTGATTCTATTTCAAGGGCGACGAAGATATTAAGGGAATATCGCAGGATTGCGGACGAATACGGGGTCGATCGTATTTTTGCATCTGCTACGAGTGCCGTTCGCGACGCACTTAACAGGGACCAGTTCATATCAGCGACAAAAGACGCTTGCGGGATCGATGTAGAGATCATACCCGGCGAAACCGAGGCCAAGTTAGGATTTCTCGGGGCAGTGAGCGGCGAGACCGACAGATCGAGCCGATCTCTGGTCATTGATATCGGAGGTGGCAGTACGGAGTTCAGTTATGGTGCCGGCGCCGAACCATCCCGGTTCGAAAGTATTAACGTCGGAGCGGTGCGGATCACTGAGATGTTTTTCAAGCATACTCCTCCTTCCGGCGACGAGCTCCGCCGCGCGGATGAATACATCGGGAACGAGTTGAAGAGATTTCCCTTTTCGGAGATCGAGCCGGATCGGGTATTTGCTGCCGCAGGAACCGCAACTACGATCGCACTCATTGCGCAGGGACAATATGAGTTTACACCCGAAGCGGTGAATAATTACCGGATGACGTCGTCGGCCCTTGAGGAAGTCTTCGACCGGTTGAGAGGGATGACATCTGACCGGATCCGGAAGCTGACCGAGGCTGCTGAGGGAAGGGAGGATGTAATCCTTGCCGGGGCTCTGATTCTCAAGAAGGGAGTTCAGGCGGCGGGGGTACGGGAATTTCTCACGACGGATCGCGGCCTGCGTTACGGCTATCTTCTTTACAAGCACATGCAATCCATAGGGCGATGAATCTTTCGTCTCTTGCCGGGCACACTGTCGAGCTCCTCGACAGCGTGGTGAAGAGTACCCTCCCGTCAGACAGGGTAATTCAGGATTTTTTCAGGGGAAGGCGATATTTGGGATCTCACGACAGAAGGTGGATCAGCGACAAGATTTACGACATCATAAGGAATTTTCTTCTTCTTCGAACTTTGTCGGAAAGGTGCGCCGCCTCGGTCAGTCCCCTTCTGGTTTTTTTGACGCATGAGATCATCAGGGATAGAATGAATGCCGGACAACTGGAGAGTGCTTACCCTGCGCTGATTGAATCGTACAGGATGTCAGGTGAAAAAACGGACCTGGCCGCGTGGGAGTTGTGTATAAATGCCGGTTATGATGATGTCGCGAAGACCCGCCGCGAAGATCCGCTGTTTTATTCCTTTCCAGATTTCTTCCCGGCTCTCCTGCCAGAAAGTGTAAGAGACGAAGCGATCCCGGTGATGACAGCGCTCAACCATGAAGCGGGTGTCTGCATCCGCGTGGACATAAAGAAAATGGCGCGCGAAGAGGTGGCGCTGAAGTTCATTGCGGAAGGAAATCCCGCCGGAGAGACGCAATATTCTCCTCTGGGCCTCATATTGTCTAAGAGACTGAATCTCAACAGTGACAACCTCTACCGGGCCGGTGTCATCGAAGTTCAGGAGGAAGCGAGTCAACTCGTCGGTCTGCTGGTTAGTCCGCAAAAGGGCGAGACGATCGTCGACGCGTGTGCCGGGGCAGGAGGGAAGAGCCTGGAGATTGCTGCCATAGCAGGTGGGGAGTGCGGGATATTCGCGCTCGATGTGGATGAGGTACGACTACGCAATTTGGTCGCACGCGCAAGCAGGAACGGTTACACGAATATTTTTCCAATCAGAGTGAAGGAAGACGATCTTGGTGAAGCCGGGAAACTCATCGGGGATGTGGATAAGGTCATCGTCGATGCTCCATGTTCCGGCAGCGGGACGATAAGGCGAAATCCCGACAAGAAATTCAGATTAACTAAAGAATCGGTTGCAGGATACGCGCGCCACCAAATGGAAATTCTCGAACAGTACTCGAAACTTGTCAAAGTTGGTGGAATATTGGTCTACTCTACTTGCAGCATATTTGCGGATGAAAACATCTCGGTCGTGGAATCGTTTCTCGAATCGAGCGGTGAATTCAGGCGGGAGAATGCGGCGGACTACCTGCCGGGAAAACAGTTCGACCAGTTGGTCGAGGATGGTTTTCTGGCAACCTACCCTCACCGTCACAACATGGACGGTTTTTTCGCGGCAGTCATGAAGAGAGTGAGATGATCTTTTTCCGTTTGCCGATCCGATTAACCAGGCGGATAAAACTATCGGCGGCAAATTGGACATCTTCTTCGCTGGTGAATCTTCCGAAAGAGAACCGGACTGTCGCTTTTGTCGTGCGGTCGTCTCTTCCCAGGGCTTTTATGACATGCGATGGTTGAAGGCTGCCCGACGAGCATGCGGATCCGCTGGTAACGGCTATTCCTTCCAGGTCCATGTTGATGATCAACGCTTCTCCGTCGATCTCGATTTCGCTGCTGTCTATCGACACGCTCAAGATATTGGGCAGGGCACGATCGCCGGGCGAATTGAAAATGGCACCCCCGATCTCATCTCCGATCCGTTTCCTGAGAAGCCTGTTTAAGCTATTGAGCCTGTCGAGTTCTTCCGGCATTTCCTGGACGGACAACTCAGCAGCTTTTGCAAATCCTACGGCGAGCGGGACGCTTTCTGTGCCGGGACGCCTGTTGCGTTCCTGTGAGCCTCCATGGAAGGTGGGTTCAAATTCAATTCCGCGCCTGACGTAAAGAGCCCCGATTCCTTTGGGTCCGTAGATCTTATGAGCAGTGAAGGATGCGAGGTCGATATCGGATTCGGCTACGCTGAAAGGGATTTTACCGAACGACTGTACCGCATCGGTATGAAAGAAAGCTCCGGCGCTATGGACGACTGATGCAAGTGTTTTCAGCTCCTGCGTCGAACCAATTTCGTTGTTCGCATGTATTATGCTTACGAGAAGCGTTCTCGCGCTGACGGCCTTTCTCAACTCATCGGGCGAAACAAAACCGTGTCCGTCGACAGGAAGGAGAGTGACATCGAACCCTTTCTGTTCCAAGTTCTTCGCCGCATGCAAAACGGCATGATGTTCGATCGAGGAGATGACAATGTGTTTCCTGCCGGACCCGGAGTGAGCAATGGCAATTCCTGTCAAAGCGGAATTGTCCGATTCAGTTCCGCCGCTCGTGAAGAAAAATTCGGAAGGACGGGCGCCGATGAGAGAGGCTATGGACTCACGAGCAGTTTCGAGGGCCGCTTTTGCTTCTCTTCCGAACGAATGGATACTGGACGCATTTCCGAAAGTGTCGGTGAAGAATGGGGTCATCGCCTGGACCACGCGCTTGTCCATCGGGGTAGTTGCGGTGTAATCGAGATATATCCTTCTCATGCTCCTATCTGTAACTTCATAAGTTGTACTGAATATAAGCCTCACAGAGGTAAGATTTAGTTCGCGTTTACAGTGGTTCGTCTTTAGTTTCTTTCAGAGGGATTTCGACGTGCCGAACGGTTTGCGTGTTGGCGTTGACTTTATGTCGGGGTGCTTCTATATTTTCAATTAGAAATCTTAGGCAGCTATTGCTAAAGAAACGTGGGAGCCCTGGCATGAGAGAAGCAATTGAGTTTCTGAAAAATGCTCCGATTTTCGAGGAGTTGGAAGAAAGAGATTTTGCGCGAATCAGTGCTTGTGGGGTGAGAAAAACCTACAAGAAGGGGGAAGTGATCCTGATGGAGGAAGAATCGGGATCGGCATTGTTTGTGATAATAAACGGAGAAGTCAAAGTGGTCCGGGTTGGAGAAGATGGGCGCGAGGTAATATTAGGCATCCTCGGCCCCAGTGATATTTTCGGAGAGATGGCATTACTCGACGGCGAAGCGAGATCGGCAAGTGTTGTCGCGCTGGATGACGCGGAGCTGTTTGTCATTCACCGCAAGGATTTCCTGGGACTCCTCCATGAGTATCCGAGCATAGCGATATCACTTCTCAAGCATTTAACTCAGCGTTTGAGACGCGCGGATGCTTTGATCAAGAGTCTGTCGCTAAAGGATGCGTACCACCGGGTCGGTTACGTCCTTCTTCAGTTTGCCGACGAGAGAGGGAGGATAAAACAGGGAAAGGTGGAGATAGATAACCTCCCTGTCCAGCAGGAAATAGCGAACATGGCGGGGACGACGAGAGAGACTGTCTCGCGCACTTTCAGCAAGATGGAGAAGCTCAAGCTTCTTCAGTTAGAAGGTAATGCGGTGACGATTCTCGATTACGATTTGTTCAGGCAGAAATTTACTTGATGTGATTGTGGATAGAAGAGCGCTCCCCGATAAGATAGACTTTCACACTCACACAGATTCGTCCGACGGGGCATTAGCTGTACGTGACTTGATGACCAGAGCTGCCGATGCCGGGATTACAACGCTTGGGATATGCGACCATGACACGGTGCTGTCGCTCGATGACGGCATTCGCTTCTCGAAGGAAATGTCGATGACGGTTGTGCCGGGAATTGAGATTACGACTCGATACAAGCGATTCCAGCTCCACGTACTTGGCTACTTTATCGATTTCGAAGACAAAAAGTTTCTCACGCGGCTGAAGGAACTGAGAGAAGGTCGGATTCAGCGTGCGAAGCGAATAGTTGCAAAACTGAACGGCATAAAGATCCCCTTGAAATTCGAATCGGTGTTCGAGAGAGCCGGAGAGAACGGAGCTGTAGGACGCCCTCACATAGCGAACACAATGGTGGAGGAAGGCTTTGCCAGTACCTACGACGAGGTATTTGAGAAGTACATCGGGATAGGCCGTCCCGCTTACGAGGCGAATTATCCTTTCCCGCCCGATAAGGCTATATCGATGGTAAAAGCCGCCGGGGGTTTGAGTTTCCTGGCGCATCCTTCTCATTATGTTAACGAAGATCTCCTGAGTTATCTCTTGAAAAGCGGATTAGAGGGTATCGAAGTCGTTCACCCATCGCATTCCGAAGAGGAGACACTATACTACTCGAAGTTCGCCGACGGCCACTCGATTCTCAAAACCGGAGGAAGCGATTTTCACGGCGGACTGAAAAATGACGATTCAAATCTCGGCAGATACGTTATCGGTCATGATTGGTTAAACGGTATGCTGGAAAAATTGCAGAGATAATTTCGGCATTCAAATTGGAACGGAGGAACTAAGGTTGGTGAATCATGAAGGATTGATCGACGGAAACGGGCTCAAGATTGCGATCGTAGTGAGCAGATTCAACGGCATCGTTACCGACAGACTTCTGTCGGGAGCGATCGATGGTTTGGTCCGCCGGGGCGTTTCGGACAAGGATATAGATATTTACAGGTGTCCTGGTGCTTTCGAGATTCCTTCGGTGGCAAAGAGAGTCATTGACTCGAAGAAATATGATGCAGTAATATGTCTCGGCGCGGTGATCCGCGGTGAGACGCCTCATTTCGACTACGTCGCCGGCGAATCCGCAAAGGGAATAGGTCAGCTTTCGATGTCGGCTCACGTACCGGTGATTTACGGCGTTCTGACCACGGATTCTGTGGAACAGGCTGTCGACCGTGCGGGAGGCAAATCCGGAAACAAAGGCTTTGACGCTGCAGCGGACGCGATAGAAATGGTCAATCTTTTCAAACACATTTGATGGCTGGATGATCCGAAGACTCTCTCTTTTTCTCCTCTCCATGGCTATTGTAGCTCCCGCATTTTCGCAGATCCCGACATGGAAGGACTATACATGCATGTATGACATTAACGGGATTACGGTTTCGGGCGGGAAGGTGTGGGCAGCCACGAACGGTGGTGTATTCTCCTATTATCCCCTTGCGGATTCCTTTTCGGAATACACTACCACCGAGGGCCTTTCGAACATACAGGCAACGGCGATATGTTCCGATTCGTCCGGCCGTTTGGTAGTGGGTGAAGCTAACGGTTCCATAGATGAGATGGATTCAACGGGAACGGTATTCAGAAGTCAGCAGGCAATAGCCAACTCCCCGAAGATTTCCAAACAGGTCACCGCTCTTTCCATGGCCGGAGATACGATTTTTGCGAGCACCAGTTTTGGGGTCGTGCTGATTTCGCGGAAGACTTTCAATGTGCTTGATACCTATTCGCACTTCGACCCTGCGAAAGGTTCCATACAGTCGAACGGCGTCGCGGTGTTCGGCGGGAGGATTTATGTAGGAAGTCAATTCGGCCTTTCATACGCTCCGAGAACTGCGATCAACCTTGCGGCTCCGAATTTGTGGCAAATCTCGGATACACTCGGACTTGGCGGCGGCGTAAACGATCTGAAGGTTTTCGACGGAGAATTGTTCATCGCGACGCAGAGCGGCCTTTACTACACGAGCGACGGTACAACGTTCCAGCCTGTCGCAGCGTCTCCGGGCGGCGTGATTTACACCTTGACGCCGACCTCAACCCGACTGCTCGTGAATGCGGCCTCAGGGCTGTACGCCATGAGCTCCGGGAGCAATTCCTTTTCGACGCTTTATTCCGGGGGTACGCAGCTCAACGGAGCGGCAGTATATTCGGACACGCTTGCTTTCGCCGCGACTGCAAACGGTATGTTGATGATAGGGTCATCGGCCCGGAATCTTTATCCGCCCGGCCCCGCTACCAGCACCGTATCGGGTCTTACCGTCGATGCGGCCGGTAATCTCTGGTGCGCGGCAAACAACACTAATCCCGATGGAGTGGCTTTTATGGAATTCAACGGGACGGACTGGATTAATTACTATAAGAGCCAAATACCGCAACTGAAGACGAACCAGAACGTGAAGTCGGTCAGTGCGGTTTGCGGAAACAAGATTATTCTGGGAACATGGGGTTACGGATCGCTCATGCTTTCCGGAGATACGACGAAGTATTTTGACAATACAAATTCCACGCTTGTTGGGGAGCCCAACGCCGCAAATTTCGTTCTCGCCGGCGACGCGGCGTGCGATCAATCCGGCAACATTTGGATCACAAACCCGCTGGCGTATAACGGCAACGTGCTGGATGTCTATTCCCCATCGGATTCCACGTGGTATTCGTTCCATGACGGATTGAGCGAGACTTCGGGTTTCATACCTATCGCCATCGATGCGTACGGCGGAGTCTGGACGGGGGATGCATTCGGCAATATTACGAGTACGGCGTTTAATGGATTGTTTTACTACAACGACAACGGAACGCTCAGTAACACATCGGATGATCAGTCAGCCATCTTCAACACGAACAATTCTACCTTGCTCAGCAACCAGGTTAACTCGGTTCTCGTCGACGGCGACGACCAGGTTTGGATAGGCACCGCACTCGGTCTCGAAGTGATTTTCGATCCGGACCCTTCGGCAGGGTTCTACATCAGCACGATCTACTCTTTGTACGATCAGTTCATCAACGACATTGACTATGATGCGCTTGATCAAAAGTGGGTCGCGACCAATACGGGCGTTTACGTGATCTCCAAGGATGGAAGCAATACTGTGACTATTTATAATACCTCAAATGGTTTCCTGCCGAGTGACAAGGTCGTATCTATCGCCTGTGACAGGAAAGAGGGGATAGTCTATATGGCGACTGAATACGGTATTACGGAGTTAAAGACAGGTATTAAACAGCCGCTTCAGAACTTTGCCAAGCTGAAGGTGTTCCCCGATCCGGCAATCCTTTCGGGGTCGCAGCCGGTACAAATACATATTGAGGGATTGGTTGCAAACAGCGATATAAAGATATTCAGTGTCGATGGGAGACTGGTGGACCAGTTCCAGGCACAGGGAGGGGATGTTGCGTACTGGAATGGCACCGATTTTTCAGGCAAGTATCTTCCCACGGGTATTTACATAGTGGTCGCATATAGTTCCGACGGCAGTCAAAGTTCCGTCACGAAGATTGCATTGATTCACAAGTAGCCGGTCAAACGAGAATCGATTCCCAGAGGCGCAGTATGCGGATATTTTTGGCCGTTTCATGATCTGAGGACATTTATGATCTCGATCAGCCAGATATGTTCGATGTCCTGTGGTGCGGTTTGCCGCCGGAAGTTCATGCAGCAGGATGGATCTCTTTCCCCGGCTTGAAGACGAAGCGGTCCCTGGACTCTTCCGACCATAATTCCTTAGACCATAGTCTACCTGCTACGTGCCCTCCGTTGGCATTTTTCTGACGTGAAATATATATTAGACAAACGATGGAAACAGTTTCCACATCCACTAATAGGAGGCAAACTCGATTGGACATATTTCAAAAGTGCAGTGATTACACTCTTGCGGACGAGGTGAAGAAGCAGGGACTCTATCCGTATTCACATGCATTCCAGGAAAACGAGGGGCCGGTAGTCATGATAGGCGGCAGGAAAGTTGTGATGGCAGGCTCCAATAATTACCTCGGGCTGACCACGCATCCGAGAGTTCAAGAAGCGGCCAAGAAGGCTATCGAGAAGTATGGGACCGGATGCTCTGGCTCCCGGTATCTGACCGGCACTGTCGATCTCCATATCGAGCTTGAAGAACGCCTTGCGAAGTTTATGGGCAAGGAAGCCTGCCTCACTTATTCGACGGGATTCCAAACGGCGCTCGGTGTCATTTCCACCCTGGTGGGACACGGCGACTACGTCATCTCGGATCGTGACAATCACGCATGCATTGTTCTCGGGACGCTCATCTCAAAAGGGCAGACTGCAGAGCTTGTCCGGTACAAACACAACGACATGCAAAATTTGGAAAGCGTGATGTCCCGGCTCCCTGCGGATGCTCCGAAGCTCATAGTCTCCGACGGAGTTTTCTCGACCAGCGGAGACATTGTGGATTTGCCCGGTATGGTTGCGGTCGCGAAGAAGCATAACGCAAGAGTAATGATAGACGATGCTCACTCAGTGGGTGTGATCGGGAAGGGCGGACGCGGTACCGCCAGTTATTTCGGGCTCGACAACGACGTGGATCTTGTCATGGGCACATTCTCGAAGACGTTCGCTTCACTTGGCGGATTCGTGGTCGGGAGTAAGTCCGTAATAAACTACCTCAGGCACAATTCTCCCGCGTACATTTTCAGCGCAAGCCCGACCCCTTCATCGGTGGCTGCGACGATCGAGGCACTGAAGATATTGGAGGAAGAGCCGGAACGCGTGGACAGACTGATAAACAACGCCGACAGGGTGAGACAGGGACTGAAGCAGCTCGGTTTTAAAGTGCACGAGAACAAGACGGCGATCATTCCGGTGATCATTGGCGACACGATGAAGACACTTCTTTTCTGGAAGAAGCTCTTCGATGCGGGAGTCTACGCAAACGCTTTTGTCCGGCCGGGAGTGCCTCCGGGCGGGGAATTATTGAGGACCAGCTATATGGCGACTCATGAGAAAGAGCATCTCGACAAGATCGTGGAGCTTTTCGGTGTGATAGGCAAAGAGCTTGGTGTCGTCTCCTGATAATCCGGCTTACTACCAGAATTCCAATACTGTAGCACAAATCAGAGGAAACCAGATGAGCAATATTACCGTCGAACCTGTCCGCACAAGCAAGGACCTCACGGCTTTCATAAAACTGCAATGGAAAATCTACAACGGAGATCCTTACTGGGTTCCTCCTCTGATCATGGATCGTAAGAAGCTGGTGGATACGAAGAAGAACCCATTTTATAAGCACTCCGATATGGAGATGTTTCTGGCGAGAAAAGACGGCGAGGTTGTAGGAAGAATTGCAGGAATAATTAACTACAACCACAATAAGTTTCAGGAAGAAGAGATCGGCTTCTTCGGATTTTTCGAGTCGATAAATGATCAGCAGGTGGCGAACAGCCTGCTGGATACGGTCAAAGACTGGATTGGCAAGAAAGGGTTCAGCGCGATGCGCGGGCCGATGAACCCGTCGACGAACGATGAGGTTGGTCTTCTCGTAGAAGGCTTTGATAGCAGCCCGTTGGTTCTGATGACGTACAATCCGAAGTATTATCTGGATTTGTTAACGAACTACGGGCTCAAGAAAGAGAAGGACCTATATGCTTATCATGTCTCGAGCGACAAGGTGTTTACAGAAAAGCTGGAGAGAGTCGCGAGGATGGTGACCCATAAGGAAGGGCTCACATTCAGAAGCATTAACATGAAGGATCTGAACAACGAGATAAAGCTCGTCAAAGACGTTTACAACGAGGCCTGGAGCAAGAACTGGGGATTCGTCCCGATGACTGACGACGAATTCGATTTCCTCGCTAAAGACCTCAAGCAGGTCGTGGTACCCGACCTGGCGATATTCGCGTTGGCGAAAGGGAAACCCGTTGGGTTTGCGTTATCGCTGCCGGACATTAATTATGCGTTGAAGTTCAACCGTAAAGGTCATATTCTGCCGGGTGTGTATCATCTGCTTACAAAGAAAAAAGACATCCACTGGGTAAGGATTATGGTGCTCGGCGTGATTCATAGTTATCAACAGACCGGGATAGCCGCAGTATTGTTCCATGAAACGGCAAAGAGAGGGATTGCGCTAGGATATAACGACGGTGAAGCGTCGTGGGTGCTGGAAGATAACGTGATGATGAACCGGAGCGCCGACCTGATGAACGCGGAATGTTACAAGACTTACAGAGTATACAAGAAAGAATTTTAAGCGGAGGACTTCGAGTAAAATGGCTGTCAAAAAAGTAGATAAGATCTGGATGAATGGGAAGCTGATTGATTGGGATGAAGCAAAGATACATGTACTGTCGCACGTGGTGCATTACGGGACGAGCTGGTTCGAGGGGATACGCTGTTACGATACGGTCAGGGGTGCAGGCGTGTTCAGGCTCGATGAGCATTTGAGACGGCTTGAGAATTCGGCAAAGATCTACCGCGCCGAGCTTCCGTATTCCAGGGAAGAGATGAAGGCCGCGGTGCTCGATACGATACGCGCAAACAAAATGAAGTCCTGCTATGTCCGTCCGATAGCGTTCCGGGGCTACGGTGACGTCGGTGTGAATCCCGCGAACAACCCGATCGATACGGTTGTCGCCGTCTGGGAATGGGGCCAATACCTCGGCTCGGAGGCGCTCGATAACGGCATCGATGTCTGCGTCTCAAGCTGGCGCCGGCCGATGCCGGACACATTCCCGACGATGGCGAAGACGGGCGGCAACTACATGAACTCGCAGCTAATAAAGCTCGAGGCAATGGCGAACGGCTATAGTGAAGGCATTGCACTCGATGCTGAAGGTTACATAAGCGAAGGGAGTGGGGAAAATATCTTCGTCGTTCACGACGGAACGCTTTTCACGAGCCCGCTCAAGTCGGCTATATTGCCCGGCATTACCAGGGTGACCATTATGGAGCTTGCCAGGGAAGAGGGCATCGAAGTGAAAGAAGAAGTGATGCTGCGTGAGATACTCTACATTGCCGATGAAGTCTTTTTCGCCGGGACGGCCGCGGAAATTACTCCCATCAGGTCCGTCGACAAGATAAAGGTGGGCACAGGCAAACCGGGGCCCGTTACTCGCGAGATGCAGAAACGATTTTTCAAAGTCGTGAAAGATGGCGAGGACAAGCACGACTGGCTGACATTCGTTTATGACTGACTCAGCGGGCAATGACACAGGAGACACCAGGCCAAAATAGCTTATGGTATAACTTCTTCAGGAAGAGTTCCGGAGAAGACAACTCGTTGGAGACGCTCCTGTCGAGGGTGCCGATCTTTTCCCAGATGACCGCAAGAGAACTCCGAAAACTGGCTGCGATCGTTCATAGAAGGGAATACACGGCGAACGAATTTGTGTTCAGTCAAGGGGACCCGGGGCTCGGAATGTACGTAGTCGAGGACGGCCAGGTCGAAATAACGTACACCGATCCGGCCGGCGTTAAGAAAATTCTTGCCATACTGAAGGCGGGAGATTTCTTCGGGGAATTGTCTCTCCTCGATGAATCGCCACGGAGCGCCTCAGCAATCGCAAAGGGCTATTCCCGCATCATAGGCTTTTTCAGGCCCGATCTGATTGACCTCCTTAACCGCTCTCCCAAATCGGGTACGAAGATACTGTTTAAACTCGGGGAGGTAATCGGGACACGCCTGAGGATTACGAATGAACAACTCGGTAAGGCAAGCGCGAATCTTGAAAGACTAGAGAAAAACGCAGGGGGAAAAGAAAATGTCCACAGTTAGCTTGAAAAAAATTCTGGTACCGCAGGATTTCTCGGAATATTCCCTTCACGCATTGAAGTACGCCATCACGTTCGGCGAGCTCTTTAGATCTGAGCTGATTGTCCTTCATATCGTCGAGCCCGTAGTTTATCCTGCCGATTTCAGCTTCGGGCAGGTCAGTATCCCGGCAATGGAGGAAGAAATACGCAGGCACAGTGAGGAGCAGCTGACCGACCTAGTCGCGAAAGAGATTCCTTCCGGCATCAAGGCCACTCCTATCGTCAGAATAGGAAAGCCGTTCATTGAGATCGTGGAAGTGGCCAAGACTGAGAATGCAGACCTCATAGTTATTTCTTCACATGGCAGAACAGGGATGGATCACGTCCTTTTCGGGAGCACCGCAGATAAGGTTGTCAGGAAAGCCCCGTGCCCGGTCCTTACGATCCGCCCTCACGAGCATGAATTTGTAGTCCCCTGACGGAACGACTTCTGATCTGAAAGTTGTTAGTTATGTACAACGGGCAGGCCGTTCATAGGCGGTGCTGTGCCTGCTGCAAACCGGAAGTACATAAGGAGGAGGGAATGAGGCTCCGTTTAACCGTCTTCACACTACTCGTATTGCCTGCACTTCTCTGGGGATGTGCATTTATCGGAAGTACGAAAGTATATACAAACCCGGATTACCCACCTGGAGACATTAAGTACCTGAACGTAAGTATGCCTGCTTTGCCTGTGCTTCCGGCGGCCGATTGGATTAACGCATCCCCAGGAATCATCGACAGCCTGCGCGGTAAAGTTGTGCTGGTGGATTTCTGGGATTACACTTGCGTGAATTGCATCAGGACGCTCCCGTACCTGAAGGAATGGTACAAACGCTACGCGAAGGATGGCTTCGTCATAATAGGAATCCACTCACCCGAGTTCGCCTTTGCGCAGAAGAGGGCTAACCTCGAAAGTGCGGTCGAGAAATTCGGTTTAAAATATCCCGTTGTCATGGACAACAATTTTGCGCTCTGGAAGGAATTTGGAAATCAGTCGTGGCCGGAGGAGTATCTTTTCGACCAGGACGGGATTCTTCGCTATGTGCATAGCGGAGAAGGAGAGTACGGAAATTCCGAGGAGATGATACAAAGACTACTTAAGGAAAAAGATCCACATTTAAAGTTTCCAGCTCTGATGCAGTCTCTGCGACCGACCGATGTGCCTGGCGCCGTCTGTTATCTCCCTACCTCTGAGACTTATCTGGGGTACGACGCCGGACGCATAGGGAACAGTCAGGGATATACCGATAACCGTGCTGTCGATTATCGCCAGCCGAAATCGGTGAAGAAGGACAGGTTCTACCTGGAAGGGAAATGGGTGGTCAGGGGACAATATGTACGCTATGCTGGGGAGCGCGGCGATGGGAAAATCCTATTGAACTACTCTGCAGCTTCGGTGAACCTCGTACTCCGCTCCGACCATAAGGCGCTACTGCCAGGGCAGAATGGCAGTCCTATTCGCGTGTTCGTTTACCTGGACGGATTGCCCGTTCCGAAGAAGGATTGGCCGTCAGGCATGAAGCTGAGTAAAGGTGGAAAGACTTTTTTCAACTTGGGAGATCCGGGGATGTATGATCTTGTCGAGTGCAAGAAATATGGCAGGCATATCCTGACGCTGATACTTTCGTCAGATGCCTTTGCGGCATACTCTTTCACCTTCGGGACTACGTGCGTCAATCCCGGGAGCTGAACCAGGAAGGTAAATAGTGATGGGGAAGCTATCGGGCTGCGAACTTTGTCTGTCCGGTTAGAGGTCGTATTTTTTTCGCTTCCGCCAGAGGGTAGCCGGATCTATGCCCAGGATATGGGAAGCCTCATCGACGGTAGCGGTTTGCTGGATCACTCTGGCTATGTGTTCCTTCTCAAGTTCTTCGAGCGAGACCAGCCGCTTTCCTTCCAATTGCCTGATTTCTTCGGGGAGATGATGCACTTCTATCTTTCTTCCGTGAGCCAGGAGGACGGAACGCTCGACGACGTTTTCGAGCTGCCGGATATTGCCCGGCCATCGATAATTTGTGAGTATGCCGAATGCATCGGGTTCAATCTCGGGCGGATTGTCTCCGCCGAATTTTTGGATAAAGTGCTTGATGAGAAGAGGGATGTCATCGGGGCGTTCCCGGAGGGGGGGGAGCTTGACGGTCACGCCGTTGATTCTGTAGTAAAGGTCGTCTCTGAACGATCCGCCTGAAAGTGCCGCCTTGAGGTCGCGGTTGGTGGCTGCGATGAATCTGACATCAACCTTCATTGTCTGAGAATCGCCAACGCGTTCGAACTCGCGGCTCTGGAGGAAACGGAGTAGTTTGGCCTGTGTCGTGGTTGGGATCTCGGTTATTTCGTCGAGGAAGACCGTGCCTCTGTCCGCCATTTCGAATCTTCCCTGCCTGTCTTTGACCGCTCCGGTGAAAGCACCTTTAACATGGCCGAAGAGTTCACTTTCTAGGAGGCTTTCGGATAGAGCCGCGCAGTTGACGGTGACGAACGGCGCATCAACGCGTGAGCTCGATTTGTGTATGTACTTCGCAATGAGTTCTTTCCCTGTTCCGCTTTCTCCCTCGATGAGAACGCTGATGTTGGTATCGGCAACTTCTCTCGCAAGATTAAGCAGCGAAAGGACCTGATTGTCGGAGGTTATTATTTCTTCCGCCGCCTGGTATTTATGGAGCTCCTCTTTCAGGTCCTTCAATTGCTTCTGGAGGAGAAAATGGTCGTAAACTTTCTGGGCGAAATGCTGGAGTTCCTGGAAATCGAACGGCTTCTGAAGGTAGTCGTAAGCGCCCTGTTTGATGGCCTGCACGGCTGTGTCTACCGAACCGTGAGCGGTCACGATGACCACGATCGTGTCTGGCGAAAACCTTTTGATGTTTGCGAGAAGTTGCAGACCACCTACGGGATACATCTTCAAGTCGAAGAAGGCGATATCAAAGTGTTTCTCGGAAGCGAATTTGAGTGCCTCTTCGGGCTTAGGCGTGGCGGTCACCTCCAGTCCGATCGACTCGAGACAGATTGTCATGGTACGGAGGATGTTTTGTTCATCGTCTACGAGAAGGACATTAGCTTTCATGCGGAGATTGCTTGTTCGTGGGAAATACGTTTTCTAATAGGGATTGAGAAGGTGAACACGCTTCCTGATCCGATCCGGCTGTCGACCCAAATCCTGCCGCCATATAACTCGACAATCTCTTTCGATATTGAAAGGCCGAGTCCGACGGAACCGGGGGAAGGATTGGCGGAATCTTGGACCTGGACGAACTTGTCGAAAATTTTCTCCATTTCGGCAGGTTCGATTCCGCAGCCTGTATCGCTTACGGCGACGATCAGGTCTTCGCCGTCGGTGGTGGCGTCAACCGTAACGCGGCCGCCCGGATCGGTAAACCTGAGCGCGTTTGTCACGAGATTGGAGATTACCCACGATAATTGCTGGAAATCAGCCACGAATTCCGGGATGGTATCGTCGGTGTTTATTTCAAGCTTAACGTTTTTATCGGTGAACTGAAGGAGGACGGGCTGAACCGAGAATTCGATTAGCGACTTTGTGTCTATCTTGTCTTCTTTGAGTTGAATCTTTCCGGATTCGAGACGGGATAACTCAAGCAATTCCCGCACAAGTTTTGTCAATCTTTCGGCATCTTGTTTCGCAGCGACGAGGAGTTCATGCTGTCTCTTGTTGACGTGGCCGATATGGGCGTCCTTTAATATATCGAGTGTCATGTTAATTGAAGTCAGCGGAGTCCGGAATTCGTGCGAGACTCTCGCCATGAATTCGGATTTCATTTTGTCAAGTTCTTTGAACTGGGTGACGTCCTGAAGAATGAGAATTACTCCCGATACCTTGCCGGATCCGTCCTTTGATGAGTTTAGTTTTATCCTGAAGTATCGGTCCTCGCCGTTGAATCGAAGTTCGAAATATGGTGGAATATTTACGGCACTTTCGCCGTTGAGATAACGCGCCACGTATTTGTTGAGCTCGGCGTTCTTGATGACGTCCTGGAACATTTGTCCAATAGATGCCTCTTCGGACACGTCGAAAATATTCTCGGCAAGCTGGTTCATTAATACAATTTTGCCGTCCCTATCCGCGACCACGATCGGGTCGGAGATAGTGCCGACGATGGCCTCGGATTTCCTCTTTTCGTAGATAAGTTTCTCGATGTTAATTTCCTCATACTTCTTCAGCCGTTCAGCCATCCGGTTGAATTCCCGGGCGAGTTCTCCAATTTCGTCGTTGGAGTTGACGGTAGCCCGAACGTCGAGGTAGCCTCTCCCGAGTTTTCGAACGGTATCCGTGAGCTTCTCAGCCGGCTCCAGGATGTATTGTGAAAATTGCCAGCTTGCTACGATGCTCAAGACAATAGCAAGAAGAGCCGCACCTAGAACCGCAACGGTGGCCTGATTGGAAATGTCGCTCGCTTTCGTATCGGTTGCGACCATCGCGTTATGATTCATATCCAGGAGCTGGAAGCAGCCATCCTTGATCTGGTTTGAGAGCGGAAGGACATTCCTGTAGTGGAAATCCTGTGCATGGGCATGGCCGTCGGTCATCAGGACGATGCGGAGGGAATCGGTTGCCGCGACGAACTGTGCGTAATTGTTCTTGATATTGTCCAGTATCTGCATGCCGCGGCGTGAGACGTTCGAGTTCACCGCTTGCTGGTACCAGACGAAAAAGTCGTTATGGTTGTCCTGGAATTGCTTATACCCAAGGTCGACGTACCCATTGAGCATGACAAGCTGAGCGCTGTTGTCGCGCTCAAGGTCCATTAACATGTTCTGGGTTGCAATAACATTCTGGTAGTTCTGTTTGATCATCCTTGTGATAGCCTGCGTGAGCTGGTCGAAATTGTATATCGACCAGACGCTGACGATGATATTTATTATCACAAGGACGGTGAAGCCCGCCGCGACTTTTGCTCTTAATGTGCTGAACATTCGATTTAGCTGTATAACATTTTATTAAGATTACAAACTGTGGAGTAATTTGCAATGTTGGCAGGGCGGGAGTGGCGTACTCTTTTGAATTCCGTTTGGAAAAATGGCGGATGATCCGCCAGGAGGCGCCAAGGTGCTTTTTGATGTATCCGGCAGTATGGAAGATTGTGGGTTCACATATCCTTATTCTCACGGGAGCGGTTTGGGAAGAAATGCGGAATTATTCCTCTTCACCGATAAGGTAAAATGACGCATGAGCTGATTGTAATTTCATAGCTGCATTCAAACATGCGCAACTTGGCAGATTTTACCCGTTGTGCGTGTGAAGTTACAGTCGGCACGACGATTGAATAATAAGTAAGCATAATGAGAAGTGAACAAGCTAAAGTCCCCGTCGGAGTAGTAACAGATGAAGAGGCGATGTACAAGTTGCTCGACAAGTTTCTTGATAAGGAAGGCTATGAGACAAGACGAGTTCTTTCGGATACTTCGGATGCGGAGGACTTAGCGCTCGTTATTCTTGCTCCGACGCGAAATCCGAGTCGGTCAAGGAAATGGTTTGACAATTTGAATAGGACAAAACCTGCGGTGCTCATAGTGCAATGCTGTGACGACGACTACGCGGACGTGGAATCGGATGTGGTGCTAGTAAAAGACCGCCCGCTCAATCTCAAGCAACTGAGCAAAACCATAAAGCAGACGCTCGAGAAGACCCGCCGGACCGCCTGAATATTAAGCGGAGGGTTGAGCGATCGACTTGTAGGAAAACCGGTATACGTCTTCGCGTTTTGTATTGCCGATTGGACTATCTGCGGTAGAATGGTTCTTAAGATTTATACATAGAGCAAAAGGGTTTTGGGCTGCTGATTTATTTAGATGCTACTCGCTCAGGGGAAGGCACTGCCATATCTCGGCGGCCCAAAAAATCTGTTGGTTTCAGAAGAAAGATCTCCTCTTTCCTCCTCCTGCTGCTGCCAGGCACCTCCCAAAGTTGACTGGCGGCAGCCTCCTTTTTGTGGGTGTGGAAACTTTGCTCACGATGGGCCATAAAACCACAGAATTTTGAAGTCTTACATCGGTCATGATTGAATTGTATCAATACTGCCTGATTTGAGCCATCTTTAACCTCTTTTTTCAAGGTAATCGGCACACAGCTTGAACACATCCATACTAAAATGAAATCAGAAGACCTTTCCAAGTTCGAAAAGCTTGTAGTTCAGAAACTTCGCGACATTCTGTTGACGAAGCATGGAGTATCTGTCGAAGGGGCGAAGGAGCGAGTTCTCCAGGAGGCGTCAAGATTCGATTGTCCCGACCTCAATGAGATCGCTTTTGCCCTCCATCGAATAGAGAAAGGTGTTTACGGTCAATGCGTCATATGCAGGCACGAGATTCCCTCCGAGATCCTTGAGGCAAATGTCACTGCCAGACTATGTCCGTCATGTCAAACGGCGATGCGCGAAAAGAGTGATACCATCAGATGAAAATTAAGTTACTCTCTCTCTTTACCATTATTGTTTTTAGTGCACTTCTTTCCCGGCCTTCTTTTGCAGGTTCGAACGACGACTGTCTCGCCTGTCATTCCGATTCGACGATGACGATGCAAAAGGCGGGTAAGACGATCAGTCTTTACGTCAACCCTGCCGTTTTCGATTCGTCGGTTCATGGAGCCGCGGGGTTAGCTTGCACGGACTGTCACCAGGGATTCAGCGCAGATGATGTCCCTCGCAAGCAGACCTCACCGAATGTAGACTGCGATCAATGCCACAGTGTGACACTTAATGCTCCGAAGGGTGCCAGCTACCACATGGCGCACTCGTCTCTGAAGTGCTGGACCTGTCACGGTACCCATGATATTCAGCCTGCAAAGAATATCGTTGTCGACGAGAAATGCCTGTCGTGTCACCCGGCAGAGAAGGCTTTTCTGACTTCTCCACACGCGAAAGAAAAAATAAATCAGAAACAGTTCACCTGCGAAACCTGTCATAAGAAGGCTCACAATGTAGTATCGGTGCAGTCGATGCCGGGTACGCAGATCGACTCGGTTTGTGCGCAATGCCACAATGGGGTAGCGACAGATATTAACCACAGCATTCATAAGAAAGTGTTCGATGAAGGGAAGCTGACGTGCGTTACCTGCCATACTGCGCACGAGGCTACGGTATCGAAGCAGGCTATTTCACAGAATGCTTGTTATAAGTGCCATACCAACAAGAGACTTTTTGACGGAGTAAAATCGGACGATGGCAAGCCGCTTGCATCGCTCGTCGAGGCGTACGCTCACAGCATTCACGCTGAATCGTTGAAGAAGACGGGAAAGGGGGCGACCTGTGTTGATTGCCACGGTTCACACACGATAAAGCCTGCGAGCGATCCCACTTCCCCTGTGAATCGGGCCAACATAGTTGCCACCTGCGGAAAATGTCACGCCGATGTTGAATCGCACTATCTGAAATCGTCTCACGGGATGGCTTTTAAGGAGGGATTGAGCGTTGCGCCGGTTTGTACTGACTGCCACAAGGAGCACAGTATTTCCTCGATCAGTAGCCCAGAGTCGCCCGTCAGCAGGCAGAACGAGCCGAAAATCTGCCTCAGCTGCCACCTCGGCAACAAGGAAGTTTTCAAGATGGTGGGTGTGTCGAGGGCATTTCTCGAGAGTATCAAATACAGCGTTCATCTTGTTGCGCTTGAGAAGGGCAACCTTAAAGCCGCGACGTGCAGCGATTGCCACGGTGCGCACAGCATGCTTCCTGCAGGCAACCCGAAATCGAGGATATTCAGGAACAACATCCCGAGCACGTGCGGCCAAAGCGGATGTCATGCCAACATTGAAAAGAAGTATTTGGCGGGGATTCACGGTCAGGCTTTGGAAAGCGGAAACAACGGCGCGCCGGTTTGTACCGATTGCCACGGCGATCATCAGATACTCGCCCCGAGCAATCCGCATTCGACCGTATCGAGTAACAATATCGTGCAAGTGTGTTCGCACTGTCATGCATCCGTCCGGCTGACTCAGCGTTACGGGCTTCCGAAGAATGCGGTGGGCAGCTACCTGGACAGCTACCATGGGCTGGCGAAGCAGGGCGGGATGACGACGGTGGCTAACTGCGCGAGTTGCCACGGTGCACATGAAATCCTGCCGTCGTCGAACCCGAACTCGCCCATCAACGTGGCGAACATTGCGAAGACATGCGGGAAATGTCACCCGGGTGCCGATGCAAGATTTGCGTCGTTCCCGGTGCACGTTGTTCCCACCCCCACCAATCAGCCGTTGTTATTCTGGATCTCTCAGATTTATGCGGTCCTGATCCTGGGTATTATCGGCATGATGCTGATACACAACGTTTTCGATTTCGTGAAGAAGTCGAAGTCGAAACTGAAACTAAGGAGAGATCCTGCAGCGGAGCCGAGGCACGCAGGAAAGAAACTTTATGTAAGGATGACGAAGGCCGAGCGGCTGCAGCACTGGGGGCTTCTTGTCAGCTTCACGCTTCTAGTCCTTACCGGTTTCATGTTGAAATTCCCCGATTCCTGGTGGGTGAAATTGATCCGTGAAATTGGAGGCGGAGGCGAGAGGGTTTTTGAGCTGCGTGGACTGATCCACCGCATCAGCGCGGTAATCATGATCGTGACGGCGTTGTACCATGTTTACTATGTGATCTTCACTGAGCGGGGAAGGCAGTTCATTAAGGACATGCTTCCGAAGCTGAAAGATGCAGCGGACGTTAAAGACGCGGTGAAGTACTACCTGGGGATTTCAGACAAGCGGCCGAGGTTCGACCGGTTCAGTTACATCGAGAAAGCCGAATACTGGGCATTGATATGGGGAACGACGGTAATGGTTTTGACAGGTCTCCTGCTCTGGTTCAACACCTTCACGGTCGGAAGATTTACGCTGCTCGGAATTGACGTGGCCACGCTCGTTCATTATTACGAAGCGATTCTTGCCACGCTGGCAATTCTGGTCTGGCATATGTACTTCACTATCTTCAATCCGGATGTCTATCCCATGAATCTTTCATGGTTGTTCGGGACGATTACGGAGGACGAGATGGAAGATGAGCACCCGCTCGAACTTGAGAGGATGCTGAGCAAAGAAGAGAAGAGCGAAGACATCATTATCGAGAACGGAGGAAATCCAAGTGGGAGTGGAGACGATGAAAAGGATAAAGAGAGAGACGGTTGACAAAGAGATGATGGAACATTTTGGCAGTTTGATAAGAAACAGGATCAGTATAGTCCTCCAAATGATGTATATGAGGCCGGATGATCTTGTGGATCTTGAAAGCGGGGAGGTGTACATATGCAGTATGTGCGACCTTCAGCACAAGCGATGCGAAGTTGAGCCCGACTACCGATGCGAGTACGCGAGGAAGATGGAGACGGAGTTTAAGGAACTTGAGCTGGCCCTGCAAAGGTTAAAGACCGGGACTTACGGGTACTGCGAGAGCTGCGCCGCATTCATAGGTAAGAAGGAACTTGAGAAAGGGCTGACGAGAACGTTCTGCGATGCGTGCGCCAAGAAAAACTGAGTTGATATTAGGAAGATGCACGGTCGCGCGGCCGGTTCAGGTCACGACGACTGCTACGTTACCTGGTATATACCAAATCAAAATGGAGGTATCTAAATGAAAACACTAACGCTGGTGGTTATGGCGCTCGCCCTTACTTCCGCCGTTTCGTTGGCTGCTGCACCCAGTCATCAATACGTCGGAGTTAAGGTATGCGCCATGTGTCACAGAACCCCTAAGAGCGGCGAGCAATTCCAGAAATGGGAAGCGAGCAAGCACTCTCAGGCGTATAAAACCCTATTGACTCCTGCGGCCAAGAAGATTGCCGAAGCGAAGGGCATTAAGGGAAGCCCTGCGGATTCGCCGGAATGCCTGCAGTGCCACGTTACTGCCTATGATGCTCCGGCATCGCAGCTTGGTCCGAGATTCAGCAAAGAAGACGGTGTGCAGTGCGAAACCTGCCACGGTCCCGGCAAGGACTACATGAAAATGGACATCATGAAGAACGAGAAAGAAGCCGTTGCCCATGGTCTCACGCTACTTTCGGTTAAGGACGGCAGCGCGCAGAAATTCTGCGAGACATGTCACAACAAGAAGAGCCCGACCTTTAAGGAATTCGACTTCAAGACAATGTGGGCCAAGATAGCTCATCCGGTTCCTCAGCAGTAAGTCCTGTTTCGTTTTCAGGAATGTTCATTCTTATGTTCATAAAGGAAGGTGGGTTGTGAAAGGTATCCCGGGAATAGCGTCAGAAAGATGCAGTGTGCGGAGACTATCGCACACCGGCTGCAGATTTCAAAATACAGAAGGAAAAGCCCGCTCGTTAAGAAGAGTCTGGCCCAAGTCCGGGGTGCCCGACGGGGCATCCCGTATCCGGTTTCTTATTCAGTCGTTATTCTCGGGATTACCCGCAATCCTATTCCTGATTGTCATGATTCCGTTCGGTGGAGAGAATGCGCATGCACAGATGGTAAGTGGAAGGTTCCTGACTACATTTTATTCTTATCAGCAGTATGACACCTCCAACAATGCCAAACTTAGCCTGCGTGGATTTGAAGCGATGCAGTTGAATTTCGGCTCAGGGAATTATCAGCTGCACACTTATCTCCTCGCTACGAACGATTTTCTGACACAGCTCCCGAACGATCCGCTGCTTCGCGCGGCGAACCTCTATTTCGAAGCGAGGAACATTGCGCACATCTTCGACCTAAAGCTTGGGAGGCAGCCGGTATTCTCGAGGGTCGGAGTCTCGTCTTTCGACGGACTCAGCGCAAGGGCGAGACTGTTCGACGATAAGTTATCGCTCTTTGCCTTTGGAGGAGCACTGCCCCCGATGAATGAAAGGATCGAACTGAATACCGATCTTAGGGGCAACATGTTGTATGGCGGCGAAGCTTATTATTCTCCAGTCGAGAACTTTCGAATCGGAGGTGCTTATGTCGACAAGAACTTCAGGCCGCCGAGCTACTACACATACCGGTTGTCCGAATCGTATAATACTCCCGGGGCTCAGGACAGCATCCTGATCAATCCGGATGCAATTGCAAACCAATTTGTCTCAGGAGATCTTTCTTACTATACCGATAGATTGTCGGGGTACTTTCGGCTCGATTACGATCTCAACTTATATGACATTGACAGAACGATAGTATCGTTCCGTTACTCTCCGTTCACCTCTTTCTCTGCAAATGTAGGCTACTATCACCGTACGTCGAATCTTCCTTACAACTCGATCTTTTCGGTGTTCGACCACAGTGGAACCGACGAACTGGACCTGGGCGCGAGTTATCTGTTCACGCAAGACATCAGTGCATTCGGCTCTTACGACAGGATCTTTTACACGGGTGCCAATTCCAATCAATTCACCATTGGCACCAACATCTATCTTTTTACATTGAGTTTTTCACACAATGACGGTTTCGCGGGGAATCTCAACGGAGTGAACGCGCAGATAATATATCCGTTCATGAACCAGAGGTTCGTTTTGATAGCGTCCGCTTCAGCGACTGACTACAAGGTCCTCCAGCAGCTCACGTCTGCAAACCGTCTATATAATGGTGCGCTTGGTGTGACTTATCGCCCGATCAAACTTCTGGCGATAACCCTCCAGGGACAATATTATCAGGATCCGGTGTTCAAGAATGATTTAAGGGGATATCTGCAGGTGAATTATTATTTCTTTAAGAATTTCAGCGGCAATTGACGGAGGCGCAAATGAAAAAGACCAGAATCTTCGGAATTGTCGGTATCGCAGCGCTTCTGTCCATCTCGACTCTGTTCGCGAGCAAGAAGGCTCCGCCAGTCGACAATTCTTCTCTAATAAAGTTTTCCCACAGCAAGCATATCAACGACGTCGGGGCATCATGTACAGACTGCCATACTAACGTCAAAACAAGTACCGGCATAAAGCAAGATCTCCTCCCGTCGATGTCGACATGCTTCATGTGCCATGATCAGTCGTCGACGAAATGTACATTCTGCCACACATCGGCAGATACGACGACTTACAGGAAGCTCGTCCTGATACCGAGCCCGGTACAGTTTTCACATGTGCAGCATGCAGATACTCTCAAGTTGAAATGCCAGACATGCCACCAGGGGATTTCGAAGGTGACCTATGCGGAGAATGCGCCGAACAAGGGGCTTCCAACGATGGAAGTGTGTATGACTTGCCACGGCCAGGGCGAAACGAATTTCACCGCGAAGAAAGTCGACCATCCGATTACGGCTGCACCGGGGGCCTGCGAGGAATGTCACAAAAATCTCGTGAACCTTGTACCTGAATCGCACAAGCAGCCGAATTTCATGAAAACCCATCAGCAGCTTGTCGGAATGTCTGGCCCACAGAACAGCTGCAAGTCATGTCACACGGAGGCGAGCTGTCAGGAGTGCCACGACGCGGCAAATCTCGCGGTCGATCTGACACCCGGTCAGCCGTATGTGCCCTTCACACCGTCTCTTTCTCCGTTGCCGAGCAATAAGACCACTACCGCTCAGAAGGTTCACCCGCCGGATTTTCGTTATACTCACGGAATAATGGCCAGTGGGCGGGAAAGCAGTTGCTACACCTGTCATGACGAGCGTACCTTCTGTGTGAAATGCCACAACTCGGAAGCAAACGGTGCCATGATAGAGCCGATCTGGCATTTCGGCGGCGACTTCGTCACAAACGGTGTGGGAAGTGGCGGGGGAAGGCACGCCATTTACGCGAGGAGAGATATCGAGAGCTGCGCAGCCTGTCATGACATACAAGGAGGCGATCCTGTATGCGTTACATGCCATAGCGATCCTGACGGAGTTCAGGGAGATAACCCGAGGACACATCCACCGATGTACATGCATGATGTCGACGGAAACTGGCACACCGATCCCGGCGCGGTTTGCTATGTGTGTCATACGGATCCTAACGCACATCCGGGAGGACAACCGGGGATCGGTTTCTGCGGTTATTGTCACGGCAGCAATCCGGGGAGATGATGATGAAAACACTATATGGAATTGCACTCATAATTGCTGCCGGTATGACGCTCGCGTCGTGCAGCAAATTACAGAATACCAGCGTGCTTGCCACGGCAAATTGCAGCTCGTGCCACGGAAGCATAATGAATCCAGCCCCCCCGCCGGATGCAGCGGGCGACACGAGCACTTCCGATCCGTTTGTAGGTGCGCACCAGGTGCATTTGAACGGAAGCGATTTCGCTTCGCAGGTTGAATGCTCCACATGTCATATTGTGCCGACCTCGATAGGCCCCGGAGTCCATCCCGGCGGCATCTCGTCGGCTACGCTGGTGACGTTCTCAGGAGTCGCGATGACCGAGACGAACACACCGGGCACACGCTTCTATGACAGCACTCTCGCCACCGTGACACCGCAGCCCACATTTAATGCGAAAACACTCCAATGCTCAAACACATATTGTCACGGTAACTTCAAGGGAGGCAACAATTTCTCTCCGACCTGGAACGTCGTCAATTCAAGTCAGGACTCATGCGGCAGCTGTCATGGAATTCCTCCCGACGATGCGACTCACAGAGGGAAAGGCATAACACTTCAGACTTGTTACTACTGTCACTCACCGATGATTGGGCCGGATGGGGTGATAGTAGATAACAGCATGCATGTCACCGGGAAACTTGTTCTATACGGGAAATCAGTGTCTGCGTGGTAACAAGGGCACAGTGGATGAACATTACGTAATGTCGTCCGTAGCGCTCTGTCATATTTCGCGAAAGCCGGCGACGCCATTTCCCTGGCGTCGCCGGCTTTTCTATGACCGGCAGGCAGCAACTGTGGCTGTTTCGGAATCCGTTCTGCCGGTGCTGCGGTAGTCGAGGTAGCGGTAATTGAAAGAAGTATTCTTTTGCATTATTGCAAAGAGTTAGGCTATTTTTAATCTCGAAATCAGAAACCCGGAAAGATATCAAGAAGATTTGATAGATCAGAAAGTAAAGAGACTGGACGAGATAAAGGGTTGGCTCGTCGATTTGGACGGCACCCTGTACGTCAGTGACTCTGCTGTCCCGGGTGCGACGGACTTCATAAAATGGCTTCGCGCGGGGCAGAGGCATTACCGATTCGTGTCGAATACTTCGACGTTGACGCGTCGACAGATTGCGGAGCACTCCGAGGCGCTTGGACTTCAGATAAGACCCGAGGAGATTTTTACGGCGGCATCAGCCGTAGCACAGTTGCTGCGCTCATTCGAGGGCGTGAAATGCTATTTCCAGGTTACCGAAAACATGCTTGAAGAGTTTCAGGGGATTGAGATTTCTGAGACTAATCCGGACTATGTAGTGATCGGTGATATGGGGAGAGCCATGAACTACGAACTCATCAACAGGGCCTTTCAGTTCGTAATGGGAGGGGCTGAGTTGATCGCACTGCAAAAGGGAAAGTTTTTCCGCGGCGCCGATGGGCTGCGGATCGATGCAGGTGCTTTTGTTGAGGCTCTCGAATATGCATCGGGAAAACAGGCGAAGATAATCGGAAAGCCATACCGCCAGTTCTTCAATCTCGCAGTGCACGATATACGGGTCGAGGCAGGTGAAAGGTGGCTTTCCGGTGATTTTGCGTTCGTTGGCGACGACGTGGAGGCCGATATCAGAGGTGCTGCCGACGCGGGACTCGTTGGGATACTTGTGAGAACAGGTAAGTATAACGACTCATATAGCGAGCATCACGGCATCGTCCCGGACTGGACATTTGAGACTGTCAAGGAGCTCGTAGAAAGTCTTCGCTAGGAAGAATTGGGCTGAGGCCAGTTTGTTGTGTCGGCAAGTTTGTCTGGGATTGCGGAATCATTTCTTCAAACAATTTTGAATGAAGGCCTATGAAAAATATTCATGTGATTGACCACCCCCTCATCAAGAGGGACATCAGCATTCTCCGTGACAAGAGGACGTCGAGCGAAGATTTCAGAATAGTGCTGAGAAGGCTCACCTCGTTGATGGTCTTTGAGGTTACCAGGGATCTGAGAATGGTTACCAGGGAGATCGAGACACCTCTCGCCAGAACAGAGGGTTACGTCGGGGCCGATCAAGTAATACTTGTGCCTGTGTTACGAGCCGGACTGGGTATGGTAGAGGCCTACCTATCGTTAATTCCGGACGCAAGGGTTGGGCATATCGGGCTCTATCGGGATGAGACCACCCTAAAACCGGTCGATTACTACGCCAAGTTTCCGCCAAATCTTTCGAAGAGCGTTGTGATTGTCGTGGATCCAATGCTTGCGACCGGAGGAAGTGCGTCCGCCGCTTTAACCTATCTGAAGAAGAAAGGAGCGGTAGACATCAGGCTCAGTTGCGTGGCTGCAGCGCCCGAAGGGGTATCCCTCCTCGAGAAGGAACATCCTGATGTCAGGATATATGCGGCAGTACTCGATCAAAGGCTGAATGAGAGCGGCTATATCCTACCTGGTCTGGGGGATGCCGGCGACAGGATATTCGGGACATTATAGCGCCTTACATTCTTGCGAAGATCTTGCCAGCAATGAAAGTGGCAGCCGCGGCGAGTCCGCCGATTGTCATGCTTTCAAAACCGCTTCGCCAAGCGTTCTTACCGGTGACGATGGTCTTAGCCGCGCCGACTCCGAAAAGTACCGACAACGTTAGGGCGGCGCTTGCGACAATTCCCGGCCCGGGTTGCATGAAGAGGTAAGGCAAAACAGGCATCAAGGCGCCGAAAGCGTAAGCTCCGCCGGTTGCGATCCCGGACTTGAGAGGGGAGATGGTTTGGTCTAAGCTGAGCCCCAGTTCTTCCTGCATCATGATGGTTATCCATCTTTTCTTGTCGGACGTTATGTGTGCGATGATTCGATCAAGTATATCTCCGGAGAAGCCTTTGGCCTCATAAATTTCTCTGACTTCCTGTCTTTCGACTTCCGGGAAATTTTCGACTTCATACGCTTCCCGTCCCATTTCACCGCCATAGTACTCAATCTGGGATTTGGTAGACAGGTAAGCGCCGAGGGCCATGGAGATTGTTCCGCCGATGAGTTCAGCCAGACCCGCGATGAGTATGACTTTGCTCTGAACCCCGGCACCATTGACGCCCGAGGCAACTG
Organism: Bacteroidota bacterium; assembly: GCA_021845665.1. Classification (GTDB taxonomy): domain Bacteria; phylum Bacteroidota; class Ignavibacteria; order Kryptoniales; family JAKASW01; genus JAKASW01. The sequence continues at coordinate 32,788 of JAJZVO010000001.1, read as the reverse complement.
CGAACGCTGCCACAAGGCCGTCGTTAGCCCCGAAAACCAGTTCTCGTACGATATTGCCGCCGGGTGTGTGAACTGCTTCAGTGTGTGAAGCCACTTTCTTGCCGTTGAGCACTCGACCTCGCCATGACCATTTCGGCATCGCATCTCCTCTTTTTTACAATTTATCATCCATATACCGTTAGGCAAGCGATAAACTCAAATATCGGTGCGTAAGGAAATCACGAGATACCGACAGTTCAACGTTTGCTTGGCAGGCAGGTCGAATAGAAGAACATTAGACCGGGGAAAAGCGGGGGAAGGGGCTGCAGCGCGATTTCGGGGGTGTCTTGACTGATTTGCCCCCAGGTGCTATATTACTCGGCAAAATTGGAGAAAGAATTGTCAGCTGAATATTCAACAAGGAGTTTCAAAAGGGAAGACGTACAGCAAAAGTGGTACGTCGTCGACGCCAACGGCAAGACTCTTGGAAGGCTTGCTACCAAGGTAGCGTCCATTCTGAGGGGAAAGAATAGCGCCAAGTTCACTCCGCACACCGATACCGGAGATTTTGTGGTAGTGGTAAATGCGAGCAAAGTGAAGGTAACTGGAAAGAAGGCTGAGACGAAAGTGTACTTCCATCATACGGGATACCCTACTGGTGCAACGTACACAAAGTACAAAGAGCTGATTGCTGAGAAGCCCGAAGTTGTGATCGAACATGCAGTGAAAGGGATGCTACCGAAGAACAGTCTTGGTGCCAGGCTCTTCACGAAGCTGAAGGTCTATGCCGGCGCGGATCACCCGCATACGGCGCAGAAGCCAACAGTAATTGAAATTTAATCAGGAGTTTTGATGGCATCGGTTCAGAATGCAAGTGTAGCCGTAGGCAGAAGGAAGACTTCCACAGCGAGAGCAAAACTGGTCCCGGGGACGGGAAAGATTTTTGTGAACGACCAGCCCCACTTCGAATACTTCCCGGTGGTGTCTGTTCAGAACGAGCTCTTCAGGCCGTTCGAGGCAACGGAGACGCAGGGAAAGTACGACGTCTACGCGATAGTAGACGGTGGCGGGCTATCCGGCCAGGCAGGCGCGTTGAAGCTGGCGATTGCGAGGGCTCTTTTGAAGGAAGGCGAAGAGATGCGTGCGCGGCTTCGGGCAGCCGGAGTGCTGACGCGCGACCCGAGGATGGTCGAACGAAAGAAGTATGGACGCCGGAAGGCCCGCAAGTCCTTCCAGTGGACAAAGCGTTAATCAACTGACTGAATAACAAGCATACTTTCCGTGCCGTTTTGCTCACGCCCGGTGAGCGCGGCCTCCCGCCCCGGTAAAAAGGGCGGGAATTCATGCGGTGGTGTCCCGAACCAAATACGAGGAAGAGGGATTCCGTGTGAAGATGAAGAAAGTAGAAGAAAAACCAAAGGAGCTAAAATGCCTAGAGTAAGTGTAGAAGCACTCCTCTCATCGGGTGCTCATTTCGGACATCTCACCCGCCGCTGGGATCCAAAGATGAAGCCATACATCTTCATGGAACGCAACGGCATTCATATCATCGATCTCAGACAGACACAGCAGCTTCTCGACGAAGCATGCGACGCGATTTCAAACCTGGCGGCGGAAGGAAAGAAAGTCCTTTACGTGGGGACCAAGAAGCAGGCGAGGGATATTATCCGTACGCAGGCCGAGAGGGCTGGCGTTCATTATGTGACTGAGCGCTGGCTCGGCGGAATGCTGACGAACTTCAGCACCATCCGAAAGAGCGTCCGGCGCCTCCAGCACATTGAGAAGATGGAGACTGACAACACGATAGAGAACATGACCAAGAAAGAAGGGCTGCATCTCGCGAGGGAAAAACAGAAGCTCGATAAGATACTCTCCGGTGTGAGGGACATGAACAAGCTTCCCGGCGCTATCTTCGTGGTCGATATTAAGAAAGAGCATATAGCGATCAAGGAAGCCGAGCGACTGGGTATCCCGATATACGCTATGGTAGATACCAACTGCGATCCCGACCCGATCAACTACGTCATCCCGTCGAACGATGACGCTGTTAAGGCGATTGAAGTCATCACATCGGCGTTGACAGATGCATACATAGAAGGAAGCCAGCGGTCTAAAGAAATGAAAGTGGAAGCTATGATGGAACAGTCGGCGAGCACGGCGAGTGCGTCATCGAAAGGAGAAAGCGAAAATTAAAAATGGAAATTAACGTTGAAATGGTAAAATCTCTCCGCGAAGTCACAGGGGCGGGGATGATGGAATGCAAGAAAGCACTGCAAGAAGCTAACGGTGATGTAGAGCAGGCTAAGAAGATTCTCCGTGCCCGCGGCGCGCAGGTTGCTGAGAAACGGGCCGGCAGGGAAGCGAAGCAAGGCGTCGTCGAAGCATACATCCACGCGGGGGGAAGGATTGGCGCGATGGTGGAGATTAACTGCGAGACCGATTTCGTAGCGCGGACCGAAGAGTTCAAGCTTCTCGCCCGTGATATCGCAATGCAGATTGCGGCGATGAACCCGCTGGTTGTCGACCGAGCCGACGTGCCGGCCGAGCTCGTGGAGAAGGAACGAAAGGAGTCCCGCGAACAGGCGATTTCGGAAGGAAAGAACGAGCAGATTGCCGACAAGATCGCTGAGGGAAGACTCGAAAAGTATTACCAGGAAGTAGTGCTTACAGAGCAGGCGTTCATCAAGGATCCTCAGAGGATGATCAGGGATCTCATTATGGATATGACGGCAAAAACCGGAGAGAACGTTTCCATCCGGCGGTTCCAGAGATTTGAACTCGGGATCGATGGAACGAAGTAAACGGCATTGTCGACCAACTGATGACCATTTAGGTATAAGGGCCTGAGCTTTCAAAGCTGCACTTGAAACATCAGCAAGTGCAGCCTTTTTTTTTGTAATTTGTTACATTAAACCGAAAAGGAGCGAGCGTGGACATAAAGTATCGCAGAATTCTGTTGAAACTCAGCGGGGAGGCTCTCATGGGAGATCGAGGGTACGGTATCGACCCCGCGGTGCTCGAGCACTTTTCGAACGAGATCGCTGCTGTCCACTCGCTCGGCGTTGAAGTGGGCATAGTGATCGGTGGAGGCAACATCTATCGAGGAATTGCAGCGGCCGCTGACGGAGTCGACAAGGTGGTTGGCGACCAGATGGGAATGTTAGCCACGGTCATCAATGCACTTGCGCTCCAGAATGTCCTCGAAAAGAACGGCACTTACACGAGGCTGATGAGCGCAATCTCGATGGAAGAGATGGCCGAGCCTTACATAAGACGGCGTGCGATAAGACACCTGGAGAAAGGAAGAGTAGTCATATTCGGTGCAGGGACGGGGAACCCGTATTTCACTACAGATACCGCCGCTGCCTTGAGGGCTGTCGAGATCAAGGCCGATGTAATCGTTAAAGGTACCCGCGTGGACGGAATATACGACTCCGATCCGGAGAAGAATCCCGCAGCGATCAAGTTTCCGGAGATTTCTTATATGGATGTCTTGAAGAAAGATCTGAAGGTGATGGACCTAACCGCGATCACGCTCTGCCGGGAGAACAAGCTACCAATCGTTGTTTTCAATATGAACGTCCCTGGAAATCTCAAACGCATCGTGATAGGTGAAGATGTAGGATCGACCGTACTGCAGTAACAACCAATCGATCGTTAATTTGGAGGAATATATGCTGGACAAGATTATCCACGAGACAGATGACAAAATGAAGAAGGCCGTAGAATTCACGAGGCAGGAACTTTCCAAACTTCGGTCGGGGAAGGCGACGGTCGCAATACTTGACGATATCAGGATCGATTACTACGGCCAGAAGATGCCCATAGCCCAGACCGCGTCGATCAGTGCGCCCGACGCCCACCTCATCACCATACAGCCATGGGATAAGTCTGTCCTGCAGGAAATCGAGAAAGCCATACTCGCTGCCAACATAGGGCTTACACCCACAAACGATGGTACCATCGTTCGGCTTCCCGTTCCTCCACTTACGGAAGAGAGAAGAAAAGAGCTCGTGAAGGTTGCAAAGAAATTTGCCGAAGAGGGAAAGATAACTGTGCGCAATGTACGTCGGGATGCTAATGAACATTTGAAGAAGGCCGAAAAGGACGAGCATGTTTCGGAGGATGAGAGGAAACACGGTGAAGGAGAGGTACAGAAACTCACGGACAAGTATATAAAGCAACTGGACGACATTCTCTCGGGCAAAGAAAGAGAAATCATGGAGGTCTGATTCCATCCTGAGATGGGATAAAATCCCGGAGGCCGTTCCCAACCGTCCCTTGAATCGGACCGCCATTTTCCAGACGGCCTCTTTTTTCGGGCGGTTAAGTCACCGGCTCCAAGCGGTCACGTCTTTGATACCGAGTTCTGTGCAGCTTCTCCGGCAGGCTGATGGATCGGCAGGCTGACCGACACGGTTGTGCCAGACCCCTTAGTGCTTGCGACGCTTATCGATCCTCCATGAGCTTCCACGAGATACCTGGAAATGGAGAGTCCCAGTCCGGTCCCGCGCCTGGCGCCTTCGGAAGACCTCGACTTGTCGGCTCTGTAGAATCTGTCGAACACGTGGGGGAGATCTTCGGAGTCTATGCCGATGCCCCTATCGATTATGTCGATTGCAGCCATCCCCGCAGCGACAGTCAGCGACACTCTGATCGTGGTGTTGTCATTAGAGTACTTGATAGCATTATCAAGAAGATTAATAAATACGCTAAGCAATTTGTCCTCATCCCCCAGGATATAGACTTCTTCGCTCTCTCCGGAAGAATGGTCATGGACCTCGAAGTTGATGTTTATCGATCGTCTCGAAGCGTACGCGGAAGTCTTTGAAACGGCATCGAGCAGGAGCTCATCCAGTCGCACAGGATGCTTTTGCATGGCAAGCTGGCCGCTTTCCAGGCGAGCGATTGTCAGGAGTTCGTCCACTATCTTCGTTATCCTTCGTATCTCCTCTACAGCACTTCCGAGGGTCTCGACGTACTCCTTAGATGTCCGTGGGTTAACCAGCGCGACCTCCATTTCTCCCAAGAGTATTGTGAGGGGTGTCTTTAGCTCGTGGGACGCATCTGCGGTGAACTGTTTCTGGAGCCGGAACGCCTCTTCTATCCGGTCGAACATTGCATTGAGTGTTTTGGAAAGGCGAGTGACCTCGTCATCTACCTTTCCGGTCTCCAACCTCCTATCCAGGTGCTCGGCGGAAATGGATTGGGCCGTCCTGATAATTTTGTCGATCGGGTCGAATGCCTTCTTAGCGATAAACAATCCGCCCAAGGCTGCGGCTAAGATCGCTAATGGCACGGAAATGAAGAGGAGCAGTCTCAGTTGCAGCATGTTTTCGTCAAGAGGCCCCGTGCTGGCCGCGACCTGCACCAGGTATCTCGGAATCCCATCTTCGAAGACGGGGTAGGTAACCATTCTCAACCGACCCTGCCCAATGAGTTCTTCCGTCATCTTATGGCCGAGCGTCTCGAACACCTGATGCTGACTAAGTGCCAGGGCCAGGACTTCGGAGCTTACGGGAAGCGTGACATCCTTCAGATCCGATGAGCGGATGACGATATTCCCGTTAATTGAAAGTACCTGGACATATCTGTTAGTTCCGAAGTTTGGCCGAAAGGGCTGCTGTATTATTCCCGAAATGATTTCCTGTTCCAGAAAGCTATTACCCTTTACCATGCCGACGATCGCCAGCGCATCATTGCTCAGGCTGAGATCGAAATTCTGGGCACTTTGTCTTGCGTAGAGATAATAGAGGACGCCTGAGAACGCCGACAGGGTGAGCCCGAAGATTACGACGAAGAGTACGATTATTTTTGCTCTAATCGTTCTCATCTGGATCCTTCAGGACGTAGCCGGCTCCCACTATTGTTTGCAGCATGGGTTGGTCGAATCCTCTGTCGATCTTCTGGCGGAGGAGCTTCACGTATACGTCTATTACGTTTGATTCCATGTCGAAGGAGACATTCCAGACATGCTGGGCGAGATTCGCACGGGAGAGTATCTGACCCTTGTTACGCATGAAGTACTCCAGCAGCGCGAATTCTCTGCTTGTAAGTCGGATCTGCCTTCCTTCTCGTTCCACCTTTCGCGTTACCGGGTCGAGCACCAGGCTGCCTGCTTGCAGGAGCGCTGATTTGTCCTGGCTCTTTCTTCTTAAGAGTGCTCGGACTCTCGCGAGAAGTTCCTCGAAGTGGAAGGGTTTTGTAAGGTAGTCATCCGCGCCGGAGTCGAGTCCGCGCACCTTGTCGTCGGTTTCACCGAGCGCGGTGAGTATGAGGACAGGCGTACTTACACCTCTGTGCCTGATTTTCTGACAGGTAACAACTCCGTCCTGTTTCGGGAGGAGGACATCCAGTATGATCGCGTCGTAAGGAGTCTGGGAGGCCAGACGTTCCCCCTCGAGTCCGTCAAAGGCAGTGTCCACGACGTACGATTGTTCTTCAAGGCCTTTCTTTATGAAAGAGGCCACCTTCTTTTCGTCTTCAACTACAAGGATTCTCATTTCAATCAGACTCCTGATCCGGGCCGATATTGCGGTCCGCTGTTAAGGGAAATACAGGCCCCCAAGAACGCCTTCATTGTTTGTTACCTGAGAGAGCTTCTATGACGGCATTGCACACCTCAGGCCTGACTATCTGTATCTCTTCATTCTTCCTCGTGGGGCAGACGCGGTTTGTAAGCAGGATGACGAAAAGCTTCCTTATAGGGTCAATCCAAATCATAGTACCCGTGAAGCCGAGGTGGCCGTAAGAAGTCGGTGAAAAGTATTTTCCGGCGGTCGAGTTTTCGGGGGATTTCGTATCCCATCCCAGGGCTCTGGTGCTGAGATCGGATTGCTTCCTGGTGAAGAGGTCGATTGTCGAGGCCTTCAGGTAACGTCTCCCGTCATAAACGCCACCGTTGAGAAGGAGCTGGGCGTAAGTCGCAAGGTCCTCGCTGGTGGAGAAAAGACCGGCGTGGCCTGAGACGCCTCCAAGCGACCTGGCGTTCTCATCGTGTACGACTCCCTGGAGGAGATATCCCGCCGCGGAATCATACTCGGTGGCAGCGCATTCTTTCCACAAATTACTCGGGGGATTGAACATCGTGTGTGTCATCCCGAGAGGCTTATAGAAGTTATCCTCCACATACTGATCCAGAGGCATTCCCGTGATATTCTCGATGACCTTTCCGAGTACTATGAAATTTATGTCGCTGTAGACCATTTTGGTTCCTGTCTTGTATGAAAGCGGCATAGCATAGATGCTGTCGTACATTGCCTGGTGTGCGAGGTGGAAGTTAGTACCGAAGGAGTCGGCATACACAAAAGCGTGCGGGTCCTTAAGGAGTCTCTGTAGCTGGTTTTGCGGGATGGCGCCTGTTTCCCAGAGGAAATGCGGCGGATCAGGTGGAAGTCCTGAATCGTGAACGAGAAGATTTCTTACGGTGACTTTGGATTTTCCGTTCTGAGCGAATTGCGGGAGGTATCTTGCCACAGGGGCGTCCAGGTTGAGCTTTCCCTCGTCGTACAGCTTCATTGCGGCGAACGTCGTAGCGACGACTTTCGTGAGCGATGCCAAATCGTACATCGTATTCGGTTGCACGCGCCTGGAGTAAAGCGAAGTGTCCAGAGTCCCGAAGCACTTGTCGTAGGCTATCATCCCATGTCTCGCGACGAGGAGTTGGGCACCGGGGAAGGCTCCCTTCGCAACCCAATAGTTCATCAACGAGTCGAGCCTGTCCAGTTTTGCAGGATTGAATCCGGCTTCCTGCGGAGAGGCGTATTGCAGGCTCGTCTTCGGGAGCATGACGCCGTCTCCGTAATCTGCAGCGTTCGGTATTGTAACAGGAAGCTTGCCGGAAGCATCGATCTCGCCGAAGAGTGCCTGTACTGTGGCATTAACGCTGTACCTTGACGAGCTGTAAGCGCAGACATAAGCGGGGACTATCGGTATGCTTCTCAGCAAATACGGATTGCCGAACGAGATCATGATGCACGGCTTGTTGAGTGCGGCGATCTTGTTAAGGAAATCCTTAACCGGCGGGGTGAAGTCTACCGTTCCCTGACCGGCTCCCCACTGAACGTAACATGCAATGATGATGATGTCGGCTTGCTGCGCCATCTTATAGACATCGTCGAAGTCCATCTGGTTGGAGGTCGGATCGATTTGTGCGTATGCGATGTTGTCGCAGCGCTGTGCCATCTCGTTCCTGAACCGCTGTCCGATTGACGGATCGCCGTTGTCCGCGACGGTGAGGCAGAGAAGCTGCTGGGGCTGGTGATACTGAAGAGGGAGGTAGTTGCCGATGTTACGGACAATGGTTACCGATCTCCGCGCCGCTTTCTGAGCGAGGAGCTCATGATTCATAGAGCCGATTATTTTGCTGATATTGTCGACGTCAACGAAGCGGCGCTTTTCGAGGCCGAGTTCGGACTTAACGGTCAAAATCTCTTTGACGGCGTTGTCGATCGTCGCAGGTTTGATAATGCCGTCATGGACGGCCTTTACTATTGCGTCTACCGCAATCCGGTCATCAGGTGGCATAAGGAGGATGTCCGTGCCCGCGTTCACCGCGCGAATGGCAGCTTTCGCCGTGGAGTAATCTTTTGTCACGCCGCCCATCGTCAAAGCGTCGGTCACTATCAGACCGCGGAATCCGAGAGAGTCCCGGAGCATGCCTGTCGTAATTTGCCGGGACAAGGTGGCAGGAACACCGGTTTCGTGTTGGAACAGGGGGAAAGCGATGTGTGCCACCATAACGGACTTTATGCCTGCCGCTATGTCGTCACGAAACGGAACGAGTTCAAGGGTGTCGAGCCTGGAATACGGATAGTTGATGGTTGGGAGTTGGGTGTGGGAATCAACCTGTGTGTCGCCGTGGCCGGGAAAATGTTTGGCAGTTGCGACGACGCCGGCGTCCTGAGCTCCCATCGCCCAGGCGGAAGCCATTTGCCCGACAAGCTGGGGGTTTTCACCAAAGGATCTGACGTTAATAATCGGGTTCTTCGGGTTGTCGTTCACATCTGAGACAGGTGCGTAGACCTGGAGGACTCCGATCGCACGCGCCTCACTGCCGACCGCATGCCCGACTTTGAATGCCAACGACGTGTCGCGAGTCGCCCCGAGCGCCATGTTCATCGGGAAGGAAACAGCGTCCTCTAATCGCATTCCGAGTCCGTATTCAAAATCGGACGCGAAGAGGAGGGGAATCTTTGATACCTTCTGAAGCCTGTCAATGAGCATCGCCTCTTCGTAGACGTTCCCAATCGACATTACGAAGCCTCCCACATGGAATTCCTTTACCAGATGGGAGAGCTTGTCGTAGGAATTACTGTTATCGCTCATATACCTGGCATAGGTGAAGGGGACGATCATCTGACCGATCTTTTCGCGAAGCGAAAGGGAACCGAGAGTGCTGTCTACCCAAGCAGTATCCGCGACCCAGCGGTAATTTCTTCCGGCCGGCTGTTGAAGAATGCAGCCGGAGCCGAACTGTTGTGCCGATCCGGGGTCGGGTGAAGGGAGTTGGCCTTCATTTTTCGTCTGGTAGTGACCGGAAGAACAAGAGATGAGAACGAGAGAGGCAAGGAGTAATGGGAAGAGACGTGTCATGATGGTCCTAATTTCCTGAAGGCTAAGAGAGCCGCACCGACAGCTGGGGGGTGATCCGGCTCCTGTATTTTTAGATATGGGAATCGGGTCTGAAGCTTCAGCCTGACTTTTTCTGAAAATAAATTCGTGGTATCCAGCAGACTTCCACCGAGCACCAGGGGTACGGTAATATCCAGCTGCGGCAGAATAGCCTCGACATGGTCACACAAAGCTTCGGCAGACTTTGAGAGTATCTCGTCGGCCTCTTCATCGCCGAGTTCGGCCGCTTCGATCACAATGGGTGCAATGGATGCGATGTCAAGCTCATGCTGGTACACACCGGATATCAACTCCTGCGAAGTCTCGATGCCCCGCTTCTCCTTCATGAGGCGCCACATGGAAGTCTCTTTTCCTCTGCCATCGAGTTGCCGTGTAATTGCCGCTAGGCCGTCGTGCCCTATCGCGTATCCGCTCCCCTCGTCGCCGATGAAACGACCCCAGCCACCGACCCGGTGAATACGGTCCGAACTGTCCTTTGCAAAAAGTATGGAGCCGGTCCCTGAAATGAGTATCATTCCGGGGCGGCCCGAAAATGCTCCTTCAAGGGCCGCGATAGCGTCGCTCCCGATAGAGATTTCCGGCAATGGGTATCCTCTGCATGTGAACCGTTCTCTGAAAGCATCCCGCATCCTGTCGGCATCTGCAATCCTTCCTGCGCCGGCAATGCCGAGATAAATCGAGCGAATATCGGGGAAATCGGAGCCAGCTTTCATAAGGAGCGCTTCGGTTACTGCGAGGATGTTCTCCGAAGCTTTCTCCGTACCGATGATCTGGAAGTTTGACGGTCCGCCGGTCACTTCTCCGAGAATGTTCCGGCCGCCGTCCATGGCGATACCAGTTGTTTTTGTCGCGCCACCGTCGAAACCGAGATAGAGAGTATTGTGCATCGTTAGAAAAAATATCCTCTGACCTGCTCAAAATCAATTTGGGAATGTATCCCAAAGTGCGGCAAGTCCAATTCCCCATTTTGTGAGAAAATTCCTGTTTGAGCGCTAAGCATGTGAAGAGTCGCGAGGAATGTTCTTAGAGGGAATGACTGCATTGAGCCTTACTTCACGTTGATGCTTTCACCGAAGTTGACCATATTCAAATCGTAATCCTGAGTAAGGCGAGTAGCGCTTTCGATTCGTGTCTTTGAGTGACCGCGAAAATTTCAAGGGAGAAACATTTGGCCCATTTCCTTCTGAAAACTGAACCGTCTGATTATTCGTTCGACGACATGATGCATGAAGGAGAGACTGTTTGGGACGGCGTAACGAACAATCTCGCTTTGAAAAACATCCGGCTGATGAAGGCCGGAGACGATTGTTTGATTTATCATTCGGGCGACGAGAAAACAATCGTCGGCATTGGGATCGTCATTCGCCACGGGTATCCCGATCCGAAGAAGGGCGACGCGGAACTGACTGTGGTCGACATCAAAGCTTCGAAGAGATTGAAAAGGCCGGTTCCACTTTCATCATTGAAAGGAATAAAGGACCTGGCCAGGTTTGATTTGATCAGATTGCCGCGTTTGTCGGTGATGCCCGTTCCCGATAACGTTTGGAAAGTCTTAATGAAAATTTCCGAGGAGAAATGAAAGTGGGCAATAGAGTCGACATCCAGATCAGTGGTAAGGTTGCCTACCTGACGATGAACCGTCCCGAAAAGAGGAACGCCATCGACGATGTTGCAGTCGCCGAATTGACGGAAGGTCTTAGGACAGCTGAAGAGTCGACGGAGGTGCGTGCGATAGTTTTTCGTGGCGAGGGGCGCGCTTTCTCCGCCGGGGCCGACCTGGAATACCTTGAGAGGCTGTCGCGGAATACTCCTGACGCGAACATGCGTGACTCGCAGATGTTGAAGGATTTACTCCTCGGAATTTACCGGAGCAGGAAGTTAACGTGTGCTCTCGTGAGGGGGCCTGCACTGGCAGGCGCTTTCGGAATGGTGCTCGCGTGTGACCTGGTTTTCGCTTCCGAGAAAGCTAAGTTCGGCTTCACGGAGGTAAAGATCGGTTTTGTTCCCGCCATCGTGGTCAACTTCGCACTCAGGAAACTCAGGGAGACTGATGTAAGGGAGTTGGCATTGACCGGAAAAATAGTCGATGCTTCGGCTGCGCTCCGCATGGGGCTGTTCCGGCAAATCATCCCTGACGACGAGGCCGAATCCATACTGGGAAATTTCCTTTACGAGTATTCCACGGGGACAAGCGCGGCTGCCGTCGCTATGACGAAGGGGCTATTATCGGAAGTCAGGGAGATGGATCTTGAAAAGGCGCTTGAATACAGCGCGGCGACAAATGTCGAGGCGCGGGCGACGGACGATTTTCGCAAAGGAGTGAATTCGTTTTTAAGAAAAGAAAAATTGGAGTGGAGTTAGTGAATATCGAAGATACTATCAGGACGGTGCCCGATTTCCCGAAGAAGGGCATAATGTTCAGGGATATCACCACGCTGCTTAAGGACAGAGAAGCGTTCGGGGAAGTCGTCGAGAAGTTCTATGAGCATTACAAGGACAAGAAGATCGACAAAGTCGTTTCGGTTGAGTCCCGTGGATTCATATTCGGGAGTACTCTTGCGTACAAGCTCGGCGCCGGCTTCGTCCCGATACGGAAACCCGGCAAGCTTCCGGCGGAGGTCATCAGGCAAGAATATCAGCTTGAGTACGGAACGGATTCGATGGAGATACACAAGGACGCGATTAAGCCGGGCGAGCGAATACTAGTCCACGACGATCTCCTCGCGACCGGTGGGACGATAGCTGCCGCATGCAAGCTTATCGAGCGTCTGAAGGGAGAGGTAGTCGGGATATGCTTTCTCATCGAGCTTCTTCCGTTAAACGGACGCAAGGCCATACCAGACAAAGACGTTTTCACCCTGATTGAGTACGATACGGACTAGCTTTGAGCCGCGTTTCTCGTTCCACGAAAAGCAGTAAGGCTTACCGTGAGAACAAGGATAACGCTCCGAATCACGGAGGCTCGGAACAAATCCTGCAGGCGTTTATTTTGAACTGAGACCTGCCGGTTAGCGGGACTCGATCTTGAAAATAATGTCGGTCACGTCACGCTTCAAAAGAGAGAGTTTAATGGAAAAAACAATTACGAAAACGGAATTTGCCGGATTGAAATTATTCCAGCGAGGGAAGGTTCGGGATATCTACGATCTTGGAGATAAGCTTCTGTTCGTTGTATCCGACAGGATCAGCGCTTTTGATGTGATACTCCCGAACGGGATTCCCTTTAAAGGGAAAGTGCTGAACCAGATTTCGAACTTCTGGTTTGAATTCACGAAGAATATCATAAAGAACCACGTCGTCGCAACTGATGTCGGAACTTATCCGGCCGAATGCCTCCCGTACTCAGACGATTTAAAAGGGCGAAGCGTGATCGGCAAGAAGACAAAAACGCTCCCCATCGAATGTGTGGTCCGGGGTTACATCACCGGGTCCGGGTGGGTGGATTACCAGAAGAGGGGTGCGATATGCGGGATCACACTTCCCAAGGGACTACGAGAGTCGGAAAGACTTCCGGAGCCGATTTTTACTCCTTCGACGAAAGCGGAGATGGGACACCACGATGAGAACATCAATTTCGAAGTAGTAGTGAAGACCGTCGGCGAGGAGTTGGCCGGGAAGATCCGCGACTACACGATCGGGGTTTACCGGGCTGCGGCCGATTATGCCGAGAGCAAGGGTATAATCATAGCTGACACAAAGCTCGAATTCGGCATCGACGATAACGGAGAGTTGATCCTCATCGACGAGGTCTTGACGCCGGACTCATCGCGGTTCTGGGACAAATCAAAGTACGAGATTGGAAGGTCACAGGCGAGCTTCGACAAACAGTTTGTGCGGGATTATCTCCTCTCGTTGAAGTGGAACAAGAAGCCGCCTGCGCCGCAACTTCCCGAAGAGATAATCAAGGGTACGAGCGAGCGCTATCTCAAGGCGTTGAAACTGCTCGCCGGGATTCAGTTATAACACGCGAAGAGCGGTCTCTTTTACTCCAGTTTGGAATGGGAATCATTGCCGAACCATGAGCGAAGCAACCGCGCTTTCGACCTTGCCGGGCGTAGTGTCCATCATGCACCTGAAATGCCTTTTTGGACACGCATCGAGGCCGATGTGTGAACAAGGCCTGCAGGTCAGGCCGTTGACCTCCAGTATTCTGTTTTCAACTTCATAGGGGAAGAATCCGAATTCCTTCACACTTGAGCCGAATATAGCTACTATTTTTACGCCGAGCGCGTTGGCAGCGTGCATCAGGTATGAATCGCTCGTAACGGCTAATGACGCGTGCCTGAGCATCGCAGAGCTTTCAAGGAGAGAAAGCTGCCCGCAGAAGTTGACGATGTTCGTGCCGCTTTGTATTTCGCGGCACGCATCCATGTCTGCGATGTCGCCGAGGAGCGCCACCCGATATGCTTTCGACATTTTCTTCGCGAGTTCCATCCAGTACTTCAAGGGCCACCTTTTCGTAAAATGTCTCGCACCGGGGCAAAGGAACACAGACGGAGATCCCCCGATTCCGAAAGACTGCCATATCGTGTCCACCTTTTTCAAAAGGGACTCGGGGAAAAATAACTCCGGCTTCGGCACGCTCTTTACGGATCGATCGAAAGTCTTCGCATATTTCAATGCGACAAGTTGCGGAATAGCGAAGAGATTCAACCGGCCGTTGACAAGTATCGCCCGCCTGATGATATCCTTCTTCACCACGCTGATCGACGGTGCCGTTCCTCGTCTCAGGAAAATACTTCTGAAGTTGTTATGAAGGTCTAAAGTGATGTCGAAGCTTTCAGCGACGAGCTTCCGTCTGAGGCTTTCAAGCTGATGGAAGTCAGCGTGATCTTGAACTATATGCACTTGAGTTACGTTTGGATTTGACCGAACGAGGTCGGCAAATTGACATTTTACGACGAAGTGAACTGCGGATTCCGGTTCTCTCTCTTTGATCATTTTCAATAGAGGGGAAGTGAGGAGTATGTCGCCCGCCGAACTCAATCTTATGAGGAGCTTTTTTGAGGTTTGCATTGTTAGAAATTATAGCTCGAATGACGCACTTCCAATCGTGCGTTGACTTTTGAAAGGACACCGGTTTGATTTTGGTAAAGCGTGAAAATAAATTCTCAAGAGAAACAAGAGAGAAGCGATGAAGCAACTGCCGCACACCCTGGAAGAACTAAAGAGAAGCGGTTACAAGGTTCTTCCGGTCAAAGAAGAGATGAGAAGAAATCTCATTTCGAAATTGGGAAAAGGCGAGGTCCTCTTTCCTGGAATAATCGGATATGATAAGACCGTAATTCCTTCCATTGTTAATGCCATACTTGCCAAGCACGACATGATACTACTCGGGCTGCGGGGGCAGGCGAAGACGCGGATCGCGAGAAGTCTTATTAGTTTGCTCGACGAGCAGGTGCCATTTATCAGGGGATGCGAGATATACGACAACCCGTATCATCCGGTGTGTAAGCATTGCATCGACCTTGTAAAGGAACACGGCGACGAAGTGGAGATCGAGTGGTTGACGCCGGAGCAGCGGTACGGGGAGAAGCTGGCGACGCCCGACGTGACTATCGCCGACTTGATCGGCGACATCGATCCGATAAAGGCAGCGGTTCAGAAACTCGATTACTCGCATGAAGGCGCAATTCATTTCGGGATAATTCCGCGGACGAACCGCGGGGTGTTTACCATAAACGAGCTTCCTGATCTTCAGCCGAGAATACAGGTCGGCCTTTTCAACATTATGGAAGAGAAGGACATCCAGATTCGCGGCTTTAACGTGAGGATCCCGCTCGATGTGATGATGGTTTTCACCGCGAACCCTGAAGATTACACCAACCGTGGCAATATCATCACGCCTTTGAAAGACAGGATCGATTCGCAGATACTGACGCATTATCCTCGCTCCATCGAAGAGGCGATGAAGATTACGGAGCAGGAGGCGTGGCTTTCGAGGGACGGTGGACGTGAGGTTGTAATGCCTCATTACCTGAAGGAAGTAATCGAAGAGATAGCGTTCCAGGCGCGCGGGAGTGAGTTTGTCGACCAGAAGAGCGGTGTTAGTGTGAGGATGACCATTTCCGTGATGGAAAACCTCATTAGCAGTGCCGAAAGAAGGGCGATCATCAACGGTGAGAAGGTCATCGTACCTAGAATTTGCGACCTTCAGCAGGTACTCCCCGGCATGACCGGAAAGCTCGAGCTTGTTTTCGAGGGAGAGCAAGAGGGATCAGTAAAGGTGAGCCGGGCTCTCATAGGCAAAGCTGTGAGAGAGACTTTCAGGAAGTATTTCCCGGATCCGTTGCAGAAAAAGATAAGGACGTCCCAGGGTGAAGAGCCTAAGAAACGCGACGACGAGTATACGCCGATCATTACCTGGTTTGAATCGGGAAACAAGATAGAAGTCGCCGACGATATGCCTTTCGACGATTACTACTCCCAGCTGAGCAAGGTCGCAAATCTCAAGGAAGTCGCGAAGAGACATATGAAGGTCGAGGAGTCGAGGAAGTACGAGCTGGCAACCTCCATGGAATTCGTCCTCGACGGTCTGCATCAGTTCTCGCGGATTGCCAAGGATGATGCCGACAATGTCGTCGCATACAAAGACCTTGTCGGAAGCATCTTCCCGCCGAAAGCACGTTACGAGGAGGATTGACTCTGACTGTGCGGACTAAAATCATAGTCGAGAAATTTGAGGACGGCCCAATCTGGACGATCGGTTACCTCGTCCATACCGGGCCCGGTGGGGAAGCGATCGTAATCGATGTACCGATGTGGTCATCTGAAAAAATCTACAAGCGGACACTGGAGATCGGCCTCTTGGTGAAATACATAATCGCAACACATGGTCACTGGGATCACATCGGAGATATGGAGAAGTTGAAGGCGCTGACCGGCGCACAGGTGTGTGCGCACCAGGGAGACGAATGGATGATGCGCGATCCGAACGGTATGGTAATCGTGCCCCCCGAGTCTATTGAGCCGGTTGAGATCGACATTCGGCTCAATTGCGGGGGGACGGTGGAAACGTCGGGCACAAAGTTAAAGGTGATAGAAACGCCCGGACATTCGGCCGGCTCGATTTGCCTATTTGAAGAAGACGAGCGAATCCTTTTCACGGGGGATACTCTGTTCTCGGGCTCGATCGGCAGGGTAGATTTGCCCACCGGTTCGATGGACGCGATCTCAAAGAGCGTTCAGGAAAAGCTCATGACTTTGCCGGGAGATGTGAAAATATATCCAGGTCATGGAGGGGATAGCACTCTCGAAAAAGAGAAGCTTGAGAACCCTTTCGTGCAGATGATGTTTGCGGCGAGGTGAAATCGATGTACCTGAGTTTTCGAGGCGGGAACCGGCGTGTCAAATTGGAGCCAGTTCAATAGGAAGATCGGGGGAGCCGTGGTTTGGCAGAGATTGGAACGAGGCGACGTATGAAATTCAGATATTCGAAGTGGACTGAAAGCTCGATGACGGATGAGCAGCGGCTCCAGAACATGGTTTCGCTGTTCAGCTATCTTCTTTTGCAGACAAGCGGAGACGCGGAGGAAGCGCTGGAATGGATGCGACAGCTCGGCCAGGAATACGAGCTGTTCGACAAGGACATGACGATGGAGGACTTCATTGAGAAGCTCAAAGAGCTTGGGTACATAGACGATGCAAAGGATGTAATCGTGCTGACCTCGAAGGGAGTTCAGCGGATAAGAGAGGATGCACTCAGGGAGGTTTTCACAAATCTCAAGAAGAGCCCCGAAGGTTCCCACGAATCCCCCCACACAGGGCAGGGAGTGGACCGGCTGAGCGAAACTAAGAAATATACATTCGGCGACCAGCCTACCAACATAGATCTCACATCGACGCTGAAGAACGCTCTGCTCCACGACAGCATCGAGAAGTTCCAGCTGCATGAGGATGACATAGAAGTTTACGAGACAGAGCACTTGACGAGCTGTGCTACAGTCGTTCTGCTCGATATCAGCCATTCGATGATTCTCTACGGGGAAGACAGGATCACGCCGGCAAAGCAGGTATCGCTTGCATTGGCAGAGCTGATTCGGACGAAGTTTCCGAAAGATCACTTGAACATCGTGGTATTCGGCGACGATGCAAAGGAGATTACGCTTGCAGAGCTTCCATTCGTCACGGTCGGCCCTTACCACACCAATACACTTGCGGCTCTCAGGCTAGCGAGAAGTATTTTGCGGCGGAAGGGTAACGTAAACAGACAGGTGTTTCTCGTGACAGACGGCAAACCGTCTGCGATATTCGACGAATCGGGGAGGCTGTACAGGAATTCGTTCGGTTTGGACCCGAGGATTGTCAACAAGACCTTAGATGAGGCCGTGGCGTGCAGGAGGGAAAAAATAGTTATAAGCACTTTCATGGTTGCAAGAGATCCATATCTTATCAATTTTGTCGAGGAACTCACACGGGCCAATAAGGGACGAGCCTACTACTCTTCGCTCAATAAGCTCGGCGAATACATATTCGTCGATTACATTCGGAATAGGAGACAGAAATTCAACAGCTCGATCCCCTGATTTCATATTGTAGAATGTGCAGTGGTGCAACGGGAGATGCTGCCATATCTCTTATATGTTCGACGGGCTGATCGCTGATTGTCTTATGTATCCCGGCAAACTCGTTTCAGCAATTCAACTCAAGTGCTATCTTATTATTGATGATGGCACACCATGTCCCTATTTTCCTCAGCCAGGCGGAATGGAGTAATTGAATCACTGGAAGTTTGATGCGGTATCATGGCTTTATGTCATATCCGTTCTCGTCGCAATCTCCGTCGCGTTTGAGGCGTGGCGAACGCGGCCCGTCAAGGGAGCTAAAGAGTTTGCAATCCTATCGCTCTCCGTTGCAGTCTGGTGTTTGGGCTACCTCCTGGGATTTTTCAATTCGGATTTGTCGTGGAAGCTGATTTTCCTTCGAGTTGAATACGTAGGTATAATCGCTTCGAGCTATTTCTGGCTGGTCTTTATAGCGACCTACGTCGACAACGCTTTTCTGAGGAAACGCACGACTCTTGCCGCGTTAGCCGTAGTGCCGCTGGTATCTTTCATCCTTGTCGTCACGGTCACACATCAGCATTTATTCTATTCCTCCTATGGACTCGGTAGGGCAGGGGGATTTGTGACGCTTCGGAAAGCCTACGCTGCAGGTTTCTATATCGAGGCGGCGTATGCGTATTTGATGGTTATCGGGGGCGCTTTCCTGCTTCTCCATTCGGTTTACCAAATGCCGGATCGATACAGGAGACAATTTTTTCTCATAGGTTTTGCGGTCCTTGTGGTTCTAATTCCGAATGTTCTGTACGTGATGAAGACGCATATCTTCGGCATTTTCGATCCTACGCCGGTGTCATTTGCTTTCGCCGGAATAATATTCAGTTTTTTCATGGTCAAGTACAGATTTCTTGACGTCGTGCCGACGGCGTACAGGCAAGTATTCAGAAACGTGAACAGCGGTATCATAGTCTTAGACGGACGGGACCAAATTCTCGATATGAATCCAGGTGCGGAGAAGATCCTTTCGCGGAATTCACGCTGGGCAGTCGGGAAGAGACTGGGGGATTTGGCTTCCGACTTGTGATTAGAAAGAGGAAGAGGTCTTTCGCGCAATTCGTGGTTGAAGTCCCGGCATCCGAGGGGTCATGATTGTTGCTGAAAATTCTTTTCCTTCACGCTCTAATCGATTATATTAATACGAATTCGGGGCGTGGCTCAGCCCGGTTAGAGCGCTTGGTTCGGGACCAAGAGGTCGTGGGTTCGAATCCCACCGCCCCGACGATCGGTGTAGCGGGTATTCATCTTCTGTAGTAGGCAGGCATTTCTATGTATCTCAAGGTCAAAGTTCATCCGAATTCAAAGAAAGACGAAGTCCTGAAGAAGAGTGAGGACTCGTTCGAGATTTTCGTCCGTGCAAAACCTGTTGATGGGAAAGCGAACGATGCCGTTCTCGAACTGTTGAGCGACCATTTGAATATTCCTCGTTCAAAGATAAGGCTCCTGCGGGGAGCGGACTCGCGGAACAAGCTGCTCGAAACCATTCTGTGAGATTGCGTACCATCCTCTATGGCACGCCGGGTTGCGGGACGGAATTTTCTTCTCTTTATGAATTATCGGGAGTTCAAACTAAATTATTCAGTGAAACAGAGTGCAGCCCTGACGATATCCTACATTTTCATGCCGACTTCCTTTGCGCTGGCGGCATTTCCAATCTTAAGCTTAATGACAAGGCAGGGCACCGGCGTATTTCCCATAGCATCGGTTCAGGTATATTCGCTGATGTTTTGTTATGCAACAAACACTCTTGCCGTAACAGCGATCAACACGAAATGGAAGATAAGTGCGCATGCTGTGGGAGCATCCGGGCCTCTGACCTCACTTGCAATTACGTTCGGATGGGAAGTGCTCCCACTGTTTGTGCTAATGTTAGTGGTTGCATGGGCAAGGATTGAGTTGAAAGCACACACCAGGTCGCAGGTTACTTCTGGCGCGCTGCTCGGAATTCTTCTAACGGGAGTTCAAGTAGAGGCCTTCCACAAAATCGCAGGAGCTCGTTGATGGATAAAAAGGAAATTGTCTCGATGCTCGAGGAGGTTTCATCGCTCCTGGATTTGAAGGGCGAGGATAAGTTCAAGGTAAGCGCCTACTCCAGGGCGGCGAGATCAATTTCCCAATCGACTGCCGATGTTGTGGGCCTGATAAAGGGGGGTGAGGCAAAGAAAATACCGGGAGTCGGGGAAGCTCTGTCGAAGAAACTGACTGAGTTTGTCGAGACGGGAAAGCTTACGTTTCTCGAAGAACTCCGGAATTCTCTGCCGGATGGACTTCCGCAACTGTTCAACATACACGGCCTGGGACCGAACAAGGTCCGGACGCTTCATGAACAACTGGATGTAAAGTCGATCGCCGAACTCGAATACGCCTGCAAGGAAAACAGGCTCGTGACTCTGAAAGGATTCGGTCAGAAGACGCAGGACAAGGTGCTCGCCGAGATTGCCCGATTCAAGGAGAACAGTGAGTACAGGCTCCTCGACGTCGTTCACGAAACGGCTGCTTCGATCGCCTCTTTGCTGGATGATGTCTCAGGCGTCGAGCGTTATGAATTCACGGGGAGTTACCGGCGTCGCCGGGAAGTAATTCGCGATATCGACTGTGTCATCAAGTTCAAGTCGGGAGAGAGAGAGAAACTGTTCGCGGTTCTCGGAAAGCTGAAGGGGGTCAAGGATGTCAGGGAGACGCAGAGCGACCTCGTCTCGGTGGTTTGGGAGAACGGTATTCCAGTAGAGTTCATCATCGTGAACAAAGGGGAGTATCCACTAGCTGTGCTCCACTCCAGTGGCAGCAAGGAATTCTTCACCCGCCTGAAAGAGTACGCGTCGACGCGGGGCTACACGCTCGGGATGCGGGAGTTGAAGCGCGGGCGCGACAAGATAAATTTCGATTCCGAGGAAGAGATCTTCGGCGAGATCGGGCTGCAATACATTCCACCTGAGCTCCGTGAGGACGGCGATGCGGTAGTAGCGGCGGCGAAAGGCGATATCCCTGAGCTCGTTACAGAGGAAGACATCCAGGGGATATTTCATGTCCATACAAACTGGAGCGATGGTGCTGAACCTCTGGACAGGATGGTTGCGGCGGCGAGTAAACTGGGACTCCGCTATTTCGGGGTTAGCGACCACAGCAAGAGTGCGTTTTACGCCAATGGACTCGATGAGAAACGATTAAAGGAACAGGGACGACTCGTAGACGAGACGAACAAGGCTTTGAAGGATTTCTTCGTTTTCAAAGGGAGCGAAGTCGATATTCTCGCCGACGGGAAGCTCGATTTCAGCGACGCGGTTCTCAAGACCCTGGACTTCAGCGTCGGATCCGTTCACAGCAAGCTCGGCATGAAGAAGGACGAGGCGACTAGACGCCTGACAGCGGCCTTGAAGAATCCGTACATGACCTTCCTCGGACATATGACGGGACGCCTTCTTCTCGGGAGGAGCGGGTACGAGCTGGACACGGACGAGATCATAAAAACAGCCGCACGCAACAGAAAGATAATCGAAATAAATGCGAACCCGCATCGCCTCGATATCGACTGGAGGTTCATCAGGAAAGCTAAGGAAGCAGGCGTCAGATTTTCAATTAATCCGGATGCACATTCGAAAGAAGGCCTCGCGGATTACAGGTACGGCGTCTCGATCGCGCGCAAAGGTTGGCTTACAAAGGATGATTTGTTGAATACGATGACCGTTGAAGAGATGAAGAAGTTCCTGAGGAATGCCAAAAGTTAGATTTGTCCCCCTTAACAAGGTAGTGGAGATCAAAAACGGCGAGACTCTATTCAAAGCTGCGCGTGTGAATGGAATTCCACTCGGAAGCTCATGCAGAGGCGACTGCGTTTGTGGTTGGTGCAAGGTCGAGGTCGTAAGTGGGATGGAAAACCTTTCCAAGCCTGAAGAATGCGAAAAAAGACTGATGGCGAGCGGCAATTACGGAGAACGCGAGAGGGTTGCATGCAGTGCATGTGTCTTCGGGGATGTGAGCATTTCGACAGGATATTGGTGAGAATGAGAATTTTAGATTGTGGATCTTAAATTCTCAATTGGAAACCAACGACGATGATAGGTTAAGGAAAACAGAGTTGCAGCAGAGGAGCGACGCTTAGGTCTAAGAAGCCAATTCAACATTTAAAATTCAGAATTGCGAATTCATCGATATGAGATACTCCAGACACATTTTTGTATGCACGAACAGGCGCGAAGGAGATGACCCGAGGGGGTCGTGCGCGCAAAAGGGGAGTGAAGAGATAAGGGATCTTTTCAAGAAGGAGCTTCACGCGCGCGGTCTGAAGGCCAAAGTCAGGGCCAACAAAGCGGGTTGTCTCGACGTTTGTGAACACGGACCGAATGTCGTGATCTATCCGGAAGGAGTCTGGTACGGTCATGTTCAGAAGGACGATGTGGCAGAGATAATAGAGAGACACATAATCAGGGGCGAAGTCGTGGAGCGGTTGCTGCTCAATGATCCGAGATACAGACCCGAATCAATGCGATACGGACCGCTTGTATCGGAAGAGCCTAAGTCTCAGTCTCATTGAATGGCTAATTCAAATGTCCGGCTCATTCTCCCTCCGATTTCAGATAGAGAGTCGGCTCTTCGGAGACGAATATGTGTAGTCAGAAGCAGCGGCGCAATAGTATTGTTCCGGCGGGTCTCATGCGCGATTTAGATTGGTTTGCCAAAGCAGCTGACGTTAGCTAAATTGGCATACACAAACGCTATCTGACAAGGTGAAGACCAACGAAGCTACCCACGGAAGCAACGAGAATCCTGTGAGTGCTGCTGAAAAGGCACGCGCGAGGAAGGTGTATGTCCTGCTCGAACGTGAATACCCAGGTGCGAGGCCGGCACTAAACTTCGGAAGCCCGTTTGAACTCCTGGTCGCAACGATATTGTCCACTCAATGTACTGATGCGCGTGTCAATATGATCACACCGGGACTGTTCAAAAAGTATCCTTCCCCCGATAGCTTCATGTCTGCTGACAGGGCTGAGCTTGAGAAGCATGTGAAGTCGACCGGCTTTTACCGTCAGAAGGCGAAGGCCCTGATAAATGCCAGCAGGTCGCTTGTGGAGAAGTTTAGTGGGGAAGTCCCGCACACGATGGAGGAACTGCTCACACTCGACGGCGTCGGGCGGAAGACGGCCAACGTCCTCCTCGGAAATGCTTTCGGTATCCCGGGGATTGCGGTGGATACGCACGTAAGCAGGCTGGCACAGCGTCTCGGGTTTTCGCAGGAAAGCGGTCCTGAGAAAATAGAGCGGGACCTTTCGCTGCTCTTCCGGAAAGAATATTGGACGGGACTGTGCCACTTACTGATGGCACATGGAAGAAAAGTCTGCTCTGCAAGGATTCCGAAATGCGGGATGTGCGTAGTCGGTGGTTTGTGTCCTTCGGCGTTCAAGTTATCAGCATCGAGTAAATCGAAGCAAAAGAAAGGAATGTAGTTTGAAGATCAGAGTTGCACACAGTCCCGATTCAGATGATGCTTTCATGTTTTATGCTCTTGCGAATAATAAATTCGACACAGGCGACCTGGAGTTTGAAAATATTCTTAGCGATATAGAGACGCTCAACCAGAAGGCGTTGAAGGGCGAGTACGAAGTAAGCGCGGTTTCAATTCACGCCTATCCGTATATCTCGGACAAATATCAGATGTTGAGCAGTGGTGCGAGTATGGGCGACGGATACGGTCCGATGCTCGTCAGTAAGAAACCGTACAAAGTAGAGGAGATCAACAGGCTTCGGATCGCGATACCGGGGAAAAGGACCTCCGCCTTTTTGGCGCTACGTATCTTTGCGGGCACGTTCGAGTATGACGTTGTGCCGTTCGACCAGATCATGGAGAGAGTTGTTTCCGGCGAGTTCGAAGCTGGGCTCATCATACATGAAGGGCAGCTCACATATGGGAAGAGCGGGCTCCACAACATCGTCGACCTCGGTGCCTGGTTCAAGGACAAGTTCAAGTTGCCCCTTCCGCTTGGTGGGAATGTGATTCGCCGGGATTTGCCGGAGGATGTAAAAAGAAGAGCCGCTTATTTTCTTAAGAAGAGCATAGCCCATTCGCTGGAAAACCGGAAAAATGCTTTGGATTACGCGCTCGGATTCGCGAGGGGGATGGACGACAACCTGGCGGACAAGTTTGTAGGAATGTACGTCAACGATTGGACGCTCGACTATGGCGAGAAGGGGGAAAAGGCGATTCAACTGTTTCTCGACATGGCGTACGAGCGGTCGCTTCTCCCTGCGCGCTGCGTTGCAGAGTTCGTCGAGACGCCGGAGAAAATCTAAGTCCGATATGGAATCAGCTCGCGCTTCCGATATACCGATTCGAGAAGAAGTTGGTGAGGAGATTCGGCTAACCACTGGAGCACGAGTGGCCCTCTTTATTATGATTGTCGGCGGGATACTTTATCTCGGCGGATCGGCTGCGAGGGCGATCATCGGGAACGACCTGGTTGAGATAGGAACATTGAAGTTCAGAAGGGATATCCCATTCGACGCGGAGAAAGAAATCTATAATCTACTGGCGCAGACATCTCTTCTAATTGTGTTCGGGTACTTCCTTGCTCTCGTCGGCTTCATAACGTTTCTTTTCAAGTCCAGGATAAGGATGAAAACTCATCCGAACATTATGATGGCCGTGATACTGTTCGCCATGTTCATCCCGGTCGAGTTTTACACATCGTACCTGGACTTGAAGTTTTTCGTATCGTTTGTGGATTTTCAGTTACAATTATTTCTCGGTGCGGACCCTGGACCATTGAGAAACGAGATGCGGAGGCTCTTCGTGGAACGCGTGAGCGGTCTGGGGGGGCTTTCGGTAATCGCGATTCTCTCGTATTATAGTGCGATAGGCGCTATAGTATTCCGCCCGATTAAACGAAAGAAGACAGAAGAAATATCAGAAGATAATGCCGAAGCTGAAGACAGAAGCGCTGATAGCGGAACTTGAGGAGGCCGCTTCCCAACTCGGGCTCAAAGTGATATACGAGAAGGGAGACTTCGGCGGTGGATACTGCATCTTGAAAGAGGAGAAGTTGATCGTGGTCAACAAGCGGTTCGACCAGAAGCACCGCGCTTCTACTCTTGCGAGGAGCCTTTCCGAAGTGGGAATCGAAAACCTCTTTCTCAAGCCCGCCGTTAGAAGTTATATCGAGGAACAAACTGAGGAACAAATCAATGATCCAGGACCAGGGACGGAGACAAATGATGAAAGTACTGGTAGCGAACGGCCCGAATCTAAACATGACGGGGACTCGTGAGCCGGAGACTTACGGCAGCGATACCCTTGCGGTAATAAACTCGCAGTTGAAGAGCCGCTTCCCGGACGTTGCGTTCGAGTTTTTCCAGACGAACGGAGAAGGCGACATGATCGATAAGATACACGGAGTCGATAAGGAAGGCTTCGTTGGAGTCGTGCTCAATGCCGGCGCGCTGACTCATTACAGCTATTCACTGCGGGATGCAATCGCATCGGTGAGAACTCCGGTTGTAGAGGTCCACATGTCCAATGTGTTCGCGCGCGAGGAGTTCAGGCGAACGAGTGTCATTTCGGCGGTCTGCAAGGGGACAATTACAGGGTTTGGAAAATTATCATACTTCGCCGCGGTGTTTGCGCTTTCAGAGAACGCAGGAAAATGATAAAGGCGGTGATCTTCGATCTCGACAATACTCTCGTCGATTTCATGAAGATGAAGGCTGAAGCGATCGATGCCGCAATCAGGGCCATGTTAGATGCGGGACTCGAACTATCATATGACGAGGTCAAGGACCGCATCAATGCCATTTACAAGGAAAAGGGAATTGAATTCCAGTATGTTTTCGATTCTCTCCTGTCGGATATTTTCGACAAGGTCAATCACAAGATACTTTCCGCGGGCGTTGTCGCATACAGGCGTGCCCGTGAAGCGGCGCTGGTACCGTATCCACATGTTTACATAACTCTTTACGAGCTACTCAAGATGGGGATGAAGCTAGCGGTAGTTTCCGACGCACCCACCAAGGAAGCGTGGCTGAGGCTCACATATCTCAACATGCATCACATCTTCGATGTCGTGGTGACATTTGAAGACACGAGCGAAAGAAAACCTCATCCCGCGCCTTTCACGCTGGCATTGAACAGGCTTGGAGTCAGACCGGACGAGGCACTTATGGTCGGCGACTGGGCCGAGCGCGATATCATCGGAGCGAAACAGGTCGGTATGAAGACGGTCTTCGCGCGGTACGGGGACACTTTCGATACAGGTACTTCGGGCGGAGATTACGAGGCGAACGATATCCAGGAACTCGTCAGCATAGTCAGGAAAGAGAACGCCGATGGTTGAAGGCGTCGGGATCGATATTGCGGAAGTTACCAGAATGCAGAAGAGCATCGAGGAATACGGCGATCTTTTAACCGACAAGGTATTCACACGGTCTGAGAAGGCGTATTGCGTTGAGAAACCGCTGCCATACCAGCATTTTGCTGCCAGGTTTGCGGCAAAGGAGGCATTCAGCAAGGCCACCGGGACGGGGTGGGACGACAGTTTCTCCTGGCAGGAGGTCGAGGTAGTTAACGAGCCGAGCGGAAAGCCCGTCTTGAGGCTCAGCGGTCAGGCTCTTCAGACCTTCGGACATAAGAAAGTCTTTCTTTCCCTGTCTCATTCTGGAGACTACGTCGCCGCCGTTGTCGTAATCGAGAGCTGACTTAAACCGTTTTTGAAAGACCGCGTCTTAGAATCGTACGTTTTTTCAAAGCATACTGGAAATGAACGGTCATAAACAGCACGAGGAGATATTGCAGAGATTCGGGGCCTTTACATCTATGATATGGCGCGGAACAGCAAGAGTTCTTTGAATGCAGACCCCGTCCGATCTGGAACTACTGGAGAAGGTTAATGCGGGTGACTCGAGAGCATACGCCGAAATTGTCCGGCGATATGAGCAACGGGTGTTCTTCGTTGTGAAGAGGATGCTCAACGACGACGACGAGTCCGCGGACGCGACGCAGGAAGTCTTTATCAAGCTGCACGATTCTCTGAAAAAGTTCAGAGGCGACGCGAATCTTTACACATACATTTACAGGATCGCGACGAATGTCGCGATAAGTTATTTGAGGAAGAGGAAAGTAAGAGCAGTTGTAAGGTTGGACGAAATGGTTTCGAATATGTTGACCGGCGGAAACGAACCGCAGCGAGAAGCGGATCAGAGCGAGTTGAGAAAGCTGGTTTCGGAGGCGGTGGCGGCGCTTCCGGCGCAGCAGAAACAGGTTTTTATTCTAAGGTTTTATGAGGAGCTCTCGTATGAAGAGATCGCGCAGATAATGCACAGATCCATGGGAGCCATGAAAGCAAACTATTTCCATGCCATGAAAAAAATAGGAGACTATCTGAAAAATGCGATGCGATGACGTGATGGTCAATTTGCCGGATTTTCTCCTGGACAAGGTGGAACCGAATCTCAGGAAATGCATAGAAGCTCATTTGGAAGAATGCCAGGTTTGTCGCGCAGAACTTGAAGAGATGAGGGAACCAATCAAGGTGCTGGGTGAAGTCGGCTACGAAGAGTATCCCGATTCTTTCTGGCAGGAGCTCCATTCTTCTATCATGACAAGGGTTGAAGACCGAACCCCGGTCGTAAAGTGGAAGGTGCCAGCGTTTGCGGGTGCGTTTGCAGCGATCCTGTTGATTGTAGGCATCGGGGTGTTTGAGCTTTCCCATAGACAGATTTCACAGCCGAGGACAATTGCGGCGCTCGCAACTAAGTTGTCTCCTGAGGAGGCTGTCTCGCTCCCGAGCCTGAATATCAACTACGTGGATGCGGTATCTTCGCAAGCGAGTGTACTCGATGAGATGGACGCGGTCAATGATTCCATGCAGGAAGCGGTCGTTAACGAGATGTGGAATTCCATGAGCGACTCTGCCGGCTCGCTTGACGCCGCTTACTATTCAGTCAGCAGTTACTCCAATTGAAAGGCAACCAATGAAGAGAATCATTCTGCTCATCGCCTTCGCGGCCCTGATTCCACTTTCATCGAGCCGCGGGCAGTCGCTTGCGATGGATGGATTTCCGCAACCCACGGGAGGTCCCGGCGGTTTTGCGCAGCACCGGTCGTATCAGGGAAGAGGAGTGAGGAGCTCTGAGATTAGAAGACAGCTCGAACAGATCAAGATCTGGCAAATGACTAAGGAGATGAATCTCCCGACAGATAAGGCTGAGAAGTTTTTTCCGCTGTATAACAAGTATACCCAGGAGATGAGGACTATAACCAGCGAGAGGGGCAGGGCGATCAACGTGTTGGACTCTGTCATGCGCAGTCATGCAGGCGACGCGGAGATTAATACTCAGATCAAACGCATACTCAATTACGATGATCACCTTGCCTCGACACATGCGAAATTCATAAATTCACTCGGCGGGATCTTATCTCCGGTGGAAGTGGCCCGCTATATGGTTTTTGAACAGAGGTTCGATAGGGAGATACGCGAGAGAATACGGGGAATGATGATGCGTCATCGTATGGAAGGGCCCGGCCGCTAACTCCGGTGGAATAGGTACCGTGCGTTACGCCGATGTTGCAGTGGAAGGATGCCTTCGAGGTTAACATCGCGCCGAGCCGATGCCTTTGTTGGAAACTCCGAAAGTGGAATATTCCAGCCAAGCGGGAGGCTGCAAGGGCGTGCCTTTCAATTGCTTTATTGAAAGAAAAGCATATTCAGGTCTAAGGAATTCAGATCCGGGCCTGCGCTGGCCGGAAACTCAAGTATATATTCCTCCTCCGATTCTCTCTCTTTTAAATCCAGTGAACGTGTCTTAAATTCTGTTTCGTAAAAACAGAGACAACCAACACGTTATTGAAACTTGAGACCTAGAGTTCTTTTGCACATAGCCATGCTTGCCGCGTTGATCGCAATGTTCAAGATCTTCGCGCAAAGGGCAATAGTTCACGATTCCGAGACCGGCATATTGACATTCCGGAACATCCCGCTTGGGGCTGTGGTTGTTTTCTCGGTTGCCTTCCTTGAAGTTTTCAGAAGAAGGCTCGCGATGTTTCCGTATTTACTGGTAGTTGCTGCTTCCTTTGCGTTCCTGTTCACTTCTTTCTATCTACCCCCGAAGGGGCACGCCGATGAATTTGCCACAGTGATAGCTTACCTTGCCGTTCTGTTTATGCTTTCCACTGCGATCGCGGCATCTTTCTCTTCGAGTGTAAGAGTAGGAAGCGTTCTAATACTTCTCGTCCTGATTTCAGGGGCGGCGATAATCGCCGGGTTCATAAATACATCCTCCAGGCGTGACAGATTCGAAGGCAAATCCGAATTTGATGCGGCAGTGGTTTTAGGGAGCAGTGTTATCGGTCCTCGCACGCCGAGCCCGGACCTGAAGGGAAGGCTCGATGGGGCAGCTGAGTTATACGAGAAAGGCAAGGTGAGGGAGATAGCTGTCACCGGCGGAACCAGACGGTTCGGCACTTACGAGTCCGAAATCGGAGCGAGATACCTCAGAAATATCGGCATTCCTGCCTCGTCGATAATCACAGAAGACAAAACAGAGAACACGATCGAACAGGTTGTTTATGCAAAAAGATATTTGATTGGCCGGATGAAGATGAAAAGAATCGTGATAGTCAGCGACGGCTGGCACTTGCCGAGGGCACTTCTGATGTGTAAATGGTTGAACGTTAAGGCCAAAGGCTTTGCGAGCCGTTACAGGATGTCATTTCAGGCGGAGTTATTCAGCCGTTTCCGCGAATCTGCCGGTTTACAGGCATACATGTTATTTGGAGCTTGAGAGAATCTTCATGAAAAGATCAGCAAACATTAATGGGCGGAGACCGTTATGACCTCCCAACGAAGACTCGCTCGCGAGCGCGTTCTGCAGGCGCTCTATGCGTACGACATTTCCAGATCAGCGCCGGATTTTCTGAGCAACGACATCTTCAAGGACCTCGAGGAAGGTGCTTCCATGGAGTTTGCACGGAAACTCTTCCGCGATACGCTTGAAAACCTCGGATCGCTCGATGCGATACTCCAGGGACACCTTGAGCACTGGGACATGAACAGAGTGAATCCAATCGATCGCAGCCTTCTGAGGATGGGTGTCGCGGAAATTCTGTACTCGGAAGAAATTCCGACGAAGGTGACGATCAATGAGATAATCGAGCTTGCAAAGCGTTACAGCACCGAGGAAAGTCCCAAGTTCGTGAACGGAATACTCGATGCATCACTGAAAGAGCTGGCCAACGATGGGAAGATTCAGAAAACCGGGCGAGGGTTGATAAACACCTCGACAAAAAAGAAGCAATGATCGAAGAGAAGTATTCGCGCGGAACGATCTTCTCGTGGACGCTTTTCGACTACGCGCGTACCTCCTTCTCGGTGATGGTCAAGACTGTGGGGTTCGCCCTGTACTTTCAGGCTATTGTCGCCGGAAGTACGGGCCGGGGAGATTTTTTCTGGGGTCTGGCGGACAGCCTTTCGATGATATTAGCCGCCGGTCTTTCGCCCGTTCTTGGAGCGGCCAGCGACTACTCACACAAGCGAAAGAGATTTCTGCTTGTGTTTTCCGCGCTCTGCATTACGGGGACGGCAGCTCTTTACTGGATTGAGAAAGGTATGATACTCCCTGGTATGCTTGTCTTTATCGCGTCGAATGTCGGCTTTCAGGGAGGATATACCTTCTACGACGCGTTCCTCCCCGAGATAGCGCCGAGACATATTTATGGCAGGGTATCGGGATACGGTTTCGGTATGGGGTATCTCGGCGCCCTGTCGATCCTTGCTTTGTCTTATCCTTTCATCAAAGGTGGATTTGCTCCTTCGAATATTCACAACTTCAGATTGAGTTTTCTTATCTCCGCGGGATTCTTCGCAGTCTTTTCGATACCGGCATTTCTCACTCTTCGCGATCATACGGGTACCAACCATCGAAAGATTCCGTACTTCCGTCTTGGCTTCAGGCGTGCTATCAGGACATTCAAAAAACTCGGCCAGTACAAGGCGCTGTCGCGATTTCTCCTGTCTTTTTTCTTGTATATCGACGGAGTCAACACCGTCATCTTCTTTTCAGCACTTTACGCCCGCGGTACTCTCGGTTTCACTCCTGTCGAAGTGATACTCTTCTTCATCGTGGCACAGACTACGGCTATCCTCGGATCGATTGTCTTCGGCGTTCTGACGGACCACTGGGGGCCCAAGAAGAGCATCGATATCACGCTCGTTATTTGGATCGCGGTGGTACTGGGAGCTTTCTTCATTCAGACTAAGGCGGAATTTTACGTCATAGGTCTATTCGCGGGCGTGGCGATCGGCTCTTCTCAATCGTCCAGCAGGAGTCTAATGGCGCTCCTTACGCCTCCGGATCACGCGGCAGAATTTTTCGGATTCTACGACGGGATAGCCGGTAACGCTTCGGCGATAATGGGCCCTCTTACCTTCGGTGCAATTTCGAGCTTTACAGGGAGTCAGAGGGTTGCGGTCCTTTCCGTGCTGATATTTTTTATCCTCGGTCTTATATTCCTTCAACAGGTAAAGGTCCAGTGGCAGAACCGAGCGCGAGCTACGCTGGAGAATTAACATGAAGATTCTTTTGTTTACAATGATAATCGTGAATAGTCTTTTTACTCAGACCGGTGGTGTCAAAGTGGCAGTCAAGCCGGAAACGATAGAGCTTCGAAACGGGAGCGACGCTGTCTTCGATCTGAAGCTGGAAGCAGGTGAGGGCATACACGTCAATACCCGGCCAGTTGTAATTGTCGAATCTCAATCGAAGGGGGTGGAACTTTCTATCAAGGAGCTCCCAAAGTCGGGAGAGTATGTTGATCCGGGAAAACCGATTAAGGTTCAGTGCAAGGCCGCCGGTTTGACGGCGGGAGTGCACCGCATTGATTTCATAGTGGGCTTCACGTATTGCAATGACAATGAAGGATGGTGCAGGCTCGGCAGGGATACATCCTCCATTGAAATCAGAGTAAGCAAATAGTTGAAGCCGGTCTATTTTGTATCGGACGTACATCTCGGTGCGCCGTCGCTCAGCCTGGATTTTGAGGAGAAGAGGAAGAGAGAACTCCTCAGGTTCTTTAGCAAAGTTGAAGAGACCGGAAGCCGGATGATTATCGTCGGAGACCTCTTCGATTTCTGGTATGAGTATAAGCACGTAGTTCCCAAGAAGTTCTTTTGGATTTATGCAAAACTGAAGGAGATGACAGATCGCGGGATTCCGATCGATTACATTGCAGGGAACCATGACTTCTACCAGGGAGAATTTTTCACGAAATCCGTCGGTTTGATTATCCACCAGGATGGATTCTCAGAAGAGATCGGCGGGAAGAAATTTCTGGTTATTCACGGTGACGGGCTCGCTTTGAAGGACACTGGCTACAGGATACTGAAGAGGATATTGAGAAATAGCTTTACTCAGAAAATGATAAGGTGGGTTCACCCGGACGTGGGGTTCTCGATGGCACGCGCGTTTTCGAGGAAGAGCAGGGAGTACACCACAAGCAAAGACTTCGGAGAGACCGACGGAATGCGCCAATTTGCGGAGAAAAAGTTGAACGAGGGTTATGACTATGTGATAATGGGACACAATCATGTGCCGAAATGTGAGCGTTTCGCTGGAGGTATACGCACGCACCGTCGCGC
>JAJZVO010000104.1 GCA_021845665.1 Bacteroidota bacterium | reverse complement strand
ATCTGTCGCAGACCCTGGAGTCATTCCCGATTTGACAATGCATGCTCCGATTGTTACCTTGTATCCAGAATCGATTAATCTTCGAGCGAAGAGAATCCTCTCCTTTCGCCAGGACGGAATCATCAGAGGGTGGGTACCATAGATGACACCGCTTTCCACGTTTTCATGAGACGAACCACACCTGGATCATCATTGACGAACTAAAATATGAGCTTGCCTACACCTTAGAGGAGATTGCCGGTTACCGACGCGTGCTCATCAGTTCTTTGCGAAATCAAAAGACTCTCAGCAATTTCGTTTGTGCCGGTCGAAGAGCGCAAGTGTGAATCGTCGGCACTTCCCGGTGAATCTATTGTCACACAAATATTTCATGCGCATGAAATTCTGGTACAATAAACAGTTCTGTTTCGCCTGTTCCTCATTGATCCTGGCGATTCTAATGGGTTTAGGGGAACAAGTTTTTGGAGAAACAAGCGGAGTCACCAGGGTTCAATCGATCTCGCCGACGAAAAAAGTAATATCGGTGGTATCTGACAAGCAGTGCGTTATCTCAATGGCTGGAGGAAGGGGAAGCGCTCCATACGTCGCTTTCCCGTTTCTCTCACGGGGAGCTGTCAGTTATACTGTGACGCGTCTCGGTCCCGCGACATTTCGGCTTGGTGGCGCTGCCATGCCTGCAATCGACAGCGCGGAAGGGAGCAAAGCGATCGCGCGGGCGAATTTTCAAAGCCTTACTGATGGCGACGGGGTGCTTCTCAAACAGGTCGGCATTATGCGCGGCGAAAAAGTATTTTCGTTGATTGTTCTTCCTTACAAGTACGATTCGACGACAGGTCAAATCACCTACTTCAAGACGGTCAATGTCACCCTCAACTCCGACGTAGCTTTCCCTTCGAGCTTCGATAACCTTTCCGCGGCGATGACCCGTAACGTTGTCAACCAGGTGCAAAGCAATGCGCCGATATCTTCCGGCGATTACATAAGAATCGTCGTGGACAAGGACGGCATTTATCATATCACCGGGGAAGAGCTCGATACCGCAGGCGTCAATCTTTCGGGATTCACGAGCCAAAATATGACTCTTTGGAACCACGGGAAGCAAATACCCATCTATGTTCACACAACAGGCGGGAACGCGTTCACAAAAAGCAGCTTCTTCGAGTTCTATGGCACAGCGAACAGGGTCGATTATTCGGAGGAAAGGCCCGATCTCTACCTCGATCCGTTCAGCAACGATAACGTGTATTTCCTGACAAAGGATTCGACGGAGCCGGCACAGCGCCTGGTCACGGAAAATGGCGCGCTCGGACACGCCCCGAACGGAATAACCCTCGCAAACTACTCCTTCACAGAGACCAAACATCTGGAAGTGGACCGTGTTTTCGAGCGGCTGGATGCCGTCAATCCAAACGAGCCTTACGACAGACAGGACCACTGGTTCTGGACCGAAGTCTCCAGCCAGCAAATGGCGACCGAGCCGTTTTACCTTGCTTATCCTGACACGACAAGCATTCAACCGCTAAGATTGAGGGCCGCGTTTCGGGGCATTACTCATTTCGGCATACCTGGCGAGCACCAGGCCGAGCTCTTTATCAATAACACCCACGTGCTCAGTTCGAACTGGATGAACCAGACGACGAACATCGTCAACGTGGGCCAGTCCGCCAATATTCCACAGAATGTACTTCACAATGGTTACAATAATTTCGAGGTGTACAATGCCAATCCGGGCAATGTCGACGTTTGCACTTTCGCATTCAACTGGGTCGAGCTTCACTACCAGCGGCTCTATGTTGCCCATAACGATTACCTCAAATTCACGGTCCCGGACAACGCCCAGCCTGGTTACTACGACTTCGTGATCGAGCACTTCATGAACTCCGGCATTTCAGTTTACAGGCTCAATGATTCGAGGATAACAAACGTCACGATCAAATACCTCAACAACCAGGGGACTGCCCAGGGATATGCGGCTCTTTTTGAAGCCTACGTCCAATCCGCTGCCGATCAATTCATCGCTGTAAGCGATTCGGGAAAGCTGAACCCTGTGAAGATTGATGTAGTGCCGAGAGCAGGCCTTACTTCGCACGACTATTCGGCCAATTACATAATAATCGCAGGCCGGCAGCTGGATAATGTCAGCGGAAAACAAATCGATCAGTCGAATCCCGTTTCAAAGCTGGCATCGTGGTACAATTCTCACGGCGTGAAAACGATGGTGGTAAATGCCGTACAGGTTTACGACGCTTTCAACAACGGAATCAAGAGCCCTCACGCGATCAAGTCGTTTATTTCGTATGCATACCACAATTGGGGAACTGCGCCTCGGGACGTACTCCTTGTCGGTGCAGGCACGTGGGACTGGAAGAACGGTAACGAATCCGCGGACCTCATTTCGGTTATGATGATGCAAACATACGAGTTCGGCGCCGCGGCAAGTGACAACTATTACGCTTGCGTGGATGGGAACGATCCTATTCCGGATGTCGCCGTCGGCAGGATCCCCGCGACAAATGTCTCCCAGGTTCAAACCGCCGTAGATAAGATACTGGCCTACTACTCCAAAAAGAATTACGGCTGGCAAAACACTGCACTTCTTATAGCCGGCGAGGAAGAAGAATTTCATATCCAGGCCGACTCATTCGTCAACACTATGATCCCTCCTCGGTATTTCATAAAGCGACTCTACACCAGCATACAGGACCCGGCTGTCGACACGAAATACTACGGCGTGACCTCGGATCTGGTTAACGACTTCAACCAGGGTGCGGTGCTCGTAAACTATATGGGACACGGCGGCGGCGCTATATGGGCTGACAACGGAATCATGACGAATGGCGAGGTCTCAAACCTGTCAAACTCCGGCAAATATCCTTTCGTGACGAGCATGACATGCTTCGCAGGAGCGTTCGACGGACAGATCGGCATCCCGCTCTGTTCCACCTTTCTGTTCGCACAGAACAAAGGTGCTGTCGGCTCGCTCGCTTCGGCCGGACTCGGTTGGATGTATAACGACTACTATATGGACAGCGAGCTGCTCCCGCTTATCTTCAATCCATCAGACGCATCTTTGAGTGTAGGCACGGAGGTTATGCTTGCGAAGGCGGAATACTATGCCGCATACTCTCCATTCTGGCCTCAGGCAGAAACTATGCTGAACCAGTATAACATTATAGGCGACCCGGCACTTGTTCTTCAGCTTCCACAAAACAGCCTGATCGTCAGATTGAACTCATATAATGCCGTTCCGGGCCAGAACGTCTCGGGATCAGTTGCGAACGGCCCTTCTTCCGGCAACGCGCAAATCCAGCTTACCGACAGCGCGGGCGACGTGATCAGCCAGTTGAATGTCAACCTGAATAGCTCCGGTTCGGCTACCTTCAGCATCCCTTACAACGGAGGGCTTTCGGCGGTGTCTTATGTCAAGGCTTATGCATTCAACAGCGATGCGCAATATGCAGGCAGTGTGCAGCTATCAACGTCGGGAACTTTAGTTCAGCTCGGAAGTTTCGGCATCACTTCAAACGGAACGAGCTTCCAACTGAACATCCAGGGCCTTGCAAGTTCCACAAGCTCCTCTGTCAGCTCAGTAGCTTTCATCGGCGGAGTCTATCCCCCCGGGGGCTCCACGGCCAATCCTCCTCTTGTGTCGCTCGATATACCGCTGGCGAGATCTGCACCCAACGAGTATTCTGCCGCATACATCATTGCCACCGACAGTCTAAGGCCGGGCGAGGTAGTCTCCGGCTCGATTCGCGCCCAACTCTCAGATGGAAGGACTAAGTCGAGCCCGCAGTTCGCATATGTAGTACCCGGTGCGGCAGACATATTTGCGTATCCAAGAACGGGAATAGGAAACATCAATCCCTCGATGAAAGTTATTGCGGACAGCGTGATGCGCCTCGAGGCCGATGTCTACGATTGGGACTCCACAGCGGCTAAGAACGTCCGCGTCGATTTCTACGACGGCGGCCGAATTTCAGGCAAGTATATCGGGACCACCAGGGTAAGTTTCGATACAACTTCCAGCGAACCGGTCAGCATTCCCGTGACGCTTTCGCCGGGACCCCACACTCTGTATATGTATGTTGTTTTCGACAGCCTGAGTGACGGCTATGATTTGAATCCCGCTAACAATTTTGCTTCCAACAATGTAAACGTGGATTACGCCATCGCCAATCAGATGGGGGTAGTGACGCTCGATTCGAACGCAACTCTTTCCGGTGCTCCTCCCGGTGAAATATTCAAAGTCGATACCACCACGCCCGTGCTCTATTCTCAACCGCTCATGTCGCTTGCGAAATACCGGAACGGGCAAAGCTATTTCTATACATTTGGATCGCCGTCAAATTCCAAATCCGGCAACTATAGAATCTCGCTCCGTATAAATAACCCCGATTCGGCCACCGCGGCACAACTCAGCGGCATGGCGCTTTACGAATACGACCCGCGTACAAGGACCCTGAACCTAGTCGGCGGGGGATACGCGAATGGTGTCGTATCGGCCGGCATAAACACACTCGGTACATTCGCTGCGGCGTACTCTTCCAACCGCACTCCTCCAAGGATCACTCTTTCTGTCGGCAACCAGTTCTTCATGAACGGCGACTTCGTTCCGCCCAATCCCACGTTTTCCATGACCATGCACGACCAGGACGGGGTAGACCTTCGGCCCGGTAGTATCACCGTACAGGTGGACGGTCAGCCGATAAACCAATCGCTGATCACGATCCCTGACACCGTCAACAATCCGACTTCGATTACCGCGACCGTGCAGCTCTCTCTCACCAACGGCTCGCACACCATCGAGGTAACTGCCAAAGACGCAAACGGGAACATATCCAAACCTGTCTCCGCTGATTTTGTCGTCCAGTCTAACTTTACATTGAGAGTTTACGGGGCCTATCCCGATCCGTTCTCCACCCGGACGTTTATTGCCTTCGAAGTAACGTCGGGAAACCCGATAGATCAAGTGTCGGTGAAGATTTATACGGTAAGTGGAAGACTGGTCAAGACTATGGCATTTCCGAGCGACAATCCGATGGAGGAGCTCGGCCTCCTCCAGGGCGGAACTGGCGCACCGACCTCCGTCGGATATCACGAAGCATGGTGGGAGGGAACGGACAATTACGGCAACCAGGTCGCCAACGGGGTTTACTTCTATAAGGTGAGTGTCACGAGCGGAGGCAAAACGCTGGTACACATCGGCAAGATGGCGAGACTGAGATGAAGAAGGTCCTCACGCTGCTCCTGGCGTTCGCCTCGCTCGCGTGTGCCCAGACCACGAAGTACGCAAACAGCTTTCTCGAGATCCCGGTCGGCGCCAAAGGGCTGGGCATGGGAGACGCTTTCGTTTCGCTGGCAGACGACGGTACAGCGTTCCATTATAATCCCGCAGGAACGGCGCTGATCGACACCAAGATTCTCTCCATGATGTATTCCTCTCAATACGGCACCCTCGTGGCCCCGCTTGCAAACTTCTTCTTCTTGGGATACGCACAGAAGCTTCAGGGTCTGAATATATCGATCGATTGGGTCCGCCTCAGCGTCGACAATATACCTGCGGAACCCGACCTCACAATCTACAGTTCTCCTGCTGAAAGGGAATATCTCGTCAAAACCGGGACAGGTCTCGGATACTTCAGCAGTGCCGATGACGCGTTCTATCTGAATTTGTCCAAAATGTACAAACTCAATTTCAGTCTCGGCTGGTCTCTTCCAAAACTTCCCATCGAAATTCCAGTGGGCATCAATTTCAAAGTGATCCACCGGATGCTTGATGGACACGCGGCGTCAGGCGTCGGCATCGACGGCGGCTTCATGATCAGGTTCCCGGCCTGGTCATTTTTCGAGAGCGGAAAAACGGGAATGTTCTCCTTTGGGATGAACGTTCGCGACATTACCGATACTCGCATAGCGTGGGACACCCAGACACACGAGGTCGTGCCGCGAAGCGTATTGTGGGGGTTCTCATATCAA
Source organism: Bacteroidota bacterium (assembly GCA_021845665.1). Taxonomy (GTDB): domain Bacteria; phylum Bacteroidota; class Ignavibacteria; order Kryptoniales; family JAKASW01; genus JAKASW01. The sequence continues at coordinate 4,668 of JAJZVO010000104.1, read as the reverse complement.
ATGCCCGTGAAGATGCTCGACGGAGACGTCGTCCTTGCGTACAACAGAGACGATCAATACAGAGACAACAGGTTTGGTGCGGAATACATTTATCACGAACTACTTTCACTCAGGGTAGGGGAAGACGCCTCGAGCCTCACGGTCGGCGCCGGGATCGATCTGAATTTCATGCACGTGGATTACGCATTCCTGGCGCAAGACCTCGGAAACGTCAACCGCGTCAGCGCTTCTTTCTATTTCGACAAGATTTTCAAGTAATCGTGTAGTGCAATATGTTCCTGAAGACCTGTGATATGACAGATGATCATCTACGGTGAAGGTTGTGACAAATGAAAATAACCACGGCACTGATGCTTGCAGGGATGGTACTGTCTTTGGCGGGATGCGTCGGGAAAGGATCGATGATCAGCCCGCTGGGGAGGCCAGAGTTCGTTCCGCAGTCTTCGCCGGACTCCGCGGTGGAAACGGGAATAAGGCAGGATCCGAATACAGGCGGAATCCTTCTCCAGTGGTACGGAACGGCTGGTGCTTCTGGATATGAGGTATTTCGATCCGATACGACAGACCTGAACAATAATGCGGTACATTTCACGTTGATAATAAACGTGATTTCATCTTCGGCTTTGAACGACACATCGGCGGTGGACAGGCTCGCGGCGCCAGGAATAAAGTATCACTATTACATCGTGGCTGTGTCTTCCGACGGCGGGCATAGCCTCCCTTCCGACACAATAAACTATGAACTGATTGACAGACCGACGTTGACCGCTCCCGTAAATGGCGGCGCGGTATCGAGAGGAGCAGCTTCCTTCGGCTGGGTGAACCCTAGCGGGGGATACACCGTAATTCGAGTCGAAGATATCAGTGCCGAGCCGCCTGCTCCGGTTTGGGTCAGCCATTCATTCCAAACTTTTGTGCTCTACCCGTCCTACCAAGACAATTTTGACGGCACTGCAACGCAACAGCTGGTATCGGGGCAATCATACAGGTGGCGCATCGAGCGGTTCGATCTCGATGCTACCGGCAGACCCTTCGATGGTGCCGCATCGGCCTGGGGAAGCTTCACTGTCAACTGAAAGCTACCGGTCAACGGAATGATGGGGCAAAGGGAAAAGGGAACCAGATAGATCGAGCACGCCGGCTGAAGGAGCCGATACATCTGATATGGCGGAGAATCACGAGGATCTCAGGGTACAGCTTTAAAATATCGGGTGGAAGAAGATCTTGGTATCAACGCAAAAAATCCACCGCTAACTATAATCTCCAGTGCACCATGAACATATGCTCGTCGGCTTCAACCGCAGCTTATTTCATCATGGCAATTCGCGAAGGGTGACGTACACAAACCTCACCCCCGGTCATCACACTTTTGTCGTTAGGGACACCAACAGCGCCGGGACCTGGAGCAGCCACGAGGCACGATTGCACATCTACATCTCCACGCCTCTTCGGATGACATCTCCAAAAAGTGAGAGGGTGCGCCAACAAATGTACTCAAGGCTGACCTCCGTTGTCTCCAATTCCATCCAGGAAGTTCGCGATATCTCCCAGAACCTCCGGCCGCACCACCTGGATCAGCTTGGATTGACTCTATCCATCGAGTCCTTTGTCGAGAAGGTTGCAGACTCCACAGATGTCGAAATAGTCTCGGAGATCGACGATGTGGACGAGCTATTACCCGCCGACAACCAGATCAACTTCTTCAGATGACAACGGCGCAGAATACCGGGCAGACAGGCAGGCCTCCCCCGATCACGTCGTGGCAGAAGAATCCTCTTAATTGAAAGTGTCGAGGCCAAGGACAATCTATATGGCCTCTTCACCGATTTCTCGTCCGTCTTCGTGAATCACTTGGAGAGATCCGACTGCCACATGGTGCCGTTGGCTCACCCTGCGGAACCACATCGGAGCCAGCTTTGTCGTGAACTTCAACGGCGCGGACGGAGGAAGTCCCCCTCCGCTCGTTGTACGTCGCAACACGGAACGTCCTTCGAGCCAGAGTTTTCGGGGCTCCTTCAATTTACGAGCCGCCGAAGCGGGTTAGTTTGAATCGTCAAAGGGATGCTCGGACGGGAACCGTTTGCCGCAACGGAGGATAAACGGATTTCAGGCGGAGTAATATTGTGACGGCAAAAGCTCTTATACCAATCTACGGACGTAGTCACGGATATTCTGAGATAGCACAATCCACTAAACTATGAGATGGTAATTTCAATGGTCGAAAGTGGAATATCAACGAGGAGGAGAAATGACAATTGAGGACTTCATACGATACACCTGCATACATGTGAAGCAAGAGTGCGATCGGCTTGCGAGGCCGCAGCAACGGATCGAGAATGCGGAGCTCGCGGAGAATAGTGTAATTGGGAAATGAAAGAGCTTACTTCTTCATCGGAAAGAACCGCTTGCTCCCGACAAAGCCTGGATTCCGCCGGCAGGCTAAAGGGCCCGGAGCCTAACCTTACGAAGGTTTACCTTCGCAAGGTTGCCTTCGACGTTGGACTGCTCACGATAGCTTCAGTAGCAACGAATGCGCAGGGCATCACCACCGGCACCACGATGTCGGTCGGAGGGAGTTCACTTTACCTATCGGGTAACTGGAACGACGAAGGAACATTTGATCCGGATACGGGAACGGTTGTATTCAACGGTACCGGCAGAAAGACGATTTCCGACACGTCCGGAGAGATGTTCTATAACATGACTGTAGATGGCTCCTCGGATACAGTGGAGCTTCTCGACAACATTACTGTAAACAATACGGCAGTTGTCATTGGCGGAAATCTTGACGAGAACGGATACAAGCTAAGCTTTGGTCCGCAAGGCGACATATCTCTTGCCGTTCAGTCTACAGACTTTGTAGCAACTGCCGGGGCTGGTTCCGTTAGATTGCCGTGGAAGACGCAGTCGGAGGTAAACAATGCAGGGTTTAGTATCCTCAGAAATGACTCGGCAATTTCGGATGTCGGATCTCGGATTTCGAATTGGAAACTGATAACGAGTTATTCGACTGACGATAGTTTACGCGGGCTTGGGACCAGCAGCACAGGAAGAAGCTACGATTTCACCGACGACCATGTCACATCAGGTGCAACATACAAGTATGAAATACAAAGCGTGTCAACAAGTGGAGCGACAAAAGATTTATCCACAGTTACGGTTACGGTGAATGTATCGAAAGCGTAAGCCCTTTACCGGAATTATCCGAACCCGTTCAATCCGAGCACGACCATACTATTCGATTTGAAGGAGCAATCCACGGTCACGCTTGCCATATACAACGTCCTCGGAGAAAGGGTGGAATATTGGAATCGTGGAATAATGGAAGCAGGCAGATACCTTGAACACTTTCGAATCGGGAGAGTCGAAGGATGGGACTGCTTCGCCCAAAGCTTTCCAGGTCTTCTCCGGGGAAGGCTTGCGACACCAGCCACTTCGTTTGACTGGCTCCTCCGCTTTCCAGCCACTCTTCGACTCGTTGTTTTTCTCCTTCGTCGAAATACTCCTCGCTCAGAGTGACAGATGTCTGTTTCTTTGCCCGGCAGCCCAACCACCACGCAGTCATCTTGGACTAAGGGCTCTCCCGGATGTGGCATCGATTGAAATCGACGCCTACCCGATGCACTAAACCCGAATGGGTTTTCCGCCGTTGTTAGCTGTCCGATTTATCGGATGGCTGACTCCTTCTCTGCAGCAAATGCCCCCCATCGTAGTCATCCTGAGCGAGTCCCGATCTTGGCGCATAGGCGTCAACCTAAGGAGGTGAGTTTTTGATGGTGGTTCAGCCTGTCGGAGCGGGTTTCATAGGCGCAGTGGTATGTGAGTATTTTAAATAGACGGGCGGAATAGAAGGCGTTTGATGGTACAGCCCACATCTGCTCTTTGAAAAAGCGGGTGAGCTTTAATAGGCTCAACGGCTTGTTGTGTCTGGTGATGCTGAGGGTGTTGTTCCAAACAAAGACCGCAGCGTGAAAAAGGGTCGTGAAGATAAGAAACGTGTAGACGTAGGCTTGTACATACTGGGCCGATGCATGCTGGAACGGCAGGAATGTAGAATTGCTCTTCCAGGATTTGAAGATCATTTCTATCCTCCAACGCAACCCATACAAGGAGGCAATGTCTTGTGCGCAGAGCTCACCGGGATTGACATTGGTAACGAAGATGTTCCAGCCTAAGAGTTCGAGGTGTTCTTTATTGGGGTTGAGACGATGGTCTCTGTTTGTTTTCAATTTCCGTCTCCGTTCCGCTGCTACGGCCGGATCAACCGGAAGAGCAACAATCCGACATGTGACTCTCTGTTCCCCACCAATAACGACCCGCATGTCAAGCTTTTTTCGCTTTTTAAGCATTCTGAGCAGGTTAAGCTTATTTTCGCCATCAGAATCGTAAATGTTTACCCCGTACCGCAGGCGACTAATGAAAAACGCTCCCTTCTGTTGGAGTAAGCCCAATGAGCTCGGCACGAAATACCCCAAGTCTCTTATGACCAGATCGTTCTTTTCAACATACTCAAGCATCGTGGTCGCGGCGTGTTGATCATTGGTGGTAAATGGAGTTATTTCGAAATAACAGAAGTGCTCTTGCAGGAGATCATAAGCCGTCTGGATTTTCATGAGCGAAATGTCATCGCTTCTTTGATTCCTGCTTCCCGGAAACACATCTTTTAAG
>JAJZVO010000032.1 GCA_021845665.1 Bacteroidota bacterium | reverse complement strand
GTCCGCCCTTTTTCCCCTTCTTCTCTTATCATCCGCCGTACTAACTCTACATCTTCTTCCGTCGCTGTCTCTAAGAACCTTTTTGTCTCTGGCATCGTCTCTGCCTCAAATATACAGAATCCCCCTCTACGAGTCCAGACCCCCACTTCATCTTTCTTCTTATCTTTGCCCTGTAACTGAGCGGTTACTCGGGAAGCTGAAATTCCTTTGCCCGGAGAGGTAGCAGACAAAGAAGTGCCTCCCAGGCAACAGCGTGGCAAATTGCTCAAAGGCCCGCGCGGCCGGCTGGGCGGTATTCTTTTGGATGGGAAACGGCGGTGGGAGAATACTCTCTCGATACCGGCACGAAATACCCGGTACTATGCTTCCCCCGGATTTATTGCCAAAGTGACATACGATGTGAACCGTAGCCCGGTGAGTTGGAATCAACGAGAGGATTGAGAATTTGCGGAGCGGCTCACTCCCACAATAGCACTTGCGTGTACATCATTCCTTATCCAATTTTCCATCAGGTCAGGTGTTCGATACCTCGCTGGATGGGTCTCCTGGAAATTCATTTCATAATGCCGGGAGAACGATCTTCATCATCCGGGCTGCGAAGACTGCGCCGCCGACAGGCAAATCATCCGCGCTGCCTCATACTCCTTTTACCCGTCATTCTGCACCTCCTTAACCGGTGAGTTCAACTCATCCCTGTATCTCCGCCAATCCGGGATAAACCGATCCATATACTTCTTGAAGCTTTCGTCGTGATGCCGCTCGAGTAAATGGACGAGCTCGTGGACGATGACATATTCCAGATATATCATTTCTCTTCTGGCGAGTTCGAGACTGATCCAGATCTTTCCAGTTCTCGGGTTGCAAGATCCCCATCTCGTCCGCATCGACCTTAATCCCCAGCCGGAAGCCGAAACACCTATCCTATTTTCCCAGGTCCTCATCAACACAGGAACAACTCTCTTCAATTCATTCCTGTACCACTCGTTCATTATCCTCTCTCGATCGGCGGTAGCAGTGTTTTTCTTGATTTGAAGCTCGATGTCCGAGCCGTTCAACTTCACTCCAACCGCTCCGCCGCTCTCAACGATCTTGAGGGTATACTCCCTGCCGAAGATGTAGTGGATCTCGCCGTCGAGAAATGCGCGAGGTGTATGATGGTACGCAAGTCCTTTCAGCCGCGCCTGGTGTTTCTTTATCCAAGGGAGCTTCGAGACCGCGAACGCCTTCGCTATCTCAGGATTCATTTTATGGGGTATCGAAAGCCTGACCCGCCCATCGGGAGGATAAACGCCGAGGCGGATGTTCCTGATCTTTTTGACGACGACATCTATCACTACCCCGTCAAGGTTCAGATGCTTATCCATCTACAACACTTCTCTAATTCGAAATGGTCTGCAAATTATCTCGGCAAGCTCCCCAGGTATTTCTGGTATTCCAGATAAAGCTTGACCGCGGGCTCACCTCCCAGCCTGACCGCCGCATCAGGTGCAGTGAGGAGGCCGGGATACTGATAGCAGAGTGTTTTCTCAAATCTCGTGTACTTATGCATGTCGCTCATAATGCCGGAAATCGGGCGCGGGATCAGTCCCCCCTCCTTGTCGAAGACAAACACTTCCATATCGAGCCACATGTGTGTACCGCTTTCTTTACAAAGTCGCCCAAGTAGAGCGGCGGCCTGAGCACCCGTCTCGTCACCCTTGGGCATGCGTGCAAATGCAAACGGGCACAGGATGTCTACATTAGGAAGAAGTTTCAGGTAAGTACTTTGTGCTCCGAGGAGATGCCAGCAGTTCGTCGCCAGCATTACAGGCTTTCCCGGTGCCATGTTGTGAACATAAGGAGTGAACTCCCTGAAGAATCTCACCATTTGCTTCCGGTGTGTCGAGTCTCCGAGGCTTCCGTCTCCCTCTTCGCTGATATACCAGCCGTAAAATGAAGGATGGTACCCGTAAAGCCCCCAGAGCTCCTTCGCCACTTTTTCATGCCAGACGAGTGAAGCATGCGAGTAATCGAACCATGCGTACATCCCGACGCCGAGGAAGACATGCATCCCGAGCTTATCCGCCTCGGTGAGTATCGCACCTATCGGATCTCTTGCAGTGATCTTCATACGACCCGGATAAAGTTTTGAAGGATAGTAAGCCAGACCCTTGTAGCCGTGCTGGGTGATAATCGAATCTTCGTAATCATAGACCTGGTTCTCGAACACCTGTTGTATCACGATCACGTTCATCCCGACGCCATGCATTCCCCTGACGAGCTGCCTCCAGTCTTCATCCGTCATCTTCTTGATCTGTGCGTTCCAGTGTCTTCCTTCCTTCTCGCTCCAATGAGTAATTCCAACCCATGCACCCCCGATGCGCTCTGTCGAACGGAATTTCGAGGGAATGATCGTAAGGTCCTGTTCGATGCGCCTTGCCTTTCCATCCGACTTCACCACCATGATAATCCGGTGATGGCCTGCTTTGTCTTTTGTCGGCAAAAGATATCTTATTCCCGCTGCCGATTTCGCGGGGATGGTTAAGCTATCGCTGCGGAGGATGTCCCCGGACTTCTCCGAGTCGAGATAAATAGCCACCTCGCATTTCCTGGTTTCCTTAGAATGGTTCCACACCGCTCCGCGGATTTCTTCCCTTATCCTGGTTGTCACAGGCGATGGGGGAATGAGGGTAAGCCCGATGGCTGGCTCGCGGGAAGGTTTTGCTTCCACTCCGGTGGTCATGAGGAACAGGCCCGATAAGATTGTCAATGCTATAAGCAATTGTTTCAACTTGACCTCCAAGACTTGCCTTAAGTAATTCGATGAACGGCACTAGTTTATTATGTCTTCTCACAATCTGACAGGGACCTTGTCTCCGCCGGCAGCGATAGTCAGAAGGCGTCTCCTCTCGTCGATCATAAATCATATTCTCTCGAGCACCGTCGTATATCTGCCGTTGGAACTTGTGAGCAGAAGCGCACAACCAGATATCATCACCGCGGGAGAGAGCATCAGCTGGATTATCCTCGATACGTTCAACGCCTGGTCCGTGGATAACATCATCGTCCTCCAGATAAGAAACTGAAGTCACTTCATCTTTTTGACGATTTCAGGAATCGCGCTCTTCGGCAGCATAACGCCGAGCATCTTCAACTTCACATAGTCCGAGCTGAAGAAGTCGTATCCGGGATGGTCGCTGTTCCTCGATTCCGAGTCGGAGTCTTTTATCAAGTACCAGGTCTTTCCGTCTTTAACCGAGTAGCCGATCAGGTGCATACCGTGGTCGTCGGTGGTTGTGTGATTGTAGAATCTAAATATCCTCGCGTTCGCATCGATGTATTGAGACGGGATGTCCCAGCTCGGGATAACGGCTATGCCGGCATTGCCGTAGATACCGGGTTCACTGACGTCTCCCCAAATCGCCATGGTATACCCGGATCGAACGGCGTGGTTGATTGCATCCATGAAGACATTAAGCGGGACATTGAAATAGTTCTTGCTGTGCCACCAGTTGTCCGACACGTTGTACTCGGTCCATTCGTAGTACGGACGATCGGCAAAGGACACCAGCGAAACATAGTCATTGAGATTCAAGCTCACGACGTTCTTGAGATACTCTTTCGGAGTCATCTCCTTGCCGTCGACCATGATTTCCGTCGGCGGTGTTCCCATGTAATGATTGAGGATAGCTTCGATCGTACTTTTCACGATCGAAGGGTTCCATGCGTTTTGGGCCTTCACCGACTTCAGGTAGGAGTACATTTCATTGTACATCTTCGTTTCATCGTAGAACGGCTGGCCGTTCAGCAGCCCGGTGTAGTCCTTCTCCGGGACGATGCCGTACTCTTCCCAGTCGACGAGAACGGCGTTCGCCTCGGAGCCCGGTCCGAACTTCGATTTCCCTCTCGTGCGAACGTAGCCCATCGCTTTCCTGACGTATTCCCAGTAATCGGTATACATCTCAGAGAACTTCATCTTCCGTCCCGTCAGGCGGTATACCTCGGACTCTAGAAATGAAGTCGTGGAAAAGTCCCAGCATGTGCCGGTGTTTCCCTGGGAAATCGTGGGGTTGTGCCAGTATTGTTTGAAGTCGCTGATGAAATTGGGCGCATCGTACTGGCTGAAATCAACGCTGATGGCTTTCCTCGGTTCGGCATTCGTGTCGCTTTTCTGATAGAACCTGTTCAGCGAAGTCTCGATGGAATCGAAGAACTCGTTTGCCGGTTTGACGAATATTGCCGAGTCATGTTGTGTTACTTGCGGGAAGGCGCTTCCGCAAAAAGAAAGGAGGGAGATCAACAGGGCAAGGGTAAAGTTTTTCATGCAACTCTCCGCTATTAATGGTTTGAAAACTGTGCTACTCGCGCTTCGAAATGCTCTCTTGAGGATCCGGGCGACGCTTCATTGTTTATATGGAATCTGTCTTTTCGAAGACCTGATTCGCCATTCCACCCCGATGCGAATCATATTTAGCAGACTGTCGATAAAATTTCAAGGACAGCGTTCCCATGATTTTGCACTATCGGGCCCTGGACCGGTCGATTTTCTGCTGAGAAATTGGATGGACATCTTCTTTCTGCTTCACATTTCAATTATTACTTCGAATCCAAATTCGTCAACGTTGTTCAAACCTGTCCGGCGAATTCAATTTCAACTCTATGATCGCGAGTAAGGCGGCAATCCCGCCTATCGACAGCACCAGGTATGTTACCAAGCCATTCTCACTGACGGCTTCCTTCAAGACAGCGGCTTGACCTAGAACCCTGTTCAGTAAATTCACGCCCCGGTAAGACAGTTCAAACACGCTAAGACCGGTCACGCGAACGGCCATCAGGATGAGTGTGTCGATGACGGCAAATATGAAAAGGTTTGTCGCAAGATTGCTCACGATACGCCGCTTCCGGCTTTCGCGGTAAATTCTCTTCATAGTTACGGCGTTGAACTCGGGGTCACTCAGATCGAGGAGACTCTTTCTGAGTATCTCTCTCGTCTCTCCATCATTTTCAGGACGATTCATCCCAGCACCCAATTCATTTCGGACTTAAGTTTCCTGCTCAATATAGCGTACAGTCTTCCTCTTGCTCTGTGCAGTTTCATCTTGACATTTTCCCGGGCGATTCCGGTAATCTCTGCGATTTCCTCGATCGTGTTCTCGTTCAGGTAGTACAGGGTGAGAAGGAGTCTGTCCTCCACGCTCATTTCGTCCATCGCGTCGTTAACGAGTTTCTTTTGTTCCGACAGATCGAGCGTGCGATAGGCGGACTCGACATTTTCTGCAAGAAACTCGTCCGCGGCATTCTCATCGAAAGATTCCTTCATCGGAGTCGCAGTACGCACCCTGGTGAGCGCGGTGTTGACGACGATCCGGTAGAACCACGTCGAGAACTTCGAGCCTCCTCTGAATTTCCCAAGCGACTTGAAGGCCTTCAGGAAGGCGTCCTGTACCACTTCCTCCGCGTCTTCCCTGTTGTTCACGACGCGATACGCGATTGAAAACGCCATCCTCTTGTACCTGTCGATGAACCATGAAAACTTCGACACATCACCTTCGAGGACGAGCCGCAGATAGGACTCTTCCATTAAGCGGCTTTTTTAGCCTCGCTCTTGTTCCGGTAGATGAAGAATCCAACCAGCCCTAGTCCGCCGAATATGAGCGCTAATGCCGGCATAATGTATTGCTGTGACATCGATGTGAACACGGACAGAATATAGCCCAGGAACGACCCCAGTCCAACTCCGAGAATTAGCATACCCCACATCAGGGCGGTGTTCGAAGAGGTTTCCTCGCTCATGAAAGTTGAAGGGTCGACCCCCTTTTCGATCATGGCAAGTCTTTCCGCATGCCTGGCCTTCCGGCTGAAATAGTTTGCCACAACCAATGCAGCCGGAATTCCGCCGCAAATCAGTAGGACTGCCAAAAAACCCGTCAAAGCACCTATCGTCTCGCTCATCTTTTTCTCCTTTACTCATTAAAGATTTTGCCGTTACTTGCGGCTCTTATGATATGACTACATGAATCACGCCACGGTAACGGGCTGGCCGGGAAATATCTCTCGACGCTTTTTCCATTGCAACTCAACTACCGGATAGACGAAGGAGACATTTGATCCGGTCGGTTTCCCGAAATCAGGGTCTGCGACAAATTTGTGAAACTATCGCCATTCATTAAATTCATTATATGTCAAGAGCCGCAGCAAAGACCAGCATCGGTCCGATTGCGATTATCGCTGTCGAGCAATACTATCCGGATGGTCGACGCGTAATCACCGATCACCTCGCATACCGTATGCTTCCTGCTGGTTCGAGGACTTTCGTCAGACTACTAACACCGACATGGATGCGAGAGTGGATCATAGGACTCAGCGAAAAAGGCCAGCCCGGGATTTGGGGAGGCCTCCTTTGCAGGAAGCGCTACATCGACGACATACTCACGGCCGCAGCCGGGAAGACCGAAGCAGTGGTAAACCTCGGCGCCGGATTCGATACGAGGGATTTCAGACTCCCTTTTTTATCTGAAAGACCAGTCTGGGAGATCGATCAGCCGGAAAATATCAGAGCAAAAGAAGCCCGGCTTCAGAGCGCTCTCGGGATGATTCCTGTCAATGTGAAATTAGTGCCGATTGATTTCGACCGGGAAGGCCTTACTTCTGCGCTCGCGTCGCACGGTTACTCACCGAGCAGGCGAACATTCTTCATTATGGAAGCCGTAACTCAGTATCTGACCGTGGAAGGAATTAAGGGAGTGTTCGACTTTCTTTCAAAAGCCGCAAGAGGGAGTTTGCTTGCTTTCACTTACGTTCGTAAGGATTTTTTCGATGGCAAAGCTTTCTACGGTTGGGAGAGCGGGTACAAAAGATTCGTCCGGCGTGGGATATGGCATTCCGCATTCGATCCGGAAACACTGCCGAACTTCCTTATGAAATTCGGATGGAATCTCATCGAAGACCGGGGGTACGATGAACTCGCCGACGGATATCTGAAGCCTTTGGGGCGCAGACTAAGCTCGACACCCGTCGAGCGGATGGTATACGCGGAGAAGGTTTGAACTATCGGTCCGGATTAAGAACAATAGCTCGTTGAATACAAATTCGTCATGAAGAGACCGGCTCAGAATTTGTCCTCCCTTATCGGGTACTCACCGTACATTCTTCACGGCAACAACCGTGTGCAGCCAGAATGACTTCGACAGGAATTTTCCTTTGATGATCTTCCCCTCCATCCCTTCCTTCGTGAAGGCAGCGAGATAATCATTGGTATGGAATCCGTCCGATATGATCGCAACCCCCGACGGCTTCATGACACGAGCGATCTCACGGCACGCAGCCTCTCTTCCTTCTATACTTGGAATATTGTGAAGGCAGAGATTTGAGAACACCACATCGAAAAAATCAGGCGGGAACGAAGTTTTTCTTATGTCTTCTTCTCTGACTTCTATTTTGTCAGAGACTCCTTCCAGCTTCGCGTTAAGTAACACCCCTTCGGGTCCATTCCCGGCCATGTCCTGTCTTCTCCAAATGTCTATCCCGATGGCCTTGCCCTTCCCCAGCATCTTTGCAGCCCCGATGAGAAGCAATCCGCGTCCTGTCCCGACATCGAGGACGGTCTCGTTACCCTTCCATTCGACCAGCGACAGAATCGCGTCCCTGTGACGGAGCTTGCCGAACTTGATGTAAAGCACGTGCCAGAATACAAAGGACAGAAAAGCCATCCCGGATGCCAGCACCAGGCAGGCCAACACTTTGAACACTTGCGAATGAATGAGGAAAAGGATTGCATCCACGATTACAAATGCAATCAGGGAGAGAAGCATGGCCGTTGGGTCGCCGTCGGTCCCGTAGTCGGGTAATCGAGATTTCATTTCAGTTTAATGTAACACATGTACGAGTCACAGGATGCTTATCACACCGGTTGCGAAAATGAGTACCAGGAAGGACCAGTACAGCACCTTGTTCGGCCCGGAGAGAGAATACTTTCCCATAAGCTTCTTGTCGGAAGATATGAATCCGAGTATTATGGACGGGCCTATGAGCACGACAATTTGAAGGACCATCAGGCTTAGCGCCAAGTTGATCAGGTTCAGTGTAATCATAGGAATTATCACGGCAGGTATGGATTCGATAATATAGACCTTGAACCAGTTTTCCTTTCCCCATCCCATCGCCTCGGTAACGCCCCAGCTGCTACCCAGCGAGATCACGATCAGTGCAATGAAAGACGCGGCGATAAGGCCGAGGGCAAAGACGTCCGGTGCGAACTTGCCGGCTATACCCGACAAGGCTCTCGACAGAATGACGGGAGAAGCGAACTGTAAGGAGCCCGCCGATATACCGATCGCCGCAATCGCTATCGCGACCATAAGGATCTCCGAGACCGCGGCGCCTATGCCGGTTTCAAGTCTCACCGCCCATAAACTCTTTGAAGTGATTCCCTTTTCTGCCGTTGCGGATGCCTGGTAAAAGAGCATGAAGGGCATGATGACCGCCCCGACGTTCGCCGCCAATAGAAAGAAAAAGTTGGGAGAACTCGAAAAGTAAAACGGTGTGAACTCGACTCCTTTTCTTGCAGTGAGAAACGCGGACGCGACACAGGCCATCGAAAAGACAATCGAGATTATGAGGAGCGGCCTCTCGGCCTGGACATATTTTCTTTTGTAAATAAGGAGCACATGGGCGATGAAAATTGTCGGAACCGACACTTGTGGTGGTACACCGAGGATCTCGAAGCCTATTGCGGCGCCCGTATATTCTACGATGTAGCTGATTATGTCAACCAGCGCCATCGGTACGGAAGCGAGAATCGCGGTCTTCCTGCTATAGTTTTCCCTTATGAGCTCACCGAGGCCTTTGTTCGTTACGGCACCGACTCTTCCCGCGACTTCCTGAATTACGTATAGCGGCACGATAAGAACCAGGAGGAACCAGATGAGTTTCGTTCCGTAGACTGCCCCGCTCTCAGCCGCGGTTATCACGCTCGCGGCATCCACGTCCGCTATCATGACCAGCCATGCCGGTCCCCACATTCTTAAAAGTTCCCAAATTCTCGACGAGGTTCTTCTATCTTCAATGACTTGACTCACTTATATCTCCGGTGGTGCTTTTAGCCTGAAATTTGCCTGATTAGCTTGCTGTTTATACTTGGTCTAAGTAAGATGCGACAACTATCTCATAATTTCAAGATGGAAATTCACGGGTGATCCGTAGGGACCAAGAATGAGAGGACGATATTTCCACACCTCCGACGGGAATTCTTCCTGCACTTCCTGAGTCTCAGAGGTGGATGGAGAGATGAATGGTTGCTGAGAGTGCGTTGCGGTAGATCCCATCCGGGTGGAGTGAACTACCACCGGCAAAGCCGGTGGCATCCTGAAAAGAGGCGGTCAGCATACTCTTCATCATGCTGCGTGTGCTTGCATCCTGACTCACCCCCCGCCCCCCTCTCTTTTTTGAAGGAGAGGGTGAGTAGAAAGCCAAGGAATTGACGGACGAGCTATTCGAAAAATGATCGAGGTACGTCATGAAACCGCAAAACAAATTTCCCGGCCATAGATTACTCACGGCAGTGTTTGCAGCCATAGTGTTCCTTGTCGTTATCGACACAATTCCAGGTCGGGCCTACGCGCGGGGAATGCAAGTCCTGATAGAATCAGCGAACCATGGCGCTAAAGCGGGACCGAGAAAAAGCAATGCCTTCAAACGTAGGATCGAGTCTTTGGCCGACGCAACCGCCATAAAAGCAGTCAGCCTTTCCCGAACCGGCGAGGCCGGGACAAGCATTTTGGTCCAGGCGCAACGCATCGCGGTCAAAGAAACGGGTCCGATGGCCACCGTTGCTAAATTTGGAGAGGAATACGACAGTCGCCGGCTTTCTTCGCCGTGCATCGGAATGAACCGACGCAAATCAGATTTTGGAACCTTCAGCCGGACTATTATCACACTTTCCAGCTAATGAGCCCGCATGGCAAGGCGCCGATGAACCTTATGCTGCCTCAGCTATCAAGTTGGCCGTATGTGTTCACCTTTCACGAGCGGGGACTTTACAAATTCATTTGCACGATACACCAGCCGGACATGAACGGCCAAATCCTGGTACTTCATCGCTTGCGCCGAGGGTAGGCAGCCTGATTCAGCATCAGCCCAAGTTCGACACTTGGGGTGGTAGAAGAAATATTTTTGCGGTGATTTGATTCGGGGTGGCAGATTAGGGTGGAAAAGTCCGTGTAGTGAAAACCTACCCTATTGATATGGCGTACCATGATGTTGTAAATTGTGACATGTTTCTGCGAAAGATATGGGTACAGAAAGACGGGAAGCCACACAACTGTTGGGCGCTCGTTGAGTCGTACCGTACTGAGCGAGGTCCACGTCAACGGGTAGTTTCGTACTTAGGCGAGATGGACGAAGGTGGGAGATTAGGTGTCGAAAATGCGGCAGAGGGACACCCCGCCATTCAGGATTCGCTATTTGAGGATACGACGGCTGAATGGGTTGAGGTTGACGTGCGAAGAGTTCGAACGGAGCGAAGCCGACGCTTTGGCGACGTGTGGTTAGCCTTAGAGTTATTGAAGAAGTCAAATCAAAACTCAGTCCTGCTTTTTTTCTCACGAGTAATCATGCCCGCCACAACCCGTGAAGTTGAAACCTATCTTCACTGATCCCGTAAGCTCGGACATCAACATCGAAGCTTACTGGAGAACCAGAAAAATGCCCAAGAAGAAGAGGAAAAAGAAGTGGGTGGTATCCGGCGCATTAGCCTTATTGTTGCTGAGCCTGATAGCATTCTTTGTCATCAAAGCCGATTCCGGGAAAAATCCGGCAAGTTTGCCCGCCGTTACCGTCAAGCGGGGAACGATAGAGGTAAAGGCTCTCGCCGTCGGCACAATCGAACCGGAAAATGAAATCTCGATCAAGTCCCGAGTCAGTGGAGTTGTCGGGAAACTCTATGTCGATGTCGGATCGTATGTTCATGAAGGAGACCCGCTCATACAGGTTAAGCCGGACCCGACACCCGTAGAACTTGCTGACGCCAAACGGCAGGTTGAACTTGCCCAGGTAGATTTCGACAACATCAAAGCCCAGGAACGGCGTCAGAGACTGTTATACCGGAGATCGCTGCTTTCGCCTCAGGATTACGATAACACGGTTATGGCATACAGAGAGGCCGAGCTGCATCTGAAAATGGCACAGGAATCGCTCCAACTCATGGTGTCCGGATCGGTTACCATAGACCATACCAGGATCCGGTCCATTATATACGCACCTATAACAGGTTACATATTAACCCGGTCGGTCGAAGTCGGGGACCCTGTCATTCCTCTCACCTCGTACCAGGAAGGGACCGTGCTGATGCAGATGGCAAACATGAGCCGCCTGGTATTCAAGGGTACTGTTGATGAGATCGATGTCGGGAGCCTCAAAGTTGGAATGCCCGCTGAGATAAGCATAGGCGCGCTCCCGGGCGACACCATCAGCGGGACTCTTACAAAAATATGGCTGCAGGGCGAAACCAGGGAAAACTCGGCGGTATTTCCCGTAGAGATTTCGATCCTAAATACCAAACAGATCACTTTGCGGGCGGGCTATTCAGCGAACGCCAGTATCATCACGCAAAAGAAGACAGACGTTCTTTATATCCCCGAGCGCGTGGTGACATTCAGGAACGACTCTTCATTTGTCAGGGTTCCATCGGACCGAAACAAGCCTGTGGAACTAGCCATCAGGACGGGGATCAGTGACGCCATAAGCATAGAGGTGACCTCCGGTCTAGCGCTCGGAGAGAAAGTTCTGGAGAAGCCCGTCGTCAAAATCCAGTGATATGACAAAATGGCGACCCTGACAAGCTTACTCGCTGAGTTTTTTGCCGACATCCGTGCCCAGAAGATGCGAACCTTTCTGACTTTGTTCGGGATCATTTGGGGCACCGTCACCATCGTAGTTCTGGTTTCGGTCGGACTCGGATTCAAAAGACAATCGATGGTAAATATGCACGGAATGGGTGAGGACATCTCGATCCTCTTTCCGGGCAAGACTACAAAGCCTTACGAGGGGTTCGGAATCGGAAGGGAGATACACCTTACGGAAGAAGCGATACCCGTTCTTCGCGCGAAGGTGCCGGAAATAAGCGAGATATGTCCCGAGTATATCCGAACGAAAACGCCGATTCGTTACGGGACGAACATAATGAACCCGGGTATTACAGGAATTTACCCCGTTTACGGAAAGATGAGAAACATCATACCCGCCGAGGGCGGAAGATTCATCGATACGCTGGATGTGGCAGGAAGGAAGCGGGTCGTGGTGCTCGGGAACAGGGTGAAGGACTACCTGTTCGGCGATAAGAACGCCGTCGGCAAGACCGTATATATCGGCATTACGCCGTTCATCGTGATCGGAGTGATGCTGCCGAAGGTCCAGAATTCTTCCTATAACACTGAAGACGCGGATAGAGTCTTCATTCCCGCTCCGACATATACGGCCCTTTTCGGAACTCAATATCTGACGGACATCGTATACAGGGCGGCACACGCTTCAGAGACTGCGCTCGTGGAGAAAGAGGTGCGGCAGGCTCTCAGTGAAGAATACCATTTCGATCCGACGGACCACGACGCCCTTCAAATCTGGAACACGGCGGATTTCGAAAAGATACTCGACTATATCACGATCGGGTTCACCCTCTTCCTCGGAATCATCGGAAGCTTCACCCTCGGCGTCGCCGGCCTCGGAGTAGCCAACATAATGCTTATCGTTGTCCAGGAACGCACGAAGGAGATCGGCGTCAAGAGATCGGTAGGCGCCAGGAAGTCGACGATACTCCTTCAATTCTTTGCGGAGACATTCATGATCGTCGGATTGGGAGCGGCGATCGGGTTTCTGATTGCCTGGGGAATCGTTTCGCTTCTTCAGCTTATCCCCGTGAAGGAATATGTCGGGACCCCGCAGATGTCCTTACCCTTGATAGTGATAACGATTTTGATGCTCGGCATAATAGGGATAACGTCGGGGATGATGCCCGCCCGCCGGGCGGCAAACCTGAACGTCGTGGATTGTCTGAGAGACTGATGCGTCCACAGGAAGGCGAATCGTCATGGTGATCGAACTGGTCAAGGAGTTTCTGCAGGATATGCGCAGCCACAGGATGAGGACCGCTCTGACATTGATTGCGATAACCTGGGGGACACTCTCGGTAGTGTTGCTCCTGGCTTTCGGTTCCGGATTCGGAGACGCCATGGAAGAGGGGATGGTAAATGCGTGGAACAGGGTGGTGATCCTGTACGGCGGCGAGACCGGCAAAGTGTATGACGGTCTGCCAAAGGACCGCCCGATAAGGCTCACTGAAGCGGATGCCACGCTGTTAAAGGAGACGGTGCCGGATATCGTCCTGATCAGCCCGGAATACGAAAAGAATGTGGAGATCCAGTATGGCAAGACACAAATGACGACCGAATGCGAAGGAGCGGGTCCGGATTTCGAGGTTATGCGCACGATGTATCCGCAGGCCGGCGGCCGCTTCATCGATGAGAACGACATCAAGTACAGAAAGCGGAGCCTGTTCCTCGGGCCGAAAGTGGCCCGCGCCCTCTTCAAAGATAGGAAGCCGATCGGGAAAACAGTAATGCTGGATAACGTTCCGTTCACGGTAATCGGCATCATGGAAAAGAAACTGCAGACATCGATGAACAACGGTCCGGATTCCTGGAGGGCAATAATACCATGTTCAACTTTCAGGATTATTTACGGAAAGAGGCATGTCAACTCGATTCTTATCAGAGGGGGCGACCCTGGCACTCAAGCCCGGATGATGCGCGACATCAGGAAAGTTCTTGCGGCGAAATACAGGTTTGATCCGACCGACAACCGCGCGATAAACATGTTCGATACCATGAGGATCGACGAGATGATCAAGAAGATCACACTGGGACTCGATATCTTTCTGGGTGCAGTCGGGCTATTCACTCTAATGATAGCCGGAGTCGGCGTTGCCAATGTTATGTATGTAGTCGTGAAGGAGAGAACACCGGAGATCGGGATTAAGCTGGCGGTGGGAGCGAAAAAGACATACGTGTTATGGCAGTTTGTCTTCGAGACTCTTCTTATCTCATTCATCGGAGGGTCATCGGGGCTTCTGCTGTCCTGGGGAGTCGTTGCGGCAACTGGCCTTCTCAACACAAGCAGCGGAGCTTTAAGATTTCTGGGGAGGCCGGTACTATCCGTCGGAATAATGCTCTTCACGGTGATCGCTTTAACCTTGATAGGACTGCTGGCGGGAGTATTCCCCGCACGGCGGGCAGCAAGCGTTAATCCGGTCGAATCTTTGAGATACGAATAGAATATCAAGAACTGATACCTGCCAAGTGCATCATATAACGGTACCACGGTTGTAATTCTGCCATGCATGGCTCACAACAGTTTGCGGTACGACAGCGGCTGAGGCGAGTTAGGGCGAAGCTATACCTGATGTTGTTTGCAATATCGAGATACGGTCGCCAGCAAAAATGGGCCGTCGACGTCATCAAAAGTAGAAGTTTAGATCACTTTCTTAGCTGCTTGTCGGGTCCCGGTGCAGGTGCAGTCTGTCCATCTGGGCTATTGAGTTATGTCGATAACCGCCACGGCCATGCGGAACTTGATCCTAACGCCGGCCACGCTTCTTTTCCTTAGGCTGAGACTTTGGTCTCGGGCGATCAGTTTTCCTTCTTAGCAAGCGAACGTGAGCTGGCAACTTTTACTTCTCTTATTAATCCCTCCGGGCCAAAGTAAACCTGCCTGACACCAATCAGCTCCTCTGCAAAATAGAAGTCGCCGTGCGGGCCAATTGCAGACGACACAGGCAAACAGGCGATGGCCCCATGGCCGACATCGCCGAGCTCCCGCTTGTGAACAAATGTAGACAGTATCCCATCGGGACTAGCCTCCCGAATCGCGCCATCCCAATCATCATCGATATAAATGGCTCCGTTCTTTCCAACGGTGACATCTCTTGGACCGCTTAGCTCGGCACTTGTGGCAGGCCCGCCGTTTCCACTGCGGACATAATCACCCCAATAGCCGTTCCCCGCAATTGTGGTAATAATCCCGTGCGCTGAGACTTCCCTGACTCTGCGGTTTCCCCAGTCAGCTATATAAATGTTTCCCAGCCGATCAACAGCGATCCCCATCGGACTTGACATTTCCGCATGCACAGCCGGACCGCCGTCGCCGCTGAAGCCACATACGCCGTCGCCTGCGACAGTAGAAATAGTACCCGAAGGAGTTATTTTCCTGACTCGTGAATTCCCCTGGTCAACAACGTAGATGCTCCCGTGAGGGCCGATGGCGAGCCCCATAGGGTGTTTGAGTTCTGCATGAATCGATGGACCACCATCGCCTGAGAAACCTGCGACGCCCGTTCCAGCTACCGTGGTAATTATTCCCGCACTGTTTACGCGCCGAATATTATTATTGCCAAGATCTGCTATGTAGAGACTTCCATGCGGTCCGACGGCCAATCCTGTAGGTGAAGTCAGTTGCGCGTAGATGGCCGGGCCACCGTCGCCTGTGTTTCCCGGACTCCCTTCCCCCGCGACAGGGAGTACTTTTCCGTTTGGCTTCTTCATCCATACCTGGCTGCCTCTTGAACAGTAGATGTTTCCGTCATGCCCTACGGCTATCCATTCCCCTCTTATACCACGTACGTATTTTATCCTGTTGGATGATGCCAGGCGATTTGAAAGCGGATGACTTCCGCGAACCATGCCAGCGCTCTGCATCTGCTGACCTCTTCCCTGCGCAAGAGACGCCCGGAGGCATAAGGGAATTGAAACTATGACAACGAGCATCAAGCAAACCATATTCGATTTCATTGCATCATCCTCCTTGTTTTGTCTTGTTACAGAACGTGATGTATGATTTTCTCCTACAGATCTCTTTCAATGACCATTCACGGCGATCTCACTTCCAGAAAAAGTTGAGATAACCCGACTTGATGGTTCGGAAGGTCACGGAGCTCCAAATCTTGTAATCATACCAGCCGTAATCGCTCACGTCGTCGAAACGCCTCACGGGACCGTCCATCTCGTATCCGAGCGAAATGAATCCGGGGTTGTTATATCCTATTATTGCCACGTAGTTGTGACGGTCTTCCGGATTCGGGTATATGAAATAGAAACCAAGTTTCGAACCTTCCGCTACGTGTCCAGCAATTTGTACAGAGTTGGGAGTGATCTTAATAGGCAGTCGGCTTGCCAATCTCCTGTAGACAAGGTTCGAGTGCGGTGTACCGAGAAGGAGGAGGCTGTAGCGATCAATGGCCTTCCTGGTCACGTCTCTGTCAGGTATTATCCTGCAACCGCTGTAGTATCTTTCCTTCCAGTAGGAATCGATTGTATCGGCGAGAGCCCGCATTTGCTGAGTCTCGTGAGCACTACCGATCGTGCCCGGGACGACAGCGAACGGAACGGTGAAGACATCGGCAAACGGCCCTTCTATTTCAGGGTTCTTGGTCAAGAGACAGTCTGAAGGCTTGGTTCCAAATGTAAGTGATTGCGTATGTGGAAATGCATCAAAGACCGTGCTGTCATTATTATAAATGATAAGCGGAGTTCCCTCGCGATATGGCAGGGTCTTCAGATTGATGGTATAACTCCGGATGTTTCTCGTTTCGACTCTGAGTGTGTCGTGCCTAATTTTCGCGTGTATCGTTGCGACCTGCCCATACTTAATTTCATTCAGCGTCAGCCAGAATGACTTGCTATATCTCATTTCGCTGGTAGAGAAGAAAATTTGATGGGGACCTGGTTGTAGATGGTGCTTGAGAAAGAAAGCGAATATATATGACAGATACGGCGATGAATAATATTTCTGGAACTCGAACCTGAGTCTTTTGTAGGTGAAGTGCTTGAACCCCAGCTGTGTCACGTCCGCGTATAGTTTGTCACTTATGCTAACCGGGCTGTGATGGTCGAGCCTGCTATGTATATCGAGAGTCGGGAGATTGGAGATATTCCTCAGGTAGTTCAGCGGCTCGTTCTGTTGCAAGTAAATGTTGTCGATCCTGGAGACACTAAGCTGAGGCGAAACCATCGCCAACGCGGCGAATTTGTCGGGATATTTTTCAGCGAGGCTCATTGCCATCATGCTGGCAAGACACGCACCCCTGAGATATAAACGTGTGGTGTCTACATCGTACAATTTTCTCACGTTGGCAAGTACTTCCCAGAATGCCGCATCCGAAATTGTATTCATGTTTGCACTCTCGAAAATCCTGCAGTCGGGAGAAAGGACTATGACATCGTACTTATCGGCCAGATGCTCGAACTGCCCGAAGAGTCTAATGTTTGCAAACCTGTAGGTGCTTAATGGAGAGCTGTGCCTGAGCACATACACCGGCAGCTCGACTACAAGAGGCAGAGGGTTGGCTTTCCGATATTGTTTCGGTACAAACAATTGATAGTATTGGACTCCGCCGTCGATTTTCGACACGTAAGTGAGCAGCATGCCGCCTGTAGCATCATGATTCATAGGAAACCCCCTGCTTAGATTGCTATAACAGCGGCGGAGGTTTGTGAAGAGGAAAATCATCTTCTTGTCCCAGTTGCGCTTGTCGTGTACAGTCTTTCCCATATTCTTCGGCACCAACAAGTGATAGAAACGGAACTTCAGTGCAGCGAGATCATTTTTCTCGTCGCCGGTCAGGCGGAACGCTTTCAACTTCCTGAGAATATTTCCGATTGTCCTGACAATGTGTCCTTTATACAGCTCCTCGTGGAATATCTGGTGCCGATCGTAAAAGGTTGTGCTGTAGAGCCCGTCCTTGAGACCCGGAACTACCCACATAGCTTTGCTGGCATTCGATCCGGAGTCACTGAGAATAGTCTTTCCGACCGGGGACCTTAGAATGAAGCCAAACCTGTCGGAAGGCAGATCTTTGTTGAGTTCGATGGTGTCTCCTGTCAGAGTGCTTCGCTGCAGGTAGTAGCGGCCGAAACGGACCGAGAAAGTTTTCAGGTACCTTTCCAATCTCCACTTCGTCTCCTTCTCCACGTCGGCAAACATTTGCCAGCCAAGCGCTAAGTTGTTCACCTTGACCAGAAGGAGGTTATTGCCTTTGCTGATATTGAGGGTCAGGTAATTTTGGTAGTACTCTATTCCATTCATTCTGCCGGATGAATAGATGAGCTTGTGATCGAACCAGACCTGCGAACCGTCGTCGCTGGAGAAATTCAGTTTCAGTTTTCGCGGCCTGTCCGAGTGAAGTATGCATGCACAATACACATTAGCGGCTATCCCGAGCGAATCGGGAATATGGCACAGCTTATTGAAATCTGTCTTATAATCGTCCGAGGTGTACAGCCGGTTTATGAATCTTTCAGATGAGTCTTTCGGCTGGATATTGGTGAATTCGGCATAGGTCACGGTCTTCTCGTCGAGTCCAAACTGGCGCAGGTTATCGACGCCGATGTAGTGAGTGTTCCCATTTGCGGGAAAAGGGCCGAGTATCTGCCACCTGTTCAGAAGGACCAATCCGTGCGGCATCTTGTCGAGATTATAATAGGCCTCAGTCGATACATTTTCCCCGCAGCCGGCAAGTGTCAAGAGGCACAGGAATATCGGGAGACATCTAATGAGATTCTTCATAGGTGGCATCAATTTGTAATAACCGCCCCGTTCAGGCCGACAGCGACCCGCCTCAGCTGGGTGAGGTCTTTATTCATGTCCTCGACGACCTGCCACTTGACCTTCCTGACCGTAAGCGGGATCTCGAGAGCAGTCTCGTAACGATGTTTGTCGACATGGAACAGCTCATCGGAGAGGTCGACTTTGCCGTCCAGAAGAAGTTTGATCTGGAGGATGTCACCTTTCATCGGTTTGAAGACTCCCTTCCGCTGCCATTTCGAAGTCCCGATGACAAAACGCGCGACTCGCCTTATGTTATTGAACACAGCAAACGGAAGCTTGATGGTACGCGAATCAAGAGATGTCTTCCGCATCGGGATGGTTTCCCATCCCCAATTTGGGAGCGGAACATTCGCATTGGGAATAATCCTGAAATTATATTCGAGCGGATGTCTCGGATTTTGCCTTATCCAGATTTTGCGTGCGTAGATGCCGTCCCCTTTATTATCGAGCGGTATTCCTTTCGAAGACCAGTTGCAGAAGGATCCGCTTACCACAACTTCGTCTCCCCTGCCAGGTTTAAAGAAGCCGAGAGTCTCTTCATTGCTCATGCCGACGGTAAATGTCACATCGTATGGTTCCTTGTTATCGAACCGTTCACCGTAGACAAAGACAGGCGCTTCAGACGCCAGGGTCGATACAGCCATCTTGCGGGCGCCGAGTTCTTCCCATCCCTGATTGGGGACGCTGCGGTCTTTCCCGGGCTTGATAAGAAAGTTGAACTGGAGAGTGTCTATCGGGAGGCCTGCTTCCGTCTTCTCGAGATACTTTTCGATATTTGCGGAATAGATCCAATTGCCTTTCTTTTCGGTCATGGCTATCTGGTACTTCTTCCAGCCGTTGAAATTTCCGGCGACATAAAGCCTGTCTCCTTTCCCGGGTTTGAACTGTCCGGAATCGTGCTCCTTGCTCATGTCTACGCTGAGTAAGAGTCCATTTTGTTTTGCCGAATTGTGGCTGCAAGATATATCCAATGAGGAGACGATAAACGCAAGGAGGAAAATGATTACGCGCTTAAGCATCCTGGCCTCCGTACTGTCCGAGAAGTTCAACATTTGTAATCCTCCGTTTTAAAACATTGTGGCGCTACTGAGTTCGGGATGCATAATATTGATCCCACAAACGCTGTGCTGCTGCCGAAATTTGTTCCACCTCATGGGAACGGATGGAAGTGTCCCCGTCAATGCATCTGCGGAGCGATTCTTTTGATTTACCGAATCGCCCCGTTCTGTAATAGATCTCTGCAAGTATCAAGCGCGGAGAGAGCTGATTTGGAAACATTGCGAGGGCAACTCTGGCATAATGCTGCGCCTTCTCATACTCGTGCAGACTAAGATATCCCTCGCTGAGGCTGAGGTAAATATTCCTGTCGTTGTACGAATCCCTTGCTTCCTGGAGATGGTAAATCCCTTCTGAGTAAGAATGTTCGATTATCTGAACCGCGCCGAGATTAAAGAGCAACTGGCCGTCATGAGGAAGGTCGGCAAGCGCTCTTTTATATTCCTGAGCTGCAAATTGCCACCGGTGCTGCCGGGCGAACTCATATCCTTTGAACCAGAGAACGCGTCCCTGATAATACCGTTCGCATTTAATTCCAACGAAGACTGATGCAGCCAGTAATGCAGGCAGAAGGGCGATCCCCAGTGCGGCCGGCGTCAACCGAAAATGCCGGATCCACTTCGATGGAACCGGGGCAAGCCCCAGCAGACAGGCCACAGTAGCTGCAACGGGAACGATGCGAAGCGGAGTGTCGACGCCCATGTGTATTAAGATTACCAGCAGAAGCGAACCGGCGCCGATCAGTATCCTGTGATTCTTCCTGCTGAAGAACCCCCAGAGTGCAATTCCGATAGTAGCCATGAACAAGAGTCCGCCGACAAGCCCGGTCTCGCAGAAGACCTGCACATAATCGCTCAAAGCCTGCTTCATGTTTGACGCCTTGTATGCGAGCGGCAGGTTTGCCAGGTCCTTGAAAAAATCCTTCTGATAATCCAGGTACTTCACCGAATAATTGCCCAACCCAACTCCCTTTATAGGGTGCTCAAAGAACATCGGAGCGGATACTCTCCAGACGAATAATCTGCCAAGAGAAGACTGCAGGTCATAGCGATACAAATAGATTGACAGGCCGCCGAATACGACTACGACGGCAGCTGCAAAGACGAGCCTCCGGCGACTTCGTCCCTCTTTCAGGATGGAAAGGGATAGAGCTTTCTCTTTTGAAGTGAGACCTACGCGTCCCGGAACCGGTCCGTTCGACAGGAAGAACACGATTGCCGCTGCAACCAACGCAAGAAAGGCTCCTCTGCATCCGTTCAAGACAAGCGCAACGAAAGGAACAAGCGCTATTGTTAAGAAGGTTACTCTCGATTTCCAATGCCGTGCTTCTGCTGATTCAATTATCAGAGCCATTACCGCCAGGGCCATTATCGTACCAAACCCGTTTGCTGCGCCGATAAGTCCGATCATTCGCGTCTTGCCGGTACCTATGGGCAACCAGCTGAAGACGGCATAATACTGGGCGAATCCGATAAGTGCCTGGCACACACCGACTATCCAGATTGTCCTTATAAGTAGACGAAGAGCGGATCTCATCTCTGAAGGTTGTCGGTCCTCCGGTGTCTCTTCTTGCCCGGCATGAACCTGACGAGCGATAAAGACAACCATGATCAAGGCGACCATAGAGAACAAGTGCAGGTTTTCGGTATGGATGAGCAGCAATAGATTGCCGAATACTACCCAGATAAGTTCTGCAATGAGAAGAAGCTCGATAATCGAAACTGAAATCTCGACGGTTCGCCGTCTGGCAATCTGGTACAGGCAAGCGAACACCAAAGTGACGAGTGGGATAACGACCAACAATAGAAGTTCAGGAGCCTGGTAAGGGGCATAAGACAACGGGTCGACTACAAATGCAGTCGCGCAAATAAGGAAGTATACGGGATAGATTTTCGCAAAGGATCGTTCGGACTTGGTTGCGTTTGAGGCGAACTCACCCCCCAACCCCCTCTCTTCAAGAAGAGAGGGGGTGTAAAGGGGGCTGAATTTGAATTTGTGCACTGCGCGACTCCAACCAAGTGACTTCGTTACTTGATCATCGCCATCTTAATTGTCTTTATGTACTGTCTTCCGTTCTGGCCCCGGGCTACAAGACGCACGAAGTAGACTCCGCTCGCAAATCTCGATCCGTTAAATATTGCCGAGTGACTTCCTGTCGACTCCTGTCCACTCTCCAGTACAATTACCTCCTGGCCGGTCACGTCGTACACTACCAGACTTACGTTCGCCGGAGTTGCGAGGTCGTAGTCTATCGTAGTCGTCGGGTTGAACGGGTTCGGATAGTTCTGAAGAAGCGCGAACTTAGTTGGAACCTGAGTCTGAACGCTCGCAACTTCTTTGTTCCGCGAGATACTGGTTCCCTGACCAAGCAGAGATGCAATTACACTGTAGTCGGGCGGCTCGTATCCCTTCTTCTGCCTGGAGTCCGGCTGAAATCCTTCGATTTGCTTTAGTACTCCCAGCGCACTTCCATCCTGTCCGTGCCGTTGGTCGATCTCCATCTGATTAAACAGCAGCGTACGTTGGTTATCATTGTTCTGGACATACTTGCCGTATGTACTTATTAGAGCGTCTGCACTGTCAAGCTTCCCCGAAGCCACTTCATCTTGTACCTCAGCTACCAGCGCTGCTTCACTGCAAAGCCGATCCGTCTCATCGGTGAAGCTGCCCGACGTCAGTTCTCTGTAGTAGCTCGTTATCAAATCGTGAACGGCACTTCGCTCCTGTGTCACGTCGTTCGTGTCGAAGGAACAGAGAGAACTAAGATAACCTATGAGGCGAGGGCGTGTCATGCCGGTTTTAGGATTGTCTATCGCGTTTATCACCTGCATCATATTATTCTTCAAATTCACAAAGAACTGTCCCGCTCCCGATGTAGGTGCGTCCTTGTATATCTTGGCAGCCATCGCGGCTGTCATTAGGGTCGCAGGGGGCTTGCTTTCGTACGGAGCCGTAATATCCTGTAGAGGTGTACCAGCTCCTGCTCCTCGCGATGGATCAGTTGTCAGCTGGTAACTGTAGTCGACGGTCCCATAGAAGTTTTCTGACCCTACGCTCCCTCCCCAGTAAGTCTCTGCCGCAGGTACCGGCCATTGTTCCTCAGACTCATACGTCTGGGTCATCGCCAGGTTATATATGTAGTAAGTGCTTGACGACGTCACCCTGTTGAACCCTTCGCCAAGTGAATAATCCGTTCCATTGAACTGGAGATCGCCTACGTAAACCTCTCCGCCGGTATCTACGTAAATCTGTGAGGACCCATTGTTGTTGATCAGGTTCTTACCTGCGCCTTGTGTCGGACTCGATGCCACAGGATTGCTCCCTATGTCATAATAGCTGGTGCCGTTCCCCATATACAGAATGCCGCCTTCGATATCTATTCCGTAGCTGCCGTTGTTTTCGACAGCATTATTGGTGAATTGTGAAATGGTTCCTGATGCCATATATAAACCGACAGCGCTGTTATCGCTGATAGTGGATTGGACTATAGAAGCTGTGGGGCCTGCATACCCCAGCACAATTCCATACTGGTTATGCTCGAAGGTGCAGTTATCGATTGACGATCCGGATCCCTCCAGCAGCAAGCCATCACCGCTCGCATTCTCGAATGTGCAGTCGGTAAACGTGTTTCCCTGGCTATGACTTGTGTAAACGTTATCGGTACCTCCATCAAATACACAGTCGGTGAACTGATTGCCGTTGCTGTTCAAATCGATCTCGTTCCAGGCACTGTCAGGGACGGCTTGCTGGAAGAAGATATCGCCAGCCGGGGACCCATTTGCGTCAATCGACCCGTTGGCTGTAATACTATTCCCGGAACCAATCAGGACAGTCGTGCCGGGGCTGATCGTCAGCGTGTTTCCGCTGTTTATAGTAACACTGCTGCCGAGATAGACTGTCCCTGACCATGTCGTATCTGTGCTTACCGTAGTCGGGGCAACGCCAAGACTTATTGTGTCAGAGTAAGATATTCCATCGATGTTTTCCTGAGATGAAGATTCACTGAACTGCACAGAATAAGTAGCAGGCAGAGAGGACACTGCGCCAGCATCGGTGTAGGAGGTCGCAGAACTTCCTAAATCTATCGGATTGCCGTTTTTCACTAAAGTCACGTCCGTCGTGCCGTAAAAAGCAGGAAGTTGCCATTTCAGCAACACGTTCTGGCCTGACACCGATGCCGCGAAACCCGCTGGGGGAGGAGGAGTATTCCCACCGCCTCCGGTGCTATCGATTCCCGTAATTATGCCTCCATTCGACAATATCTGGGAGCCTATCCCGTAGATGGCCTGGCTGCCACCGTCCTCAATCAACTGGGAACCTGCGTTTACATACATTGTCATCCCGGCTCCTAGTGTTACATTACATCCTGCATACATCTCCACAGTGCTGCTGTTTCTTATATATATGTAATCCGATCCGTTATCCGGCTCCACAGAGACATTTCCATACCACCCCTCGTTCTGCGTGACGTCGCTATTGACGACCCAGCTCCCGGCGCCATAAATATTCTGGATCCCTGCTATGTCTCCACTGCCTAGATAATGATCAGTGGTCGTTTCGTATGCATACATGACCTCATTGGGATCCGATGTCTCGTCCTCCAGATCAAGCCGGTGTCCAAGTTCATGCGCAGCTTCAGACCATATATCAACTTCACTAGCCCCAGGATTGGTGGAGAAGCTATAGTAAATGTTGAAATAGGTTTCCATTTTGACAATGACATTCGTGTCATTTGGATCGACGTACGGAACAGTGTAGGCGCCGGTTTGAGTATTTGCTGTGGCGTACCATCCCAGCACGGAGATATTCTGGCTTGGAACGACCTGCTCGCCGTATGTGACATCGCCTCCCTTTAAAAATCGGAAATTGGCACCGGCACCATCCCATTCTACTGCCGCTGAGTCTATCGCTGCTGCCCACTGCTGATTTGTTACCGTTTCAATTGAGAGATCAGTGTTTACGTGGTATGTTGCGGAATTATCAGCCCATTTCTTTCCGTTCCAGTTGTAGACAGATTGCCCTAGTACATTGTGCGACAAGAAGAGAAACAAGGCGACGAATAGGAATGAGAATTTTGCTTCTGTCAAGTCCATTCTTCTAACGCCCCTTTCCTAGTGTTATCTATTTATAGGCATTCGGTGGCCAATAATCTTCATAACCGAATCGGCTTCGCTTACTACTTCATCAAGATTCTTTTCTTTTCGGTTCATCACCACTCCGTTGGATTTTATGTCTTCGCTATCGATTAGCTGAAACCTTACCTTAGGGCTGTTGATCAGACGATTGTAGAGCTTCGGCATATCGTTGTTGGCCGCGAATGTTATCAATTGACTTGCGCTGAGGTATAATAGAACCCGCTCACCCACAGTCCAGCGGGGCTCGTTAGGAGCGATAGCTATCAGCCCTGTACTTGATGGACCGGATACTTGCAACACTGCCACCTGCCCTTTCGCGAGGCCATAGTCATTTCTCAAGAAACTGTCGACTTCTACGTAAACTATAGAATGATAGAACGGCCTTACCCACGTTGGGAAAGCTATCTTGGCTACAGTCCCGATAACGATGCAGTCTGACAACGCTGTCCATAACTTGCTGTCCCAAGGTCCGCGCTTTTTCCAGCGTCCCACGACTCTGATCCCCGCTTTTTTAAGTCTTGAGACTGTGGCCGCGCTGTAGCCCATACTGTTGACGAACTCGGAATCAATTTCAGTTGGGGTTAATTTTCTGAATCCCTTGTCAAAAGGATAACTCCATCCATTCTTCACCATCCTTTGATACACCGGGTTGACTTGCGCCCTTGCGCTAGAAAACGAAACGAGTGTCAGGAAACTGAACACCAGAATCATTGTTTTTGTTGCCATAAGGCACCTCCATTTATGCTATTTATAACCACTAGACCGCCGATTGGGAACGCAGCCAATTAAATCTTCCGTTCCACCTTCGGTGACGTGGTGGCTTCATATCATGTCACAAGTTACCTTAGACCTCGCTGCCTTGTCAATCTGTATGCACCATTTTCGCGGATCATTTTCGAGCATCATTTTCAACAGACGACAATTTCTTACTATATGACCGAGGGGCAACGCCGGTCAACTTTTTAAAGGTGACTCTAAAAGCTGAATCTTGTTGGTTCTTGAGTGACCATTCCAAGCGAAGGTAATGCGGAATCGCACGCGGCGCTCTTTATCTTTGATGTAACCGTTCTCTATCCGTTCACTC
The DNA here is from genome assembly GCA_021845665.1 of Bacteroidota bacterium. GTDB lineage: Bacteria > Bacteroidota > Ignavibacteria > Kryptoniales > JAKASW01 > JAKASW01. Next base: position 23,169 of record JAJZVO010000032.1, on the reverse strand, counting down.
TGATCCTTTTGAGAAGATCAGTATGTTTAGTTACGGCGAGGTGGAAGCTGTGATCCAGTACTGAACGAGCCCATGACCGACCGTTCGCACCTCTTTCGAGATGTCCAACGTGTTGAGGCAAACCGGCGGCTCCAGTTCCTTCTGCAGGCCACAACCAATGAGTCCATGAGTGAACGCGCCTAATACCACTGGCAAGATACACGATCTAGTGTAGTGCACGCGTGATGCGTTCATTTTCTTATCCGATTTGTTGCGATCACGTTCGAATCTTTGGATGCCAAACCTTTAGGCCAGTTCCATCACTTATCTTTAGAGCTCCTTCACATGCACGGCATCCACTGTGAAGTTCGATATGGATTGCCACAGTCCTACTGATGAGGTGATTTCCCCGCATCCTGCTAGACTCCTCATGTCCATCAATCTCACCGTTCTAATTGATGGGATAGAATCAGGGAGAGGGCGTCGAATCTCTAGTTCACATGAATCTGTATTCCCAAACCGAAGCTGAGTATGTTTAATGATGGCTCGCCCGTAAAATACATATAATCTACCTCAGGATAGATTTCCGTCCTTCCAATCGGCACCCCGACGCCGAGTTCAAGTGAGCGGGCATCGTTTATGCTTTGGATCAAGTAATCGGAAACATCTAGGACTGTGGAGCCATGGTATGTCAAATTCAAATTACTGCTTGCTCTTCCGACCGTGTGGAAAAGAGAGAAGCTGACATACGGCTCGCATGACTTCAGATTCCGACTCATCGTTGCACCCAACTCACCGTAAGAATATTCACCGACATACCCCCCGTAACTGAAATTCAAACTGGCATCGAAGTCATGAAACGACCTGGGATCCAGTTGTTCACGCAGAGTGCCTTCCAGAAAATTGACCGGGAACCACCGAACGTCCGTCTCAAACCTCAAGGGCAACCCAATAGCCATGCCTACCGACGGGATGATCGAAATCCCTGCCTGGCGACCTTCCTTGCTTGAGCTTGTGTATAGTAAATCATCTCCGCCAAATCTCAGTCCAAACTTACCCGGCCGAAGCGTCTTGCCTGTATAGAACTCGCCGGCCGGGATACAGCCGCCGAGACTTAACTGTAACAAAAAGAGCAAGAAGAGGGAAAGAGCAATTCTTGTCTTAATCCGCGGCTCCGTGCCGGCACTGAAGCCCGACCGACGGTATAAGCGTCCGCCGGAGTGTTTCCTAAAATCCATTTTGATCTTCTTCATAGTGCATTTCCTCTCATCATGTGAATGTTTATGTCATGATGCCACTAGATAGTTAGTAAGGATAAGCTTTCTTCAGACTTCTTCCCATTTCATGAACACTTCATCATTTCAGGAGTAACGATTACGTGACTTCCCTACCGGATCGCCGGAGCACCTCATGGCAGCAAATTCGAGATACGCAATTGGATGTCCCTGAGCTTCTTCGTCTGCAATATGTGACCGAAGCCTTAATGAACTCGGGCCAGTGCCTTGACCTGTTTGTTTTCAGACCGCATTGGAATGAAACAGCATCATCTCTGTTAAGTTAGCCATATTTCGGAAGTCATAGTCAACCTAATGGGATCACTTTCGCGGATTATTTTCGCCGGTCAATGACATGTTCCGATATTCCGAAGGAGTGGCTCCTACAAACTTTCTGAATGTCGATCTGAAAACATTCCTGTCGGGGATTCCAACCTTAATGGCTACATCGCAGATTTTCTCCGAACGATTGGCGAGTAGTTCCTTGGCTTTCCTTATTTTGTGCTGGCTAAGATACTGCATTGGCGTAATTCCATATGCCATCCGAAATTTGTCTCGAAAGTATCCGGTTGATATTCCCAGAGAGGCGGCGATCTCCTTAACGCTCCGCAAGCGCAGGTACTCCCTATCTATCATCCCTTTTCCAATGTCAGCCCAGTAGTTTGGAGACAGATTGATATAACGTATGTCGTTCCCCTGCAAATCAGACCGTGTCTCTTCTAGCATTTTCTTTTCCTTCGTCATTCCCACCTTCCTTTTGGTCTTATTTCCGAAAACACTTCGAGGGACCGTGGCAAGAAATAAAAGGGTTCACTCACCGATTTCTACGAGGGCCCTAAGTAATGCAAAAGGATTTCGTTTGAAGCGCCGTTCCAGACTTAAGCCAGCATAGAAGCCAAAAGCTCCCTCTCCATTGTCCTGGAAAGAATCTTGACCATTTGCACTCTTCGCCCTATCCGCAAATGTGATGACTGTAATCCCGCCTTCAAGTCCAAGGTTGTACGGTTTTGATATAAAGAAGTCATACTTCATGCCACCATCAAGTATCCATTCTCTGAAATTCGCTGATCCGTTTCTAGATTCTGAAATGATCGTGGATTTTCCGTTTGTGAATCCATAGGTAACCCACAAAGGAGTTCCCTGCTTTGTGAAGTAAGATGCTTTGGTACAGAGGAAAAGGTGTGTTGTAAGTGCGAGCCCCAATCCTACACCAAAAGCAGGTCCGAGATTTGACCCATAAGTGTTCGAAAAGCCACTCTGTGAGATAATGAAACCGCCAGCGTGAATGGACAAATAACCGGAATTGCTTTTTAGTTGATTTGTCGTCGCCATTGAAGGGCTAACGAGGAATCCAATCAGGAGGTTAGTTGCTAAAACCAAGCTTTTGTTTTTCATTGTTCTTCTCCTTTATTCTTAATGATCTCGCCTGAGTATTTTTCAGCTCAAACTGCAGGCAGTTCAATTCGAACAGGTCTGATTGCCATTAGCCTCTCCGTCGATACCCTTTCATTGTGTGCTATCGGATTGAAGAATTCGACTTGGCAAGACTTGAAAAGAACTATTGAGACGAAGAAGGTTATCGAATCCTAATTCTCCAAAGCTCCATCGGTTTGTTCTGATCGCGATTTCCATTGTTTCCCATGTATCAATCGCAAGGTCTTAGATCATGAGCCGGTCCAGCAATGAAAGGAAACATACATAGGAAGTGAGAGTACTTGGCCCCATTGTAGCGTGACTTTGTTTTTGTTCGTTTGCATCGCATCTCCTTCTACCGGTTTCCGTTACCGCAGATAGGTACTGCTGAATGTGACGACTTTCGTTATCGATACCGAAATCCCCCGCTGGGGACATGACCCTGGTCCAATTGAACCGTTTTGATCGCTATATAACCAGTTCAAAGAATAAAGTCAATAGGAGAGGCGGGAAACCATGGTACGAAAGAGAAGATGTCGATTTGCTCCGAGTCCCCTGCGCCCTTGTACTATTTCACATCACGCCGTATGATGCGGAGAGCGTCAATTTCAGATTGATAATATTCCAGGTAGAGTCCATCAGCGACAATATTTTGCATATTGTCATCCGTCGCAACTTCGATTTCGTAATTACTTGCACCAGAAACTGAATTCCATTGAAACATTATTTCTTTGAGTATTATTGGATGGATGCTGTCTGCTGGCATGGTTCTGACTTTTGTGCTTGGCCAAAACGAAGGATTGTGTATGTCATGGCGCTTCATCCGATGAATGAACGTCCGATATGCAGTCGTGTCAGTTGCCGATTCCTTCAGGACTTTGTCGTAGTACTCCGGATTTACTCTCCATGTTCCTCCTCCTATCATTACACTTCCGGTTGAACCATGGCCATAGCCAAAAATGTCCACGACACCGAGAGATATCAATTTTGTGTTCGGCCTCCTATTGCCAAGGAAATAGATACCTCTCATATTCATCTGGTAATAGGGTGCAGAAGACACCACCTGTAGCGTGTCACCGATTTTACCTCCCCATTGCCAGAAGGAGACTTCATTGCCCCCCGTGGGACCTTTGATCCAGTGAAAAATCTGGAATGTATAAACAGTGTAAATTCTTCTTACGCCGTTTCGAAAGAACGAGTTCTTCACATATCGCCAGTGCGACTTGTTTGCAACCAGTTGCCCGTCAAACACCGTTTGTGCTCTATTCAATAGGGTCATAATCCCGTCAACAAGCGCATTGTCACTCGTGTCGGCCCAGTAAATATCGGGTTTGCGCACAACGCCGTGTTGACTCTGAACTTGCCTCGTTGCTGATAACACGGGGTTCACTTGCTGGGCAAAAGCGCAACAAGGCACAAAGAATGCCGTGAATAACAGTGCAAAACTTTTCACAAAACCTCCTCAATTCAATTCAAATTTGTCTCCACCCGGACTTCCGTTGAAGTACCTGTATCTGTAGAGTAAGACAAGGGCGCGGTGGTGTACAGGTCATGTGAGCCTAAATGTTTCATCTCTTTTCCCGAACAGGACGTTCGGGAAGCCGAACATCACACGATGTGATTTTTGATCGGCTCGAGCGAGTGTCCCGCTCAAGCTGACCATCGCTCCGTTTCCTTTGACCCCTCGTCAAACCGTACATGAAGTTTTCCCTCATACGGCTTTCTTGGACCTTAACACCACCATAGGTGGGACGGAATTATCCAAACATCCTGAACAAATACACGCGTTTACTAATCCATCTCTGGATAATACACGTCTCGTCCATTCTTTGAATCCATGAGGTCAACAGAGGCCCTTCCCTCCGAGTATCTTTTGCTGCATACTCATCATAAGTAATATGGTCTCATCCGCCATTGCCGCTTCAACATTATTTCTGTTATATGATGCGGCATGCCGTGAACGGCACCTGCCGGCTTCCTTCGCTTTCGTTTCCTTATACGAAGGCTCTTCTCTCTCCCAACTTACTTGGGAGAGGCCAGCGAGGACTTCCCGAGTCCCGTTCCTCACTTTCTGACCATGTCGCCGCTCGCACCCCGGAGATGCCATGTGCCGCTCTTCCTCTGCTCTTAGCACACAGTGCTGACTTCGCCTATAAAATAGAGGCTCGTCCATCCCATTACTCTTTACGAGGCTACCTGTGCGTTCACTTTTGTTGCAACCTGGTCATTTGCGTCGCGTCCTTTCAGACTACTTTGTCGAGTCGCTTAGCATAAAACCGTTTCCAGCCATATACCGACTCCTCACTACACAGCCGCAGAGACTTAATGTATTGAACGTTTCATCCGAACAGAAACAGGACAGTGTACCTTGGCACTCACTTGAGCAACAAAAGCTTCTTGGTCTCTGTGAATGTGCCGGCCTGTAATCTGTAGAAGTATACTCCGCTTGGCAACCTTGATCCATTGAACGTCACCTGATAACGACCCGGTGATCTATAGGTGTTCACAAGCGTTTCGACCTGCCTGCCAAGTATGTCATAAACGATGAGCGATACGTGTGACGGCTGGGCAATGTCGTAGCTAATGATTGTTGAGGGGTTCAGAGGGTTCGGGTAATTTTGCTCCAACCTGAATTTTGAAACCGTCCCGCTTTCAGCGGCGCTCACAACAGCAACTGTTCCTGCAACCTTGACATGTAAGAGTATATCGGCCTCAAATGGCGGCGCATACAGCGTCAACGTATCGCCTGAACTTGTACCTGATGAACCGGATAAAGAATCCCCTGTAGCTGGATCGCCCCAGGTAGCTTTCCAGGTCTTCCCAATAACTCCGTGTAGATACAAAGAGCATGAAAGGCTCGAGACCTGAGTGGTATCACTTATAAACGAACGGAGATAAACCACGACGTCAGAGTCACCCTGCAAAGTGTAGTCGCGGATGTATGAGGGCATGTTCGTGACCGTAATGCCATTGGCAGGATGCAAAGTTGGAAGAGCAGTGAGGTTCGAAGCAAGACTGCTGGCAGCGGTAACCAGTTCAAGCTCGGCCTTATTGAACGCGTATCCCGTTGTGTTGAAATCACCGCACCACCACAAGATCGGGTATCCCCCGCCTGTGAAAGCTGCCCAGTATCCTGCCCGGATGAATACAAGCCAGGACGGACCGTAAGTCAGGTCGCCGCTCCCGAATTCTCCGAACATGACGGGTTTCTTGTACTGCAAGTAGCGTGCGACGCTTTGTGAATTCGCAGCCGAGTCAACGTCGAATTCATTCCACATGTTAAAGGCATAAAGGTGATCGTCCGTCACGTTAATTCCGGCCAGTGAATTTACAGGGCTTGTACTGCTGTAAGAATTGTTCCAGAACGAAACTGAATGCGGACGCCCGTACGGATCATTCGCTTTAATCACACTGTCAACCATGGCTATCCATGGAGGCATACTGTAATATCCGTACTCGTTATTATATTCCCACGCGAACAGATTTCTGTAAGCCCCCCATCTGCTCACCACGTACGTGTAATAGTCCTTTTCCAACTGCGCGCCCACACCGCTCGCCGAAGCGTACGGAGCATTGCTATTGGTGAACGGACCACCGTTCGACGACGACCACGGCGACGTGCTGAAGGGATACGCGCTGACATCGAAGAGAACAAACATGTTCAGATAAATATTAATATTGTGCGCCAGTGCCTGCTGAAACCACCTATCCATCAGCTTGCCGGAGCGAATATCGTACATATCCAGACTGCCGGTGTGGTAAACAAGATTTGCCATTCCTTCATCGCTGTTCCAGGAGAACGAGTCGCTAAATGCCTCCTGGTTGAACATGTAAAGCCTGTATGTGTTGACTCCGTGGATTTGCAGCGAATCCCACATCGCCGGAACCTGCTGAGGTCCCGCCGGTATTCCGAGATATGCCGCAGTTATAGCCGGTGTATGACCGTTTACACCGATCGGCAGAAAGCTGGTCCCGTCGGTGTAAGAGAACATGTTCGTATTTGAAGGATCAACTTGAATGAATCCATGACTCGAGCCGTTTGTCACGGAAAATGAACCGCTGAATGTAGTGGTGTCCTGAGTCCGCATATACTTCACGACGAAAGTCCACTCCCCTGTCTCGGTGGGTGCAAAGCGGGCTTTCCATGTGAAAGTATCGTAATAGAACCCACGGATCCTATAATTGACGCCGGTCGGCGATGTGAAATCGGCCAAGATTGTCACATCCCAGAATGGATTTGGATAGGATGTTGAATCTGCAAATGTAAGCTCATAGACCTCCCACTGCTGGCCAGATGTGGGCGGGGTTTGCATCACGGGACCCGTTGCATAGACTGTCGTTACGAGAAGCAAAACCAGTACCATTGGTTTCATGATGGTTGCCTCATGAATTTCTGAAGAGAAGAATTTCTGCCCGACGCTGCGCACTTGTTCTTTGAAATCGAACAAGCATAGTTTAGAGAATGAGTCTGTCCCCTACTCCGTTAATATTTGGAGGTAGGTAAACCGTGCAACGAACTGACTTCTGATAATAACAAACTTCGATTTTCGATCAACTCAGATAGTCGAAGCACCAGACACGAAAGGAAAGTAGCATGTACCTCCAATGGAATCAAGTGGACTTCTTAACGACGCGATAGGGAGCAATAGTAGGGGCTGAAAAGAGGGAGGCGATCGGGTAAATTCCTGTAGCAGGAAGCGTTGCTGACATAGTGATTGGAAAATTGAGATGGGGTTAAGATTCACCATGTGTGCGAAAGGAACAATTGTGGAGAGAAGTCGAGATGGGATTGAAGCTTGAACGGACAGAAGAACGACTGACACGGAAGAACGGAAGACATGACTGGTTCTGATAGGCCGGATTGGGAAGAAGATAAACCTGGCGAACAGAATAGACCGCGAGTTTGACCGTCAGAGCTCCAACCGTGGTAAGGCGGGAAGCAAATATGTACTGACGCTGACGGAGATGCTGATAAATGCGGCTGTACATTCAGAGGACATAATGGACCTTGAATAGTACGAAGCGTACAAACAGATGACGGGACAAGCGATGCAATTGGGGATTGGCTTCGTCGGCAAGGTGGAACAGAACAATATGATGAACGTCAGCTCTGAAGTATAAATGCCGCAGCTTCTTCATCGTCCTCGACAAACAAAATTGCCGCCACACCAGATGGGGATCTCCTGAATCTTATAGTCTCATCCTATTCGAAAATGTCCCATGGCGTCCCTCAGATATCCGGGAAGTTATGAATTGCGGACGCCGAAAAGTGTGCTCACTTTATGCGCTCCGAAGTTTCCAGACCGGCAACAGGGATTGTGAAATAGAATGTCGATCCTTGTCCGAGCTTGCTCGTACACCAGACGCGACCACCGTGCGCCTCAACAATCCGTTTGACTATGGCAAGCCCCAATCCTGTACTCTTTTCCCCCGCGGTCGGACGAGCACTAGTCCTGCTGTACGCTTTGAAGAGCTTTGAGATTTCTTCCTCTGCTATGCCCTGACCATGATCGACAACCGACACTTGCACTTCTTTTCCGCAATCCGAAGCCTGTACCAGGATGTCTGACTCAGGATTCGAGTACTTGATTGCATTGGATATCAGATTAAACATGACCTGTTTCATCCTCTCCGGATCCATGACAGGATCAGGAACTTGTCCTTCGATGTTCAGCTTAATCTCTATTGATTTCTTCCTGGCGGTATGTCTGTTTAAGTTGATGCAGCTTTCGAGAAAGTCTGGAAGGTTTACCGGTTCCCGGTTAAGGCTGAGGTGTCCCGATTCGATAGCGTTGACATCGACGAGGTCCTCCAACAGAGTCACCATGCCGGAGCACGACTGTTCGATTATGCGCAGTCCTTCTTCCATGCTTTCACCTACCGGCCCAAAATCGCCGTCACGCATCATTTCCGCGGACATCTTGATTGAAGAGAGCGGGTTTCTCAGATCGTGCACCGCCATGCCGAGAAACTTGTTCTTAAGCTCGTTCAGCTCGAGCAGTTCCTGATAAAGTCTTCCCTTTTCTACTATTAAGGATAGCTGCCCGGCTATCTCCAGAAAAAGCTCGGTGTGCAGGTCTCTGTAAGTATCAGCTTTCATACTGGAGAAGAACATTACGCCAATGCGTTTTCCCATTGCGATCAGCGGGCAGGTCAGGCTGGATCGAATGCCTTCCGCTACGATTCTTTTCGTCGAATCCGATTTAGGATGATCGCGCAGGTAGGTTTCGAGGTCGTTAAGTATGCGAGGCTCGCCGGTCTCGATGATTCGTTTCAGGCTGCTCCCCTCAAGCGGTTGAGAATAATCTTTAACGATGTACATAAGCGGTGCCTCCGACCTCGCCCAGCGTGCCCGGATACTCCTTCCATCCTCGTCAATAAGTGAGAGCCCGATCCTGTCAAACGGGATGATGCCTTTGAAAGATTCGTAGACGTGATTGAGCACGTCGTCCAGTACCAGGCCGGAGTTAATTTCCTCGGTGGCTTTCGATAGCTTCTTCATTTCGCTGAACTTCGATTCCATCGACGCTCCAAGTTGGCGGAGGGCCTCTCCGAGCCTCGCAACCTCATCCTCACCGGCAGTGGGAATATCGACTTCGAATCGTCCATCTTTCATCGCCAGTGCCGCGTCGCGATAACGGCGGATTCTTTCGTCAACCATGATATTGCCTCCTGCTGTCGATTCTTAAATTCACATTCACAACTACAGTTCAAAAGTCGAGACACCGACCTGCCGCCGATTGATGTACCATTGATAAGTTAGTGTTCCCGTCAGGCATTGGCAACCCGGAGGCAGTCGTTTGTGCCCCTGTCGTGTGCGGGTGGCTGATCAGTGCTCCTGGCGCGACCACTTAGATCAATTATAGAGCCACAAATCGTTTTCCCGGGAATTGCGCCGGGTGGATGTGGTGGTGGCTTGCTTCGCCGAGCCGGAACATTCGGATGTGATTCTCGCGGCAGCCACGACTGAAATCGACGGCCAAAGCCGCATTGCACATCTGTGCTGTTCTGATTCGGATATGTACGACATTCTCACCGAGGAGTCCTGGTGCACTGGAGCCATCGACGGTATAGTTCACCTATGCGGAGAGAGTCGGACAAATATTCGACATCGGAAGGAAAGAGCTAAGTTGACGAGGCTTCCCGATTCAACTTCATTGAATCGGGGCGGAACATCCACTAGAACAACACCTATCATGGTACAGCTGAGCTGGATAGCACTATTATTCTGTCGGTGGAAGAATAGCCAATTTGTCGTTAGTTATGGATTGGAAGAACTCCGCTGACCATAGATCCAAAGCAGAAAGATTGGTAATGTACGGAATCACATCCTGCTTTGCTTGGCCGTAATCAATCGCCCGAAATCTCTTATCGAGTATAACCATGAACTGGTCGGCGTAGTCGAAGCTGTCGGCGCCGACGTCCGCAAGGTTAAGAAAGGCGACCTCGTTGTCGCGCCGATCGCGTTCTCAGACGGCACATGCGTTTTCTGCCGCGCAGGATTACACACCTCATGCGTTCTCGGGGGATTCTTTGGCATGAATGATGTCGGGCACAGGCAGAAGCCGTGCGCGTCCCACAGGCAGACGGAACCCTAGTTGTATTGCCAGTTGGAAAAGATGACCAACTCATGCCATCTCTTCTCACTCTCTCCGATGTAATGGGGACCGGTCACCATGCTGCGGTAAGCGCGAAGGTCGGTCCAGGCAAGACTGCAGCAGTCGTCGGCGATGGAGCCGTTGGACTCTGCGGAGTAATTGCCGCCCGTCGGCTCGGTGCCGAGCAGATCATTATGTTAGGACGACATCCTGACCGGCTCGCTCCGGCGAAAGAGTTTGGTGCAACCGACATCGTGAGCGAACGAGGAGATGAGGCGGTCGAGCACGTTCGCAAACTGACGCACGGCCTTGGTGTTGACTCTGTTCTCGAGCGTGTCGGTCTCGAACAGTCGACGTTGACCGCGCTAAGCATTGTCCGTCCGGGTGGCGCAGTCGGCCGAGTCGGCGTTCCCCAGGAAGCATCTATTCCCGCAGCTCAGCCGACATTTTACAACAACGTCACCATAGCCGGCGGCCTGACACAGTTGCCGTGGAATGACTTTAACGTCCTTCGGATTCCCTGTTCTGTCTGTTACTGATTCGCTTCTTTTCCCCCCTGCAATACCATTCGACGTTCTTGTCACTTTTGTGCGAATTAGTGAAATTAACGAATGACATTGACGACAAGAACCTTACCACCACGTACAGGTGGACCAGGATGGCATATCGCTCAGGCGTGCTGAGCACTCACTTAAGTGGAGTCAGATGAGATGAAAGAGGTTTCAGACGGACCACCTCTCTTAAAGAGGAAGTTTGGTAAGACGTGGTGGGGCAGCGCTTGGGTCGATGCCTTGGAAAGGATAGATTACGACACAAACCGTCTGCCGAGAGGAAGGAGATATGCGCGTAACGGCAGCGTCCGGGAGATAGAAATAAAAGACGGGGACGTGTTCGCTAAAGTACAGGGTTCAAGGCCGAGTCCGTACAGGATAATTATTCATCTGAAAAAATTTAACAAGCAGGAGGTCGAAACGATAAAGGAGAGCATCGCTTCAAACCCAGCTATCTCTTCGGAGCTGAGCATAGGGAGATTGCCCGAAGCTTTTCTCGAAATACTCGACAACAACCATGTGAATGTTTTGCCGAAAAGATGGAAAGAAATTGAGGCTTCATGCTCCTGTCCTGACTGGGCGAATCCCTGCAAACATCTTGCATCGGTCTATTACATAATCGGCAATGAGATTGACAAAGACCCGTTCATCCTCTTCAACCTTCATGGGATAGAGACAGATGTGTTGACCAAATCGGCGGGAATAACGGTGACTAATGAAAAAGAAGCACAAGAGCTCTTCGTTCCCATGAGTGCCGCAGAAGCAGACGAGAGAAAACTCGATCGGATCCCGGACCTGTCATTTCATCCCGTGGACATCGATTCGCTGGTTTCTTTGTTGCCCTCCTCTCCGCTTTTTTATCCTGATGGAGATTTCAGGAAAGTGCTCCTTCAGGCATACAGAAATGCAGCCCATGCGGTCGAGGAGCTGAACATAGTCGAAGATATCCCCTCTCTTGACGGCGTAAACTTCTGTCTGATTTTCTCCGAAAAGCGGACTAAACGGGCAACCCACCTCGATCAAGTTGTCGAGCCGTTCGTCTATCCGCACCACGACTATTTCCCCGGCGGAAAGTCTGCCACGACGGCAATCCCAGTTCTTTCCGAACAGAAAGCAGCCATAAAGAAAATTGCCGGCACTTTTCTCGGATTGGGCGATCTGGTAGAGCTTCTGCTTCAACTCCCCCTTTCCACCCCGGCTGAGAGCGTTACGCCTTCATTTCGATTCCTCAATGCGGCATCATCAGTCGCGCTCTCACTTATCAGCTCGTCTTCGTTCATGCCGGATGTGAGGATTCGTGAAGATGGAAGTTTCACAATAAGGTACATCCCTCTTTTGAACGACGACAAAATAAAAGATGTGATGACGTATCTCGAATCGCTAATGCCTATTAATATCGGGTTCAGAAAGGAAGACAAGGGACTTCTGACAAAAAAAGGTGCTTATGAGGTCGTTTCCTTGTTCATCACTCATATAGTTCAGACGCATGCAGGGGTTGTTGCGCGCGATAAGATTGCTGATGCTTTCCTTGCCGGGAGCACATATGTGCCTGACGGTTTCAATGAGAAGCAAACTGCAAAATCAGTCTCCCACTGGCTCGAGAGACTTTCGGCACGCTCGCGAGACTTCTCTCCAGTAATCAGGATCGAGACGGACAAGAAGGGCGGATTCAGAGTTCACATCGATGTCGAAAACAAAAAAGATCCGATGGCTCCGATAATCCATCTGTCCGACCTCTTTCTGGACGCCGGGACTATCTTCTCGGTTCCTGCACGTATCGTGAGAACGGATGTGACAAGACAGATTGCGATTGCTGGAGAGTACATGCCCGTGTTGATGCGTATTCTGAATCGCAAAGGGAAGGAATCGTTACCCATGGATTCTGCAGAGATGGCGGAGTTCATGCTACAGACATCCGGGATTTTGAATTTGCTTGGAATCAGGGTGGTTATTCCCAGAGAGTTGAAGAATCTCGCAGTTCCTCGAATACTCCTGAGAGCTGCCTCGAAAGCAAAGGGAGTGTCCTACCTTTCGCTGGAGAAGCTTCTTGATTTTTCATGGGAAATCGCTTTAGGGGACGAGACAGTATCGAAGGCGGAATACCTCCGGCTCGTGAATTCCGCGAAAGGAATCGTCAGTTTCAAGAACCAGTATGTTCTGCTGACACCTGAGGAAACGAAAGCGGTCATAGACAAACTGAACTCCCCGCCCCCCAGACTGAGTGCGATGGAGGTCATCAGGTCTGCATTCACGGGTGAAATGAATGGTACACTTTTCAGGCCGGACGATGCCCTAAGGACAGTTCTCGATGATATAACCACAGTAGAAGACGTCCGCACTCCTGCCGCACTTACCGCAGGACTCAGGCCGTACCAGGAAAGAGGCTTCAGATGGCTTTATTCGAACGCGACAAAAGGGTTCGGGTCATGCATTGCAGACGACATGGGACTCGGAAAAACTATCCAGGTCATTTCGCTCATGCTGAAACTCAAGGAAGAACACAGGCTGCAACACTCTGCCCTGGTGGTGTGTCCCACGACTCTCATCGGCAACTGGCAAAAAGAATGCGAAAGGTTCGCCCCGACTCTTAAAGTCGCGATCTATCATGGCAACAAAAGAGAGTTTGGGAACGGGCAGGCCGACGCGATCATTACTTCGTACGGAACTCTGAGACGCGACATCGATCTTTTCAGCGATCATGAATGGAGTCTGGTGGTGCTCGATGAAGCACAAAACATAAAGAATCCCGATACAGATCAGACGAGATCGGTGAAAGCATTGAGAGCGAGATCCAGGGTAGCCATGAGCGGGACTCCTGTTGAAAACCGGCTGACCGAACTCTGGAGTATCTTCGATTTCATAAACCCGGGATATTTAGGAAAGGTAAACGGGTTTCAAAAGAGATATGCGATCCCGATAGAGAGATACAGAGACGCTGAATGTATCGCGACGCTGAAACGTGCCACGACCCCGTTCGTACTGAGGCGGCTAAAGACCGACAGGAACATTATTGCGGATCTCCCCGAAAAGATCGCGTTTGATGAGTACTGCAACCTTACTAAAGAGCAGGCTTCGCTCTATAAGGAAACAGTTGATGGCACAATGGATGAGATTGAAAAGAGCGACGGTATCGAGAGAAGGGGCTTGATCTTCAAGCTCATCACTTCGCTGAAACAAATATGCAATCACCCGGTTCACTATTTGAAAAAGGGACGGCCTACAAGGGAGCTTTCCGGAAAAGCTGAGAGATGCCTCGATATACTCGACAAGATTGCGGCAAGGAAGGAAAAGGTGTTGATATTCACCCAGTATGTGGAGATGGCGCGGCTTCTCGCCGAGATGATAACGGGTGAGATGAAACAAGATACTCTTTTACTACACGGCGGCCTTACAAGAACAACGCGAGACATGATGGTGGAAACATTCCAGACGATGGATTCGCATAAGATATTGATCCTGTCGCTCAAGGCAGGCGGCACCGGACTAAATCTCACCGCTGCGACAAACGTGATTCACTACGATCTATGGTGGAATCCCGCAGTCGAGACTCAGGCGACCGACAGGACATACAGGATCGGTCAAACCAGAAACGTGACCGTTCACAGGCTCATCACGCTCGGGACATTCGAGGAAAAGATTGATGAGATGATGAAGTCGAAAAGAGAGCTGGCAGAACTGACCGTTGCATCGGCTGAAAAGCGGATTACCGAGCTTTCGAGCGGGGAATTGAGAGAGATGTTTAGCTTATCGAGCGAATTGTCCAGCTGATAACACGAGAATTGCCCCTTGTCAAGAAGAGTGAATAGAGTCGAATACCGCCTTGACCCGCAGAAAGCCGGGACAATTGCAATCGATGATTTGAAGACAATATTGAGGGGCGCTGATTCAATCATCGCGACGGGTGGGAGATGAATCCTGGCAATAATACTCAAGGTATCCAAAGACAGGAAGATTCTCGAGTATGAGCTTGAGAAGAATCCATCATACGGGTATTTCAAAGACCTGACTGTCGAAGAGATAACGGCAAAGATCGACTGGGCGATAGTAAACCATTACCTTGCGATCGAGTACAGCTACCGTCTTCCCGTTTTGGTATTCACCGAGCGCGGCTGGGAAATCGAGAGGGATACTTGCACCATCGAGATCTTGCGAGGCTTTGATGAAATGATTGAGGCGGGCCCGGGTCCTTCCGACATGAGTTATCTCGAGAGAGTGATAAGTCTTGCCGTTTTCTGGTGCGCCTGAAGAACCTTGTCTTGACAACCTAATTCCTTTGTGCCCTTCGTGTAAACCCTTTGTGTCCTTCGTGGTAAAGCACTTTAGCCAGCTACAGGGAATTGGTTCATACCAGCTCCTTCCTTCCACACAGTCGGCACTCGAACTGGAGCGTGACGTGGTTGATACCGAACTTCTCCCCGAGGTTCCCCGTGATTTCTCTCTGTAATTTCGTCGTTTCTGCGACCGAATCACGCCCGCTTCGACGTGCGCCGAGTGGAGCAGATGCTGGACAGCCTCCTTCATCAGAAAAAGGCTGATCAGGATGAGTAGGACTGAGTTGAATATCGCCGCGATTATCTGCGCGCGTTTAAGTCCGAACGTATGGTTCAGGTCTTTGGGTCTGTCGTCCAGTTTCAGCGCGACGATGCTCACTCCGACCAAGCCGGCATCTGTGAAATTGTGCAGCGCGTCGGACATTATCGAAAGGCTCCCTGAGAGGAGCCCGCCGACAAACTCCACTATCGCGATCGCGATGTTGAGGATTCCGGCCCAGAACAGACGAGCCATTGAAGAGCCTGCCGAATGATTGTGTTCATGTCCCATTTTTGCATTCCCGTCTGTTAACTGTGAAACCACCAAGACACGAAGACACAAAGATACTCAAATTCGTTCGTGCCTTTGTGCCTTCGTGGTTAAAGTCTTTTTCCCTTTAGCTGTTTTCGTTGGAACCAAGATTTTCTTCAGTTGAAGAACATCTGAAGTTGCACAGTCCCGCCGTAGTTTGTTCGGTCGCTCAGGTATTGTGTCCTGGCATCGACCATCACTTTGAATTTCTGCCCATTGAAAAAGTGCGAGTAGCCGACAATGTACCATGGTGCATTTGAATACGATGTATTTACAACCTGGAGCTTCTCCGTGGATAACACGATTCCATTCAGTCTGTCTAAGTCATAATCTCCGAACAAGTAGTATCCGTAAGATTTCTGATTCTCAAGGTCGGCCTGGATGTACTCGCCCTGGAGTTCCCAGGACCTGGATTTGAGATGCGACTCAAGACCCCAGCGAAAGTCAGTGCCGCTGAATGTCTTTCCATTGCCAAGAATGCTCGGAAAAGAAAGGTCCTTCTTGTCCCGATAGGAAACTGAGAAGCCGTTGGTCCAGGAGAGATTGTCGGTGAAGCGAATGTCGTAGGTTGTCCTGTTGGTATAAAGGAACTGTCTGTCTTCATTAGACTTTGTGTTTCCACCATTACCGTTGTAAATCCCAAAGCTCGTATGGAAACCGGACCCCTTCGGTTCGAGCACCAATTCCGCGCCGATGTCGCGCGCGTAAGTGTCTCCCGAAGGAATAAGAGCATTTATGACAGCGGCTCTTTCGATGAGCGGAATAAAAGCATCACCTTGCGCTCGCTCTAAACTGAAGTCGGGCACGAACTGTCCGGCTCTCACAAAACCGAACGGCATCTTGTATTCTCCATAAACATCCTGGAGCATGAACGTGCCGCTCGTCTGGTACCGAAATATTCCCTGGACATGAAATTGCATGTTTGCGTCAAAAGGTGCCGGTCCGCCAACCCAGAGTTTTGCTCTCCTTATTGAAAAACCTGTATTGGAACGGAAGTCGTCTGAAAATCGTGTCTGCAGGTAGCCGTTCCATGTTACTTTTTCCTGAGCGAGCGATGATTCTACGCAAGTTAAGACAACGAACAAAATGAGGATTCTTTTCATACGTGCCTCACATAACTCCAAGAAGCTTCACCAGTATTTGAGCAGAAAGTGCCCACATCAAGAGACCGAGTCCAGCCTTTATCATTCGAGGCTTCACTCTCAGGCTGAACCTCGCTCCTAAATTTCCAGCCAGGAGAACGGCGACGCCGGTCGCCGCAATCAACGGATAATCAAGACGGTGAGATGCAGCATGTCCTATGATTCCAGCAAGAGCGGAGAATGAAATGATCAAGTGCGAAGAACCTGCTGCGGACTTAGTCGGATACTTAAGGACGTTCGTCATGAAGGGAACGACCAATATCCCACCGCCGACTCCGAGCAACCCCGAAATGATTCCTACGACGATACTGAAAACCACGATGAGGGCGTAAGCAGCTGCCGAGAGATTGGATGGATATTTGTCTTCAGCTTTCGGTTTCTCCCAATATGAGTAAAGCATACGTGCTCCCACGGCAACCAGGAACAAGACGAATAGCCACAGCAGAATGGTCGTGTTGACCGATTTAGAGTAAAGCCCGCCTGCGAAGGCACCGACCATGATTCCTGGCACAAAAGCAAGAGAGGCCTTCATGTCGATCATCTTGTTCTTATAGAAAATGTAACCAGCAGACGTCGAAGTTATTAAGTTCAGCACGAGCGAGGTGGAACTGGAAATCAGAACTGAATAGCTGAGGAGAATCAGCAGCGGCGAGTAAACCGACCCGCCGCCCTGACCAAACATTGAGAACACAAACCCAATGAGAAAAGAAAAAAGAATTGCCATTAAGAGAGTGCTATTGATATCCATTTTCAGTGTTCCTCGTATCAGCTTCTTCCCACGTGGAAGTCCGGGAGGTGAATAGTCGTCTCTTCACCTTCCCTGCCTGAGCAAGAGACGCAGACTTTTTTTCCATCTTTCAAGCGAAGATATCTTTCAAAAACATACTCGCCGCACTCATCGCACTTTGCCTTGTTGAATGAGCCCGGAACTGGTTTGAATTCAAAGTTGGGCACACGCTCAACCTTGAAGAGTTCCTCCTCAGTCGCGTTCAATACCATATCGATGACTCCCTGTGCCACGTTAGCAGGGACCTGGGACGGCTCGATGCCCTGCTTCCTGAACTTGAAGAACTCATGAGTCCCTAGTTTGTCCATGAATTCGTTCTTAAAGAGGAGGCGGACTGTGCCTTTTGATGGATCGAAGAACGTCGCCCCGACCTTTCCATAGAAGAGTTTGTACATCTGCCCTTTTCCGAACGTTGCTGAAGTTGAAGCTTGAATTCCGTCCTGCATGCAGCCCTGCGGATGTCCGACGCCCATCTCCGAGAAGACGAATAGGTCGTGATCGAAACATTTTTCTCTTCCCAATTCTCTTAATGCGATGACGCCCATTCGGTATCCCATCACGGAGTACGGGCACTTGTGGCCGTGAAATTCGAAGAGCCAATCTGGTACCGTGAACCTACCGCTGTGGGAATTTTCCTTGTTCGACATCTTGATTCTCCTTGATATTAGTAGTTAGTAATCAATCACTTACGAGATCAGGCAAATTTTTTTAGGCCGACTTTTTCAAAGCACGCTCCAGAATGCACATCATTTTCTTGCAGAAGTTTTCAGTATTTACTCCGTATGGGCTCAGGATGAGCTCTATATTCAGGGAGATCGGGATTCCCATGTAAAGCGTGGCGACGTTTTCTACTTGCAGCGAACTATCCCATTCCCCCGCAACGATGCCGTCCTGGATGATCTTCTTGGCCAGTTGCTTCTGGGAATTGAGGATCTTGAGCATACGGGCCTTGAGCTCCGGATCATTGGAGTGCGCAGCTTCGGAAAAAAGAAGCATTGTAATGCCTTTATTTTCAATCAGGTACCTGACATGCACACACAGAAACTTAAAGAGTCTATCAGCCGAGGAAGAATCCTCTGTTGCAACCGCGCGGAGCGACTTCATGAGGACATCTTCGACCCCATCTATGATTGAAAGAATAATGGCACGCTTGGACTTGAAATGCCTGAAGAGCGCACCCTCCGAGACGCCAACCTTGTCAGCTACCTTTCTCGTAGATAGATTATGGAGACCTTCGTGGTCGATAAGTTCGAGGAAGGCTCTTCTTATTTCTTCCTGGCGTATTTCGGTCGATTTTCTTTCCATCTTCATTCAGGCCTTGACAAGTAAGTGGTTGCTTGCTAAGTTAATGCGAAAGAAACGCGATGTCAAGTCCAAAAAAAGATCCACCACGAAGTGCACGAAGAGGAATCACGAGTGCACAAAGGAAATAAGTTTAATAATTCAATCCCCTTCGTGTACTTTCTAATAAGAAAGAATGAGGAGGAGAGAGATGACCGACGAGGAGCTTTCAAATTTGACAATTGAATTGGCGATTAAAGTTCACAAGAGACTAGGCCCAGGCTTGCTGGAATCCGCTTACAAGGAATGCTTGTTTTATGAGATCCAGAAATCAAACGTTCCGGTCGAAAAGGAAAAACCTATGCCCCTGATTTACGACGATGTGAAGTTGGATGTTGGATACAGACTTGACTTGTTCGTGGACAGCAAGCTGGTGGTTGAAACCAATTCTGTGGAAGCACTAAACGATGTTCACCTCGCCCAGATTCTGACTTACTTGAAGCTCAGTGGCTGCCGACTCGGTTTGCTCATCAACTTCAATGTGAAGTATCTGAAGGATGGAATCAGGAGAGTAATCAATGGGTAAACCAACTCGAAACAATTCAACCACAAAGGACACTAAGACTATGATAATAGAATACGTTCCACTTCGTGCTCTTTGTGCTTCTCTTCGTGGCCTTTGTGGTTAGATAGGGGCGAGATGAGCATCTACTCCTTCCCTGCGGTTGCAGCATTCGTCATAAACGTGACGATGGCTTTCGTGATATTCTTCGGAAATCCTAAATCGGCAGTCAACCGGTGGATCTCTGCGTTCGTCCTGAGCTTTGCACTATGGAACATCTCGGAAATATTCATCCTGGCGAGCGGGAGCCAGGAAGGCGCGACGCTTGCCACCCAATTACTTTACCGGGTCATATTTATTATTCCGGCAATTTACGTCATCTCCGCTTACCATTTTCCGCGGAGCACGTCAAGAATAACCGGCAGTGTGCTTTTCTATATCGCCGTATTTCTTATCCCGGTAGCTTTTCTGGTCTCTTCATTTCCGCATTTTCATATAGAACTGATTTCGCTTTCCAGTTCGAGAACAGTTTACTTTTACAGGATAGTGATCCGGCAGGATTTCCAGTCCATATCTCTGCTGGCAACCTACTTTGCGTATCTTGTGTGGGGCTCGCTGGTGATAATCAGGAAGATTCCTGAGTTGAAAACGACCACACAAAAACACCGGGCCCGGCTATTCCTCTACGGCGGTTTGATTTATCTTTTCTTCTCGGTGCTTCTGTTCATCGTGGAGCGGTTAGCTCAGACAACATTGTACTTCTACACGTCATCGACAATCCTGTCGTTTGTCGTCAGCGGGTTCTTCGCGGCGGCAGTGCTCAGCGGCCGGATGTTCGATTCGCCGCGCACGATAAGGGGCGGCGTTGCATATTCGCTTGCATCATCCATCGTCCTCGCAATCTACTTCCTCGGTGTGCAGGCCGTTACGGAAGGACTCCTGAACTATCTGAAGATAAGCTCTTATGCGGCTAACGCACTCTTCGTTTTTGTACTCGTGCTTTTAATCCGACCTCTCGAGTCGAGAATACGCAAAACGCTCGATAACCTCATGAGCCGAGATCTCAACCGTTACCGCCATAATATGGTCACCTTCTCCCGTGCAATCTCAATTTACCTCCCGCCGGATGAATTCTTCCGCCGCGTCGAAACCTTCCTCTTGCGCCAATTCCACATCCAGAATGTGCTTATACTTCTCAAAGGTGGTAGTCCGGAAGAGCCGCGTTTTTCAGAATGGAAGCACGGGCCGGGCGGGCTGCAACTCAAAGACGGATGTTTCCTTGTTCAACACCTCCGACGTGTAAAGCGGCCCGTTGAGTTCTACGATATCGACCGCAGGAATATCGACGGCGAGGTGTGCTCGATATTGGAATCCAAAGGCGTACGGCTTCTCTTTCCTCTGCTTTCGGCAGACGAGATGATCGGTGTCCTGGCGATCTCGGTAAGAAAATCCGGGCAGGAATTCACGGCCGAGATGATAGACGCTCTTTCAATATTCGCTAACGAAGTTGCAACCGCATATCAGCGGAACCTTGCAATTGATAACATGCGCGAGAAGGAGCAGGAAGAGTTTCGCATCCGGCACCTCGCTTCCCTGGGGCAGCTTACGGCTGGTGTCGCGCATGAGATCAGGAATCCTCTCAACGTCATGTCGGCATCGGCACAGACTCTTCTGAAGAAGGAGTTGAGCAAGGATGAGGAGAAAGAACTTAAGCAGTTCATCGTGGACGAGACTGACAGACTTAACAAGATACTGACGGACTTTCTAAGCCTTTCGAAATTAAGATCTCCGAAGAACGAGAACGTTTCGTTGCAGGAGATCCTTGAAAAAGTGCGTGCAGCTATCCTTTCTACGGCAGAAAACATAGACGTGCAAATATCTCACGGACCCACTTCCGCCACCATGTTAACCGATCGCGACCTCCTTTATCAGCTCATATTCAATTTAGGGATGAACGCGGTCGAGGCAATCAAAGAGAGGTGCAAGTCGGATAACGATTTTGATTGTACCGATGGAATTGTGTCCTTTTCGGCGGATTCCGGAGAGGGAGGTCTCGAAATCTCCGTCTCCGACAACGGGATCGGGATATCCGAAGATAACCGGGAGAAAGTATTCGAGCCTTTTTATACGACAAAGGATACTGGTACAGGTCTGGGATTAAGTATTTCCCACAACATCGCGGATGCTCTTGGAGGGAAAATCGGGATTGTTTCCAGGAAGGGTGAGACAATCTTTACTATCAGATTCGAAACCATGAAAGAATACGCCTGAAATGAAAACCGAGAAACCGAAGCTGCTCATTGTCGACGACGAGGAGCGGGCATGGAAAGTCCTGAAGATAAACTTTCAGGACAGGTATGATGTCCCGGTGGCAAGAAATGGCGCTGAGGCTATAAGAGTTCTGGAAAAGGAACACGTCGATACAATTCTTACCGACGTTAAAATGCCCGAAATGTCCGGAATTGAACTTCTGAAGTATGTCAAGACAACATACGAATGGATACCCGTTGTGGTAATGACAGCGTTCGGGAGCGTAGAGAACGCTGTCGAAGCGATGAAAGCAGGCGCGTACGATTATATCCTCAAGCCGATCAAGATCGAAGATGTGGAGCTGGTTGTTAAAAGGGCTGTAGAGTACAGTTCGATGCTGCAGGAAAATCGGTCATTAAAGGACAGGCTGAAAGAATATGAGGTTCCGCAGGACATCATTACGATCAACTCGGAAATGCGGTCGCTAATCGGACTCGTGAAAGAAGTAGCGGTTACCGACGCCTCAGTTCTAATCGAAGGTGAATCTGGAACCGGAAAGGAATTGTTCGCGAGGGCTCTTCATCGAATGAGCGCCAGGTCTGAAGGACCATTCATAGAAGTGAACTGTGGCGCTATCCCTCACGAGCTTTTCGAGAGCGAGCTCTTCGGACACGAGCGGGGCGCGTTCACGGGCGCGGTGAACATGAAGCGTGGAAAACTGGAGATGGCCGAAGGAGGCACAATCTTTCTCGATGAGATCGGAGAGATGCCGCTCGACCTGCAAGTTAAACTTCTTCACGTCCTGGAAAACCGGCAATTCACGCGGGTCGGCGGAACGATTTTCCTGCAATCAGCCGCACGAGTCGTCGCAGCGACGAACCGGAATCTCAAGGATGACGTTGAAAGCGGTCGGTTCAGAAAAGACCTGTATTACCGGCTGAAGGTAGTTTATCTGCATGTTCCGCCACTACGCGAAAGGAAAGAGGACATATCACTCCTTGTTCAACATTTCATCTCCAAGCACGGAGATACAGCAAAGAAGAGTATCACAGGAATTGATCCCGATGCGGTGGAACTCCTTAGACGGCATTCGTGGTCCGGGAATGTGCGCGAGCTGGAGAACGTTATTTTGCAGGCAATGATATTCGCGCGCGGCGGACAGATAACCATCGATTCCCTCCCTGCGGAAATCCGGGAGTCAGTCGGGCCTCTCACCGAGCATGTGCCGGCAACGAAAGAAGAGCTGCAGAAGGAAAAGTTGAGAAGGACGGAAAAAGTCCTGATGGATCTCGAGAGACAATTTCTCCTCAACCTAATTGAGAAGTCAGGCGGAAATATTTCGGAGGCCGCAAGGACGAGTGGATACGACAGACGGCAGATACAGAACCTGGTGAAAAAGCATGGGATCGATTTGTCCAAGCTGAGAGATGGATAGGCATTTTTTGTAGATTCGTCTTTGCCTAGTTCAAAACATCTTTCTTCATCTGTTC
>JAJZVO010000103.1 GCA_021845665.1 Bacteroidota bacterium | reverse complement strand
CAAAGCAATCGCAGATTACCAGACGGCTTACGATGATACCGTTGCCAGTAAGGACTCAATTTACACGCCCGGATGGATGAATCCTAGAACGGTGAACATGTTCAACGACAAACAGGCCTGGCCCGGCCTCACTCAGTCGGGAAATCTTGTTGGCACTGATCCGGGATACGGTTCGGGAATCCTGGACGCGATGAGTGCCGGTACCGACAATGGCGTTGGTCTATTGGCTTATATCGGATTAGTAAGAAGTGGAGCCATAACGACCCAAGATTGGGGATATGATATTACACAGGTGGGGACCGCTGCAAATTGGGTCCCGACGTGGCCGCTTCCTGAGCAGACAGCCGGTTTTCTAAAATATTCCGCAGCTCTGACTGCTCCCGACGGCAAGCCCTACGGCGATCCCTATTGGTTTACGTTCCAGGCCACTGGCATCAAGACGCGTCCTGAAGCAGTGCCCGCCAAGTTTAACCTGAGCAACAACTATCCTAACCCGTTTAACCCGTCCACAGTTATCAATGTTACTCTGAACAAGGCCGGCATGACAAGCTTGAAAATCTACAACGTGCTCGGAGAACTCGTGAAAGTCGTTTCTCAGGGCTACGAAGCCCCTGGCGTATACAAGTACAATGTCAACATGGACAACATGGCGAGCGGTGTTTACTTCTACACATTTCAGCAAGGTTCCAACATCATGACAAAAAAGATGATGCTCCTTAAATAGTATCAAAGAACGTGACCGTCATTCTCACCAAATAGTATTGTGGATGGCGACCGCCATGTATTCCGCGAATTGCTGATCCTTGTTCAGCGGACAAGGGTCAGCAATTCATTCAACGTTTGTGTACTCCCCAGGCTTTTCACCTGGATCTAAGACGCAAAAGGAGTTAAAAGAGATGAAGCCGCTCAAGCGCTGGTTCTATATTGTGCTGCTGATGATGCTGGCGCCCAGCGCGATCTTCTCGCAGACGAAGGATTGGATTGTTTATACCGAAAGCGACACAACTCTTTTGGGCAACCAAGTCATGTCCGTCGCGATTGACTCCAACTCCAATAAATGGATCGCGACATATGGTGGAAACGGGGGAATCAACGAATTTAGTTACAATTGGTCGGGTTGGAGCGGGATCACATTCGGCTCTGTTTACGTCCTGGCTGTAGACACCAGCAACACGCTGTGGGCCGGAACAGGTGGCATTGGCCTCGGGCGATACCGCAATGGCGTATGGAGGTGGTACAGGCCAGATAATAGCATTTTGCCGAGCAACTATGTCCTCGCGATCTGTGTGGATCGCGATAATGACAAATGGATCGGCACGGACAAAGGTCTGGTCAAGCTTTCCGTCTCATCCGATGATGACACAACCTGGACATTGTACACGACCAAGGATGGCTTGCCTAGCGATTACATCAATTCAGTGGCGATAGATAGAGATGGCACAGTATGGGTTGGTACGAGCGATGGCGTAGGTGTATTTAACGGAACGAGCTGGAGAGTCGATACGATCGGTAATTCCGGTCTGTCCAGCAACTTTGTTTGGGCCATAACGGTTGACGATAGCGACAATGTCTGGGTTGGTACGAACAAAGGATTGGCAGAGTATAATGGTACGAAGTGGAATGCGTATCTGAGCGGCGACAACACCCGCGCGCTCGCGGCTGACGACAGCGGTAACATCTGGGCGGGAATATATGGGGGCGGCGTCGAACAGTTTGATGGGCATAGCTGGACTTCATTCACGACAAGCAATTCCGGTTTGCCGAATAATCTTGTAAACACCATCACGGTCGATCCTCAGGGAAATAAGTGGATTGGAACTGACGGTGGAGGCCTTGCGGTGTACCGGGCTGGAGGTGTTGACCAATCGTTTACGCCTCCGAGGAATCCTCCACCCCCTCCGGAACCGGTTACTCTCGATAAGAATTATATCGTAGCTTCAGAAGCCCGCTATATCGATTCCTGCGTGGTGTCTTCAGGAGCGATTATTCTTGGCAGGAATCAGCTTACTACCTTTCAAGGGACTCCACATTACAAGATCTCTCCATATTTTTCCAACTTTGCAGCAGATGCATTGCTAAAAGATCCTTCAACCTCCAATCTCGCTATTGTCAAGAACTGGATGACATGGGTCTTCAACCATTTGAATGCGGACGGGTCAATCTATGACTACTATGTCGACAGTCTGAGAGGAGGAACCGACCAGCCATCCGTTAATGCGTACCCCGGTGAAAACATCCCTGATTTCGATTCACAGGATTCCTATGCGGCGACATTTTTAACGCTCGCAAAAAAATATATTGAGGCTGTGCCGGGTGATACATCTTGGCTAAGGGGATTTTCACCTCAGTTGAGCTCAATCGGAAACGCGTTGTATGCTACCATAGATGATTCGACGCATTATTTCAATCAGTTCAGCCCTGACAATAACGACGGGCTGTCAGTCTCTAAATTGAACTATCAGGTCAAATACACGATGGACAATTCTGAAGTAAACGAAGGTTTGAATGATATGGTCTGGCTGGAACAGCATGTCATCGCGGGCGGCAATCCATCGTTTTATCAGAATCTGGTGAAGAATAACACAGAGGGATTTGCCAACTTATGGGATTCTACCGCATCGGCTTACTATGTCTATGAAGGAAGTGCGGCACCCAACTGGAACAAATATTATCCTGATGCTGAATGCCAGCTATGGCCAATATTATGCGGCGTCATCTCTCCAACATCTTCACGGGCAATCGCTTTGTATGAAACATTTAACTTGAACTATCCTCACTGGCAGAACGGAAATCCATCAGAGGCGCCGCTCGGTTATATTGCGGCGCTAATGAAGGATACGACGAGAATGGATTCTTATCTCCTATATGTGCAAAGACTGTTAGAGGAAGGCCTCAACACTCCAGGCGCGAACGTCGCGGAGGCGTCATGGATCATACGTGCCGCAGAACAGCCGACTCTCACAGCAGTGGCTGAAACTCGTCCTATCCCCTCTCTTTTCAAATTGAAACAGAACTATCCGAATCCGTTTAATCCGACGACAGCAATCAGCTATCATTTGGCGGCAGTCAGCCGAGTCTCGCTTAAGATTTACGATGTGCTTGGCAGGGAGGTGGCGACGCTTGTGAATGCGCGTCAAAATGCGGGCGACCACACGATCACATTCAACGCGAGCGGGTTGGCGAGTGGCGTGTACTTCTATAGGCTTGTGGCAAAGGAAATCGAGCCGCTCTATGTCGCAGGACGGAAGGGAAAAACGAATTTCATTTCAACAAGGAAGATGGTACTCATAGAATAAAGTTGACGTTCTCCCAAGGTAGCTCCGCCTCCGACTAGTGTTGGAGGCGGAGCGATGTTTAGGAACGCAAGTTTGAGCTGACGATCTTCGCGAAGTCATACTAGGAAATCAACTGAGGCACGTGATGTCAAAGGTAAATATTCAATTCTTGGCCGTCATTGCAATGATAGGGGCTCTGTCACAGGGTCCATGCTTTGCTGGCGGCCCCAATCTCAAATACGTGATCGAATCCGAGGTATCATACGTTGACTCATGCGTGACGACATCGGGCGCGATTGTCGAGGGACCGAAAGATTTAACGACCTTCCGTGGGACTCCTCACTACAAGATTTGCCCTTACTTCTCTAACTTCGCGGCTTATGCTCTGCTCGAAGATCCAACGGCGTCAAATGTGAAAGTGGTGAAAAATTGGATGAAATGGGTCTTCAATCACCTCAATCCCGATGGGTCCATATATGACTACTATGTCAACCGGTTGAGCGGAGGGACAGATTTGCCGTCCGTCGATGCATATCCCCTTGAGAAGATACCGGATTTCGATTCACAAGATTCCTATGCGGCAACATTTCTGACGCTCACGAGAAAATACGCGGAAGTTATGCCGGGTGATGTTTCGTGGCTGAAGGCACATTCAAAGAAATTGAAATTGATTGGGAAGGCTCTTTATGCCACGATAAGCTATAAAACTCACAGCATCAATCACTTCAGCCCGAACAACCACGATGGGCTCTCAGTCGCAAAACTTCATTATCAAGCCAAATACACCATGGACAACTCGGAGGTTAACGAAGGTCTGAAAGACATGGTCTGGCTGGAAAAGAATCTGATTACCCGCGGTGATCCTTCATTCTACAAGAAACTTCTGAAAAAGAACGATGCGGGCTTTGCGAACTTATGGGACCCTGCGGCATCGGCTTATTATGTCTATGAAGGGGATGTCGCTCCGAAGTGGAACACTTTCTATCCCGATGCCGAATGCCAGCTGTGGCCGATATTGTGCGGAGTCATCTCGCCGACATCAGCACGGGCGTCAGCAATTTACGACACATTCAACTCGCATTTCAAGAATTGGCAGAATGGAGAACCGTCAGTGGCGCCGCTCGGTTACATCGCGGCGCTAATGAAAGACCGAACTAGAGCAAATACCTATCTCGAATACGTCCAAGGCTTGCTTGAGAAAGGCCTTGACAGTCGGGTGGGAAATGTCGCCCACGCGGCATGGACCATTCGGGCAGCCGAAAGTATTGCACGATCCAACTCAAACTAGTGAAGCTGGGGTGCAAACGCTCGATCTCCTTATTCGCGTGTGGACGAAATACTCGAAAAGAAACGAATAGAAAACACTTATGAGTTCGCACTCAGCTTAAAATTTACTGGAGACATTCTATAATGATTGAAATAATTGGCTTGTTTCGGCGAGTTGTTTATCCTGTCGCGTTGGTCTTCGTAATGATGTCCGCCGCCATTGCCGCGAAGCGGGCACCAGCACCCCCATCGGGCATGGTGAACCTCTCGCGCGGTGAACCCTATTCAATCACTCCTCTCTTTTCGACGAAGTATTCCTTTTCAGCTCCGAGCTTCAATCCTAGTGAAGGGACATATCATAACTCAGGCCAGCTTACCGATGGATTGCTCGGATCTTCAACCAAATACAACGATGGGCAATGGCAGGGATACGCTCGTGGTGGAGCGCGAACTATTATTCTCGATATGGGACGCGTGAACACCGTGGAACAAATACAGGAAAGGTTCATTCAGATCGCGGAATCGGATATTTACTTTCCGAGAAGAGTCACTTACTCTTTGTCGATGAACGATAGCGACTGGGCTGTGGTCGGGACGGTGAACTCTGCGGTACCCCCGACTTCCAACACAATCTCCACGCAAACGTACAAGCTATCACACCTTGACGACGAAGCGCGGTATGTGAAGATGACATTCCCGGTCGATATATGGGTGTTTGCCGATGAATTCCAGGTGTTCGGAAAGAAGGGGATTGCCGTCGGTGCCGTCGTCCCGAGAGCCATAAGGGCCCAACGTCGAGTTTATACTAACGCGTATTGTCCTCCGGGATCGCCGGAGGTCGGTGGAACCAGGGACATGGTTCTCATCCCAAACGGTTACTACAAGTCTAAGCCCTCTCTTGGTGAGATTTCTGTCGACCAATTGATCCCCTACGTTGGCTACGAGACTCGATCAGGCAAAATCACCGATTTCATGTTTGACGCCTTCCTTTTCACTCCCTTTGGGAACGCGCCATCGGGGGGCGTATATGGCGCGAATTTGAAGAAGCCGACGGTACTGTCGGATTGGACCTACTATCTCAACAACACGTTCAACCCCCAATACAATCTCTCAGCTCTGAACATCGCGACAGAAAAAGTCAAGCAGATTCTACGCAAGCCTGATTACAAGACTAAGGTGGAGATTGCAATTCCATTCCCGACTCCAAGTGCGACCAACTTCGGTGACATCAACGGAGACGGGCACTCGGAAAACCTCTCAAATCTTTCCGACAGAGAGAATGTTGTCAAGTGGTATATCAACCAAGTCATGACCAGATGGAACCGGGCTCATTTTACCAACCTCAAGTTAGTCGGGTTCTACTGGTTGCAGGAACAATGGTTCTTCGTCGAAGGGAAAAAAGAGACGGCATTGTTGAGGTATACGGGCCACTACGTCAGAAGCTTGGGTAAAGTGCTGAATTGGATCCCCTTCTACCAAGCCGATGGAATTGAACATTGGCACTCGCTCGGTTTCGACGGGGCATGGCTGCAACCCAATTATTGCTTTAGCACTTTTCCCGTGCAAGAGCTTGGCGAAGCAGCGAACCTGTCAAAGAAACTTGGAATGGGTATAGAAATTGAAATTCATTGGGATGCCCTTACCAACGATACATTAAGAGCAAAATATTATTCATACCTCAATTGGGGGTTAAAGAAAGGGTACATGACTCAGGCCGCGCACGCATACTACCAAAATGCCGGTCCCGGAACCTTCTTTCAGAGCTGCATGAGCAAGAATCCGGCAATCAGGGAAGTCTATGACAAGACATATGAGTTCATCAAAGGAACATATACTAGAACATCGGTCACAAGATAGGCTAGAGCCTAAGCTACTTGGTCCTTTATACATAATGCCAGTGAGGATTCTGCAGACGGAAGGAGAGATGAAATCTTAATGGGTTTGAAACGACAATTAGAACCTTTCTTTAAGAAGGAGAGCGCGATGTATAAATACAGGCTTAGTCCATTTATCCAAGCGGCATATGGAGTATTTTGTCTCATTCTGTTGAGTGGCCCCTTGGGAACTACAGCCCAAGCAGCGCTGAGGGCAAACGGCTACCCCATTAAGAACCTGGTTCAGTACGCCAATCCAATGTGTGGCACCGGTGGCAACGGTGAAACCTATCCAGGGGCGGTTGCGCCGTTTGGGATGATACAATGGAGCCCTGATGCCGGGACGCACACGATCGTTGGGGGATACAACTACCGTTGCAAATCGATCTGGGGATTCAGCCTTGACCACCTTAGCGGAGCCGGATGTCCTTACGACGAAAATTTTGCCTTCACGCCGATTCTTGGCGCTGGGCTTAAGGCAGTTCCGTCCAGCAGGGAAGCTTTCGCTCAACCCTTTTCGCATTCTAACGAAGTTGCCAAACCCGGATACTATGAAGTCAAATTAGATAACGGAATCAAAGTTGAGCTGACCGCAGCAACGAGGAGCGGATTCGCGCGGATCACATATCCGGGAACAGGGCCGGCCACAATGGTTGTCAACGCATCGAGCAATGCGAACGGAACATTTCTTTCAACGATCCACCTGGATCCGGCGAACCCTTCTGTGAGCGGCGCCGCCGTCGGAGGGCATTTTTGTGATTACGGTGGGGACCTGAGTACGGTGTATTTTTACGCGGTGTTCAGTCGTCCGTTTAAGTCGTATGGGACTTGGGGAGAGGGGACATTGTTGAAAAACGACCGAAACGGTAACGGCCGTACTGCCGGCGCCTATTTGAATTTCGATATGTCTGGTAGCAGAGTAGTTCTCGTGAAGGTAGGACTTTCATACGTTAGTGTCACGGACGCGAAAGAAAACATGGAAGCCGAAAGCCCGCTAACGGAGTTCACTTCGACTGCTTTTGATAGAGCGGTAGCCGCTGCAAGCGCAAGGTGGAACCGTTGGCTGAACCGGATTCAGGTAACAGGGGGGACAAAGGAAGAAAAGAGGACATTCTACTCGATGCTGTATCACGCCCTTCTCTGTCCGACGGTTTGTTCCGATGTCAACGGGAAGTACATGGGTTACGATAATAATATTCATACCGCAAGGAAGGGACGCCTCCAGTATGCGGACTTTTCGGGATGGGATATATACAGGAGTGAATGCCAGCTCCTGGCGATGATTGCTCCGAAGCGAGCGGGCGACATGGCACAGTCTCTCTTAAGAGACTATCAGCAGGGCGGCGCTTTCCCTCGCTGGGGCGTACCCAACGAAGACAGCGGCGTGATGATGGGAGATCCTGCCGCGCCAATCATCGCTGGGATCTATGCCTTCGGGGCAAGGGACTTCGACGTCAAAGATGCAGTGGCCGGTCTAGTCCGCGCGGCCACAAAGCCAGGCGTTTATGCCTATCGCACGCAAACCGTTGAACGTAATGGACTCTCCGACTATCTCAGGCTGGGTTACGTGCCGGAACATCAGAAGGGCGGACTTGGCAATGTTTCTATGACACTTGAATATTGCACCGATGATTTTTCGGTATCGAGGCTCGCGGAAGCACTTGGTGACAGAAAGGTGAGCGCGTTGCTTCTAAAGCATGCCCAGAATTGGGAAAACCTCTACAACCCTCAAACCGGCTATATCCAAATGCGCAGGCGCGATGGGTCTTGGGCTCCTGGTTTTGTCAATGATACCGACAGCTATGACCACTTAGGAAGCAACGGGGTCTACGTCGAAGGAAGCGCCGCACAATATATATGGATGGTGCCCTTCAATCTAAAAGGTCTTGCTGAAAAGATGGGTGGTCGGGAAATTGCAGCTGCCCGTCTAGATACTTTCTTCACGAAATTGAATTCCGGTGTCAATTCGCCTTACGCGTATTTGGGAAATGAGCCGTGTCTAGAAACTCCGTGGATATATTGCTTCCTTGGCGAACCATACAAGACACAGCAAGTGGTCAGGATGGCCATCACGCGACTCTTTTCCCCGAACCCGATTGGCTATCCCGGCAATGATGACCTTGGAGAAATGTCGTCATGGTACATCTTCGGCGCGCTTGGAATGTACCCAGAGCTTCCGGGGTCGAATGTTCTGGTGCTGGGAAGTCCATTGTTTAAGAAAGCGGTCCTTCATTTGCGTGGCGGTGCCGTAGTGATACTAGGAATAGGTGCCGCGAATGATGCTCCGTACGTGCAAAGTATGAGCCTGAACGGCGTCAGTTGGACCAAGCTATGGGTTCGGTTCAGTAACATTATTGATGGTGGTACCGTGATCTACAAGCTTTCCAAAACGCCAAACAAAAAGTGGGGGAGTGCGCGCAAAGATGATCCTCCGTCATTCAATTGAGTAAAAAACATGATAATATTCCTGAATCCGATTCCAACTCGATTCAACAGAAAATGGCTCTTTGTGCTTTTTGAATATGGAATTACAAAAAGGAGAGGATGAAGCCAGCGTTGGCCACCTTCGGATCCCTGCTGGGAAGTCCGATTTTTGGGATCAATACAGACTTAATCTTCGGCACCGCGTGGTTAATCTTTGAGTATTTTAGCGAGTGCGACTGTACGAACGGAATAATCGGCTGGATGGTACAATGCGAATCTCTTTTATGCCCGATCATTGTCGGAAGACTTGTATCATCTTTGGGAGACGAAAGATGCTTTTGGCAACTGCCGCGATATGTCTGGTATCGGCAATCGGAAGTGTTCTGCCCAATTATCACAATCATGCCAACCCAGAGAGCTGCCTAAGAAAACAAACCACAGAGGACAAATTGAAAAGATTAATGACAATTATTATAGCGTTCATCGCGTTTAGCGGTGTGGCTGCATTTGCTCAGGCCAGTCTACATTCAAGACCTAGAATTGGCCTGACTTTAATCCCGCCAACGCCAGTTACGGACAAGATTACCCTGGATATCCGTGGAGCGATCTGGAACCGAACTGGACATGCTGAGAAGTACCATACAGCGATTTATCTTGACGAACAGAAGCCTGGGGAAAAATTATATGAGGGGACATTGGTAGTCCCCCCGAGATCCGCGGCCGGGATCAGGTATCTTATGCCTACGAAGGGGCGTGAAGGTCGCCACCAAATACTTCTGGTGGCGAGATCCGGGAGGAGTGTTCTGCGTACATCTCAACCTATTACGATTCTGCGTTCCAAAGTGAGGTCCACCAAGCGGATAGGCGGAGCATGGGTTGGCATCACACACTGGAGTGAGAAGGAAGGCAAACCGTGGAATAAACAAATAAAGAAGATGACAGACGCCGATTGGAGACAGTTAGTCAGAGGTATGCACCGGATCGGAATGAATATTATTGTTGTCCAGCAAGTATTTGAGAATCAGGTGTACAATAATGAGGACTCGATAATTACACAGAATGGATATCATGGATTGGCTTATTATCCATCGAAGCTATTCCCTGGAAGGATGCCGATCGTGGCCAAAGACCCAATCGGAGCGATCCTTACTGAAGCTGACAAGCTTGGCATGCACGTGTTCCTCGGGGTTGGGATGTATGCTTGGTTTGATTATTCACCTGCATCGCTAGCCTGGCATGAGAAGGTGGCAAGGGAACTCTGGAACCTATACGGTTACCATCCTTCCTTCTACGGTTGGTACATCAGCGAGGAGAAGGACGGTGGCTTAGGCGACTCGAAAGAGCGAAGCCAGATAGTCAATTTCTTCAGACACTTTACTCCGTATGTCAATCGCTTGGCTCCGGGCAAGCCTGTTATGCTGGCAACGAATTGCTGGCATTTGCGCGGCGCACAGAGCACTTACCTAAAGCTTCTGCCGAACCTCGACATCCTATGTCCATTTGCATTTGACCGGATGGACAGCGGGGATGAGACTGGTGCGCAGGCTGCTGCATTGTTGGCAAAGCTGACACACGAAACAGGGACCCATCTTTGGCTGGATATGGAAGTTTTCGTCTTCGATAAGGATGGTGCGCTGATTCCGCGGCCAGTCAGCGGAGTATTGAGCGACCTGCACAAGTATACACTCTTTGAGGAGACCCTTTGCTATCAATACCCGGGTCTTTTGACTTCGCCCGGCGCTTCCATCAAACTAGGCGGAATGCGGGCCGTAAAACTGTATATAGATTACCAAAAGTATCTGCAGAGATTGCTTAAGTGATCTTGACTCGATACTGATAGTTTAGCGTTCTGAAGAATAGTTGGTTCTCCCTGAAACAAACCTGCCCCCAGTTGATGTGCCAATCTGAAGTTAGTGATCCTGTCAAGCATTGGCAACCTGACAGGGGGGTCTGCGACAAATTTGTGAAACTATCGCCATTCATTTAAATGAACGGCTCAAAAAGTCTCAAAACCCCATTCGGGGT
>JAJZVO010000031.1 GCA_021845665.1 Bacteroidota bacterium | reverse complement strand
GATCTAGGTGGGACGCCTTCGCTTTTGACTCCCTCCGAACTCGAGCGTATAATATCCGCAATAGCAGGTACATTTCAGATTGCAGAACATTCGGAATTCACACTGGAGTGTAATCCGGGCACCGTCGATACCACCTATCTTTCCGAATACCGCTCTCTCGGAGTCAACAGGCTTAGCTTCGGCGTGCAGTCATTTTTTGACGATGAGCTGAAGTTCCTCTCACGAATTCACAACGCGGAAGAGGCCGTGAGCGCAGTTGCGAAAGCCAGAAAAGCAGGCTTCGCAAACGTAAATATCGACATGATATACGCTCTCCCAGGACAGACAGTCGAACGGCTAACAGCTAACCTTGATAAGGCGCTGTCGCTCGAAACGGAACACATCTCGGCTTACGGCCTTATAGTCGAACCTGGCACGCCGCTGAATGCCGCGGTGGAAAAAGGGGAGATCCAGCCCGCAGGCGAATCCTCTGAAGCGGATATGTACGAACGAGTTATGTCAATCATGGAAGAACACGGGCTGATCCACTATGAGATATCAAATTACTCGCGCCCGGGTTATCGGTGCAGACATAACTTGAAATACTGGAACGCCCATTCGTACGCCTCCTTTGGGCCGAGCGCTCATTCTTACGTAGACGGTCAGAGGTGGTGGAACGTATCCAGCCTCACAACTTATCTATCGGAGATCGACACCGGGATAATTCCAGTTTCCGCCAGAGAGACCCTGACCCGATCCCAAATGATCGACGAATACGTGCTCCTCCATCTACGGCAGGGATTCCTGGATACCGGTGAACTCGAAAGTCTGTTCGCCGTTTCGATTCCAGATGATGCGATAACCTGGTTGCAGGAGGCCGGATATTGTGAATACAAAGCCGATGTTGTTCACTTGTTGAAGAAGGGGTTCAGACTTTGTGAGGAAATATCGGCCCGGATATTATCTCACCTGACAGATCCCGCCTAAATCTCCCCTTTCACGCGAATCCTGTTATTGCTTTCCCTTTCACCCACCGCGTTCCAAAAGCATAAAATCTTTCACTTCCGCGAAATCGCTCATCAGGGTCTGAAGATTTCGAAAAGAATCTTGAGTAAGGACGAAGTATCTCGAACGCAACCGATCGCCTTCTTCATCCGGCAGCTTTGCCAGAATGCCCTCCGCCAGGCCTGTAAATCGAACAACTAGTGACTTAAGCTCTTCCGTGGCCGTATATTTTGTCCTGTCGTCGGCTCTTTCATTGGAAAGCAGCCGGGCCACTTTTTGATAGCTCTTTGCGTAGAAAGCGAGATCATTGAAGTCCGTTGTCTTCCCTACGCGCAAGGCCAAGTCGTAAAAGGCTGCGATGGCCCCCGGATTTTCGAGGCGCCTGCCGAGTCGTTGGGCGACTAATGCGGCAAACTCATTGCCGCTCAAATCCAGGTTCAATTTCTAGCTTCAGTTCTTTTATCTGTTTCAACACGTATTCTCTTACCTGGCTGTGCGAATGTTCACGGCCAAGAAGCTTTCCACTCTCAAGCCGAGGCTTCAGAAGCGGTAGGAAACCTCTCCGCGCTTTCGTCGATGCGAGGTCGACATAGCGCGCACCGCTCTTCTTATTTAAGAAGACCTGTTTTTCCCCGGAAGACTTGCCCCGCTTCGCCAAAGGTTGGCCATCAATTTCGACGATATCCATCGCGAAGTCGAGCACCGGAGAACTGCTGATGGAGGTGCCGACTCCGTAAAGATCGACCACGTCGTTAAGATTGCCTATCGAGAATTCGTCCACACCGCCGCTGACCAGTATCTTCACGTGCTTGAAGCCGCGTATGTCCAACTCCCACCGGACCTCATTGCAAATGGCGCGAAAATCCCCTCGACGAGAGCCAGGCGTATCGAGTCTGACGGCAAACAACTTTTTCCCGAGCGCTTCTGCTGCCCTGATCGATTCGAATTTTTCGTCTCCGAAAGTGTCGATTAATACCGTACGCTGCACGAGGGGATCGATAACGTCATCGAATGCCTTTGCAGCTTCTACCGTATCGCGGAAGAGAAGAATCATTGCGTGGGGCATCGTCCCGCTTGGGGGAATCCCGAGGAGCTCTCCGCCTGCAACCGTAGCAACGCCATCGCACCCACCTATGTAGGCACTCCGATCTATCATAGGACTGATTGCCGGGTGCATCCTGCGTGCCCCAAAATGAACTACCGGCTTTCTGCCCGCAGCAACACGAACCCGCGCGGCCTTCGTTGCTATCCCCGATGCCTGACACAATAACCCGAGCAGAGCCGTTTCATGAATCGCGAAGTCCTGGTACATTCCTTCGACAACCATTACCGGTTCACCCGGATAAAAGACCGTCCCTTCGGGCATTGATTTTACCTTAACGGGCAGCGTCCGCAAGAGAGCCATAGCTTCGTCAAGTCCGGCAAGCACCGCCCAGGGATATTTTCTCGGGAACCTCTTGACGACAAATTCAGCCTTCGCGCGTGCGCGTATCCCTTTCGATTGCAGAACTTCCATTGCACGATGAAAGTATATATCCGTGACTCTTCCTTCGAGAATGTCTTTTGCTGTGGCAATGTGAAACGGTTTATCCATATATCCTTTCCGAACTTTAGGGCAGCTATGTCGCTAAGAATTCAATCGATTGCGCTCGTCCTGACGCCGGCTCGTTCCGCCTGAACCCGATTTGCAGAGCGTTCTATCGAAGAACAGGAGGTTTACAACCATGCTCTCTTGAGAAGGAAACCCTTTACGAATTGTGTCAGGACGACGTAGCTGAGCAGCGTCAAAACAATCAACGGCCAATACAAGGCCGGGAGCCCTACGAAGCCTAATGCCGATGCAAATGGAGAATGAGGCAGGTATATGCCAATTCCCATTACTATGACACTGGTGAGCATCAGCGGCCAGCTTGCCCTGCTTTGCAGAAATGGTATCTTGTTCGTCCTGATAACATGTATTATCAGGGTTTGCGTAAGCAGCGACTCGACGAACCAGCCGGTCTGAAAAAGCGAAGCGCGTGCCGGGTCCCAGCAATGAAAGAGATAAAGCATCATAAAAAAGGTGGTATAGTCAAAAATTGAACTGACGGGGCCTATGAACAGGATGAACCTTGTAAGCTCACCGATCGACCAGGGCCGAGGTTTCGCCACCTGTTCAGGATCGACGTCATCTGTCGGGATCGAGGTCTGCGAAATGTCATACAGCAGGTTATTAGTCAGTATCTGGATGGGTATCATCGGCAAGAAAGGAAGGAAGATACTCGCCCCAAGAACGCTGAACATGTTTCCGAAGTTCGAGCTTGCGCCCATACGGATGTACTTGAGAATGTTCGCGAAGACTTTTCTCCCTTCGACAACCCCCTCTTCGAGAACCATAAGACTCTTTTCGAGAAGTATGGCATCCGCGGATTCTTTGGCGATGTCGACAGCGGAGTCGACCGAGATGCCGACATCCGCGGCACGGAGAGCAGCTGCATCGTTGATGCCATCACCCATGAAGCCGACAGCATGCCCCTTTGCCTGGAGAGCTTTTACAATTCTTTGCTTGTCCGCAGGTGAGAGGCGTGCAAATACGGTCGTTCTCTCAGCGGTTTCGGCAAGATCCTGGTCGGACATCTGGGATACTTCACTACCCAGAAGCATGTGCTCGACAGGCAAGCCAACTTCACTGCATATTTTCTTTGTAACGAGTTCGTTGTCACCGGTTAGCACTTTAACCGCTATGCCGTGGTTCTGGAGAGCCTGTATAGCAGGCGAGGCAGTCTCCTTCGGTGGATCCAGGAAGGCAAGATATCCTTTCAATATCATACCGGTTTCATCATCCTTCGTGTAGGCCTGCTTCCTGTCCAGATCTTTGTAAGCGAGCGCAAGAACCCTGAAACCGTCCCGGCTTAACCTCTCGTATTCCTCCTTCAGATCCGTTATAAGAACAGGATCGATCGAATGAATCTCTCCGTCCAATTCGAAATCGGTGCATCTCTTGAATATCTCTTCGGGCGCCCCTTTCGTGATCATCCGGGTCTTTGCGTCCGGGAGTTCCACCACCACCGACATGACCTTCCTGGAAAAATCGAACGGTATCTCATCGACCTTCCTGTGTTCAGGTATATGAAGCTGTTCGTGGATTTCCTTTCGCGCAAGTATCGCCCGGTCCAGGATATTTCTCAATCCGGTCTGGAAATGACTGTTAAGGTATGCGAGCATGAGTACATCGTCATCCTCGTTTTGGACGACGTCACAATGCTGTTCAAGGATTACGTGGTCGACCGTCAGAGTGCCGGTTTTATCCGTACACAAGACGTCCATCGCTCCGAGATTCTGTATCGAATTAAGACGCTTTATTATGACTTTCTTCTTCGACATCGCTATCGCGCCCTTCGACAGGCATACGGTAACAATCATGGGAAGCATTTCAGGTGTAAGCCCGACAGCAACCGCGAGTGCGAAGAAGAACGCTTCGCGCCAGTTACCCTTCGTAAGACCGTTGATCAAAAACACGAACGGGACCATCACGAACATGAACCGGAGCATCAGCCATGTGAAGCGCTTCACCCCTTTGTCGAAACTCGTTTCCTGCGTCTGGGATGTAATCAGCCCTGCCATCTGTCCGAGATACGTCTTGAAACCCGTGTTGACAACAAGCGCAACTCCGGATCCGCTTTCCACGCTAGTGCCGAGAAAACAAAGGTTTTGGGATTCGAGGGGAGTTCGGGCCTGACCGTTTTGCAGGACATCAAATTTCTCGACTGGCAGAGACTCACCCGTCAGACTGCTCTGGATAACAAACAAGTCCTTTGATGCAAGAAGTCGCACATCGGCCGGTATCATATCTCCCGCAGCGAGCTTCACTATATCGCCGGGCACAATCTCAGCAAGAGGGACTTCTTTCGCAGCGCCGTCTCGCATGACTGTCGCGGTTACATGGATCATGGCCTTTAACTTGGCTGCAGCCGTATCCGCACGATACTCCTGCACGAACCTCAGGACAATTCCCATCACGACCATTACGCCGATGATGACAGCAGTCTCGACGTCCTGGGTGAGAAGCGACACCGTTGCCAGTACCGCCAGCAGAATGACAAGTGGGTTTATGATCGCGCTGACAAGGAGCTTCAGCCGGCCGCTTCTCTTCTCACGGACAACGACGTTCGCTCCGTATTCCTCAAGCCTGCGCTCGGCCTCCTCGCCGCTAAGACCTTCTTCGGAAGTGCCATGAGCTTTGTATAGTTCCTCTACCGGACTCGTCGATGCCTTCAGGAGCTCCGGCGATATATCAATTCGATTACCACCTGACCTGACCGCGGGGAAAATCTTCGGCAGTATATTTGGGAGTGAGAGTCTCATGTCTATTTTATTCCCTCGGCTGTAAGGATCGGAAGGATTCGAAAGTACATACGGTTATTAAATGCATTTTCGGATTACCTATTAAACAACTCTTTCGCGAATTATCCGGGACGTTTCCAATAGCCCACCCGGTGCAGACCAACGGCGGAGCATTATCCACGCATCACAACAGCGTGACAAGTAATTTACAAGTGTGAACTCGAAATTACCACAGTCGTCAACCATCACAGAGCTGCCTGACCCTCGCAGCAACAGTTTCAGACGCACCGAGTCGTTCATCGACAAATGTTTTCGCTATGGTCCCGGCTCGTCTCCGGGCCGTATCGTCCACGACCATCCTGTGGAGCACACGGTAAGCACCCGCCTGATCCTTCACGTAAAACAGACCGCCTGTCTCGAGGAGACGTACGGCCTCGTCGGACCGCTCGATGCGCGGTCCCGTTATTATCGGCACACCGTACACCGCGGGTTCCAAAACGCTGTGCACCCCGGCCCCGAACCCTCCGCCGACGTACGCGATATCGGCCAACACGTATAGCTGCGTCAGGATTCCGACCTTATCTACTATCAGTGCAGAGAAACTGCTTCC
Source organism: Bacteroidota bacterium (assembly GCA_021845665.1). Taxonomy (GTDB): domain Bacteria; phylum Bacteroidota; class Ignavibacteria; order Kryptoniales; family JAKASW01; genus JAKASW01. The sequence continues at coordinate 44,041 of JAJZVO010000031.1, read as the reverse complement.
GTCATCATCTCTAAGTTCGGACAGCAATTTCGCCTCTGGAAATTCCTCCCTTATTCGCCCCACCTCTTCTGTGGTTGGCTCATGAGGGACAATCAGAACACTCAATGACTGGAGCTTTTGCAGCATCCGCTTCAAACCGCCCGCCACGATCTCGATATCCTTGTGCCATACGCTTCCAAGAATCAGCACCGTCCTCCGTGCCTTGTCGATACTAAAGGGAAGGGTTTTGCCCATATTGTTCGACACACTGCGGTTGTACACTCGATCGAATCTCGTGTCACCTACAACGGTAGATACCTCGGAGCCTAAGAAGAAATCGAACATTTTCTTGTGTTCCATGGTAGTCGTCAGTATCTCGTGCGGAAGGCTATACAGACGTCTGTAGAAATTTCTCAGGAACTTCGCTCTCTGGAATACCTTCATAGGGAATGTAGCGTCCGCAAGGACTATTTTCGTCCCCCATTTTCGGGCCTCCTTCAAGTGATTCATCCAAAGATCGTACCTCATTATCACGGCTACATTTGGTTTTACCAGGTATATGAAACGGCGGGCGTTGGCGGGTGTGTCGATGGGAAGATACGTGATTACGTCCGCGTACGGATAGTTCCTGGAGTATTCATACCCGGAGGGCGAAAAGAACGAAGCTATCACTTGATAGCCTGACTTCTTCAGGATTTCGATTATCGGCTTCGCTTGTTCGAATTCACCCAGCGATGATGCATGGAACCAGATCCTCCTACCTTCAGGCACACGGGCCAGATTCTCCTTTAGGCGCCCAAACAGTTCACCCCGCCCTTTGAATCCCCTCCTTGCCTTCCCGTCGAACAGGGAAAATAGTGAATAAGCTGCGTACATCAGGCTGATGAAAACGTGCGAATAAAGGAATCCCGTTAATGCCGAATCTTTTTTTATCTCTTGCTTAACCATACCTCCGGATCCTGCTTCTTTGTATTCAACCAGACTTCAAAATGCAATATGGAACCGCCGAGAGATTCACCGACTGTCCCAATAGGTTGAAGTGCCTTTACCTTCTCCCCTTCTCTGACGAAGATATCCGAAAGATGCGAATAGACCGTCCGAAGGCCGTTGTAATTGTCTATTATGATAAGGTTCCCGTATGACGGCAGCCAGAAAATTCTTGACACGACACCGTCGGCAACACTTCTCACTTGGGCGTTTTCAGGTACCGCAATGTCGATCCCGTAGTTCAGAGTGACAGTCTTGAGTACCGGGTTTTCCTGTTCCCCGTAGGTCGCGACCACCTTTCCTTGAGCAACCGGCCAAGGGAGATGCCCCTTCAGTCCGGTGAGTGTCTCAGCCAGGACAGAAGCTGGAGTCTCGTTGTATCTGTCAAAATTGTTTTTCGGAACGGATTTCTTCTTCGCCTCCTCGGCTATCAGATTCTGTATCAATGTTTCCAGCTCTGCTGCTGCCGCGCGAGACCGTTTGAGCTGTTCCGCATAGACTCGCTTGCTCTTCCGGAGCTTGTACAGCACCCTCCTGTGTTCCACTATACTGGATGCAAGCCTGACTTCTTCTATATTCTTATGTCTGAGGTAATTTTGCTGTTCGGACAGGCGCTTCCCGAGCTGACTGCGCAGCACCGTTAGTTTCTCCTTCTCAGACGTTATAGAACTCAAATCGAGCCTTGTTTGGTCGGAAAACCTCTTCAAGTATTCGTAGCGCACAAGCATTTCGTTTACAGAGGCAGAGGTGAGCAGCAGCTCCAGATCATGCATTCTACCCTGCTCATAGAATCCTCTGGCGAAACTGGCGTACTCTTCCTTGAGATTCTCCAGACGCGCTGTGGCATCGCCGATCCTGCTTTCGACTTCTGAAATATTTTTCGAATTCCCATCTATTTGATTTGAAATCCGATTTATCGTCAGTCGCGTTCTAAGGTTTTGCTTCTCCAGCTTGTCGAGAGTCGCCAGTGAGACCGATTCTTTCTTATTGCTCTCCGCAAGCCTTCGCTGGTAAAGCTGGATGTTGCCCCTGATCTTCGAGAGTTCCTGCTTCTTCTTGCTCAGCTTAGGCTTTTGCTGCCCGTGCGCAGGCGCGATCGCCAGAACGGAAGAGAAAATCAGGATGGCGATTAATTCAATTAAGAATGACTTCCTTTGCATCGGACGGTACCCTGAATTCGATGCTCTCTTTCTGATTGAGAGAAGCATCTCGATAATATAATTTCGCTGATACACCGTGTTTCAGATCCTCGAATGAAACGCTCCGAGGAATATAAGCGCTCCCAAGGTTTTCGAAATCGGAATACTGAATCTTCAACACCGTCTCGCCTCCAATGGTCTTGACATACTCCCTCGTCCGCATGAACTCCCCGTCTACTGTGTATTTCTCCACAGTGTCCTGGCTGGTATATGTGAAGCTCACGCTCCTCCCATCGCTACGACGATTTAGTTGTGCATCGTACATATTGCTGACGGGAGGCACCAGATCGAGGAGGATATTGGTAAACGAGGAACCGTCTGAAGCTATCATGAGAAAGTCCCTTAAGTTCGCAGAAGTCGGCTTCCCCATGAAGAGCACATTGTGCAGGCTGTTGTACACCAGGAGAGTATCGCTGGTCAGCTGAACCTGCGCGACCTTAATCCCGAATGGACCGTAAAGACTCACAATAGCCGATGAAGGGCGATGGATCGACATATCGAAACTCGCGGAATATGCGCCCTGCTTGGTCTCGAAACTGCCGTATCCGCTCGTATTGAAATACCTGATCGTGTTGGATTGCGTCCTTATTTCATCCGCGACCTTCTGCGGCGTCACCTCGGACAGATCCGGATAGTATGAGGTCGCCGCACATCCGACCAAAAGTACCGAGAAAAGAACAAATATGGAGGCTCGAATCAAGACTTGGCTTTCTCGATTTTCTCTTTGAGACCGGTTTTTGTCGGATCACTTTGAAGTGCCTTTCTCCACTGCTCGACCGCCTTGGCAGTGTCGCCCAATTTCTCGTATATATCGCCCAAATGCTCCTCAAGGGTTGCCGGTGATCCGTCAGCCTTCGTCCTCTCGGATAAAGCCCTTCGGACAAACTCTTCGGCCTTCCCGTAATCGCCCAGCTTGTAATAGACCCATCCCATTGTATCGAGATAAGCGCTATTCTTTGGATCAAGCTCGATGGCCCGTTTTGCCATCCCGAGTGCCTTCTGCAGGTCGATTCCCCTTTCGGAAAGGCTGTATGCAAAGTTGTTTAGGATCAATGAGTTCTTCGAATCGAGTTTCAGCGCGGTCTCGTAAAGCCTGTATGCATCATCGTATCTGTGCAGCGCTTCATAGACCTGTCCAAGTATGCTGAGTGCGTCGGTTTCCGTCGGCTTTAGCGAGAGAGCCTTCTCCAGCGGATCCACCGCCTCCTCATTCTTTCCTTCCTGGTTGAGGGCGAGACCGAGGAACAGGTTTATTCTGTAATCCTCCGGAAAGAACTTTACGGCATCGGACATGACCGCCGCCATCCGGTCATATTCCTTGTTCTGGTAGTATAAGATTCCAAGAGCCTGCCATGCATTCACGCTGCTGGAATCGAGCGCTATCGATTTCTTGAGATATAAGGCCGCGGCCGAGTCTTCGTGTGCGTACGACGCTCCCAGTCCCGCCATAAAGTACGAGCGTGCATCGTCCGGGTACAACTTGAGAAGCCTGCCGAATATCTCCTGTGCAAATGGAACGACAGTCGAATCCTGCTGCATCTCGTTTAAATAAAATTGTCCGATCGCAAACTTCGCGTCAGCCCTCGTTGAATCTGAAGTGAAAATCGCATCGAGAAGACTGTCTGCACTCGAGAAGTTCTTCATTCTCAAGTACACCGTGGCAGCCCGCGCCATTAGGTCGTAATCGTTCTTTGTCCCGGCCATCATCGCTTTGAGGATGTTCAATGCATCGCCGTTCCTCCCAACCTGCATGTAAAGATCCACTAGCATTTCTTTCAACGCAGCATTCGAAGGATCCATGCGGAGCATTGCCTCGACTACGGAAATAGACTTTGCATATTCGTTGGTTGTATTGTAAATCCTGACCAGCTGCATCATGGTCGCAAGATCAGGGCCGGTAAGCGTGAGGGATCTCTGAAACAACTCGGCAGCCTTCTTAGGCTGATCCTGTTCGTAAAGGCGAGCTAACACGAGCATATCGCCGACATCCGTGCTGTCCATCGAAAGGATCTTCCGATATTGTATCCGCGCACTGTCGATATTGAAATCGGAGAGATAAGCTTCTGCAAGCGTCCTTATGAAACGGATCTTGTTGGGATCGAGACTGACCGCAGTCCTCGCCTGATCGATAGCCATCTTCGGCTTTCCGAGCCGCATGTAGTCTTTCGACATCGCATCATAAATGTTGGGATCCCTGTAGCTCATCAGCGCTTCCTGGTAGTCTAGAATCGCCTGAGCATATTCCCCCTTTACGTCTTCCAGGTTCCCCGAAATGAAATGGTCCATGGCAGCACGATAATTCGGATCAGTCGACAACAGGTCCGCTTGCGTCTTCGCGGAGTCGGGCGGGCTCCCTATCTCGCTGCCCGCAGAGCATCCCATGATACCTATCGTACAGGCACATAAAACAATTAGGACTGTTTTGAACACTTTATCTCCTCGTCGGTAAATTTAACTTTGGATGGCGTTCCAAACAAGAAAGGAAAACGGACACGGAATCGATGAAGTGTCCGATCGGACTTCTCTACTTCCCCGCGATTCGAAGACGATTGACGGCTCGCGCGAGGGCCGCCTTTGCTCTCGCAATATCCGTCCCAGGATCCTTCTTAGTCAGTCTTTCCTCTGCGCGCTCCTTCGCCGCTCTTGCTCTCCCCACATCTATCTGATTCATCGCTTCAGTGGCGTCGGCCAAAAAACTCGCAACATTACGGTTGACTTCCACGAATCCGCCGCTCGTAGAGTAAACCAGCTCGTTGCCTGTTTGATCAAGGATCTTCACTTCACCAATCCCGATCGAAGCCAGAATCGGCGCGTGGTTTCGCAGCACCTGAAACGAGCCGCTCACACCCGGAGCTGTTAATCCCTCGACCTCACCCGAGAAAACACTCCTTTGCGGCGTGATTACTTCCAGCTTGAAAAGCTTGTCGGAGTTATTGGTGTTGTTCCCGGCCATCACGCTGCCTGCAGTTTCTTCGCCTGCTCTTCCGCCTCGTCGATCGTGCCCGCCATGTATAGCGCGCTCTCCGGCCATTCATCGCAGTAACCTTCAATAATCGCCTTGAAGCCGGCAATCGTATCGTTCAGTTTGACGTATCTCCCTTTTCTTCCCGTGAATGCCTCGGCAACGGAGAACGGCTGTGAAAGGAACTGCTGAATCTTCCTCGCCCTTGATACGGTAAGTTTGTCCTCGTCAGACAACTCATCTATGCCGAGGATGTTGATGATATCTTGTAAGTCTTTGTAAGTCTGCAAAATCTCTTTAACCGACCGGGCGACTTTGTAATGTTCCTTGCCGACAACCAGAGGATCAAGTATTCTGGATGTGGAATCAAGCGGATCAACCGCAGGGTAAATGCCGAGATCGACGATCTGCCTGCTCAGAACAGTTGTCGCGTCGAGATGGCCAAAAGTTGTGGCGGGCGCCGGATCGGTCAAGTCATCCGCGGGAACATATATAGCTTGAACCGAAGTGATGGATCCTCGCTTCGTCGAAGTAATTCGCTCCTGAAGCGCGCCCATCTCGGTGGCGAGAGTCGGCTGGTATCCTACGGCGGACGGCATGCGTCCGAGAAGCGCCGACACCTCAGAACCCGCCTGGGTAAATCTGAAAATATTATCTATGAAGAGCAGAACGTCTTTCCCTTCCGAGTCGCGGAAGTATTCCGCAAGCGTAAGCGCGGTCAAAGCCACTCTCTGCCGCGCTCCCGGCGGCTCATTCATTTGGCCGAACACCAGAGCCGTCTTCCCGATCACGCCTGACTCGTTCATCTCTATCCAAAGATCGTTCCCCTCGCGAGTGCGCTCACCTACTCCGCCGAACACGGAATATCCTCCATGTTGGGTGGCTATGTTATGAATAAGCTCCTGTATGATAACGGTCTTGCCTACTCCGGCTCCACCGAAGAGGCCGGTCTTTCCTCCACGCGAATACGGCTCGAGCAAATCGATAACCTTAATCCCGGTCTCAAACATTTCTTTCTCGGTGCTGAGATCTTCAAACCTCGGCGCGGGCCTGTGAATCGGATACTCCGCTTTTGCCTCGATATTTCCCTTGCCATCGATGGGAGTTCCGATGACGTTCACCATTCTTCCAAGGACCCCCGGACCGACCGGGACTTTGATCGGGCTTCCCGTATCATGAACTGACATGCCGCGAACCAAGCCGTCCGTCGAGTCCATTGCAACTGCCCTTATGGTGTCTTCACCCAGGTGCTGTTGAACTTCAACGACGAGGTTCTCATCGTGGCCGTCAATATTCTTCCTGGGAATTATCAATGCGTTGAGGATTTCCGGAAGTTTGCCGTTCTCGAACACGACATCGACCACCGGGCCGATAACCTGTACAATTTTTCCTTCGTTCATGGTACCTTGGATTTATTTTAATTTTATGAATATAGAGTCCAAATGAAACATTTTCAATTGATAAAATCGGTGTGTGTCCATGGCCGATCTCGCCCACGAAGTGAATTTCTTTTCATCTCTTTTTAATTGTCGTTTCATGGCTGTATGGCAATATTGTTGGTGCAAATAAGGAGAATAAACAATGGCAGAAATGATTAAACGGAAACTAATATACGGAGCTGGAGCTCTTGGGGTCATAGCCGTGGTTTTCGTGCTGACGATGGGTCTCACATTCGGAAAGATGGGCGACTTGCACAAACCCGTCAAACTCGGCGCGGCTGCCCCGCCTATTACTCAGGTTTCTCCCTCGGTTGAAGATCTCAGTAACGCATTCATATCGGTGGCAAAAGCCGTAACGCCGGCAGTGGTACAAATCCGCGTTACTTCGACGCCGAAAGCAGTTAACGTCCCTAATGGGGGCAATTCACCAGGCAACATGTTCCGCTTTTTCTTCGGACCCGATTTCCCATTCCACAGTTTCAATGAACCTCAGCAAAGGCCGGAACCCGAAGAGGCTCTTGGTTCAGGCGTCATCGTGACCTCGAACGGTTACATTATTACCAACAATCACGTGGTTCGCGGTGCCGACCCAAACGGGATCAAAGTGACGCTACTTGATCGGCGCACTTACCAGGCAAAACTTATCGGTCGCGACCCGACCACCGATATAGCCGTTATTAAGATTGAAGGTTCCCATTTCCCGTACGTGTCCTTAGGAAATTCCGACAGCGTCCACGTAGGTGAATGGGTCGTCGCAATCGGTAATCCGTTCGGACTCGACTACACAGTTACCCAGGGAATTGTAAGCGCGCTCGGAAGAGATATCAACATTATCCGAAGCAAGTACGGCATAGAAGACTTCATCCAGACCGACGCCGTCATAAATCCGGGAAACAGCGGAGGGCCGCTTGTCGACCTAAGGGGCCGCGTCGTCGGAATAAATACAGCCATCGCCACTAACACCGGCAGTTATGAAGGGTATGGTTTTGCAATTCCGATAAACATTGCCAAGGAAGTTGCGGAGGATATCATTCAACACGGCAAAGTCCTCCGTCCATACATAGGTGTAGAGATATCCGATATCGATCAAACGACTGCCAAGGCACTCGGTCTTAAAGAGCCCGAAGGAGTCCTCGTGCAATCGGTGGTGCATGATTCTCCGGCAGAGAAGGCTGGAATAAAAGGCGGTGACGTCATTCTGAAGTTTGACGGCGTCAAGATCTCGCACGGAAATCAACTGCAAGCGATGGTCGCCTCCAAGTCCCCGGGCGACAAAGCCACCGTCGAGATATTCAGGAACGGCAAGACAGAGACGAAGACCGTCACGCTCGAAGAACGTAAAGGCGAGACTTTCGCAGCACTCTCCGGAAGCGGACCGAGCGAATCGGCAAACCTCAGCTCCCTCGGACTTTCGGTTCAAAACGCTAGCAAGGATTCGCTCAAGAAGTACGACGCGAAGTACGGCGTGGTCGTCACGAATGTTCAGCCTGCCAGCGAAGCATTTAATCGCGGAATTCAACAAGGTGACCTGATCATTAGTGTCGATAACGAGCCCATCAGGTCATCCGCCGATTTGAAAGCGATCGTGAAATCGAAGAAGCCCGGCGATGCCCTTCTATTCCGGGTAAAGACTCCGGCTAAAGTCAGCGAGTACCTGGCGCTGGAGATTCCTCCGAAGTCGTAAAGAAGTTTGCTCCACTCCCCCAATAAGATGAGGGCGGTATGGCATAAGCCTGCCGCCCTCTCTTTTTTTGTCCATGCCGCGAGATATGCTCCCCCGTGCTATCGCCGGTTTGCGGCCTTTAGGGGGCTCGGACCACACATGCTGACCGAATGAGATGACGCGCCGGTGTTCGCATACCCGACTTGTTTGACGGCGATGAAGTGATGGATAAGAATCGACCGAAGAGATGCATACCCTCTTTATGTCTTAGGTCGCCGGCGCCCGAAACGCCTTCGTTGGATACAGGACGCGATCGTCTTTAGTCTTCCTGCCGGTTTTTCTTCTGCGCGCCCGCCGCGACGCCGCTCCTTTTGTATTCCTCACACAGCCGGCGCAAATAGTCAAAAGAGTATAAGCCCGTGTTGTGACCATCCAGCCAGGTTAGCCCGAGTGCATAATCCCCGATTACTTCCGCACTTTTCAAATTGTACTTCCCTGGAGTCAGAACCGGAAGCGGGTCCGGCTTGTATTCGTGCCAGAGTACCGACTCGCCTGCGCACGAGGCACACGGACATCTGTCGCGCAAGTACTTTGACGGGACGATGAATTCCTCACCATCGCTCCATTTTACCAGAACTTCTTCGTCATTGACCTTCTTGAACTTTGCCGGATACATACCCTCTCCAAATTGAAATTGATGAGCATCCTCCCCCTAACATCCCGGGCGGATACTCTACGGACCGAACTCTACTCGGCGCTCTTACTTGAGAGCATCCGAAACTCTGCCGGTCTATTTGAAATAAAGATGACAAATCTTGCGGTTCAGATCGAAGCCGAAGAAATCATCTCCGTTGAAATCGAAATCCGCCTTGCTTTCGTAGCCCAGCCAATTCCAGTCTTCGAGCACTCTTGCGCGCTCGATCGGAAGCAGGTCGTTGACCCGATTGGTAAATTCCTGAGTATCGAAGTCAGGAAATACGAGGAAGCGGCGAATGTTTATTTCCCCGCCTGTCCAGAAGAATTCTGAGTTATACCAATTCTGCAAAGACTTAACCGCATCCCACTCTTCGCTAGAGACGAAATTATTCCCCTCATCACGTATCCGATAATAAATCTTTCGTGCCATTTTACTTCTTCAGGAGAGTCTCAATATATTTCGCCATCATATCCAACTCGACATTCACCATGCGTCCCACTCGAAGCGAACCGAATATCGTGTTCTCAAACGTGTGAGGTATAATGGCAACCTTGAACGAATCAGCGAGTTTTTCTGCGACCGTCAGGCTGACACCGTCGATCGCTATACTTCCCACAGGGATAAGATACTTCATATACTGATGTTGAAGCCCGAACCGGAAAACGTGGCTCAATCGGAGTCTCTCTATTGACATCACCTTCGCCGTTGTATCGACATGTCCCTGGACCAGGTGACCCCCGATACGGCTGGCCAATGTTGCTGCGCGTTCGATGTTTACAGGATCGCCGCTTTGCAAGCCGCCCAGTGTAGTTTTCTTGATTGTCTCCTCGACTGCTTCCACGTTCACTTCGTTCTTCAGCTTGTTAACAATCGTCAGACACACTCCGTTCACCGAAAGGCTGTCGCCGATCGCAATATCCTCCATCACCTTTCTGCAACCGATTGTGAATTTCCTTCCACCCTCCGGCGAACCGACGATTCCTTTTACACTCCCGACTTCCTCTATTAATCCAGTAAACATTCTTTGCCTTGGCGAATTAATATTGACCTTTGTTAACGAAATAGCCTGTTATCAGCTGATCGACGCCTACTCTTGAAAAGCTCAAATCCCTAAGGCGTGCCGAATCGGCAAGGTCGCTCAACTCGATACCGTCGGCAATTCCCTTTCCATCGCCTAGAATAAGCGGTGCAGTGAAGAGCAGGAGCTTTTCCGCTCCGCCGGCCTTTATGAACTCCGAAAATATTCCGCTCCCACCCTCGACGATTACGGATGCGATTCCAAGACGACCGATCATACTGAGGACCTTTTGAATCTCTATCTTCCCTTCCCGATTTCCTCTGACTTGATAGACTTCGACTCCGTTATTCCGCAGCGACGAGACTTTACGGCCCAATCTTTCTGCAGCGGCAGACGAACAGATAATGATCACCCTCGAGGCACCATCGTGAAACATCTTTGCGTTCAGCGGAGACCGGAGATTGCCGTCCACGACGATCCTAATGGGCGAGCGTCCTTTCACAAGACGGACGGTGAGAGAAGGATCGTCTGCAATAACAGTCCCTGCGCCGACGAGCACCGCGTCGCTGCTCGCCCTTAACGAGTGGACCATCTTCAGCGAAGCCGAAGAAGTAATATACTTTGATTTTCCGTTGTTCAGGGCAATCCTCCCATCGAGGGATTGAGCCGCCTTGAGCGTAACGAAAGGAAGCCCTGTCCGGATATACTTAGTAAAGGCCTCATTGATCTTCCTGGATTCATCCGCCAGTAGGCCGACATTCACTTCGATGCCGGCCCCCTTCAGTTTCCTCACCCCACGTCCGTTGACCATCGGGTTCGGATCAAGCATCGACACATAGACTCTCCGTATTCCCTTTTCAATAAGAAGGTCCACACATGGCGGCGTCTTGCCGAAATGGCTGCAGGGTTCGAGAGACACAAAAACATCCGACCCTTCGACCGACGCCGTTGCTGACTTGACAGCGTTAACTTCGGCGTGAGCATCCCCAAACCGCCTGTGGTATCCCTCACCGATAATTTTTCCCTTCTTCACTATGACACACCCGACCATCGGATTTGGGCTTACATGTCCGCGTCCCTTCACGGCAAGTTCAATGCATCGGCGCATCATCTTCTCTTCTTCAGGCACGGTTACCTCATCGTAAGCGTCAGCTTTTGTCCCATCGAGGATCTCAGGACCTTTGCCGCGCTTCCCGAATTCACTGCGAGCTCTAGGAGCCCGTTGCTGCCCTTTATACCGACGACGTTTCTCGTCGGCGAGGCTGAATAAGAAACGCAGAAGCGCCTGATCAGCTTCGTCCCGATTTTCACCGTCGCACTCTTCGCCAGTAGTGCTTCGTCCCAGAGGAAATTCGTAAACACGTTACCGAACCTGTCCTGGTACACAACTTTTCCTTCGTTCTTGCCAGGCTCAATTTCCGAATAAAATTTCTTTACCCCGGGGTAGTCGACGCGATTGCCAATCTCTGTCAGCCTGACTCCGCGCGACAGATGAGCAGCCAGTGGTGCAAAGATATCCCTTCCATGGAATGTGGTGCTGATATTTTCTCTGAAATATTTCGGGTTTGAAGCTACGTGGAAACGGGTATCCCCCGCCTCTGCGGCAACATAATCGAGAAGACCGTTATCGGGTGCAATAAACAACTGACCGTCGATCGATCCGCAGATTATCTTTCGTTCGCTGCCGACTCCCGGGTCGACGACGCTGACAAATATCGAGTCTTCCGGGAAATACTTCCTTGAAGCCCAGAGCACGAAAGATGCCTGTCGGATGTTTTGCGGTTCGATTTCATGCGTCAAATCGACTACACGCGCAAGCGGATTGATCGAAGATATGACCCCCTTCATCACTCCGACAAAGTAGTCCTTGCTGCCGAAGTCGGTCAGAAGAACGATAGTGGGCATTACAGCCTCAGTGCACTCTCGCGCCTGGCGGAGACGTAAGAAGCGTCTACAATTTCCATGACCTTGCACATTTGGCCGATTGTCGGCATGTCGGCTTTTACGCCCCGCAGGAATCTGACAAAATTAGTCAGCTCAGTCTCGTAACTGCGCTTGAAGACGTTTTCGAATTTCGAGTTCTGGACAGGTGTGAGACTCACGAGTTCGTCGTTGATCCTGCGATGCAGGAGCAGAGGGCTCAGCGTCGCTGTGCCTGCCGTACCGTAGACCTCGAACCTGAAGCTCTCCTCCGGCTGTTGCAGGCCCCAGCTCGCGTCGAGCCGGATCATCCCTCCCTTTTTCGTCCGCAGTGTGACCAGGGCAGTGTCTTCCACCTTCTCGAATTTCCGGCTGAAAAACGCGGCATTCACTCCGCTAATCTCAGGAAAGTCCAGAAGCCATAATGAAAGATCTACGAGGACTATCCCGAGGTCAAGCATTACTCCTCGCCGGTCTGATGTTCTTGAGTCGAAGCGCATCTTTGTGCTCGCCTCTTCCTTGTGCCATGCGGCGCTGATATAGAAGACATCGCCCAACTGCTTGTCGACGAGGTAGCTCTTCAACATCATGAAATCCGCCCTGAACCGGTTATTCATGGCCGCAAGTACCGTTTTCCCCTTTTCGTCGGCGAGCTTCGCCAGCGCTGCGCACTGCTTGTGATCTGTAGTCGGAGGCTTCTCTATAAGAACGTTCTTGCCCGCGTTCAAGGCTGCCACCGCTATTTCGTAATGGCTTTCGGTAGAAGTACAAATGTCGACCGCGTCAACGTCAGGGTCGGCCAGCAATTCTTCCGGGGAGTTGTACAAATTCGCGATGCCGTGCTGCCTTCCGAGGGCTGCGAGTCTCTGCCTGTCCTGCTCGGAAAGTGCAACGACCTTCACCCCGTTTATCTTCTTCAATAATGGGAGATGTACAATCTGTGCGATAGCACCGCCGCCGATTACGCCTAATCTTATATCGTCCATTCTCTACCTGCTCACCAGCACCGTCTCTCGCGAAGAGGTACCTTCGACATTTATGAAATGAAGGACTTTGTCTGCAATCCCCTCGGGATGCAGCCCCACCAGCTCGTATAAGTCGTCCGGCATCCCATGTTCGACAAACAAATCGGGAAGGCCAAGGTTCAGTACGCGAACGGGTTTACCGATCTCTTGCAGCGCTTCCAGCACTGCACTCCCGAAACCTCCTTTTATCGTGTTGTCCTCCACTGTAACAAGGTGGTTGAACTTGCCTGCGATCTCGTCGAGTAATTCCTTGTCGACAGGTTTCACAAAACGCATGTTCACCACTTCCGCATGTATCCCTTCGCGCTCGAGTACCTCTGCCGCCTTCAAAGCGTGCTCCACCATTAATCCTACAGCGAGTATCGCGACGTCGTTCCCCACCCTCAAGACTTCTCCCCTACCCACCGGCAGTTCTTCAATACTCTTCTCGGGTGAGGCGGAGGCGTTGCCCCTTGGATAGCGGATGGCAACAGGCCCTCCGCTGTAATTGATTGCGGTCAGCAGCATGTCCCGAAGCTCGTTCTCATCCTTGGGCGCCATGACGACCATGCCCGGTACGAGACGAAGGTAGCTGAGGTCAAAAGCTCCGTGATGGGTCGGTCCATCGGCACCAACAAGTCCGCCGCGGTCTAATACGAACACAACGTGAAGGTGCTGCAAAGCCACATCGTGAATGATTTGGTCGAATGCTCTCTGAAGGAAAGTCGAATAGATTGCGGCTACGGGGATATAGCCCTGAGTTGCCATCCCGGCGCAAAAAGTAACTGCATGCTGTTCCGCGATTCCAACATCGAAGAATTTGTCCGGCATCTCCTTCTGAAGTATGTTCAGCCCGGTACCGTCCGGCATTGCGGCGGTCACACCCACCACCTTGTTGTTCTTCCGTGCTATTTCAACCAGCGCTTCGCCGAATACTTTCGTCAGCGACGGCGGCCCCTGTTTCTTGAACTGAGTCCCGGTTACCTTGTCGAAGGCAACGACGCCGTGGAGTTTCTGAGTGTCTTCCTCTGCCGGGAGATATCCTTTACCTTTTTCAGTAGTAACGTGAATGAGGAGGGGACCTTTCAGATCCTTGACTTCCCTGAACGTCGTTATCAGCTGAGAAATATTGTGGCCGTTGAAAGGCCCGAAGTATCTGAACCCAAGAGCCTCGAAGAGCATTCCGGGCGTCACGATCGCCTTCATCCCGCTTTCAAGCCTGCCGGCCACCCTCCTTATTCTGTCGCCGACCGAGTCTAATTTACCGGTAAGATCCCAGACGTTGGTTTTGAATTTATTATACGCTCCAGTTACCGTGAGGCTGCTGAAATAGTTCGAGATAGACCAGACATTGGGTGCAATTGACATCCTGTTGTCGTTCAAGACCACGATGAGGTTCTTCTTCAGGATCCCTGCGTTGTTCATGGCCTCGTACGCCATACCGCCTGTCATTGCACCGTCGCCGATCACTGCGACTACTTTGAAATCTTTTCCCATAAAATCGCGGGCCGTCGCAATTCCAAGTGCAGCCGAAATGGAGGTGCTGGCGTGACCGGCACCGAAAACATCGTATGGACTCTCCGAGCGCTTGAGGAATCCGCTTATGCCGTGGAACTGACGGATAGTATGAAACACGTCTCGCCTGCCGGTGATAATTTTGTGTATATATCCCTGGTGTCCTACGTCCCAGACCAACTGATCGTCCGGCGTCTGGAAGACATAATGAAGAGCGAGCGTCAGCTCGACGGATCCAAGACTTGCACCAAGGTGTCCCCCAATTTGCGAGATCGTATCTATCAGGAATTCCCTTATTTCCTGCGCAAGTATCTTCAGCTCATTCACGCCGAGCTTTCTTAGATCCTCCGGGAAATTTATGGAATGAAGGTACTTATACTCCATTTGGTCTCCACTTAGTTCTCAATGTCTGTTTCCTCCAACGCGCCACCGGCATTCTTCTGTATCTTCTTCAATTTTAATTTAGCCTCATTCAACCGCGTCATGCAAGACTTCGCCAGCGTCATCCCTTCCTCATACAGCTTAATCGACTCCTCGAGGGGCGCATTCCCCGTCTCAAGCGTCTCTACAATTTCTTCGAGCCTCTTCAACGATTCCTCGAAACTCAACTCTTCCTTCTGTTTCACTGCTTTACTCATGTTCGGCTAATCGCTCCGATTTACCTGTTATCTGTGATTCCAGAGTCCCATCGTGCAGATGTATTGTGGCATTTTCGCCTGCTTCGATATCACCGACCGAGCTCACTATGCCTGCGTTGCTCTCCACGAAGGCATATCCCCTCCTCAAAACTGCGGAAGGGCTAAGCGCATTGAGGTGCGACTCAACTGCCTTGAGCTTCTGGAACGTTGCGTCCATGAAATGCTGGTTTTCTGTCTCCAGCCTCCTCGTGAGTTCGTCTACGAGCTGCGATTTCTGGTCTACAAGCGAGGACGGCTGTTGCAATGCGTAATGGTGACTTAGCTTATCAAGTTCCAGGGTAAGTCCGTAGATTTTCTGTTCGACAAGACGGCCTATATTACGTACATCTGATTTAATCCCGGCTATAACCTCCTGTCCGTCGGGTACGACAATCTCAGCCGCGGCGCTCGGAGTGGCAGCCCTGACGTCGGCCACAAAGTCGGCGATGGTGAAATCGACCTGGTGCCCTACCGCGCTTATCACCGGTATGGCGCTCTCGAATATCGACCTCGCCACAACCTCTTCGTTGAACGCCCACAGATCTTCCAGACTTCCACCTCCTCTCCCCACGATGAGAACATCCACGTTTGATAACGTGTTAAAGTCTCGAATGGCTCTCGAGATTTCTTCCGAAGCCCCCTCCCCCTGCACTTTAACGGGATAGATGACTACCTCGACAACCGGGAATCTCCTGTTGATTATGCTGATGATATCTCTGACAGCTGCGCCCTCGAGTGACGTGACAACTCCGATCCGTGATGGGAATTCAGGAATCTCCCTCTTTCTATCTTCAGCGAATAGCCCTTCTTCTTCCAGCTTCTTCATCAGTTGTTCGAATGCGAGTTGAAGAGCACCCTGTCCGGCAGGCATCAACGTAACTGCGTAAAGCTGAAAGTCACCACGAGGCTCGTAGAGAGAAACTCTGCCCTTTACTATGACCTTCATCCCGTCACCGACTTCGAACCGAACCTTCGCGGCATCGGAGCGCCACATCACGCATCGCACCTGTGCCTCTTCGTCCTTGAGCGTGAAGTAGAGATGACCGGACGGCATATGTCTCTTGAAGTTGGAAACTTCACCCTCCACTATGACCGATGGGAAACTCCCTTCGAGAACACCCCTGGCCAGCCTCGTTAGATCTCGTACCTTCAAAACGCGTTCATCACCTGCGGAAGGAACGCGGGCTGAAAACAAATCCAGGTCCTCTTCCCGCAAATCAGCCACCTTTTCCAGAGTCCTGCCTCAGGCCCAGCGCCCGGGGGAAAAACGCTCCACTCGATGCATCACAGTCCACTTAATCATCCTCCTCTATTTGTATTAAAAATAAGTAATCCGCCACTCAAGATAAAGCCATGAAAAACCGCATCTTACCGTCATGCTCACACAAATTGAATATAAACGCGGCACAGGGTTATATTTCTTTCAATGTTGCATGATACTCGAAGGATAATAATCAGCCGTACAGACAGGATAGGAGACGTAGTCCTGTCGCTTCCCTCTTTTGTTTCCCTTAAGAAATGCTTCCCTGCTTGCGAGCTGACTGCCTTCGTCCGTGATTATACATCCGATGTCGTTTCATCTTGTCCCGATGTAGACAGAGTGGTCACATACGATCCTGACGAATCCATTTTTACCACCGTTAGCAAAATGAAAAGAGTACATGCGGATTCCATTTTGATCCTGTACCCTAGATTAAGACTTGCTGTGGCCGCGTTCCTCGCGCGAATACCGATTCGGGTAGGAACGGCTTACAGATGGTACTCCTTTCTATTCAATCGCCGGGTGCGGGAACACCGCAAGGATTCCGTGAAGAGCGAAGCCGAATACAACCTGTCACTCGTCGAAGCGATAGGTTGTAATGCGAAAGCCTTAGAGACGAACCTGCGTATAGACGAAAAAGGGATCTGCAAGGCGAAGGACTTCCTGAACAGGAAGCAGATAGACAAGTTCGCAGTCGTACATCCGGGAAGCGGCGGGTCGGCAGCCGACTGGAGCCCGGCACACTTCAAATCCCTCTGCGAGCGAATCACGGACGAACTTCAGATTCATGTTGTCGTGACCGGCTCGCAGACAGAAAATGATCTCTGCGCAAGCATTGCCGAAGGTATCCCAAACTGTGTGAATTCAGCAGGGAAATTCACGCTCGTTGAATTCATCGCTTTACTTTCCCTCGCAAGTTTGTTCGTCTCAAACTCGACAGGACCGATTCATCTGGCAGCCGCCGCAGGCACACCGGTGGTGGGGATCTACCCGAATAATAAACCCATGACTCCGAAGAGGTGGGCTCCAACAACGGATAAGAAAACAATCCTTTCTCCATCCGACGGATCCGACGATCTTTCGAAGATCTCCGTCGAGGAAGTATTCAGCGCGGCGAGAGTCATGCTTCCTGTGAATGCCGGATGAAGACCCGGATTATTCTTGTACTGATTTTCGCAAGCATCCTTCTGAACGATACGGCTGCTCGCTGCGGTGGTCCCGTTTCTGAAGTTGGAACCGAGAATAGAAATGCCGACTCTTCCTCGGTCGGCGCGCGGGACGACACGACGATAAAAGAACCTCCTCCACCGTTCACGAGCATGAACGATCTGAGAGCTATTCCTAACAACGCATTTACCGTCGGCGAAAAGCTCAAGTACGATATATACTACGGACCGATAATAGCCGGAAGCGCGACCATCGAGATTCCTTCTTATGTCTACTGCGTCGGAAGAAAGTGTTACAAAGTTGAATTCACCATGCGATCGGCTCCCTTCTTCGACTTCTTTTTCAAGGTGCGCGATTACTATTATTCGTTGATAGATGTCAAAGGACTCTTTCCTTGGAAATTTGAGCAGCACATAAGAGAGGGCGGTTACAGGAAAGACTTCACCGCGTTCTTCGACCAGTGTAGTCATACTGCGACTACCAGCGAAGGAGGGCCATATGTAATAAAGCCCTATACTCAGGATGCAGTCAGCACTTTCTTCTATGCTCGGACTCTCGATTACGATTCACTGAAGGTCGGTGCAGAGATACATTTTTCAAATTTCTATGAGAACAAGGTTTACCCACTCGATGTTAGATATCTCGGGAAGGAAAATGTGCATACGAAGGCGGGAAAGTTTCACTGCCGTATTATCGAGCCCGTGATAGTGAAAGGCGGTCTGTTCAAGAATACCGGAAAAATTACCGTCTGGATAACGGATGACTCGCTGAAAGTTCCGGTGAGAGTTAAGACAGACGTTGTGATCGGTTCGGTCGTTGCAGACCTCACGAGTTACAGCGGGTTGGCCGGTCCACTCACTTCAAAATACTAGGAGACAATTTGAACGAACGCCAAGAGTTGATGCCGGAAAACACCGGACGCGATCACAGGTTCAACCCTGTTTGGTTCGCGGTGATTTCACTGATCATAGTCTTTTTTCTCTACCAGGCCGTCGGCGGCGGGCTTACGGTCTATTTGTTCGGGATCATTCCGTCAAGCGACCAAACCATCGCATTCCGGTTCGCCACCATTGCCGCCGAGGTTTTGTTTATCCTGATTCCCGCGATATTCCTTTCTCGCATCCAGACGATGAAATGGAAAGAGCTCCTCCGGATAAGGAAGACGGATATCTATTTCGTGTTGCTCGCGGCTGTTGGTGTCGTATCACTCGAACAGCTACTCGAACTCTATCTCTACGTTCAGGGGCTGATTCCGCTCCCCGGACCGATGCAGCACCTTGTCGATCAACTTCAAAGAACGATACAGGAGACTTACAAGGTCTTGTTGGCGGCACATAACCCTTGGGAATTTCTGTTTGTCCTACTTGTCATTGGAGTAACTCCTGCGATCTGCGAGGAGATGCTATTCAGGGGACTTGTTCAAGGCAATTTTGAAAAATCTATGCCACGCCGGAAGGCCATAATCGTAACCGGACTGATTTTCGGACTCTATCACCTCGATCCCTTCACATTCGTGGCCCTCTGTGCGCTCGGAATCTATCTTAGTTATCTCATTTCCGTATCTGAAAGCATTATCGTCCCAATGGTCGGGCATTTCATGAACAATTTCGTATCGGCTTTTGTCCTGTACGCTTTCCACAAAGACAGCATCATAGCGCCATCTAGCGGCCGGCCGCTCAGCGTGGGCTATATCATAGGATGGTCGGCGGTTTTGGCGTTAATTTTCGTCGTAACGATTAAACTGACGGAAAAACACAGTAAGAAAATTCGAGAGGCTAGACTTCAGTGATCTGTCCCAATTGCGGGCACTTAAGCCCGGAAGAATTCGCGATCTGTCCGAAATGCGGAACCCATGCAGAAGGATACGGCCACTGTTCACACTGCGGGAGTGAGATGAACGCACGGACGCATCTGTATTGCACAGAATGCGGCGCCGTCAATGCCGAACTCGCATCGGACCAGGGCCTTGTGTGCGACACCCATGTTGAGAACCGCGCGGTCGGCTTCTGCGTAGTTTGCGGCAAGGCAGTTTGCGAAGAGTGTCTCGAATCCAGCAGCAACAGGATACTTTGTGACGATCCAAAACACCGCACGATGTTGGATGACTGGAAAGTCATCCACAGGTTCGATTTCGAATATGAGGCTGCAATGTTGTATGCAAACCTCGAGCAGCAGGAAATCGAATCGGAAGTTTTCTCGAAACCGAATCCGGATACTACGGATACCCTGCCGCGCCCGACGATTGTCGAGGTTCTCGTTCCAAAGAAGAAGTTCGAAGAGGCACAGGAGATCGCGAAGACTCTCGGCCTCACAGATGACCAATTCGGAGAGGATGAAGAATAATGTCGAATTTGGCGATCAGGGTAATAGTGGCGATAATAGCGATACCGTTGATCGTAGCCGCATGCTACTTCGGCGGGCCATACTTCTTTCTCTTTACAACCGCACTCATCGTTATGTCTACAAACGAGTTTTATGCGCTCGCCCATACAAAGAACATCGAACCCGCCGCAGTTCTCGGAATAATATCTGCCGGTGTCCTTAACGCAATTGTCTATGCCAGGGGAACCGGGATCGCATTCGACTTCCTCCTCCTTATAGTGGCAGTCGTTCTCCTTTACGAACTTGGAAGGAAGCGTACCGAAGGCGTTGCAGGAGTTTTCTCAAACGTCGGCGCTACCGTCACCGGCATCGTTTACATAGGATTATTCGGTTCCCTCCTTACCGCCATAAGGCAAAGAGTTGACCTCACGAATGTTTTCCCTGCCGAACATGAAGCTGGCCTGTTCATCATTTCAATTCTCGCAACGATATGGATATGCGACTCCGCCGCATACTTCGTCGGTAAAGCGATCGGCAAGCACAAGATGAGCAGGTTCGTCAGTCCCAACAAATCATGGGAAGGATCAGTAGCCGGTTTCGTGTTTGCGGTTGCGACCGCGCTAATCGCACGTTCCATAGCTCTTCCCCAACTTGATATTCGGATTGCCATCGGATCGGGAATAATTGTCGGGACTTTTGGGCAAGCGGGCGACTTCGTCGAGTCGCTGTTCAAACGTGACGCAGGCGCAAAAGATTCTTCTTCGATGGTACCGGGGCATGGCGGAGTGTTCGACAGGTTCGACAGCCTGATATTTTCTGCACCCCTAATCTATTTACTCCTTCGATACCTAAAATAAGCCATGAGGTGCTTTGGCAAACTAGTGTGGTTGCTTTTGCCGATTACACGAATAAGAAATGTTTCGAGCGGATCGCGGCTAAACAGTCGTCGCCGGATCGACGTCCGGAAAGAAAGTAACTGAGTTCCGGTAAGCCCTCTTTACATCGACATCGATTTCGTCGAGCACGGCTTCGAGCCTTTCACCCGCCTTGTCCAGCTGTTTACTCATCTTGATGACTATCTGAAATCTGAATTTACCGAGAAGTCTTCCTATTACTGCGGGCGCAGGCCCGAGGACCCCAAGCACCGGCAGGCTTTTCCGAATGCGGACAGCAGCTCTTTCCGCCGCGTCACTCGTCTGCTTAACATCTTTCCCTCGAAATTCCAGCACAACCATCCTTGAGTAGGGCGGATAATTGAGCTCCCTGCGTACTCCGATCTCCTTCTTATAAAAGGAAATGTAATCGTGCCGGGAGACATAATCGAGTATGTCTTCGCTCCTGTTGGTAACCTGTATTATCACTTCGCCTACTTTATCCTGGCGGCCGGCTCTTCCGGAAACCTGTGTCAGAAGCTGAAATGTCCTCTCGTTTGCCCTGAAATCAGGAATCAGCATGGTCGAATCCGCGTTGATCACGCCGACAAGGGTGACCCTCGGGAAGTCGAGCCCTTTAGCGACAATCTGTGTTCCCACCAGCATGTCTGCTTCGCCGTTGCCGAACTCCGTCAGCATCTTGTCGTGCGCGCCCCGGGAGGAAGTCGTATCCAGATCCATCCTGAGGATCCTCGCTTCTGGAAATGAAGCCGCCAGCTCTTCCTCAACTTTCTGTGTACCGGTACCACCATAGTAGAGCTTATCGCTGCCGCAGTAAGAGCATTTCACCGGGGGGATCTTCACGAAGCCGCAATAATGACATCTTAGGTGGTTCTTCTTCTTGTGGAACGTAAGTGCGAGGTCGCAGTTCGGACACATTTCCGTCGTGCCGCAGTCGCCGCACTGAAGGTAGGTTGAGAAACCCCGCCTGTTTCGAAGAATTATGATCCCCTCTTTCTTCGCCAGCCTGTCGTTTATTTTTGTCCGGAGCTCGTCGCTGAAACTCCCGAAGACGAGCTTCTCCCGCCGTTTCTTTTTCATATCCACAATTTCAATCGTGGGCATCTTTGCGTCGTCGATGCGTTCAGGGAGATTCAGTAACCTGTATTTCCCACTCTCTGTGTTGAAGTATGATTCGACTGAAGGCGTCGCGCTTCCAAGAAGCGCCACCGACTTATTGATCAGACATCTCATAACCGCCACGTCTCTCGCATTGTATCTCGGTACCGTATCGCTTTGTTTGTAACTGGATTCATGCTCTTCGTCCACGACGATAAGGCCGAGATTCCTTACCGGGGCAAATACTGCGCTTCTCGCCCCGATCACGACCGACGCCTCGCCCTTGAAGATCTTCCTCCAGGCGTCATACCTCTCTCCAAGAGACATCCGGCTGTGCATAACGGCTACCTTCTCGCCGAAACGCTTTCTGAACCGGTCGACTATCTGTGGAGTAAGTGAAATTTCGGGAACCAATACTATCGAACCTTTGCCATTTGAAGAAGCACGATCGATGGCCTCTATGTAAACCTGTGTCTTGCCGCTTCCGGTGACCCCATGAAAAAGGAACGTAGCATACTCGCCCGATTCCACGGCTGCATTTACCTGCCTTATGCACTCTGCCTGGTTCTTCGTCAGCTCGAAGCTCTTTTCGGGTTCGTGGTACGCGAATTCCGATTCGCGGTAACTCTCTTTGTCATAAAACTCCACGACCCCCTTTTCCACAAGCGCGAGCAGTGACGACATGCTCGCGCTTGACTGCGCAAGAAGCTGAACGACACTCACTCCACCGTCGACTACCTTCTGAAGCTGCGAGAGTTTCAGGAGTATTGCCGACTGTTTCGGAGCCTGCTTGTCGAGTTCGTTAAGCACCGACGTGAGATTTTGCGGATCTGTATAGTCGCGCTTGAATTGCACGTACCTTTCGAACCTGATAGATATCCGCGGTTCATCGAGTCTTTCAGTGACTTCCACTACGCCGGCCGCTTCAAGTTTCGCGATGTGATAGCGAAGTCCGATTGCACCAAGCTTTCGCCCGAGCTGCTTTACGGTTAGTCCCTTCCCATCCTTCAACTCGCCGATTATCTTCCGGCGGAATTCATTCGTGTCGCCGGCAACGGGCGAGATGAGCCTGACAAATTGAGAACTCTCGACGGCAGTACCCGTAGGACCGGCAGCCTTCAGAGCTTCGCCCCACGAACTGAGATAATAATCCGATACCCAGCGGGTGAGGCGGAGCATCTCGTCTGAATACATCGGAGATTCGCCGAGTACATCCTGCAGAGGCTTGACCTGCCCGAGGCTCGACTCAGCCGATAGATCGACGACTACCCCGGTGAGAAGTCTCTTTCTAAATGGAGCGACAACTCTCACGCCGACTCTGACGGCATCCGCAAGCGCAGGCGGAATCTCATAAGTGAATTGCCTGTGCACCGGAACCGGGAAAGCGACATCGCAGTACCTGATTTTCAATCCCTGTTCAGCTCCGCGTTGATTCGCTCCAAGATATCTCTAAGCGGTATGCCCCTCTCCTCAGCGATCCGTTTGCACTCGTCGAATTCTACCGTAACCCGTTTCTTCCCATCGACGCTGGTCTCCTTCACTCTTACATCGCCGTAGCTGGTTCTTGCGGTGCTTAGCTCGCGATGCAGCTTCGACCTGCGAATGGTCTGAATCCGAAGCCCCAACGTCGTTGATTGGGCGAAAATCTCCTTGGATATCCTTTCGAGGAGCGGCTCGGCCATCAGAACCGTGAAGACGAAACCTGGCCTCCCCTTTTTCATCATGACCGGAGTGACGTAAGCGTCCGTTGCCCCCTCGGCCAGCACCCTCTCGATCAGGTGTGGAATAAGCTGCGGATTGATGTCATCCATGTTTGTCTCAACGAGAAGCACATGATCCTCTTCGGTCGGCGATTTGATATCTCCAATAACAACCCTGAGCAAATTCGGAAGCCTTCCCAGATCCTTCGTGCCCGCCCCGTATCCGATCCTCTCGACTTCCACCGGCGTCTCTTTCAGAACACCTCTTGAAAGCGCGGCGACAATTGCCGCACCCGTCGGCGTAGTCAATTCATGAGGTACGTCGTTGAAGACAGCCGGGTATCCCTTAAGGATCTCAAGCGTAGCCGGCGCAGGCACCGGCAGCACTCCATGCTGAGCCTCCACGTAGCCGTTCGACCCGAGCCTTACAGGTGAAGTATAAACGCCTTCGACCCCTGCAATTTCCAGGCAAACGGCTGTCCCGACAATGTCGACTATCGAATCGACGGCACCGACTTCGTGAAAGTGAATCTTCTCGACTGTCGTATCGTGTATTTTGGCTTCGGCTTCGGCAATCCGCCCGAATATCTCCTTCGATTTGCCCTTCACATTTTCCGAAAGGGGTGCTGACTCTATCAGGCTCCTTATCTCGAGATAACTCCTCCCATGTCCATGGCTGTGAGTGCTCTCATCATGTTCATGTCCCTTTCCATGATGATGGTGACTATCATCGCCGTGCGAATGCCTGTGGATGTCTCCACCGAGATCGTTTACCGATTCAACTTCACCCGACACAACCACATCGACTTTGATTGCAGTTATCCCGCTTCGTACTACCTTTCCTGTTTCCAAATCTACTTTGCCGAGGTCCAACTTCGCGATCTCCGCCCTGAGCTTCTTCAAATCTATCCCGGCAGAGACAAACGCGCCGAGTACCATGTCACCTGCAATCCCTGCAAATGTATCCAAGTATGCGATTCTCATTGAGTCTCCTTGATGGGATCAATTTAGTTTTGAGGCGCTTCCGTTTCAACGCTGAAGAGTTGAGCGGGGCGGACAAACCATAGTGTCGTTCGACCTTCAGCAGAACCTTTAAAGGGGTTTCAGGAACGAGCAGATTGTGCCCCAAGCCGCGGCAGTCCCGATTCAACCCCGGCAGCAGAACCTATCGCATGAGAGTCGTGTAAGACGCAAAGCCCCCAAGCGGTTCCGCCGACATTATCGCATCGTCGATTGCCTCCTCGATCGCTTCGACCGCCACTCCTGAAACCGCATCGACAGCTGCTTCGACCTCGCCAGTAGACACTGTAAAGACAGCGTCACCATCGAAGCTCGTATGGACCGGCACAATTTTCCTTGCGAGCGCATCATGCCCTCTTTGCGCGACACGATTGAGCTCAATCTTGGAAAGCTTTGCGTTGGTTACCACTGCGACCAGTGTCGTGTTTGTTCCTGGAATTGGAGCCGCTGCGAGACGATCGGTCGTGCTGTTTCCACGAGCGAGGAACTTGCCGTCTCTATGCGCACCCGCGATGACTTTTCCGTTTTCATCTACGACATCGCCGACTGCGTTTACGACGGCCACGGCGCAAACTTTCAGGCCGTTGAAGTCAATATTACTCACTCCCTGCCCGGACTTCACCGCGAATTCAAGCCCGCTCCATTTCCCGACGGTCACGCCGGTTCCTGCACCGTGCGAGCCTCTCAGGAAATGTCCGTTCATTGCCGCCTGACACGCTTCGTACCCCATAGCCTCATCGGGAAACCGGTCCGGGCTGCCGATATTAAGATCGAAGACGACCGCCGCCGGCACGATTGGAACGAGCTTCCATGGCGTCAGGTATCCCATATCATGCTCGGCAAGGAACCTGACGACACCTGTGGCTGCCGCCAATCCGAACGCGCTCCCGCCTGTCAGCAACAGTGCATCTATCCTGTCCATTTGCTTGTCGGGCGCGAGGAGTGCAGTCTCTCTGGTCCCGGGCGACGCTCCGCGAATGTCGACGCTTGCTCTGGCCCCGCCCTCGAACATGAGGACCGTGCACCCGGTAAGCGCCTCCAAATCTTCCGAACTTCCGATGTGCATCCTGTCAATTCCAAACAATTCTATTCTCCTTGTTTGAAGACATGTCCCGAGCAACACCCGACATTCGAACGCAAATCATCAGATACCTCACTAATCCAGTATTCCAACATTCCCTAATCCGCACCCACACTGCACTCAGTACTCATCTTTCCCCGGCCGCTTCATCAAATCGTTCACAGCATTCTGAGGATCCTTCCCTTCGAAAAGCACTTTGACCACCTGTTCCATGATGGGCATTTCCACTTTGCATTTCAGCGCAAGCTTGTGCGCGGCCTTCGCAGTCGGGACCCCTTCTGCCACCATCTTTATCTCGTCGAGGATCTCGTCAAGCTTTCTCCCCGCAGCCACTTGTTCGCCAACAAACCTATTCCTGCTGTACCGGCTCATGCAGGTAACTATCAGGTCCCCCATCCCCGCTAATCCCGAGAAAGTCTTGTGATGCGCGCCAAGCGCCTCTCCTAAACGCGCTATCTCAACCATACCGCGCGTCATCAGGGCGGCTTTGGTGTTATCGCCGTATCCCGCGCCATCGCTCATGCCGGCAGCCAGTGCAATTACGTTCTTTAAGGACCCGCACAACTCGACGCCCTTCACGTCCCGGCTCAGATAAACCCGAAAATAACCGTTCATCGTGAGGTTCTGGACGAGCTCCGCGCTCTTACGGTGGTGTGAGGCCGCGACTACCGCCGTCGGCATGCGCCGGCTCACTTCCTCCGCATGGCTCGGGCCCGACAAGACAACGTAGTTTTCACGGGGACAACTTTTGAGCGTCGCTTGCACGACTTCAGACATCGTCAGAAGAGTCGACGATTCTATTCCCTTCGCGGTGTTGACGAATATCTTATCTCCGAAGTCGAGCTTCGTGAGCTTGCTTAGTTGCTCGCGAAGATATTGGGAAGGGATTGATGCGACCACGACTTCCGCATCTTCGACAGACTTTTCGATATCGACGGCGATCTCTATCTCACGCGGAATGGTCACTCCGTGAAGGTAAACCCTGTTCTCACGTGTTTGTCTTAGCTCCTCCGCGTATTCTTCCTTGTAAGCCCACAGAGTCACCTGCGCCCCGTTATCATGAAAAAGGAGAGATAGCGCCGTGCCCCAACCGCCGGCGCCGAGAACTGTAACCTTCATTTACACTTGTTTGATCTAGGTCCTGGACCTGTGCAAGAACCGGAGCTTCTCCATCCTGTGCTCCTGACCCCGCAGCAGGCGGATTATGTTTGCCCGATGATTGTATATGAGAAAACTCGAAATGAATATGCTGAAGAAGATCATGGTGTGGTAGTATCGCGTCGTCACGTCGAACACGTTCGCGCGGATGAACATCGCCAGCGGAAAAGCGATCGCAGCGCTGACGGAGCCAAGCGATACATACCTTGAGCTGACTACGACGATCGCAAATACTCCGAAGGCAATACCCACCTCTACGGGAGCGATGCCAAGAAGCATTCCACCTGCGGTGGCGATTCCTTTCCCTCCCTTGAAACCCGCAAACACCGTCCAGGTGTGTCCAAGTATCGCGCTAATCCCTGCGATGATCTGAACGACTGTGAAATCGGAAAACGGCGTCGCATTTGCGAGAGGGAAATGCCCATAGAAAAGTCTTGAGATTACTACCGCCGCGACGAAGCCTTTCAGAGCATCGATGATGATGACAAACACTCCGGGTCCCCAGCCGAGCACTCGTATCACATTTGTGCCTCCGGCATTTCCGCTGCCGTAGTTACGTATATCAACACCTCTGATAATCTGAGTAACGATAATACTTGTCGGGATCGATCCGATCAGGTAACTTATCAGCACCACTGCAATTAACGATACCATTTAACCTCCTTAAAGACCGCTCGTAAATTAGCTTCCAAAGTGCAGAAATGCAATTAATTGCATCGTCCCTTTGATGTGAGTCATGAGCATTCTAGTCATTCAAAGCACTCCGCACCTCAAGTGACATCATACAGAATTGCCGAGTGCGGCATTTTGTCCCGCCACACTTGAACATCGCCAGGATTACTTCCATGAACTTTTTCATTCCGACTCATCACCTATTTCGGAAATTTTTCTCAGAGTATTAATGTTGCGTGTAGTCGAATCTACGCACAATTTCTTCTCGAGGAATTTATTGTTGAGACTTGTATTGCTGTATCCATTCTTCACCAGGAGATAGACAACCTTCCCTCTTAGCACATGCTCATCGCTGTCACCCTTCCTGTTCTCAATGGCGCCGACGGCCTGCCTGGATGGCGGCTTTGACAAAAATGTCAAATAGATCTGCTCGCCCGCCCCGAGCGATCTCTCTTTGAAAGGACACTGCGCCAGGCAGCTTACTAGCTCCGCAAGTTCGATAACGATGACCTTTACCTCGAACCCGAACTTCGCTTCGATTCGCTCTTCCAGGATTTGCCTGATAGCATCGGGATCGGATTTCTCAGATTTGAAAACGACGTTCCCGCTGTTTATATAGGTAGAAATGCTGGTATACCCGGCATCAATGAACAGCTTCTTGAGTTCCGGCATCGGGACAGTTTTCTTCCCGGTTACATTTATGCCTCTTAGAAGCGCAACATATATTCGCATAAGACCTACAACGGACCCGTACCATCTTGGGTTCCCGCAGCTAGTGCAAAAACCACGCTCTGATCCGTTCTCGACCGTGGTTCCATCGATACTCATGCGTCCATAGGATCATCGATAAACGGGATCAGCGTCAGCATCAGGTGAATGAATGAGTCGAAGGATGCGAGCGAAACGGTTTTTGCCCAGGCTTCGGCTGAATAGAAAAAGTGAATGAACGAAAGCATCGCGAGTCGACCCCACGAAAGCCAAGCGACCGCCTCGTTTATGTTGCCCCGTCCTCGCATATATTCTCCTCTCTTAAACGGTTCGCAGCGTGCGCAGACTAGATCTCGTCCAGGTCTGCGCTTTTCCGGGAGTCGCCGTAATCCGTTGGACGGGACATATCGTACTCAAATGATAACGAGCGGGATAATAATTGAGGGTCTGGATACCAGTTGCCATGCGTTCGGCACGGCCCTCGGAGTGGCCTCTCGGCGTCTGACCGGCACGCGCTTAGGTGTGGGCAATTGTTTACAAGTAGTTTCGGAATAAACGCTTCACCTCATATTCGCAACGAAGGTACCTCGACCCATTATTGCTAAACCAAAGAACGTCCATCTGCCCGAGTAAGTCTTGAGTGATAGTTTTCCCTCGAGAATCAGGTTGTGATCCATATATGCAAAAGTCAAAACCGATGCCGTCGATGCCCATACTCTCGCTCAACTCCTCCGAATGGCCTTCATCCCCGAAGCTTACCAACTCCCAATGGAATAACGTGCACTCCGCGATCTCCCCAGACAGCGTATAGTTATGGAGCATAAGCGGACCAACATCATTCAAAGAGTGGCCAGCATCCTGGCTCAGTTTAACATCGCTCCCATACCTGTATCTACTTCCACTCCGGCATTCGCGGACTTCCTCAATAGCTGCTCGCTTCCGGAAAAACCATCGCCCGTACTGTCGTTGCGAAAGAACTAGCTAAATGTGTCTACTGCCTCCTGAGTCGTGAAGAGGAATTCAGAACATTCAAAGGCATTGAAATAACCAAGCTTCGTGACTGGCCTCGTGCCCGAAACCCGTCCGCCTAACACGGCTGATATCTGCCGTGTGCCACCTAGTTGACTCTATCAATTAAATGATATAATATTGCTAATGCAAACAAGGAGTCCCCAATATGCCAATAATCAAACCCATCTCCGATCTTAGGAACAAGGCGAACGAGATATCGACTCTTGCCCATGAGTCCGATGAGCCCATCTTCATCACAAAGAATGGTGAGGGAGACCTTGTCGTCATGTCAATGGCTCAATATAGCAAGATTCAGCTCAAGCTGGAGCTATTCAGCAAGCTGGCAGTAGCGCAGGCCGAGCGAGCAAGCGGTAACAGAGGCCGAAGCCTTTCTGCTGTCATGAAAGATATCCGCAAGCGTATCCATGAGTCGGCGTAAGTACTCCATTCGTTTTCTCCAAGTTGCGGAGGACGACTTGGCGGCAGTAATAACCTATATCGCGGCTGATCGTCCGTCGGCAGCTGAAGCTCTCGCCACAAAGATTGAAAAGAGCATCCGACTCCTGTCGGATAACCCTCACTTAGGCCAGATTCCAAAAGAGCAAGAGCTGGCCACACTGGACTATCGATATCTCGTCGTTGAGAACTACCTGGTCTTCTATACAATCGAAAGACCAACCATCTATATCCACCGGATTCTTCACGGAGCCAGAGACTATCTGAGCCTATTGTAACCTTTCCCGGCACATGGCAAACAACGTGTGCGGCAATCACGCAGTGCTGCGCATCGATCAAAGGGGTCCCATAATGCGCGCGGCATTGAGCGAACTCCTTTTTAAGTACAAATAATGAGCATCGTGATCGCCGCTGTTATCTGCCGTTTGCATCATGGGTTGGTCTCACGGCCTCCGTGATTCCAGATCAGTCGATATAGAAAATTGAAGGCCACCCTTCGGAGAGCCGACTATGCCGCTACTGTCTATACGGATGGTCATATAGTTACCGCTGCCGAAATCACCCATACCTGGCTTGAACTCAACCGTCAGGGTTCGTCTTGATTTCCCGACCTGCCAGATCATCAAGGGACGAAGATCACTTGAGTGCTTAGCTTCTGTAATCACCAATTAAGACGTGGCAAGAGAATCCTTGAAGTGCAACTTGTCAAGTCTAATGAATACTCCCCAGCAGGATATCCTGCCATCTCTTGTCTGGACAATCTGGGAAATAGTCCCGAAAGCGGTCTTACCGGTCTTCACGCCTCCGAGAGCCGCCATCGAGCCAATTATCGAAAAGAACAATGCGGCTAGTGTGTGTATCGGCACACTCTTCATTATCCCCGCCCGGGCTGCCGCCCCTCTGAAGGTCTTCTCCGCAGATTGCCCGCCAAGATGATCACGCTCCGGTCTGCAGACCGCCAGGTAACTACCTCCGGCTACGTGCCGGTATCCGATGGTCACCGCCTGGCCTCAGCCGACCAAACTTCAGCCTTCATCGACTCACATTCGGTCTCCGTTGATTCCCTACTGCTCTCTGCCGATTACTCACTTGCCTCTGACGGTTAACGCCTGACCGAAGTTGGTCACCATCCTGATCTCCCATGATCACGGTATGACCTCCGGCGATCACCTCGTAATCGTTTTTGCTTCAAAAACACCGTTTTTGGTCGGGGAGGCTCGAGTCACTCCCGGAACCCTCTTAAGGCCCCTTAGTAGATAATAATCTGCTGGAGCCGCGAAGGACAATCCTGAGATGAAGAACCTGGCGTCTCTTCGCGATCCTGGCGGTCTTAGCGGTTAATTCCCCCCGATTTACTGCACGGATTCCACTTCCCTTTGGTGTGGTCCGTGCGCCACACACTTTCATCTTCTTTCGCAGCGTGAGAAGATGTCTATGCATTTGAACATAAGCCGGAAAGCCTTCCTGTGGTAACCGTACCGGTTCAGCGAACCGATCAGATAGAGATCGAGACGCGGATGATAGAACATGAACGATCCGGTCGAGCCTGCGTTTCCCCATGAACTGTACTTCCGCGGCATGATAATCGGTGTTCCCCGGATATTCATGATGCCGTAACCGTAATCGACACCGGGAAAAAACTTCGCCCAGTCCTTCATCTTCTCGAACGTGTCCCGGCGGACAATCGTGTGATGGGTAAGTCCGCACATGGACTTCAGAAGGTCGTCTGATGTGGAGACGATTCCACCGCCGGCGTAATCGATGCTAAGGCTTGTGTAGTTGATGATGTTCTTCTCGCCGACGTAACACGCTGAGATAGGCAGCTCGCTCTTCCTGTCCGGTTGTGAGTGCTGCAAAAGGCATGAGTTTGCCATTCCAAGCGGACGGAATATGTGCAGACTTAGCGCTTCATGGAACGGCCGCGCGGTGATCTTCTCGACGATCAGGCCGAGAAGCTGGTACCCCGTGTCAGAGTAATGATGTCCCTCCCCAGGCAGGAAACGGGACTTCAGGTTATCCTTCGACCAACTAACGGTCTCGGCGGGCGTCCAGCGACGCGACGGCTCATTGAGCAGGATGTCCAACATTCGTTTGCCGTGCCTCGGCTTGTCGCCGAAGTAGTCGTGCAGACCGGATGTGTGATTCAACAGATGTCGTATCCTGATCTCGCGGCTGTAGTCCTTACCCCTGAACGTGTGCAAGCCTTTCATTACGTCATCATCAAGGTAATCTGCGATACGGTCGTCGAAAGAGACGAGCCCGTGCTCGGAAAGGATGGCGATAAGTACGGCAGTGAACGTTTTCCCGACGCTCGCGACGTAGTATGGCCGGAACGGAGAAGGAGTGCCCGATTGTGAATCGGCCATGTTGAGATGGATATCGTACCGATCTGAGTGAAGCATGAGGAATGCACTTTCGATGCGGAGGTCGTCATGAACGAGCCGGTTGAAATACTTGGAGACACGAGCCTGAAGTCTTGCTCTATCCATCCGTATCATCCCGCATCCCGACCCTCCCCGCCATGTTACCGGACATCATACATCACTCTCATTCCTGGACTCTGTGATTAGAGCGCCGCGCCAGATCTTCAATTGCTGCGGAGCCGCCGGAGGGTGGGCGAAACAATGGCACACCGGATGCCGGTTTCGATTTCTACTTGAGGAGTTTCTCTACCGCCGCGACGACTGCATCGCTCGTTATTCCATATTCCTTCATGACGATAGGTCCGGGAGCGGAAGCGCCGAACTTGTCGATGCCTATCGATATACCTTTGTCACCGACGTACCGGCTCCATCCCTTCGTGATCCCGGCCTCGATAGAGACCCTCTTCGACACGGATGAAGGCAGGACGGATTCACGGTACTTCTCGTCCTGCTTGTCGAATACCTCCCAGCACGGCATGCTGACGAGCCTCAGCTTCTTGCCACCGGCAACAAGCTGCTCATAGGCCGCCATGGCCACTGAGACTTCGCTGCCTGTGGCAATTATGATCGCGTCGGGTTTGCCCGATTCCGCCAATATATAAGCGCCTTTCTGAAGTCCTTCGGCACCTGCGTATTTCTTCGCATCGATGACCGGAAGCTTCTGACGAGTCAGTGCAAGTGCGACCGGCCCCTTCTTATAGTTTATGGCAAACTTCCACGCTTCGGCAGTTTCGTTCGCATCCGCAGGGCGCACGAAGACCATGTTCGGAATGTCTCGGAGTACCATGAAATGTTCTATCGGCTGGTGGGTCGGGCCGTCCTCGCCGAGACCGATACTGTCGTGCGTGAAGACGTAAATCGTCCGGAAGTGCGATATGGCGGCGAGCCTTATCGGCGGACGCATGTAATCTGAAAAGACGAGGAACGTCGCGCCGAATGGGATGAGTCCGCCGTGAGCCGCCATGCCGTTCATTATCGCGCCCATGCCGTGCTCGCGGATCCCGAAGTGGAAATTGCGTCCAAGCCTGTCGGTTGCCGAATATGACCCGGTGTCTTTCATTATCGTGTCTGTAGAAGGTGAAAGGTCCGCTGCGCCGCCGAGAAAATTCTTCACCTTCGGGCCGAAGGCGTTCATGACCTTCCCCGATGCGGATCTCGTGGCCACCTGGCCGGCGGCCGGATCGAATACCGGTACGTCCTTGAAAGCATCCGCAGGCACTTCCCCCGCCATCCATGCGAGAAACTCCTTCGCAAGGTCTGGATATTTCTTCTTATATTCTTCGAACAGTTTGGTCCAGCTTTCTTCGGATCTCTTGCCGGTATCGACGCAGCCGCGGAACACCTTCAGCGCTTCATCGGGTATTAAAAACTTCGGTTCGAGAGGCCAGCCGAGGTTCTTCTTCGTCAACTCGACTTCCTTGTCGCCGAGCGGAGAGCCGTGCGCTTCGCCGGTATCCTGCTTGTTCGGCGAACCGTATCCGATATGGGTTCTGACGACAATTATGGACGGCTTGTCCTTGACAGACTTCGCGGCGTCTATCGCCTTCGCGATCCCATCGAGGTCGTTTCCATCGGAGACGCGCTGGGTGTGCCAGCCGTAGGCTGTATAGCGGCCCAACACGTCCTCGCTGAACGCAATGTCTGTCTTCCCTTCAATGGTGATATGGTTGTCGTCATAGAAAACAATCAGCTTGCCGAGCTTGAGATGTCCGGCTATGGAGCTTGCCTCGCTCGTAACGCCTTCCATCATGCAGCCGTCGCCGGCTATCACGTAAGTATAGTGGTCGACTACGTTGAATCCGTCGCGGTTGAAATAGGCGGCAAGATGTTCCTCGGCTATCGCCATTCCGACTGCGTTGCCGAGTCCCTGTCCGAGCGGACCTGTCGTCGTCTCCACGCCGGGCGTGCGTCCATACTCGGGATGTCCTGGCGTGATGCTGCCGAACTGCCTGAAGTTCTTGAGATCGTCCAGCGAAACTTTGTAACCCGTCAGGTGAAGCAGCGAATAGAGGAGCATCGATCCGTGCCCGGCTGAAAGCACGAACCTGTCCCGGTCCGCCCACTTCGGGCTAGCTGGATTATGCTTCAGGTATTTCGTCCAAAGGAGATACCCGATAGGTGCCGTCCCCATGGGCATGCCCGGATGCCCGGAGTTTGCTTTCTGCACCGCATCGACTGCAAGAAATCGGATTGTATTAATGCATTGTTCTTCAAGCTTTGTCATTTTCTTATGGCCTCTCTTACTTTTGTAGATAATACTTTGTTACGTATTCTCTTACCATTCTATCTGTATTATAAACCGGTGCGATTGTCCGGATGGAGTCTTTGATCATCTTGATCCACTTCAACGGCAGGCCAGAGGCGGCTCTATCGTAAAACACGGGAAGCACCTCGTTCTCGATCACTTCGTAGAGATTGGCGGAATCAATCTTGTCCTGCTGATCGACAGGAAGCTGGGAATCTTCATCTTCGCCTATCGAGAATCCGTTCTTCCCGTTATATGCCTCTCTCCACCAACCATCCATCACACTGCAATTCAACCCGCCGTTCAGGATAACCTTCTGTCCGCTGGTGCCGCTCGCCTCCAGAGGACGTCTCGGATTATTGAGCCACACGTCGCAGCCCGCAACCAGCTGTCTGGCAACGGCCATGTCGTAATCTTCGAGGAATACCACTTTGCCGGCAAACCTCGGGTCGCGGCTGAGCCGGATCACCTGCTGGATGAATGCTTTGCCCGCGTCGTCTCTCGGGTGCGCCTTGCCGCTGAATATGATCTGGACCGGACGCTTCGGATCGCCGAGGATGCGCGCCGCCCGTTCCATATCGGTGAATATCAGCGGAGCCCTCTTGTATGTAGCGAACCTCCGTGAGAACCCGATCGTAAGGGCATCGGCGGAAAGCGTTTTCTCGACCCAGTCCGACGAGTTGCCGTACCTGATCTGCTGCCTGCGCATTCTTTCGCGCGTAAATTCGATCAACCTCCTCCGAAGAGCGTAGCGAAGCGCCCATATCTCCTCGTCAGGCAGTTTCGATACCGCCGTTTTCCAGATTGAAGGTTGAGTTAACTTGTCGTGCCATTTAGGTCCGATTGAGTGCTCGTATACAGCCCTCGCTTCCGTCGAAAGCCATGTCAGGCTGTGGATTCCGTTTGTTATGTGCCCGATGGGGACATGTTCGGCTTTCTTGCCGGGATAGAGGCCGGTCCACATTTCCCTGCTCACCCTGCCGTTCAGCTCGCTTACCGCGTTTGCTCCCCGGCTCATCTTGAGCGCGAGAACTGTCATGCAGAACGGCTCAGCCTTATCAGAAGGATTCACCCGTCCATAGCTCATGAATTCTTCGAGAGATATTCCGAGGGACGAGACGAAGCCGCTCAGGCTGAAATTGATCAGGTCCTGCGTGAACCTGTCGTGTCCCGCAGCCACGGGTGTGTGAGTCGTGAAGACGCACTTCTTCTTCACCTCTTCAATCGCCCTGTGAACATTCTTGCCGAGGAGCATCTGTTCATGAAGGAGCTCGAGCGTCAGGAATGCCGAATGCCCTTCGTTCATATGATAAACCGCCGGCTCGTATTCGAGCTCTCGCAGGAATTTTGCGCCGCCTATTCCGAGGATGATCTCCTGTGAAATTCGGGTTGTGCTGTCGCCGCCGTAGACTCTCGAGGTCAGGTCGCGGTAATGTTCCTCGTTCTCCGGCAGGTTCGTCTCCAGCAGGTAAAGGACGGATCGTCCCACAACAGCTTTGTAAGCCGCCACCGACACGAGGCTCCTTCCAATCTGCACCTGTACCTTCACGAGATTACCTCCCTCGTCCGTTACAGGTGTGATAGGCAGGCTGGCGCGATCGTGCTGGACGTATTCTTCCTCCTGCCATCCGTCGCTGTTGATGCGCTGCGTGAAATAGCCCTGCCTGTAGAATAGCGTCACCCCGACGAAGTTGAGTCCAATATCGCTCGCGCTTTTCGTATGGTCGCCGGAGAGAATGCCCAAACCGCCCGAATAGATGGGGAGGCTCTCGTGGATTCCGATCTCGGCGCTGAAGTATGCCACGGGGTGCCTGTCGAATTTCTTCAGGGACTGGGAAGGAGCATTTACCTTCTTCAAATACTCCTGAAGAGAAGAGTAACAGGAGTTAAGCTCCGACACTGTCTCGCCGTTCAGTAGCCTGGAACGAAGTTCTTCCTCGCTGATCTCGCTAAGCACAGCTATCGGATTATGGTGCGAACGGTCCCATATGCGGGGACTGAGCCTGGCAAAGAATTGCTGAGTACGACAATCAAAAGCCCACCGCAGGTTGTGGGCAAGTTCATATACTTTTTTTCTTTCGTTTGCAAAATGAAACGACTTCTGAACCATAACTCCTCGGAATTAGATAAGGATACCTTGTAATTCTTCTTCGCTCTTGGCCTTAAAGAATTTAATCAAATTCGGCAAATACTCCGTGAACTTAGGACATGATATTTTGTGATTCATGAGAAATGTCGCAGTCTCACTTGATTCGTAATGGACTTCATGAACTAAATAATCGATGAGCTGATAAGGCATGCGGTAAATTGATCGGACAGGCTTGAACTTCATCGCAGCCTTCGCCAATCCCGGTGGAAGCGGATAGCTCAGGAAATGTTTCCCAATCGACCGCGCAAAGAGCAGCTGGATTTCTGCGACCTTCATCGGCGATGGGTCGGTAAGATGAAAAGTCTTCCCGGTCGCGGCCGGATCTCCGTGTAATGCAGCCATCGCATTGACTGCAAAATCTATCGGGACAAGATTCACCTCTGCCCTGCCGCTGCCTATCCTCGGAAATGGGAAACCGTCCGGAAACGCATTCATCGTCAGAAGTGCGTAATAAGGTCCGTCGTATTTCGCTGTCTCCCCTGTCGATGAATCTCCCACGACTATCCCCGGCTGGTAAATAGTCCAGGGTAACCGCTTCGTCTCTCTCACGATTTTCTCCGCAAGGTACTTCGTCTCTTCGTAGAAATTCTTGAACTGCTGACCGAGGTTGAAGTCTTTCTCGGAAAACACCCCCTTATGCGTTCCTGAAACATACGCCGTGCTGACATAGTCGAAGCGGGTCAGGTTATTGCACCTCGAGGCAAAATCGACTACGTTCCTGGTTCCCTCAACATTGATCTGCATCCCTTTGTCTCTCGCAACAGCCAGATCATACGCCGCTGCCAGGTGGAAGATACCTGTTATCCCGTCCGTATCCAAAGCCTTTTCATCCAATCCGAGGTTATTGACCGTTATATCGCCGAACACGAATGCATCCTAGATGCCGCGGAAGGCATCTCATCGTACAGTTTACCGCGAAGCGTTTCCGCAGCATACAGGAATTTCTGCTGAACGAGTGCGAGGATCTCCAGCTTTTCGTCTCGCTTGAACAGCTCCCTGACGAGCCTCCCGCCAACGAATCCGGGGAATCCCGTAATGAATAATTTGCTCATGACAGTACCCTCCTCTTTAAGTTAGCGTGCGCGAGTTCCGCCCCGACTATGAATACGGTAGCCGAGTAAAATATCCAGAGTAAAAGACCGACTATCATTTCAATTGTGCCGTATACCTCGCTGAGGGTGGAAGCCCGCGTGATGTAAACGCTGAAAAAAACCTTCGACAATTCGAACAGTATGGCTGCCCAGAAAGCTCCAAATGCTGCCGGTGCGGAACCGAGCTTCCCATAAGAAATAAACCGGTAAATCGAGAAATACAGCAGGAACGTCAGGCCAAGTCCGGCCATGAGCGGGACCGCTGTCCTAACAAGAGCCAGTCGAAAATGACCGTGAGGCAGATTCAACGCGGCATCCCGGACCAGGGCGAAGAAAGCGGTTACCACCGTACTTGCAGTGAGAAAGAATCCCGCAATAAGCAGTACGCGAAGATCGTAGAGGGTCTGCTTCAAGTAAGACAGATTAGCTTCAATTCCGAACACTTTGAATATTGATTTGCGGAGGGTGCCGATAAGGCCAAGCGAAGTCCACAAGAATCCGACGAAGCCTATGATGCCATAAATATCCTTGTGCCGCGCGAAGATGTCCGCCCGCACCACGATAAACCTACGGACTTCGTCCAGTGAATGGATGCTTCTAGGCAAAGCGTAGAAGCTCAGCACATCTATCTGTCTCACGAGAGTCTCACGAGAAAGGAAAGTCCCGAGCACCCACATTATCAGAAGAGTTGTTGGTATTAAACAAAGTACAAACTGGAAGGAGAGTGCCGAGGCATAGAAAAAGACGTCATCCGCAAAATAGTCCCGGGTAACGCATTTCAAGTAATAAAAAACAACGCGCCAAAGTCTGCCCAGAAAGACCCGCAGGGATGACCTACCTTTCAGCCACTATTCCTCTTGTTGACTATTGCGAACGACTTTTCCCGCATTAATCGGAAACAGCAAGCGCAAACTTGGCAGGCAACACGTCGTAATAGACCGAGGCGAGTTCATTCACGCCGGACAGGATCGTCTCATTTATCTGGAGCACGCTGCCCGAAACGACTCCGATCACTTCGATCGGCAGCCGCAAAGATTTTGCGAGCCCGAGAACTTCGTCTGCCCTGGCGGAATCGTATGATATAACAACCCTTCCGCCTCCCTCGGAAAATAGGACGATGTCCCTGCGCACATCGAAATCCATCGCGACCTTTGCGCCCACCATTCGGTCTCTATTCATGATGCAGCATTCGGCGAGCGTGACCGCCAGGCCCCCCTCCGAAACGTCGTGGGCCGATCGAAGGAGATCCGTCATCGCACCCTCCTGAAGGAAGGAATGAAGCCTCCGCTCGTATTCATAGTCGATATCGGGGACCTTTCCTCCGACCGTGGAGTGCACGACACTCAGATATTCACTTCCGCCCATCTCATTGCGCCCGGTACCTACAACCGCAATCATATCTCCTTCTACGGTGAACACTGAACGCAATGCTTTCGAAGCGTCTTCAATAATGCCCAACATTCCGATGACGGGAGTCGGAAAAACCGTGCGGTTCGGACTTTCATTATAGAAACTAACATTCCCTCCGGTCACAGGCGTCTCAAGTTCAGTGCATGCCTTCGAAATCCCTTTGATCGCCTGCTCGAACTGGTAGTAGACATCCGGCTTGTACGGATTTCCGAAGTTAAGACAGTTGGTTATCGCGACCGGCTTTCCGCCCGTGCAGGCTATGTTCCTTGCCGATTCGACAACGGCATGTTCGGCGCCCACCTCGGGATTCAGGTAAACATATCTGGCGTTGCAGTCGGTCTTCATGACTAAACCGCGCTTCCTGCCTTCCCCGCCCTTCGCCCAACGTTCGAGTCTGATGACCGCTGCATCCCCTTCTCCGGGTTGAACGACGGTATTCGTCTGGACCATATAATCGTACTGCTCGAATACGTAGTGCTTCGCAGCTATGTTCGGAGAAGCGAGCAGCTTCTTCAACACATCATTGTAGTCGTTCGGCTCAGGCAGCGAGCTTGTATCGACCGCCGCCAGCCTGTCCAGGTATTCGGGCCTTCTGCTTTCCCGAACGTAGACAGGCGCGCCTTCTCCGAGCGCCAGGGTCTTGGATGGAATCTCAGCCTCCACCTTTCCAAAGCGGCGAATCCTCAGGATGCCGTCGGAAGTCACCTTCCCGACCACTTCGGCGTTAAGATCCCACTTCGTAAATATCTTCTTAATGGCATTCTCGTTTTCCGGCGTCACGATGACGAGCATTCGCTCCTGAGATTCCGAAAGCATTATCTCGTAGGCAGACATATCGGCTTCGCGCAACGGAACGAGATCGAGGTTGATGTCCATTCCGGTACTTCCCTTGGCGCTCATCTCCGATGTGGAACACGCAATCCCGGCCGCGCCCATATCCTGTATGCCTACCACGAGTCCGGCCTCAATGGCCTCGAGTGTCGCTTCGAGAAGGAGTTTCTCCGTAAATGGATCGCCAACCTGAACAGACGGACGTTTCGACTCTGAGGCTTCTGAAATGTCTTCCGACGCGAATGTTGCACCGTGAATGCCGTCACGACCGGTCGATGAGCCGACAATCATGACGAGGTTTCCGACTCCCGTCGAAGCAGCTTTCGCGACCCGATCATGCCTGACGATTCCAACGGCCATTGCGTTGACGAGCGGGTTCTCATCGTAGCATGAATCGAAATATATCTCGCCCGCCACGGTCGGAACACCGAAGGCATTCCCGTAATCGGCAATGCCTTTCACGATCCCTTCCAGCAAATACTTAACATGCGGGTTGTCCGGATTGCCGAACCGGAGGGAATCGAGAGCGGCTACGGGCCTGGCCCCCATGGTGAAGATGTCGCGGAGTATACCGCCGACTCCCGTAGCAGCACCCTGGTACGGCTCCACCGCACTCGGGTGATTATGACTCTCTATCTTGAAGGCAACCGCCAATCCATCGCCTATATCGACAAGACCGGCATTCTCCTCGCCCGCGCTTACGAGGAGATTCTTGCCCGATCGCGGAAGTTTCTTGAGCTGAAGTATCGAATTCTTATAACTGGCATGCTCCGACCACATGACCGAATAGACTCCAAGCTCGGTATACGTCGGGACCCGTCCGAGGATTTTCTTTATCTCCTCGAATTCTTCAGGTGTCAGTCCCATTCCCTGGGCGACTTGCAAAGTGACTTCTATTTCCATTAATGATTGCCGATAAAATGTTTGATTAATTGTTGAATTAGATCCGGCCGCAGGTTAAAAACCGCCAGCAGTACCAGGACTAACAATGAGAAGAGGGTCGCGAAAGCGTAAGCCCTTCGCTTTGAAACGTTGCCGCGACGCCTCTTCGGCATGAAGAGCATCCCGCGCCATTTGCAGTCATTACATCTGAACGGCTTCCGCCTGAAAAGAGCCTGAACCTTCTCAGTAATTCCTCGCGAGCGGCTTCGACGCAGATTTGTCGAACGACAGTTGGGACAGATTGTTGGACCGTTTAGCATACGTGTAAATTTACGAAAAAAAAGCCCCGCATACACGGGGCTTTAACAGAAAAGGCATTACTCCCATGACCTCAATACATGTTGCTTACCTGGAATATCTTCAACATCCTTCCCCAGTCCGAAAGTGGGATGACCGGCCATTTCGATTGGCTCGGCGAGGACTTCGCCAGCTGAATCGAACCGGGCAGGTAGGCGAGATTCACCTCCCTCAGGTTTGCGCCGAAGGTTGTGTTGATCGCCTTAATGAACATATTGGCGACATAGCCATAGCCCTGATCTGTCGGGTGTATTCCGTCGAGGCCGAAGAAACCACCAGTTATGTATGAGTCGGTCAGGTGAACTCCCGTCGCCGGGTCGGTGTAGCCATTCGCCGCGAAATTATTGAACACCGAATACGCGTCGACCAGCGCGACCCGCGTGGGGTTGGCGGTGGCGACCGACTGGATCACCGAGTTGTAGCCAGCGATGGCGGTCTCGACTTTCGATACTTCCAACGAGTCTAGAACCAGAGAGTCAGGCAGAGGTGTCCCTGTTCCGCCAAGTGCGGCGGGGATTCCCACCCCCTTCAACTCTAGGCTGAGCGCGGGAAGAAGTATCTTGTCATAAAGAGGATTTGCTTGTCCGGCGTAAAGATTGCCGCTGGCATCGTGTCTCATGACGAGGAGAGGTACCGGACTGCCGTTTACCAGTACCGGGGCTTCCGTGGCGGGATTGACGACGACCGGCGGTATCGTATTAAAGAACGGAATGGCTTCCACGTCGGGAATATTCGCTATGACGAACTTCGCGTTCGGGGCGCCTGCAAGTAGCGCGTTCATCATTGTCGTGTACAAATAAGTAAAAGTCGGTATGTCCGTCGGTAGAGAGTGAGTTGCGGGGTCAGTCCCGATCGTTCCTCCGGATGTCGCATAACCGAGAACATCGTTTGCACCAATCCAGACCGAGATGAAAGTCGGGTGAAGCGCCAGGGCCTGCGCTACGGGACTATTTCCAAGAGCAGTGTTCCTCAGTACGATCTGGAAAAACGGATTGTCCCTCGGCGGTCCTGCTTTAGCCGTGAAGCTTGAAGTGTCGATCATATCGTAGACCAGGGCGCCCGGTACACCGAGATTGTTGTAGGGACGGCTTAACGTCGAATTGAGCGGCTGACCGCTGCTTGGCAGGGCGGTGATGACAGGCCCCGAAAGATTGGTAATCTCCAGAAGCCCGCCGATTCCCGGGTCACTGATCAACGGCTGTTCGAAGTTGGCGATGCCGGCTTCTTTAGCAATCTCGGCCGGGTAGCTGTATTCCTGCGCAGATTCGTAGAGAGCCCCGCTCTGGTATCCGGCAGTGAGCGAATTCCCCAGGAACACAGTCGTAGCGAAGTTGGCCGAGCCCGGCTGTGGTACAACGGAAACCGGCGTCTTCTTGAACGAATTACATGACGCAACAATGAAAGCGACGACCGCGATCGAAAGGATGATCGCCGCCCTCGAATAAAATCTCTTCATTTCTGCTCCTTTTTGCTTTTTGTTTGTCGAAGCATTTTCCGAAGCCAAATTACAATCGGTAACTGATGTCGATACCAAGGAGATTCGCCGTGGTGTTGTACGTCCCGTTGAAACCAATCGCGGAGTTGGTAATCGTTCTCTGCTTGAACGGGAGGAACATATATGAAGCATCGATGGCCATATTGTGTGTCACGTTCACGCCGACACCTACGTTCAATCCAAGCCTGTCGGCATCCGGAAGCAACGGTTCGAGGTACATGTCGGGAATCGGATTCTTGTCGTAAAACACTCCTGCACGAGCCGTAAACATCTCGCTGATTTTATAGTCGCCCCCGACGCGCACGATATAACTGTTATTGTAATCTCCGACAATAGACTTCTCATTTGTTGTGTTGCCCTGAGTGATATTCAGGTTCAGACTTGTGTAAGCATTCCAGCCTACCCATTGATAGTCAGCTTCGACGGAATATCTGTCGCCCTTGTACGCGACTCCAAGAAACCATGTTGCGGGCAGCGGGACCGAAGTCGAAACTGTGCCGTTGGCGAATTGTGACTGCCCGGTAAGCGCGCCCAGGTCCGAGAACGAAAGCGTACCGTCAGTGGCTTTGAGATTCGCCCTTCCTCTGTATGAAAATCCGACTGATATCTCTTTGACTGGAGTGACCAACACGCCGAAGTTGAAAGACGAGCCGTTGCCGTTCCCTTTCAGAGTCGCCGTCGGTTCTGTCGTAAATGGAGTCGCAACCTTCTGAGCTAGCCCGACGCTGCCAAGCACATAGTCGAACCCAACGCCAATGGAAACCAAGTGCTTGTACGAGTAAGAAATTGTCGGATTGATGTAGAATGTCTGCAGAGTGATTTTCGTAACGATGGTGTTTCCCGGCCAGTTTGTCGGCCAGTCGGTGCCGAGGCCGTATGGCGTAAACAAA
Organism: Bacteroidota bacterium; assembly: GCA_021845665.1. Classification (GTDB taxonomy): domain Bacteria; phylum Bacteroidota; class Ignavibacteria; order Kryptoniales; family JAKASW01; genus JAKASW01. The sequence goes on along the minus strand of JAJZVO010000031.1, from coordinate 661 downwards.
CCGACCCCGAAGCCGAGGCCGTTATCCATCGAGTAGGTTACATACGCGTTCGGTGGGAAGAAGGAGATTGAGTTCATGTCGGTTTGTGTGCTGATAGGACCAAGGGACCTGAATGTTGTGCTGGGTAAAATCAGTTCGCCACCCAACATCACGTTCAGACCCTTCAAGTAACTAAGTCCTGCCGGATTGAAGAAGATAGCCGACGGATCGTCGGCACGCGCTACAAAAGCCCCTCCCATAGCGGTAGCTTTCGCACCTGTTTCATTGAGCTGATAACCACCCGCGAAAGCCGAAGAAGCCCACACGGCGATTATCGCAAGCGACGCGAAGAGTTTTCGGATCGAAGCCACTGACCACCTCCATTTTTATGTCTTCAGACCGCATATTTTACTCGATGCCGGACACAAATTCAAACAGAAGTATCTTGAAACCTCCATCTTCAGATAGAGGTTATCCATGATAGGTTTCGAGCTTGTTCAGGCGGCCCCTTCCGATTATTTTGTAACTACCAAAAGAAAGGAACCCATAATGGAGATCAAAGGAAAAACAGTCCTTGTTCTTGGCGGATGGGGCCTGGTTGGATCTGCAGTCTGTCGACGGCTTATCCCGGAAAAACCGGAGAAGATCATTATCTCGTCACTTCTGAAATCCGAAGCCATCG
>JAJZVO010000102.1 GCA_021845665.1 Bacteroidota bacterium | reverse complement strand
ATTACAAGTCAGCTGCTCTACCAACTGAGCTACGCCAGCATTCTTCATTTTGAGCTAATAAATTTAAGAAAAAAAGGGAGAAAGTCAAGGTCAAAAACACCGCTCAAAAGGCACGAATAATCAATGACTTACTCCGTTTTTTCTCCAATTCTGAAACACCTCTGCGAATCCGGCTCGCCTTTTGTACGCACCACAGATTCTTTGTCTCAATTGTCCCTCCTCTCCCTTTTTCCTGGAACAGAGTCCCATCAACGGCGACAAACAAGATCTATAAAACTGGGCCCACCCCGCAAACTCTATGGACTCCGATCAAAGGAAAACGGACTAATTCGGAATTTATTGTCGACAGCCTCCCTCAACAGAGCCGAAGCGACCGATGAGTTCAACTTTTTGGCACCCTGATATTAAATTCTATCTATCATGATCCCATTGGAGCGTTTGCAGAAGGCACTGGAAAACTTTTTCGGTCTAAAGAAATTCAGACCCGGCCAACTCGAGGTAATCACGTCCATTATGAACGGGTTCGACACTCTGGCAGTGATGCCCACTGGCGGGGGAAAATCGATATGTTACCAGCTCCCGGGAGTACTTTCGGACGGCATTACCATAGTCATAACGCCGCTTGTGAGCCTGATGAAAGACCAGGTCGCACAGGTGAATAGGTTCGGAAGACTCGCAACTCAGCTCGATAGTTCGCTCGATATGGAAGAGATAAGATCCAGGCTGCAGATGGTGCGGACCGGCGGAGTAAAGCTCCTCTATGTAGCACCGGAGCGACTTGAAAGCAAAAAGTTCGTAGAATCGCTCTCCCTAACAAAAGTGTCCCTTATCGCCGTTGACGAAGCGCATTGCATCAGTCAGTGGGGACACGACTTCCGGCCTCAATATACCCGGATATCGGAGTTTGCCGGGACAGTCGGAGCACCGGTGATCCTCGCTCTTACCGCAACGGCAACACCTGATGTTCAGGATGACATCATGGCACAACTGAAAATGCGATCTCCTCGTGTATACATCAGAGGCTTCCGGAGAGACAATCTTTCATTCCAGGTCATGGTGGAAAAGCCAAAAACTACATCCATACTCAATTATGTTTCTGCCAATACCTCAGCGGGCATCATTTACGCGGCAACCCGGAATAGTGTCGACGAGATACACGACCTGCTGGTCACGAAAGGAATAAAGGCGCTGCGTTACCATGCGGGACTCACCGAGCAGGAGCGGACGAGATCACTATCCGAATTCATTTCATCGAACAGGGTCATGGTGGCAACCAACGCATTCGGGATGGGGATAAACAAACCTGATGTAAGATTTGTAATTCACTATGAAATTCCGGGAACTCTGGAAGCTTACTACCAGGAGGCGGGCCGGGCCGGGCGCGACGGTAATCCTGCTGAATGCCTGATGTTTTTCCACAGGAAGGACCTCGCCGTTCAGGAATTTTTCATAAGCACACTCTATCCATCCCGCGAAGAATTCATTAGAGTCTACACCGCGATCTTGGACAGACTTTCGGTCGCGATCGGCTCCATGCCCGAGGAATACCTCACCGTTTCCACCCGCGAGGTCTCAGGGCTTACGAAGCTGAATGCAAGAACCGTAGATTCGGTCCTCAGAATCTTGTCGCAGAGCGGGCTCATCCAGCTCATGCCGAGTATCTCTGCGAGTGCGCACGTGCGGGCAACGGTTGATATGGGTTCTTACAGACGGGCCATCGAGAAAACATCTTCTCACGATTCCAGAGCCGTGCTCGATGCCATATTGAGAATTCACGGCAATGCTGCATTCTCCGAGGAGAGGCCGTTAAGGATTGACGAGGTTGCACAGAAGGCGGGAATTGGGCCTTCGAACGTCATTCGCACATTGGGCATCCTACACCGCTCGGGGATTCTTGATTATAAGCCTCCAGCGGAAGGAGTAACATTTCGAATGCTGTCGGGGCGTGTAAAACCAGACAATCTACCAATCGACTTCAATCACTACTCACTACTTCGGGGGCGGGCACTCGAAAGGCTCTCGAGAATTACGGAGTTCGCGACGAACACCGGCTGCAGGACCAACTACATCCTGAATTATTTCGGAGAGGGAAGCATCGAAGGTGGCTGTGGAAATTGCGACAACTGCACGGTCACTTCAGAGTATGCCGCGCTTGATGCAAAGGGTTTAATGCCTGTCAAAGAGATGCATCGCGCAATTCTCTCCCTGGTCAACGCAGCAAACGGCGAATACGGGAGGTCCAAATATTGTAAAATACTTCTCGGCCTCGCAGATAGAGAGAAGACCGATCCGGTGCTCATTGATGAGCACTTCGCGGTACTCAAAGCTGTTCCCCCTCAGGCGGTCTACTCTTCGTTCGATCTTCTCATGTCCCGAAAGTACATAATAAGGAACGGCCTGATTTACCCGACGGTATCGATAACGAAAGAGGGCGAAACATACCTGAAGACCGGCATCGCCCCGCCAGTGAGGAAGCCATTCATTCTCAGAAAGGCTTTGTACAAGGCTCTCCGTGACGAGCGGCGAGCGCTCGCATCTGATCTCGGCCTTCCCGTGTTTAATATTTGCACCAACAGCGTATTGATCGAGATTGCCAACACGCATCCGACAAAGGAAGAGGATATTTCAAAATTTCTCCCCCGGGAAAGCAGGAGCTCAGGGACTATATCGGGAAGGATGCTTCAGGTGTGCCTGGACTTCAGCAGCGAGACGAGAGTAGAGATGTCGCCGTTGGAGCGCGGCATTTTCGAGCTTCATCTTGAGAAGCTCACGGCTGCGGAGATCGCGATCGCCTTATCCACAACCGTGCAGGGCGTGATAGAAACACTTGAACTGCTTCAGCAGAGAGGCTTAGGAGTCAACCTCCGCACTCTTGTTGAGCCTCATAAATTCGCGATGCTTGAAAGCGGACTAAAAGAGACCGCCGACATCGGGAAAGTGCGTGAGAGTATTAAAGACTGCGAGATCGCCGAGGTCCAACTCGTAGCGAAACTTACCGGGATTTCCGCCTGACGTAATCGGGCTTAATTTCAGCCAGCCGCTTTTCTACCCGCGAATAAAACTTCTGCCACCTGTCGGGACGCTTGTTGTACCATGATAGTGTCGAATCGAGAAGTGCCTTGTCGATGTGGCAGGCATTCATCAGGGAATCCGCTTTTTCTTTCTGCAGCGTAACATCCGCACCGTAGCGGGCATCCAGCATTTGCAGGTGGATATAGAAGTCGACGAATTTATCTTCCGGTACGGGAGGCCCCCCGGAGCATGCCGGAAGGAGAAGCGCAAGAAACAACACGAGACTAATTCGTCCTAGGCTCATCAACTATCAATACGAACTCTGCCTTGAACGGCGCATCTTCAAATCTCTTGTCTATCTCTCCCAGCGTTCCTCGAATAACTTGCTCGTTCGGCATCGTCATGTCGACGGCTACTATGGCACGTCGGTTTCTGCCGAACGAGGCAAGACAATCTTCTATCAACGGCTTAAACCTGTAAGGCGCCTCCATAATAACACAAACACATCCGAGAGAAGCGAGTCTGCCGAGTTCGTGAAGCCGCTCTTCCCTCTTCCGGGGAAGGAACCCGGCATAATGGAAGGAGTTTATGCTGAAGTCGCAAACGACCAGCGCGGACAGTATCGATGATGCGCCGGGCACAGGAACGACCCTTATGCCTTTCTTCAGCGCAATGTGAACCAGCTTCGCGCCTGGATCGGCGAAGACCGGGGTTCCGGCATCGGAGATCAAGGCAGCATCGGCGCCTTCTTTGATCCTCTCTACGGTCAACTCCGCATCGCGCGCTTCATTGTGCTCGTTGAGCGCCTCGAGGGGTTTATCGAAACCGTAGAACTTCAGAAGGCGATTTCCGGTTTTGAATTCCTCACAAATTATGAAGTCGACATTCTTCAGCACATTAAGTGCGCGAAGTGTTATGTCATCATAATTTCCTATCGGCGTCGAGACGAGATATAATGTTGAGCTCAATGTGCCGGCCTGATATTTCTTTCGTAGTATTTCCTGAGTCCGATTAATATTGCCGTCGACGGGACTGCGATAAGAAGGCCGAGAAATCCCATGAAGTACCCGAAGACCAGGAGTGCCAGTATGAGAAGTACCGGGTGTACCCCGATCTTCGAGCCGATTATTTTCGGGTAAAGGATTGTCGTCTCGGTGAGGTTCATGCCCAGGAATGACACGATGACCATAGCCACCTGAAAGCCCGGGCTGTCCCCGAATAAAGCGATAAGCACCGCGACTGACATGCTTATGATAATGCCGAAATAAGGTATCATATCAAGCAGGCCCGATATCAAGCCGATCAGAAGTGGGTACTTGACTCCCCAGATAGACATTAGTGACGATATCACTATGGAGTTAATAAACGCGACCGTCAAGGCTCCGCGCAAATAACTGCCGAGTATAACATCGATAATGCCGTATATATCGGAAGCACGCTCACGGTATCGACGCGGGAAGAGCATCTTCACCCTGTGCTTAATCAACTCGAAGTCTTTCATCACATAAAAGCTCAGGAAAGGAACGAGTACGAGATTGAGCATTTTCGTGAGAGCTGAAGCCGCCTGAGCCACGAAGCTGAGTATCCCGTTGGGAATCGCGCGCGTTATGTCCTCGATCCTGGTGGATATCTCACTGATGACAGCTTGCTGTAGGTTCTGATTCTCGGGAGTGAATCCCAGAAAACCGCGGTTGATCAGACGATTGAGGGAATTGCTCAGCTCGCTGCTAAGTGTCGGGATGGAAGTCAGGAAGTTCTGAAACTGCTGAAACACCATCGGGAGGAGTACTATCGAAAGAGTCACCACGGCCCCGAGAAGAGTGAGCAGGATGACGATGATAGAAATCGTTCTCGGGATCCGCCTTCTCGCAAGTATCTCCACGAGTGGAGAGAATATGAAGCTTATCAGGAAAGCTATGACGAAAGGCAAAACGGCACCGGACACCTCCACAAAAAACCACACACCGAAAAGGAGCGTCGCAATAAGCAAAATGTGCCGCACCATGGATTCATGTCTCAACGGGTAGGTTGCGATCAGGAATACGACGTAAACCAGGATCGGACTGAAGATATCCCTGACGGTGTATCCGAGTAGAATTACCAGCGCAAGCGTTACCGCAAGAAGTAGCCATTCCCGCCGGCCTGCAAGCAAGTCGGAGAGCGACTTTACCTCTTTTTCCTGCTCGCGATCCTGCGCGATTTTTTCTTCCTCCAGTGCCATCTCTTCTACTGTTTCATCCTTCACCAGGCGTACGATGCCGATTGACCCTCGATTCTCTGACAGATAATAGCGCTGAAATATTGGCAAAAGAATGAATAAAATCACTCTTTAATATTTCTCTCTTATCGAGCTCGACTTTACGCAAAACAGACCCCGGAGTATCTATCCTGTATACCGGAATTCGAGGGATCACACCTTCATTGGCAGAGGACCCCATTCCGAAAAGCCTTCGATAACCAGCTTCGAACGCGGCTTCTGCTGTCGACATGTTGTACCTTCCGAAAGGGAATGACAAAGCCTCCACCTCAATTCCGGTAATATCTTCCAGCAATTTCTTTGACCGGATAAGCTCCTCTTTGAGCACGCCGTCGGTAAGCCTGGTCAAATCTTTATGCGTGCACGAATGGCTACCCACTTCATATCCCATCTCGGCAACTTCCCGGATTTGCTCTACGCTCATATGCTTGAATGGTTTGTAGGACAGACGGACGTCCCAGTTATTTGTTTTGCCTATGTAATCGGCTATTACAAATACTACTGCCTTCCCTCCTGCAGCCTCGAGAGCTGGGACTACATTGCGATGAAAACAATCGTAACCGTCGTCAAAAGTCAGGCAGACGCTCTTTCCTGATCCGCCGGGCTCGATTCCCGAGACTATTCTATAACCCTCCGCGATACATCTCTGAATTTGCCTGACAAAAGTCTTCGGCTTAACGTTGGTAAGCCCGAACTCGAACCGGTCGTCGACTTTGTGATAGGCGAGGATAGCGGTCATTTTCCGGTCGACCCGAATCCACCTCCGCCGCGTGCGGTTTTGCCGAGAGAGACGGACTCTTCCCAATTCACTCGTGTATATCTCGATATTACCATCTGCGCTATTCTGTCGCCGCGATTCACCGTGAACGGCTCACCCCCGAGGTTGAGCATGATAATTTTTATTTCTCCTCTGTAGTCGGAGTCTATGGTTCCCGGCGAGTTCGGAAGAGTGATCCTGCTGCGGAGAGCGAGGCCGCTTCTGGGTCTGATCTGGGCCTCGAAACCCGGAGGGAGTTCTATCTTGAGATTCGTGGGCACAAGCGATGTGGACATAGGCTCGATGACAAGCGGTTCGGGAACAGCCGCGTGGAGGTCCATTCCCGCCGATCCCTCTGTCATATAAGTCGGGAGTGGAAGATCACCAAAGTCGTCCGATATTCTGAAGATTTTTACTGAGATGTTATCCACGCCTGCTCCCTGGAGCGAGAAGTTAAATTTAATATAACCTGCCTGGGCAACGCCCGGGTTATCCATCAAATCTTGAGATGCGGCTGGTGACCGCTATTATGCCCAGAAATGTTTTATGCCGCCGCGCTTCTTTCCTGACTGGCCAATTCCTCCTCCAGCTCTTTTCTGAAGCGCTGGATCGTAAACTTGACCGGCCAGGCGGCAGCGTCGCCTAACGCACAGATAGTATTGCCTTCTATGTTGTTCGCGACGCGTACCAGCAGATCAAGGTCTTCAGCCTTTCCGCCGCCGTCGTACATTCGCTGGAGTATCTTCTTCATCCATCCCGTGCCTTCGCGGCAAGGGGTGCATTGTCCGCACGATTCGTCCCAATAGAACTTTGTAATTCTAAGAAGCACTTTGGTAAGGTTGGTATCTTCGTCCATTACGATCACACCACCCGTACCGATTGCACTCCCGACCCCTTTCAGGGACTCGGCGTCCATTTTCACTCCTTCAAGTTGATCGCCTCTGAGAGGAGGCATCGAGCTTCCGCCGGGGATAACCATTTTGATTTTCTTGTCGCCGATGACACCGCCTGCATATTTGTATATCAAGTCCGTCAGCAGAGTGCCCGAAGGAAGTTCAAAGACGCCAGGCCTGTTTACGTGTCCGCTCACGCCGTAAAGGAGTGTACCAGGATGCTTCTCCGCACCAATTTTCGCAAACCACTCCGCACCGTTCCAAATAATTGCAGGTACGTTAGCAATGGTCTCGACGTTATTGATTGTCGTGGGATTTCCCCAGAGGCCGTTCTGTGCCGGGAACGGGGGTTTGACTCGAGGATAGCCGCGTTTTCCTTCGAGCGATTCCATAAGGCCGGACTCTTCACCGCAGATATACGCCCCGGCGCCGCGGTGCACATAAACATCCACGGAGAAATTCGACCCTGCAATGTTCTCGCCGACATACTTCCTGGAATACGCCTCCTCCACCGCTTTTTCGAGAATCTTGTACCATTTATAATACTCGCCGCGGATGTAGATATAAGCGGCCTTTATCCCCATCGCGTAGGAGGCTATCAGGATGCCTTCTATAAGCTGGTGAGGATTAAACTCCAGGATCTGCCTGTCCTTAAATGATCCCGGTTCGCTCTCGTCGGCATTGATGGCGAGATACTTCGGCTTCTCGTTTCCCTTCGGCATGAATGTCCATTTCAGTCCGGTGGGAAATGCAGCACCCCCTCGTCCGCGCAGGCCGGATTTCTTGACCACGTCTGTGACCGCAGCAGGATCCATCTCGAGCGCTCTCTTAAGGGCTGCGTAGCCGCCATTGCTTTCGTATGTCTCCATTTGTGCGAGATTGGGAATTTCGGGAAGGACGATTCTTGGAAAACCGGGATCGCCGTTCTGGGCGTAGAGTTTTGTAGCGTCGGACATTATCGTTGAGCCTGCTTCCTGAATTCATCTAATAAGTTATCGACCTTTTCAGATGTAAGATCTTCGTAGTAGTCGTTGTTCACCTGCATCATCGGCGCGGTACCGCAGGACCCGAGGCATTCGACCTCCTTCAGCGTGAAGAGACCGTCGGAAGTCGTCTCGCCCACCTTTATGCCGAGCTTGTGCTCGAGATGCTCGATAAGGTTATCGGCTCCGCGAAGCATGCACGAGATGTTGGCGCAGAATTGGATATTATATTTACCTACAGGCTTCTTGTTGTACATCGTGTAAAAAGTCACTACGCCAAGAACGTGATTGAAAGGGAGGCCGAGCAATCCGCCCACGTAGTGCATCGCCTCTTCGGATATCCAGCCGAATTGTTCCTGCGCGATCCACAGCACGGGAAGAAGCGCAGCCATCGGCTTCGGATAGCGTTTCTTGATTTCCTCTACTCTGCGAAGGTTCTCTTCTGTAAACACTGTCTCTAATTCTCGATTCTATTTGTTAGATTCTCATTTATCGGCTTCGCCCATTATCGGGTCGATGCTTCCGATTATAGCGACCACATCGGAGATCATCTGTCCCTTCACGAGGTAAGGGAGCGCCTGGAGATTGCAGAATGAAGGAGAGCGTATTTTCATCCTCCATGGGTGACCGCTCCCGTCGCTAATGATATAGAAGCCGAGTTCGCCTTTTGAGCCTTCAGTCGTGACGTAGACATCTCCGACGTCCGGGTTCACGCCGTCGTTCACGATTACGAAATCGTGGATCAGCTCTTCCATTTTCTCGTAGACTCTCTCCTTTTGGGGAAGGACTTTCTTCGGAAGGTCGGCTTTTATCGGGCCCTGTGGAATCCTTTCGAGCGCCTGGCGAACTATTTTCACGCTCTCGAGCATTTCGCGCATCCTGACCATATACCTTGCGAAGCAGTCCCCGTCTTTCTCGGTAATGACGTCGAAAGAGAGCTGGTCGTAAACGAGATAGGGAGAAAAAGTCCTGATATCGTGCTCGATCCCGCAGCCGCGCAGGTTCGCGCCGCTGAAACCGAGACCGATCGCGGTTTCGGCATCTATCGCTCCCACACCGACGACCCTGTCGAGAAAGATCCTGTTCTTGTTGAGCATCTTTATGATCTCGGCGTGATGATGCGGAAACTCGTCGATGAACTTACCGATAGCCTGCTTTGTCTCGTCCGTCAGATCCTGAGCGACTCCGCCGATCCTCGTATAACTCGTCGTAAAACGGACGCCCGTGAGAAGGTCGAAGATGTCATAAAGTTTCTCCCTCTCTCTGAACGCCCAGAGAAACACCGTCATGGCACCGACATCCATTGCCATGGCACCGATGGCCATCAGGTGCGAAGAAACCCGGGCGAGTTCCGCTCCGATTACCCTGATGTACTGAGCGCGAGGAGGAGCCTCGACGCCCGCGATCTTCTCGACCGCCAGCGCGTATGCGACATTGTTGGCGATCGGCGAAATATAATCGAGACGATCCGTGTGAGGGATAAACTCCATGTATGTCGAGGCTTCCGCTATCTTTTCGTATCCACGGTGAAGATAGCCGAGCTCGGGAATGCATTCGACAACCGTTTCCCCGTCGAGTTTGACAAGGAGCCTGAGCACGCCGTGAGTCGCAGGATGCTGCGGCCCCATGTTGAGAACCATGTAATTCTCGAGCGGATCTTCCAGCGCTGCGCTCGTGTCTTTATCTTCAAGCGCCCGGACTATCTGGGCAACATTATCCTTGTCACGTGATGAATTAGCCATCAAAGAATTCTCAATCCTGATTTTTCATTTCTGAATTCACGAACCCGGGCAACTTATTTCCTCGGGAGAGGAATCGAGCCCGGTACGCCCATCAGCGGAAAGTCTTTCCGCAACGGATGATGATCGTACTCTTCCGGCATGTACATCCTTCTCATATCAGGATGACCTTCGAAAGTAATTCCGAACATGTCAAACGTCTCGCGCTCGTACCAGTTCGCAGCTGGATAGAGCGAAGTCAAACTCGGGCAGACCGGATTATCGCCGTCGACTCTAACCTTGACCCGGATTCTCGTCCTGTTCCGGAGAGACGTCAGCTGATAAATCACCATGAACCTTCCCGCGGTTGGGACCTCTTCCGGGTGATAGTCATGCTCTACGGCAAGGTATGCCTTTCTAGACGACGAGTCCACAAAATTCAGCATGTCCGCGCCGCATATGTCCGAAAGGAAGTTAAACTCCAATTCCCGGTCTTCCTTGAGGAATCTGCAAACTTCCACGATCGCATCCCTTCTTGCTTCTACTATTACCTGGTCCTTGAATTCCTTTACGGAAATAATATTCTCTCCGAGAGCGGCCCGGAGTTTCTCCTCAATCTTCTCTATCATTTGATTTCAGTCCACCAATACTTTTTCCGGCCGCCGCTGCTGAGTCAAAGTCTCGCCGGCCTGTATCCTCTTCTGAATCTCCATCAAGGCTTTCAGAAGCGAATCGGGGCGCGGAGGACATCCTCCCACATAAACGTCGACCGGTACAAACTGGTCAATTCCCTGCACCACAGAATATGAGCGGTACATTCCGCCGCTCGAAGCGCAAACGCCCATCGAAATGACCCACTTCGGATCGGGCATTTGATCGTAAATCTTGCGGACTACTCTTGCCATTTTATATGTAACGGTTCCTGCGACGATCAACAGGTCGCTCTGACGCGGGGAAAACCTGAAGACTTCCGCTCCGAATCGGCTCACATCGTATCGCGGACCTGCAAACGCCATCATCTCAATAGCACAACAGGAGATACCGAGCGGCATCGGCCAGAGCGAATTCTTCAAAGACCAGTTGAAAAGCGCATCCACGCGACTGGTCAGGAAGCCTTCGTTCTCGTTCGTTCTATTTACTGCCACTGTAAGGCTCCTTTCTTAATCACGTAATAATATCCGATCAGAAGTATGACAACAAATATCAACATCTCTATAAATCCAAACCATCCCAGCGATAAAAAGTTCACTGCCCATGGATAGGTGAAAACTACTTCAACATCGAAGAGTATGAAAAGAATAGCAACCAGATAGAACCTTACCGAAAATCTTTCGCGAGCGGTACGGATCGGCTCCATGCCGCTTTCGTAAGTTGAAAGTTTTTCCGCGGTCGGCCGGCGGGGGCCAAGTATCTTATTTATGTTGCCCATTACGATGCCTAATACCGCACCAACAGCCAGCATTAGGAAGATTGGGATATAGTTTGTAAGCATTCTCTCG
>JAJZVO010000030.1 GCA_021845665.1 Bacteroidota bacterium | reverse complement strand
TTCCGATCTAAAGTAACGGCTTCCTCCTCGGGTACTCTTGAGATAAAAGAATCGGGATTATTCCGAAATTAGCATTTGGTCATCCCGATCCCTGGCGTGACAGGATCAACGTCAGGTTTATTTCGAGGCCTCGAGTCAGAAGAAACCGGATGTTGAAACCAGTTCGGCATGGCTGTTTTTGTTATCTAGCGAGCGCCTCTCTGATGCAGTTTCCCTCCATACTGTCCTTGCGCCGGCTTTTGCATCTCCGGCATGAGGTTGCGCGAAAGAGAAATTCCTTGACATTAGGAATTTGCATGAATATATTTAAAACGGTTCAACGAACCTTGAACCGTTGCGAGTCGTTTTGTTTCGTTCGCCCGGTGTGAAACCTGGGTGGGCGGTTGATCAAGGGCTGGTCAGCCGCGATTGTTCCACATTTAGGCTTCCGTGTGGAATTGCAAGATGGCAACTAAACCAATAGCCGCCCGACCTGACAGTTTGGCGACAATTTGAACTGTGAAAGCGCGGCGACGCGGCTGCTTTGGATCAAAATGCCGTTTGGTCGCCGAAGTAACCATCGAAGAAGTGAGGCTTGAGATGTCTGGCATTCAGGGGACAATAGGATCGGAGCGGTCCGCATCCTTAATCGGCCCGTCGGCCGGTGTGCGGGATGGAGCCTCCCTGTATTTCGGTGGCGAAAAGTGTGCCGGATATCCAAACGGGGTTGACTTCAATCAGGCTCATCTTCACTTCCAACCAGGGATTCAATCGATTTCTCAATTCTGTTCAGGTCTGAAAACTGTTCCTTTCCTACCAATACAAACACCTTCCAAGCACCTCACCCTTTATTCCACTGTACCAAATTCAAAACCGTTCCCCGACCATATCTATTCGACTTATGGCCGGTTTTTGACTGGAGCGTCTGTGATCGATGGCGCGACGCAAGTTCATTTTGTGCCCGAGAGGAATCCGTTTAGCAGAAGTTTTGCTTCTCCTTAATGTTATTCCCGCCCGGGTCGGCGTCGGCAGGGCGGGAAGAGCTTAAGCTCAACCGGACGTGGAGCCGGCAATGCGGTTATGTGCGGCGATAATTGGTTATTCCTGGCCTGGCATAGTCAAGGAACCGGGAATGGGCGTTTGTCGCCCTGAATATCAGGAGGCTTCTTAAACAAATAGGGAGACAATCTCGTGAAGACGGCTATTGCTTTGTCGAATGGTTTACGATGGTCGTTTCGGGGAAAGACCGACCGTTCTTCCCCTGTAAGGACGCTTCTTACTTTCGGTGCAGTTTTCCTTTTCACGGCCCAGTCACTGATGGCGGCGGGAACGATCAAGGGGAAGGTATTTGACAGGCAGACTAGAGAAGGACTTCCGGGAGCATCGGTGCTGGTGAAAGGGACGAGCATCGGCGCCTCCACCGATGTAAATGGAGCTTACACCATACATAACGTTCCAGCCGGTACTCAGACTCTTGTAGTCTCGTACGTCGGCTATGAATCCACGAGCGATTCGGTTGAAGTTCCGGAGAACGAGACACTGCAGAAGGATCTGTTTCTCTCGGCGATCGGTATACAGGGAAAAGAAATAGTCGTAACGGCACAGGCCCAGGGACAGATGCAGGCGATCAACCAGCAGCTCTCTTCCAATTCAATCATAAACGTCGTTTCGGCGGACAAGATCAGGCAGCTGCCTGACGCGAATGCTTCCGCCGCGCTGAGCCGATTGCCCGGAGTCTCTATCATGAACGGCGATCAGATTGTTATCCGGGGAATTCAGGCCAAAGACAACGTAATCCTGGTTAACGGTGTGCAGCTTCCTTCGACAGACTTAAATACCCGTTCCGTAGATCTAGGTTTTATCTCCTCAAACATGCTGTCGAGTATTGAAGTTGTAAAGACAGTCACGCCTGACATGGACGCCAATGCTATCGGAGGTGTCGTCAATCTTCGCTTGATGGAGGCTCCCAGTGATTTTCATATGGATTTCATGACACAGGGCAACTATAACAGCCAGGCAAGGACGACGGACAATTACAGGCTGTGGGGAAGCGTCAGCGACAGATTTCTCGATAATAAGCTCGGTGTCTTTATTCAGGGAAACGCAGACCGCACGAACGCGGGTAACGATCAGACCACCGCGCAATACGCACTTAACAACGATTATGGAATTTACAACTCGACATATCTGCTCAGTTCTTATACCTGGGATCAGCAGGTATACATAACAAGTAATTACGGCGGCAGTTTGATCCTTGATTATACTCTCCCCCATGGGAAAATCCTGCTGCAAAATACACTGACCCGGAACAATAACAATAATATCGATTATGAGTATCTGACCGGCCTTCAGGGCCAGCAGACCGGTTATTTGAGCTTCACTGTGGCCCGCAATAAATACGTTAGAGACCTGGATGTCAATGCCCTTCAGGTGGAAAACGATTTCGGTCCCGTGAAGGTCAACCTCACTCTGTCTCATTCCTACAGCAACCAGGGGACCAACGTGCGGTACGGGGATTTCGGAGATTTCTTCGGGTTCACAAATTCACATAATAATTCTCCCTTCCTCGATCCGAATGGGAATCCAATCGACATGACACAGTTGATTAACACGAGAGCCACACTCACCCCAGGTGACATGAATGGCCTCCAGGTCAATCCGGCTTATGCTACCGGAGCGGATCTAGAGAACTGGGCTACTTTGCGCTGGAACAATTTCAATCAGCATTTCTACAATTCGGCACTCGATTTTACGGTTCCTGTGACATTTTCATCCGATGTCTCCGCCTCCATCAAATTCGGAGGAAAGTTTGCCCGTACAACCAGGGTTAACAACCTTGAGGAATACTACAAGAGAACAGGGGATGCCGACATGTACCTGGCTGTGAAGAACTTTATTCCCGGCGCAACTCTGGTGGCCCCGAGCAGCCCGCTCTACCTTCCCATGATCATGAACAACGATTACAAGAGAGGACAGTATTTTCTTGACGGCACTTATGATATCAATTATGTGATGGACGTGGGGCAAATGGATAAGCTCCTCCCTTTGGCGGCCACTCAATGGATAAATCCGCGTCATGTGGAAAATTCTCTGCGATATGATTTCAACGGCGCTGAAATATTCAGTGCAGGGTATCTGATGGGTACGTTCAATATCGGACCGCGGTTGACGATACTCGGCGGGGCCCGCTTTGAACACTATAATATGAACTACAGCACACCGGCGCTCCTGTATGTGACTCATTCGGTTGACGGTACTACTGTGCCGTTCGATACGTTGAATACGGCTAATCGCAACGACGACAATCTCCTGCCGAACGTCCAGCTCCGGTACAGGTCTACCGAGTGGATGGAGGTGAGACTGGCATACACCAATACACTGGTACGGCCGGATTATAACGCCATCATGCCGAATGTCGTATTTGAGCCCGGTAACTACGGCCAGGCCGGAAATCCTAACTTGAAACCGACGTTGTCCAGGAACTACGATGCAGGCTTGTCGTTTTTCAACGATGAGATCGGGCTCTTCACACTCGGAGGTTATTACAAACGGCTCGATAATGTGTTCTACTTTGCGAATACACCCGGCATCTACTATCAGAATCTGGGCTACTTCAACGCTTGGTTCCCCGATTCGGCATTTTGGGCCAGCAAGGGAATCATCGGTCCGGGAGCGCCCTCTCCATCCACCCCCATTCAGACATATCTGGACAATCCAAACCCGGCACATGTCTATGGGGTGGAGGTCGACTGGCAAACACGATTCTGGTATCTCCCCGCACCGCTCAGCTTTCTGGTGTTCGACGTAAACTACACGCACGTGTGGTCCAACATGGATTACCAACAGGTGGTGAACCAGGACTCGACGTATTCATATGTCGATCCGGTAACCGGAAGATCTAAAGTCGGACATATCTTTCTCACCTCCACGACAGTTCGTAATGCCAGACTTCTCAATCAGAGCAACGATGTCCTCAATGTGGCGGTCGGGGCCGACTACAAGGGATTCTCCGGACGGATTTCCTTCAATCTGCAGGGCAACGTAATAACAAGCGTGTCACCGTCGACACCGGAAGGGGATCAATTCACCGGAAACATTTACAGATGGGACATTGCTTTGAGACAGCAGCTGCCTATAAAAGGCCTGAGTCTCGGTTTCAACGTCGAAAACCTGACTCATCAGCCGATAACCACATATCAGAGGGTTGCTAGAGTCGACAACGGACCGGTCTTCAACAATGTGGAGCAGGTAAGATATGAGCCGAGATATTTCGAGCTCAACCTGAGATACAGCTTGTAAGTATTATCGTGGACGAATCCGTCATGAAACTAAACCTGCTTGAGGAACGAAAGGAGGGCAGAGGAATCCCTGAGAACATTTACGCGTTTGAGCAGAACTCTTTTGATTCATTTCCAAAATCCAAACTGGAGGCAAGGTCATGAAAAGAACATTGCTACCAATGATGGTCGTGACACTCTGCATGTTCGGCACTGCCGGTGCACAGACCTTCATGGACTATGTCAAAGAGATGAAAGGGGACACGGCCGTCATCAAGGACTATACGGACATGGGAAGTGTCGCGAATAGCCTTGCGAACGCACTGAATTCAGATACCGTGAATGTACCGGCGGGTCGTGTGTACGAGCTGAAAGCGAGCGGCTATTATCCGATTACCGCGAATCCAACGACGTCCACACGCGGTGTCGTGATCGTGGGTCCGGATGCTATCCCACTGGTTAACAACACGAACGCGGCTTCTGCACCCCCGATCTTGTGCGGATCCACAATCTCCGGTGGCACTACGAACACCGGCGGCATAAACTACGGCGGCAACCTCACCGTGAAGAACTGTGCAATCCTTCCGTGCGCGTCTGATCAGACTCTTGGATGGACCTTTTTCTGGGGATCGGCTCCAAACAGCAGAGTCGTCCTCCAGAACGATCTGTTCGAGCGGACGAGATGGGTCGAGGTCGCATCTAATGATGTGGCAGGCACGAGCTTGTTTATCAATGACTGCTATTTTGTCAATTTAAGCGGACAGAACTGCAGACGTAACGGTGGCGTGTATGATAACGTGAATAACAACACCGATACAATATGGGTCGAGAACACTACTCACGTTATGGCTGAAGGGAGTATGTACAAATTCAGAAACTTCCAGATCAAGACACTCTTCTTCAATCATAATACTTTCGTGAATTGCGCCGGCAGTACCTTCGAGACCCAGGGATACCAGGGCGGTATGACTGTTACCAACAACATTTTTGTGAACTCCAACCTGCAGCCGACCTCCGACAGTGTCCTGATCACGGACGCGAGTGAAGTCGATCCCGACAAGCTGCCGACCGGCATCATCAATTGCACACCGCTGCCGGATACGATGGTACAGATGGAGAGGAAAATCTTGGTCGACAGGAACGTTGTCTACTGGGATCCCAGATTTGACAACATGGACTCGATTCTAAATGCGAACAAGGCCTGGAACACGACTACTTGGGTCTCGCAGATGATCACCATGAACACCAGGACACAGTCGATGTTCGATAATAACACCCAATATCCGTACCTGACCGAAGGCAAGTGGTTCAAGAAGCTTCCCACTTTTGCAGACACGAAGAATCTCTTCACTTCGCAGATCGATTCACTGAAAGCGTTTGCGATGGCAACGGTAAGCGATAATGCTAGCACAGCCATACTCTCGGATTGGCGGGTGACCAGTACCGGCGCGGATAATTACCTCTATTCCGACTGGCCGATTCCGATTAATCTTTCGTATACCGATGCGGATCTGAAGATATCCGGGAACGGCGGATTCCCGGTCGGTGACCTGAACTGGTTTCCGACTCAGAAGCAGGCATGGGTGGCTCAGAAGGCTACTGAGTACGTCACCCTGGCGAACGAGCTGAACACGGGAATTCTCGGAGTCAACGATCGCGGCAGAGTGCCCGCTAAGTTCGCGTTGGAGCAGAACTTCCCGAACCCGTTCAACCCGACCACTGTAATAAACTTTACGCTTCCTAAGGCCGGCGTCGTAACTCTGAAGGTCTACAACGTGCTCGGTCAGGAAGTTGCCACGCTTGTTAACGGTTTCAAGGCTCCCAAGACTTACAAAGTCGAATTCGACGGAGCAAGCCTTGCGACCGGAGTGTATTTCTATACTCTGAAGTTCGGCGACAAGTCGATCACAAAGAAGATGCTTCTCCTTAAGTAAATACACCCGCGTATCCCGCTATCCCCCGCTGGGGATAGCGGGGATTTTGTCTTCGGACTGCTGGATCGCGGGAAGCTGGAATATCGGGAAGGGTATGTTCGCTTTTCATTATCTCAAAAGAATTTGCCCTGGCAAGGGATGCCGGGATTTTTGCCTCTGTATGAACCTGTGCTGTTCACTCGTTCGTTCTGAACAAACTTCGTGGAGAACCATCATGACCAGACACCTGTTCTTCCTTTTTATCGCATTGGCTCTCCTTTTCTATTGCGAACCCCTGCACTCCCAGCAGCAGGACATCGTCGCAAGAATAACAGACAAGTACACTATAAGCTTTCCCGAACTGAAGCGATATGTCATCGATTATCAGTACACCTACAGGTACAGTAATAACATCCCTGAGGCGGCTCGCAAGGCGCTCGACGACATGATACTCAACAGGATGAAAGTGATCGACTTCTTTGACAGGAGATTGAACGAGAAGAGAGATCTGCTTCAGGGTATCATGCGGGTACTGAATGAAGAACTGGCGATCGAGTATTTCAACACACAGTTTTTCGACAAATATGTCGGCAAGGAAGCCGTGCGGAATGCATACAAGCAAATGGGGAAGGAAGTTGTCTACAGGCAAATTGTCCTGATGAAGCCGAAGTCCGCATCTCCACAAGTGATGGATTCATTAAAATCGCTCGCGAAGATATTGAGGACGAAGATAGAGAGTGGTGTAAGCTTTACCGAACTGGCAAGAGAGTGTTCCAGTGACACGAAATCAACCGATGACTGCGATCTTATGCCTCCCCTTACCTGGAAGATGAGTCTCTTTGCACCCATGTACGGCGCCATTTTTCACCTTTCAGTCGGTCGCGTCGACATCGTGGAAACCAGCAAGGACATCCGTGTCGTCAAAGTCGACAGAATTGACACCGTCGGTGTTCCATCATATGAGGAGGCGAAGGATGACATTCGGCGGGCGCTCGCCGGGAAATATATGTTTGTGGCCGGCAACGAATTTGATCGGATGAAAAAGAGCCTCGTGAATGAGAGCTCTGTAAAGTGGAACGAATTGGGAATGAGACGGCTCCTTCGCTGGTCGAACATTCCGGGTTTCTATCAAACCGTATATTCAGATACGATTGGCAGCGTCCTTTCGCAAGGGGATAATTTTCCGATACTTGAATATGACGGAGGTAAAGTCGTTCTCAGGGAATACCTTCACTTGATAAACGATGTCCTCACGCTGGGAAGAGGCACCGGGATAGGAGAAGACGATTTCAAGAAATTCATCCTGGAGGCAGTGCGGACAGACAAGATTGTCCGGAGGGCGCGCGGGCTTGGCCTCGAGAAGGATATTTTAAATCCGGGTACTAAGGACCCCGATTTGATTAACGGGATTATCAGGATCTATGACGGTCAAGTTATTGACAAACAGATTCCACCGGCAACTGAAGAAGCTCTCAAGGTTTTCTATCAGGCAAATCGCGATTCATTATACTATCAACTGGCCAAGGTGAACATTTACGCAGTCGTCGATTCGAGCGAGAGCGAGATCGAAAAGCTGAAGGAGAAGCTCGATCAGGGAGTTCACTTTGAGAAGCTGGCCGGGACGGTTCTGGTGAAGACATATGTCAGGAAGCGCGACGGCACGATAGCTTCATATTTCTCTACAGAGCCGCCATACCTGGGCGAAGCCGCGTTCAAGCTGAAGTTGTTCGAGACTGCCGGGCCGATCGACTACGATGATTCTGCAACGGGGAAACAGTATGCACTCATTAAATGCATGGCGACAAGGGGCGATAAACAGCTGACCTTCGACGATGCAAGAAAATCCATCGTTGATAATTTTAGAAAGTACTACCGAAACAGGATTGCCCAATCCGTAACGGAACTGCTGAGGAAGAAATACGCCGTTACCATCTACGGCGATGTTCTCCGGCAGAACCTCATATCCAGCGGAATCAATCCGCAATGATGAAAGGCAGGAAAATCAAGATGAGAATGTGGCTGGTAATCCTGATTTTGATCTCAGGCACTTACGCGTTCATTGATGCATCGGCTCAAACAATGCCCCTAGTGTATAACGTCGAAAACACGGGCGCCGACTGTCCGATCCCCTACTTGCCTTCATTCAGCGAACTGCGAATCATCCATCCGTTGCCGGACCCGTTCCAGTGGGCCGACGAAAGAGGGCGCATGTCGAACTACTCGGATTGGCGGCTCAGGCGGGCCGAGATCGGCGCACAGATTCAGAATTACGAAATCGGTCCAAAGCCTCCACGGCCGGACAGCATCACTGCAAGCTACTCCGACAGCATACTCACGGTAAATGTAACAGTGAATGGCCGGACGCTCACACTGACTTCGAGAGTCATCCTTCCGTCCGGGACCGGGCCCTTTCCGGTCGTGATCGGTATGAACAGTCCCAGCGGCGGCGTTCCGGGGAGCATCTTTTCGAGCCGGAACATTGCGGAGATCGCGTTCCTGCACGACCAGGTGACGTCGTACGGTAATCCCTCGAATACCGATCCCTATTACCGGCTCTATCCTTATCTCAACCTCGACAACTCCGGGCAGTACAGCGCCTGGGCATGGGGGGTCAGCCGGTTGATCGACGGCCTGGAACTCGTGCAAAACGGTCTCCCGATAGATCTGAAGCACATTGCGGTCACCGGCTGTTCGTACGCCGGCAAGATGGCGCTATTCGCCGGAGCGTTCGACGAGCGTATCGCGCTTACGATCGCACAGGAATCAGGCGGCGGCGGGGCCACCTCATGGAGATATTCTCAGACAGAGCCGGCCAACAGCGTTGAAGGCATAGGTAACACGAACTACAACTGGTTCATGAATTCGATGAACCGGTTTTCCGGCGATAATGTCTCACGTCTCCCCGAGGACCATCACGAGCTGATGGCAATGTGTGCTCCCCGCGCGTTGTTTGTCACGGGAAATCCTGATTACACCTGGCTCTCAAATCCGTCGTGCTACGTTGCCAGCGAAGCATGCAGGCAGGTCTACGAAGCTTTCGGCATACCCGACAGGTTCGGCTTCTCCATCGTCGGCGGGCATATGCACTGCCTCGTCCCGTCTAGCCAGGTGCCCGAGATCGAAGCCTTCGTGGACAAGTACATGCTCGGCAAGGATACCGTTAACACGAGCAACTTCTCCGACAATTCCTACAGCATAGATCTTTCCAAATGGATTACCTGGACGGACCCGACACTCGCCAAGGACACGACTTATTTCGCGAAGTTGGCCTATCCGTCCAACGCCCAGGCGGGCATGGATACAAGCGTTACGTTGAAATGGTACAGGATAGAGAAGGCCCAAAAATATCTGGTTCAACTTTCGACCGACCAGTCTTTCAAGACAATCGACATGACCGATTCGACGACGACGGATACGTCTGTAGCATTCAGCGGACTATCGAAAAACCGGAAGTACTATTGGCGCGTCAGGGTGAGTACTTCTGCTGCCCTAGGTCCGTGGAGCAATATCTGGAATTTCATCACGACGCAGACTGCGCCTTCTACCGCGGAGCCGGTTTCCGCATTCCCTTCCGGGAACGGCTATTGCACATTCACCTGGAAAAAGGTACAGGATGCGGATCAGTATCAGATCCAGATATCACGCTGGCCGACGTTCGATAATATTTCCAAGCAGGCGATGGTGTCCGATACGTTCAAAATCATCTCATGGTTCTCTGAGGGACTTGAATACTTCTGGCACGTCAAAGCGGTCAATCTCGCAGGCTCAGGTCCATGGAGTGACGTGCCGGGGTTTACATTTATATACGCGCCGACGAATCTTGTCGCTCAGGACAGCGGGTCGAGTGGGATAATCCTGACCTGGAAGGACAATTCCACTATTGAAAGTGGATATGTGATCGAACGCCGGCAGAGTACCGATACGACTTTCGGCGTCGTCGATACATTGCACGGGAGCGGGAGCGAATATGTGGACAAAAGTGCCGGCCAGTCTCAAACATATATCTACCGTGTGAAGGCATATAACGATTCACTGGAATCGGTATACAGCAACGAGGCTTCTTCGAATCCGACGGCCGTGATAAGAGGACGCGGAATGCCCGCTGAGTTTTCACTGAACCAGAACTATCCGAATCCGTTCAACCCATCTACGAAAATAAAATTCGCTTTGCCGATATCGGCGCCGACAAGACTAACGATCTACGATCTCCTGGGAAGAGAGATAGAAACTCTGGTCGATAGGGAATTGTCCGCCGGTTATTATGAAGTCACTTTCGAAGCAAGCAGACTGGCGAACGGAGTTTATTTCTACAGAATCGAGGCGGGTAAGTTTGTAAAGACAATGAAACTGCTTTTGTTGAAGTAGGGTCAAATGGTGCTGAGAGAAATTGAAATGAATAGTAGTCGAATCTATCTAAGTCTGTTTCTTCTCTCCGCGGCGGTCTTATGTTTCGAGATCGTCTCCACCCGGATTTCATCCGTCATATTCGCTTATGATTTCGCCTTCATGATCCTTTCGTTTGCCATCCTCGGTCTTGGCGCGGGCGGGATATTCTCGTACTACTTCCTCATGCGCGGCGACGGAACAAACGTCGGCAAAATAGTTTTGCGCGTCCTCTTTCTTGCCGGTGTATCTTTCCTTCTCTTTATCGTAATGGTAACAAAGCTCGGCATTACCGATCCGTTCATCTTCTCCTTTCTCCTCATAATTCCTTTCTTCCTGGCAGGGATAGCATACGCACAGATATTCAAGCGTTTTGCTGGGCTGAGCTTCAGGTTGTACGCGGCCGATCTCGCCGGTGCGGCGGCGGGTTCGATAGCGTCTATAGCCTTACTGAGCTACCTTGGCGCCCCGAACTCAGTGCTTCTCATTTCCCTTTTAGTATTCGCCGCTTCCGTGCGGCTCTCTCGAGAGAGAGTTCGCAAGGGGATGCCGGCGGCTCTTTACTCTATTCTTTCGATCGCTCTAATGTTCCTCGTGATTAATGGGCGCTCGGAAATACTCGGCGAGATACCGATAGGCAACGTTCCCGAAAAAGATTTCTTCCATGTCTACCCGAATGTCGACACGAAGGCCACGATCATCGATAGCCGATGGAGCATATACGGCAGGACCGATCTCGTGAGTTACAGCCATCAGGATGTCGTAAGGCAGCTGTTCATCGATGGTGCTGCAGGCACGCAGATGTACCGGTTCAACGGAAATGTGGCGAAACCGGGGAAGGTGCTCTATGATATGTTGCTGAGTCAGACTACCGCGATACCATTTCTGTTTCTCGATGACGGGCAGAAAAACAATATGCTCGTCATAGGCCCCGGCGGAGGCAAGGAAATACTGATGGGATTGTTCGGTGGCGTTAAGAATATCACGGGCGTCGAGGTGAATCCTGATTTCGTCAAGATAGTCAGGAATCATAGACAATTCGACGGCGGAATCTACAACGATTTCCCAAATGTCAAGATAATCACAGGAGAAGGGCGCAGCTTTGTCAAACGGACAAGAATGCAATACGATCTCATAGTGATGTCGCTTCCGTCCACCCAGCAGCTTCAAAACATCGACAACCTGGCGATGAGCGAGAATTATCTTCTCACCGTTGAAGCGATCAAAGACTACATGAACATACTGACCCCATCGGGCGAGTTGACCTTTACAGTCCACAACAGGCTGGAGCTGCTTCGACTGATAATCACGACGATGACGGCGTTCCATGACATGGGAATCGGCAGCGAGCGGGCAAGCGATCACTTCGTCGTTCTGGAAAAGGATTACGCACCCACTATCGTGGTACGGAAAGCTTCGTTTAGTCCGGACGATCTCGCGCGCATCCGTGGAGTGATGAAAATAATTCCCGGGATGTTTCCGAACGTAACTTACTTGCCCGGAGCCGCCGGCAGATTGCCGAATACTATGGTGAACCGGTTGTTGAAAGAAATTGCGACCAATCGCGTCTCGATGGATAATTACATAAATCGGAGCGAATTCAATATTGAACCGTGCAGAGACGATATTCCGTATTTCTACGAGCTGAGGAAAGGAATATCGCCGGACTTTGCCTGGCTGCTCGGAGGTGTGGCGGGAGTGAATCTTGCTGTGTTTCTAATTCCATTTGCTTTGATAAGGAAAAAAAGGAAGAGCGAGACGGCCGCACTCGTTTTGCCGCTGATTGTCTTCGCCTCTATCGGGCTCGGCTTCATGATAATCGAGGTGACGCTGTTCCAGAAGATGGTGCTCTATATCGGATCGCCCACGATTGCCCTGTCCATACTCCTGAGCTCACTTTTAGTGGGCATGGGATTGGGCAGCTACTTCGGAAATGAGATCTTTCCGGGCAATATCTACAGGCGGTTGAGTATTGGATCCGCCGCTATCATCATTGTCGGAGTGTTTCTGGCCGCAGGTTATTCATCGATCCTGAGCGGCTTCACGGAGGCAGGCAATGTCGTGCGCGCCTTGCTGAGTGTTTTGTTGATTCTCCCGCTCGGATTTCTGCTCGGAATTCCTTTCCCGACCGCGATTCAACTCTTGAAGCAAACCAACATGGAACAATATGTCCCATGGATGTACGGCGTGAATGGAGCGATGTCGGTCCTCGGCTCGGTTGCGGCGGTCATCCTGTCAATGCAAATCGGTTTTACGTTCTCTTTTGCGGTCGGATTGTTCTGTTATGTTGTCGTCTTTCTTTCTGCGGCGACTTATGCCGGAGGATGACTTTAGTTTTCGGAAAGGAAGAATGAAAGTGTCTATGACAGAATAGGAAAACGCAGCACAATCAGGAGGCTGTATGACAAAAAGGGATAATGAAATGGTCTATGAAATGAAGCCATCGCGGCGTGAGTTCATCAAAAGGGCAGGCACCGCCGTCGCGGGCTTGCTTATCGTGCCCTATCTCAGCCCTTCCGGAGTGTTCGCTTACGGCCATAGACGAACCGCTTATTTCCTTGCGACGGTTGCCATAACGGATTCTACAAATACCCCTGCTGACAGTTACGCCTTTGATGATGCCGCCGGAGGCGTGAAGCAGAAAGTGCGGTACCTTCTCGAGCTTCTCGATCAGTATGAATCCGGCAAAGTGTCGGCACTATTCCAAAAAGGGAAGAAGGTGGCGATAAAAATTAATCTTACGGGCGGCTCTGGAAATGCCTCAAATCCAAAGCTGGGCGGATATACCGCGACCGAAGCAATGTGGACTCACCCCGCCGTCATCCAGGCCGTCGGCCAGTTCATCATCGACGCGGGAGTGAACCCCACCGATCTCTATATAGTCGAGGCCCTTTGGGACTCGACGTGGCAGAACACTGGTTCTAAAGTTCCCTTCGGATCCAACGATGCCTTCGGATATGCAGGTGCAGTTAAAGCGCTGGGCTGTAATGTGGTCGACCTGAACGATACCAGCAGTGCTAATATCACTACCTTATCCACCGGCAGCAACTACTACAATTTTGCATCGTTTACGATGAATAAGATTCTTAAGGATGTCGATGTGTACGTGTCCATTCCGAAACTCAAGCACCATTCGGGTGCCGGTCTCACGTGTTCGCTCAAGAACCAGGTCGGCGCGGTCCCCAAGCCGTTATATATGATCACGAACGACAACGGCCGCAGAGGGATGCTCCACCATGCGAAAAGCACCGACTCGGAGTGGAATTATCTTCCGGAGACGATTTGCGATCTGAATGCTGCCCGGCCTGTTCATCTTGCCGTTGTCGATGCTATCAAGTGCGCCACCGGCGGGGAAGGGGTCTGGTGCGCGAACTTCTCCCCTGTTACGAAACATGCGCTCTTCGCGGGACTGGATCCGGTCGCAACCGACAGCATAGGTGCGAATATAATGGGCCTCGATCCAGCAGCGAAGTCGTTTCCGCTCCCCGCCCCTCTGATGGACGGGACATCGACTTCGTCGATAACCGATAATCATCTCTACCTGTTGAACGGAAAGGGGATCGGCACAAACCAGTTGGAGCAGATTCAGCTCGTGGGAGATGGAACGGACCTGGTGACTGCCGTTAGACAGCATGCCGGAATCGCTCCGCCCACGAGGTATCAGTTGTGTGCGAATTTCCCGAACCCCTTCAATCCATCGACGACGATAGTCTTCTATCTGCCAACGGCTGGACATGTTGCCCTGAAAGTCTATGATATTACGGGAAGAGAGATCGAGACATTGGTGGAAGGCAGCGTTCCCGCAGGCGAACACAAACTGCAATGGAATGCGAACGGTCTTGCGAGCGGAGTCTATCTCTGCCGTATGCAGGCCGGAGATTTTTCACAGACGATTAAGATGCTATACGAGAAGTAGCATGAGATCCAATCGATAAGAATGATCGGAGAAGTTTCAATGATATCTCTTAACTCTAATCTGCACCATGTTCCGGGCCAAAGGGTGTTTCGCTCAGTGAAGTTTGCACCTGGGAGCCCTTTCGTTGCAATCATGTTCCTCATGATTTCCTTTTTGTCCTCGTTTTGTTATTGTCAACAGACAGGAACTCCATCCCCGGCAAAGAAGTGGGTTGGAACGTGGAGCACCGCGCCGCAGCTCGTCGAGCCCGGCAATATGCCTCCTTCGCCAGGCCTGACCGGCAATTCATTGCGACAGGTTGTGGATGTATCGATTGGCGGCGACACACTGCGTGTAAAATTCTCCGACGAATTCAGCACGAGCGCCGTTACGATGAAATCCGTCCGGATCGCCGTGTCGGCGGGAGGAAGCAGCATCGATACGTCCACGGAGAAAGAACTCCAGTTTGCCGGCAGCCCCGATGTGACAATGGCAGCCGGTGAAGCGGTAATATCGGATCCGATCGCATTCCACCTGACACCGAGGATGCAGCTGGCTATCACCATTTATTATGGCCAGACATCGTCCACTGTAACCGGCCATCCCGGCTCCCGCACTACTTCTTATATTTTGGCCGGAGATGAGTCTTCATCGAGCAGTTTTGCCGGCGCCGTCACTACGGATCACTGGTACAACATCAACACAATCGACGTGCTCGCGCCCTCGACAGCGGCCTGTGTCGCAATACTCGGAAACTCCATTACCGATGGGCGGGGTTCGACCACAAACCTCCAGAACCGGTGGCCGGATATCCTCTCGGAACGCCTGCTCCAGGATTCGAGTACGCAAGAGGTGGGAGTTCTCAACATGGGAATTGGAGGCAACTGTGTGCTTGCGGGCGGACTCGGACCGACGGGAGTAAGCAGGTTCGATCGGGATATTATCAGCCAGAGCGGCGTGCGCTGGGCTATCGTTTTCGAAGGAGTCAACGATATCGGCGGCGTGCACTCTGCCACTGCTGCAAGTACAGTGGCC
The DNA here is from genome assembly GCA_021845665.1 of Bacteroidota bacterium. Taxonomy (GTDB): domain Bacteria; phylum Bacteroidota; class Ignavibacteria; order Kryptoniales; family JAKASW01; genus JAKASW01. The sequence continues at coordinate 35,674 of JAJZVO010000030.1, read as the reverse complement.
AGCAATCTCATCGCTGCTTACAAGCAGATGATCGTCAAGGCCCACGCGGAAAATATCAGGATCTACGGCGCTACCATAACGCCCTTCAAGGGCAACGGTTACTATAACCACTACAGCGAATCGTGCCGGGAGATCGTCAACGAGTGGATCCGCACGCCGGGCAACTTAGACGCGTGCATCGATTTCGATCGCGTCATGCGAAATCCTCAGGATACCCTGAGTCTCGTGTCGACATATCAAAACGATGGCCTGCATCCCGATACGACGGGATACAAAAAAATGGGCGGCTCGATCGATTTGAGCCTATTCACGGGGGCGGACACGACAGCGACGGGCATTAAATCCATGAACATGATTCAGGGCTATGTGCTCGATCAGAATTATCCAAACCCCTTTAATCCATCCACAAACATCTCCTTCAGTATTCCGTCCGGTTCATTCGTATCGCTAGTAATATTCGATTCGATCGGCAGAGAGGTGTCGACGATAGTTTCAGAAGAATTGCCTGCGGGTAATTACGAACGCCGGTGGAATGCAACGGGAATGGCGAGCGGTGTTTACTATTATCGTTTGTCGGCCAGACCCCTGTCGGGAAGCCCCGTAACATTTAATGAAACGAAAAAACTTCTCTTCCTGAAATAGTACCATTCAATGCCGATCACATATTGACTTCGAACTATGGCTGGAATCTCCTAAATTGCTTCAAGAATTAAATCGGAGTAGGACAATGAAAAACCTGTTCTTGGCGATTTTCTTTCTATTTCCTTTGGCCGCGACTGCCCGGACGGCGACAATTACGATCGATACGGCCAGGGTCGTTGCCCCGGTGGACTCCATGATTTACGGAATCTTTATGGAGCCGATAGGGTTCAGCGGCAGGCGAGCCGCCGACAACGGACGGTCATTCAACACTTTGTACGGAACAATCTACGACCCCGGATCGTCCTACGCGAACAAGGACGGTTTCGACACTCGTTACATCGATGCGGCGAAAGAGTTGAAGATAACACAGATGCGCTGGCCCGGAGGGAACTACACGGCCGACTATCACTGGATGGACGGTATAGGTCCGAAAGACAAGCGCCCCATCCTGAAGGACCTTGCCTGGGGTTACATCGACAGCAACCAGGTTGGGACCGACGAGTGGGTGGAATTGAACAAAGCCATCGGCTCGCAGAACGTTGTTTGCATAAACGCCGGAACCGGTACGCTCGACGAGGCGGCACACTGGGTGGAATACTGCGATCTGCCGCCGGACAGTTACTATCCGGACCTCCGTGCGAAGTACGGACACGCGGAGCCGTACGATATCAGGATTTGGGATCTCGGCAACGAGGTGGACGGCGAGCCGTGGATAATCGGCCACAAGAGTGCCGAAGACTACGTGAACTTCGCGAGGGAGGCCGCGAAAATCATGAGGGACGCTTACGACAGTCTTACGTTCGTCATCAGCGGCTCAGCATGGTACACGCCAAGCGGGAAATGGGTGGACTGGAACAGGAAAGTGATAACCGGGTTGAGAGACATCGCCTCTTACGTATCGATTCACGGATACTGGGATAATTCGAAACACTACTACGACTACGTGGGACAGAGCGCGATGGACATCGACCGGAAGATTACTACGACTGCCGACATCATTTCTGCCGTCAGGTCGAAATACATGATGACGAAACCGATTTACATATCGTTCGACGAGTGGGGCGCGTTTGGAAACAGCCTTCTCCCGACTCTCGCCATGGCACAGTACTTCAACACTTTCATAAACCACGCAAATGTCGTCAAGATGGCAAACTATACGCTTCTTACATCCATCCTGGACCGCGACAAAGAAGGTCACCTCTTCAAATCTCCAAGCTTCTACACTTTCAAGTTGTTCTCGAACAACTGCAGGGGAATTGCCCTGAACCCACTGGTCCAATGCGACACCTTCAGCACGAGCGCCTACTATAATGACATACCATATCTGGATGTCTCGTGCGTCTACAAGCCAGGTACGAAGACGCTCGTTATAAACGTGGTGAACCGTCATGAGAACAAAGCCGTCTCGACGGAGATCGTGAGCAACTCGGGCGATTTTGCCGGGAAGGCCTCGGTGACTCTGATCGACAGCAAGGACATTCACGCTCCTTACACTTATGCCGATCGCAACGACTATGTTCCGGTTCCGAAAGAGTTCTCGGTAGAAGGACATGAATTCACTTATAGCTTTCCGGCGCACTCGTTCACGCAAATTACCGTAAGAGTAAAATAGCGGTATATGAATGAAGGAGGCCTCGACATGGATTTCCCCGAATTCATTTCGTTTACCTTGACTAACGCCTGCAACCTTCGCTGCCGTATGTGCGGGCAGTGGAGCGAGGAAGGCTACGTACTGAACCACACCGTCGACACGCGGACTCGGATGAAACTCGCAGACTGGAAACGTCTCGTCGATGAAATCGCATATCACAGGATAAGGTTCATCCTTATGCGCGGCGGCGAGCCATTCATGTACCGCGGTATAATGGAGCTGTTGAATTACGTACATGGCAAGGGAATCGCCCTATCGGTGGACTCGAACGGGATGTTCGTGGACAAATGTGCCGATGAGCTTGTCCGCATCTCGAACATGCATATCACATTCTCGGTCGACGGGCCGGAAGAAGTTCACGATCACATCCGCGGGACCAAAGGATCATTCAGGAAAATCAAAGAGAACATAGCGCTACTCAACGGCCTGGAGGCGAAAACAGGCGGCCGGATAAGCAAGAGCATTTGTTTCACCATCAGCGGCTACAATTACAAATATCTCGGGGCGATGCCCGATGTCGCGCGAAGCATGTCCATCCGGTCGATTAACATTGTGCCTTACTACTATTTTCCCGAACAAATCGGGCAAAGATACGAAAAGGAGCTCAGGGACAATTTCGACTGCTCCGCATTTTCATGGAAGGGTTTTCATCACGAAGATTCCGGCGTCGATTTCGACATCTTCCGTGAAGAACACTCGAAGTACCTGGCCGCGCTGGACGGGATTGATAACTTTCCCTTTCTTCCGCTGACCGAAAACGAATACCGGAAATGGTTCGAAGACGTCGTCACCCCGGTCGGAACTACCCGGTGTTTGAACGTCGAGAATCTGGTAGACATTCAACCGAGCGGCGAGGCGAATTTCTGTGTCGACTTCCCCGACTATTCGATCGGAAACGTTAGAGAGTCGACGATTGAGGATCTCTGGGACGGTGAGATGGCCGTCCGGTTCCGCAATTACAGGCGCGAAAGACCGCTTTCTGTGTGCCACAGGTGCGGAGCGAATTACATATCCGAACTCAAAGAATAGCAGGCGTCTGCCGGTGGATTGTTTCGATGATTGGAATTCACGACCTCATTAACATTAAGATCCGAGGAGGTAACTATGCCGAGATGTCACGATCTCTTTAATGAAGCTCAATCTCTTCTAACGGACGCAATGAAGGGCGTGAACTTCTATCTCATCTTTCTCCCATTTTACTCGCTCTTGCTTCTGCCGGCGGCATCAGCGTCCGCCCAGCAATTGCACATCGGCGAGTCGGGCTATTTTGAGACACGAGGTCTCAACGTCCTTGTTTTCAGCAACGAGTACAACGGCTACTTCTTCGACGAGAAGCACGCAGGCATCGAGCTCATACAGTGCGGCAAACGGACGGCCACGAATGGCGCGGTAAGGTTGAGATGTACCCCGGAACAATGGGATGCAGTCCCGATGGTGGCCAACAGAAAAGTCGATGTGAAAAGCAACACCATCGAAGTGACTCTCAGTTATAAAGAATACGATTTTTGTCCGAAGGTCGTCGTCACCGGAAAGAAAAACGGAGTATGGATCGATGTCTATCTGGACAAGCCGCTCCCGGAGAAACTTGTAGGTCATGCCGGATTCAATCTCGAGTTTCTGCCGACGGCCTATTTTCACAAAATGTACCTGATGGATAATAGCCCACACATCTTTCCGTTATATCCCGCAGGACCTACGATCTTGAAGCCTGATTCCGTGAAGATTCCTCAGTTCGCAGGCCACTCCACATTCGATAGCCGAGGCAGACACGTTTACGTGGACCCCCTTCCCATGGCGACCGGTTCGACGCTGATCCTCGCACCCGGAGATCCTGAAAGACAGGTCGAGATCCGTTCCACCGAAGGAAAACTCATGCTCTATGACGGACGCAACATCGCCGAGAACGGCTGGTTTGTGGTGAGGAGTCTTATCCCGGCGAATAAAACAGGAAAGGTAGTAGAGTGGCACCTGACGGCAAGTGCGCCGAAGGATTGGATTCGCAAGCCGGTCATCGGGTTCTCGCAGGTCGGTTACCATCCGTCGCAGGAAAAGAGAGCGGTCATCGAGTTAGACAAGAACGACACGCCTCTGAAGACTGCCTTGCTGTACCGGGTTACCCCGCAGGGGAGGTTCGAAAATGTTTTCACGGCGCCGGTTAAAGTCTGGGGGCGGTGGATGCGGTACAATTACGTCACGTTCAATTTCACTTCGGTCAGGGACAGCGGCGTCTACTTCATTCAATATGGTAAAGTGAGGTCGAACGACTTTCCAATCGATACCCATGTGTACGACAACGTGTGGCATCAGACTCTCGACGTCTGGTTCCCCGTCCAGATGGATCACATGTACGTCAGAGACGCTTACCGGGTATGGCACGGTCTGCCGTTCATGGACGATGCCCGTCAGGCACCGCCTAATGAGGAGCACTTCGACGGATACAGCATGGGCGATTCCACTGACACGCGCTACAGACCGGGCCAGCACATTCCTGGATTGAATATCGGAGGATGGTTCGATGCCGGCGACTTCGACATTGACGAGCCTTCTCAATGTCAGACAATTTCCAATTTTGCGGCAACGTGGGAAGCTTTCAAACCGAAAATAGACGAGACCTATATCAGCGAAAGGCAACATTATGTCGATATCCATGATCCTGACGGCAAGCCAGACATACTTCAGCAAATAGAGCACGGAGTGCTTCAGCAGCTCGGTCAGCAGAAGGCATTCGGTCGCGCTATTTACGGGATCAACGAGGCACACCTTTATGAGTATGTCCAGGTTGGCGATGCGGCAGATGTAACGGACGGCAAGATCTACGACCCGAGGTTGAAGCCGTACGAGGTTAAGGGAGATTCGAGCGGTACATCGGACGACAGATGGGCATTCACACCCGACATGCCGTGGGTGAACTATCTGTCGATAGGTGCTCTGGCCTCGGCGAGCCGCGCCCTCAAAGGATTTAACGACTCTCTTTCTTCCGAATGCCTGGCAGTAGCGGAACAATCATGGGCAAGACAGCAGACCGATTCTCTAGGCAATAAAAGTAAAGTCCCTTTCTACGTCCAAGAGTCTCCGAAAATAGCCGCGGCATTGCAGCTTTACATAACTTCCGGAAACATTCAGTACGCGGATACATTCAATACGCTCATCTGGCCCGTGCTTGAGAGCTTCCCGATGGCGAATATCCAGACCGCAGTCGAGGCAATTCCCTATTTCGGCAAAGACTTCAAAGAAAGGCTCGTGCCTTACGTGGAACAGTTCAAGAAATACGATGACTCGCTCCTCAGGAGTAACCCGTACGGAGTTCCGATCTCGATGAGACAATGGGGAGGAGACCAGGAAGTAGTAAGCTGGGCGGTCACCAACTATTACCTGCATGAAGCCTTTCCCGGAATAATCGGGCCCGGGTATACGATTCGCGGGATCGACTACCTCTTCGGTTGTCATCCGTATTCGAACATTTCATTTGTTTCAAGTGTCGGCGTGCATTCGAAGGAACGTTTCTACGGCGGCAACAGGGCCGATTTGTCATTCATTGCAGGCGGTGTTGTCCCAGGCATTCTCGTCCTGAAACCCGATTTCCCGGAAAACCAGGAAAGCTGGCCCTTCCTGTGGGGCGAGAATGAGAGTGTCATAAACATTTGCTCGGATTACATATTCCTTTCAAATGCCGTTGAGCACTTGGTCGGCAGAAACATCGATCGGTGAACCGCCCGTCCTTCTTCTGAAGAGGGAAGCAGGGTTGGAGCGATCTGGCTTGTCACTCTCAAGCGGTTATTGTTGCAATATCGCATATATGATGAATTGAGGGGCCCAGTGCATCTGGTTAAAAGGTCAGGGCCGAGATTGCCGATTTCACCGGCGAGTGAGATGGCGGGCGGTGACGTCGGTTCCTCGACATAAGCGGTTGTTGCCACCTTTTTTGTTGACAATCACATACATACTTCGTATAATTAAACCGGTTCAATTATGTTTGAACTGATATGAGAAGATGCAACTTCGTAGAGAGGCGGTCGCAATTGTGGAGCACCTCGACGGACTGTTATCTTGCAGTTCTTTCTTCCTGCTCGAAGAGTAAGGGGAAGCGTTGAGAAGATGGTTGCTGAGCCTGGGAGGTCAAAACAATTTTGTTTCTCTCGGTGTGGCGGCCAACCCCGCGAGAGTCTCCTTTTGTGGAAGCAAGCGGCGGGTGTAGCGGCAAACACGGAGGATGTTGATTTCCGCAAATTGCTGCGCCTGTTTGCCGCAACGATTTTAGTTTCATTCTCGTTGGGCGTTAAATCCATATCAGTGTCTTCAGAAGCGCGGCCGGATGACTTGCCGGCAATTTGGTGAATTCATAATTCAAGAATGAAAGACTATTCGATACGGAATTAAAAGATGGTCCAGAAAATTCCTGTGAGAGAATCGGTTAGGCCGGACGAAGTTCTTGACTACAAGAACCCGAAGCTTCCGGTGGAAGAGAGAGTGGCTGACCTCCTCGGTCGTATGACCGTTGAGGAAAAGGTCGCTCAGATGCTCTGCGTGTGGGGACAGAAGAAAAGCATATTGTTCGATCACGATGGCAAGCTTCGGTTGAGCGACCTCGGACAGTATCTTAAGGATGGCATCGGTCAGATGGGAAGGCTGAGCGACACCGGGGGTGGACTGAGCGCAGTCGAAATGGCGGAACTGGCCAATGCGCTTCAGAGATTTTTTGTGGAGGAAACCAGACTCGGCATTCCCGCTGTGTTCCATGAAGAATGTCTCCATGGTCTTGCAGCTAAAGATGCTACCAGCTATCCGCAGCCGATCGGACTGGCAGCGACGTTTAACCCGGAATTGTTGGAAGAAATTTACACCGCTATCGCCGAGGACGCCCGTTCCCGTGGCGCTCATCAGGCACTCACCCCAGTTCTCGATGTTGCGCGCGATCCCCGTTGGGGAAGAGTCGAGGAAACCTTCGGGGAGGATCCGTATCTCATTTCCCGCCTCGGCATAGCCGTCATCAAAGGCTTCCAGGGAGACGGGAAATTCGGGGACAAGAAACGGGTCATCGCGACGTTAAAGCATTTCGCCGCTCACGGTCAGCCGGAATCCGGGACGAACTGTGCCCCGGTAAATGTTTCAGAACGTCTTCTCCGGGATACCTTCCTATATCCTTTCAGGGAAGTCATTCAGAAGGCCGGGGCGATGAGCGTGATGGCATCTTACAACGAGATCGACGGTGTACCATCGCACGCCAACAAGTGGCTCCTGCGCGACGTCTTGAGAGACGAGTGGGGATTCAAGGGATATGTCGTTTCAGACTACTACGCCATAACTGAGCTGCATTTGAAGCCTGAAACCGAAAGTCACGCAGTCGCCGCGAGCAAATCCGAGGCTGCCCTTCTTTCAGCGGAGGCCGGCGTCAATATCGAGCTTCCCGACGTGGATTGTTATCCTCACCTGGCTGAGCTCGTTGGGAATGGGAAGCTCGCCGAGAGCGTTCTGGACGAGCTGGTGGGATCGATGCTTGAGTATAAATTCCGTCTCGGACTCTTTGACGATCCTTATGTAAATCCGGAAGCCATTCGGAACGATGCGAAACTTGAGAAAGACCGGAAGCTGGCCCTCAGATCGGCGCGCGAGACGATAACCCTTCTGAAGAACGAAGGGAATCTTCTCCCGATCGATTTGAAAAAGGCAGGCACCGTAGCAGTAATAGGTCCGAATGCAAACCGGAGGGTTCTCGGCGGGTATAGCGGTACTCCGAAATTTTACACCACCGTGCTCGACGGGATCCGGGAGAAAGCCGGTAGCAATGCGAAAGTCATATATAGCGAAGGATGCAAGGTGACTGTCGGCGGCAACTGGAATGAAGATTCAGTAGTCCTTCCTGATCCGGAGGGGAACAGGAAGCTCATCGCTGAAGCAGTGGAGACGGCGCGCAAAGCGGACCTTGCAATACTCGCGTTGGGCGATACCGAGCAGACTTCTCGAGAGGCCTGGAGCAGGATCCATCTCGGAGACAGAGCCGATCTTGATCTCGTCGGAATGCAGAACGACCTTGTGAAAGCCGTTCTCGCGACGGGAAAGCCGGTGATCGTGCTTCTCTTCAACGGCAGACCTAACTCGATTAATTATGTCAACGATCATGTCCCGGCCATCCTCGAATGCTGGTATCTCGGCCAGGAAACGGGCGTCGCCGTCGCCGATGTCTTGTTCGGCGATTACAATCCTAGCGGCAAACTCCCGATATCCATACCGAGATCTGCCGGGCATATCCCGGTGTACTACAATCACAAACCTTCCGCAAGAAGGGGATACTTGTTCGGCGATGTCACGCCGCTTTATCCGTTCGGCTTCGGCCTGAGTTATACCGCTTTCAGTTTCGATAACGTTAGGCTGAAGAAGGACACTATTTCATCGAAAGAGTCGACGAGTGTATTTGTCGACGTGAAGAATACCGGCAAGCGTGAGGGCAAAGAGGTGGTCCAGATGTATATCCACGATGTCTTCAGCTCCGTGACGCGTCCGGTGAAAGAATTAAGAGGATTCAGCAAGATATCGCTGAAACCCGGCGAGACTAAGACGGTCGAAATTCCGATTACTCCGGAGCATTTGCAGTTTACTAATATCGACATGAAGTTGACCGTCGAGCCCGGAGATTTTGAAATCATGGTAGGAAATTCGTCGTGTGATTCTGATTTGAAGAAAGTCATTTTAAAAGTAGTCTGACAGGAATATATTAGCAAAAAGGCCGTGACGCGCGGTCAGATACGGGCATATCTTCCGCGCACGTGTTGTAAAAGTACGAATGTCAGGGCGGCCTTACCTTCCAAAGAACAATAAACCGGTCGTCGCACCAGAGAAACTGGAATCTATTCATGGCAACGTGAACTGATCAGTAAAACAAAAGTCAGGGCGAGTCGTGCAGACAACTACGGGCAAATTGTCTCTGAAAGAAAAGATAGGGTATAGCCTCGGCGATACTGCGTCGAACCTTTTCTTCCAAACGTTCATTCTATTCCTACTCTATTTCTACACCGACGTGTTCGGCCTTCCGGCGGCGGCGGTGGGAACTATGTTCCTCGTCACGAGGATATGGGATGCTTTCTTCGACCCGATCGTCGGGATGCTCTCGGACAGAACTCACACGCGCTGGGGTAAATTCAGGCCCTTCCTCCTCTGGTTTGCGCTTCCCTTCGGCCTCATCGGCGCACTTACCTTCACGACTCCGGGATTTGGCACGCCAGGGAAACTTATCTACGCTTACGTAACCTGCTCCTTCATGATGACGCTGTATTCTGCCATCAGCGTGCCGTATTCGGCGTTGATGGGAGCAATCACGTCAAGTTCCGAACAGCGGACGGTGCTATCTTTTTGCCGTTTCGCATCGGCATTTGCCGGCGGGCTCCTTATGCTTTTCTATCCTCTCACCAACAAGATGATGATAACAATAGAAGAAGACCTGGCATCGCGCCGCACAGTCGGCGGTGAGTCGGGGATTGCGGAGGTTCGCTGAGAGTATGGAAGCACGATTCATTTGTTTCTCCTTGAGGTCGATCCCGCCCGCGCCTTCCTTGGCAGGGCGGGATGGTACTTCGCCGCCTAAAAGGGGCGGCTCTCGCAACTCCGGGTATTTCTACAAAGACATCGACCCGGGGAGACCGGGTCTCTTTCACTCGACGATAGCGAAACGGTTCAGCCGCATAATCGGCTTCATTCTTCGCGGGGTTAAATCCAGCTATCTCAAAAGAGAAATCGACGGCCCGAACCCGCTTCGACATTTTGGAGTCGCGTACTGTGGGGCTGCCGGAATAAATCAAGGAGGCATTGACGTGAAAAGGGTAAACAATTTCATCTCAACAAGAACACGATCGCTGCGGAAAGGCACTCACAGGAGACTGATGGGGCTTTTTATGAGCGGGGCAGCGATCCTTCTCATGGCGCAGTCGGGATTTGCAACTGCGACCGTTAAAGGAAGGGTGTTCGACCTGGACACGAAAGATATCCTTCCGGGGGCGACGGTTTTGGTGAAGGGAACGAGCGTTGGGGCATCTACCGATCTGAACGGGTCGTATACAATTTATAACGCGCCGAGCGGTCGCCAGACGATTGTCGTCACTTACGTCGGTTATAAATCGGCAAGTGAAGATGTCAACGTCCCGGATGGAGTAACCTTGGAAAAGGATTTCTACCTGGAAGCGACTGCGCTGCAAGGCAAGGCGGTGGTAGTCACAGCTCAGGCGCAGGGACAGATTCAGGCGATCAACCAGCAGCTGACTTCCAACAAGATTGTGAGCGTGGTCTCGTCGGCGAAGATCCAGGAGCTTCCTGATTTCAACGCCGCGCAGGCAATAAGCCGCCTTCCTGGCGTATCTACCCTCCAAAGCTCCGGTGAAGCCGATAAAGTTGTCATCCGCGGGTTGGCACCTCAGTACAATGAGGTCGCGGTCGATGGAATTACGCTCGCGTCCACTGGGAGCACGACGATCGGTGCTGCTTCTCAGGGAGGTACCGCCGGGGCGATCAGCAATGACCGAAGCGTAAACCTCACCATGGTAACTCCATACATGATTAAATCGATAGAGGTCTACAAGACCCTCACGCCCGATATGGAAGCGAACGCAATCGGCGGCTATGTAAATATGCAACTCAGGGAAGCGCCGTCGGGACTTCATGGAGATGCCCTCTGGCAATCCGGCTATACCGAGAAAAGCAATACCTACGGAAATTACAGAGCCGTGGCTTCTGTCAGCGATAGAATCTTCAATGATAATCTTGGCATGTATGTACTCGGGAACGTCGAGCAGTATGATCGCAGTGCCGACATCATGAATGCCGCGTATTCAACCTACTCTTCCATTATCGACCCGCTGACAGGGTACAGGCCCGTTCAGGTGAATACCGTGACACTCAACCGTCACTTGGAAACCAGAAAGCGGTACGGCGGGAACGTGATTCTTGACTACAGACTGCCTAACGGAAGTATTACATCGACGAACATGTTCAGCCAGTTGATTTCTGAGTACCGGGATTATAATGTCGGGCTGAATTACCAGGGAAATAGAATCGATTTCACATACAGAAACGGGAACACGACCAATAATGTCGGCGTCAATTCCATAGATTTCAGAAACGACTTCGGTTTCATGTCTGCGGAAGTAACTGCAGCTTTAACCTATTCGACCAATTCACTCCCATCCTCTCCATATTATCAGTTCCGGCAGACGGGTGGGGTGGTCACCGATCCGACGAAGAACATCAATAAGGTTCCCGACAGTCTAGCGGCAAACGTCAGCTACATTGGTGCGGATCAGACCTATTTAACTTCGATCAGTTTGCTCAGCTCAGATTACAAAGAGTACGACAGACTGGTGAAGGGGGACTTCAAGATTCCCTTGAATGTCGGAGCTACAGTCTCAGGTTTCTTCAAGTTCGGCGGCCAGTACCGACGCAACAACCATACCAACAATCAACATACTCCGTACACGAACATAGACAGAGGCTCTCCGATCCAGCGGGACATGATGGATTCGATACTTGCCCAACCCTTCGGCAGATCCGTTCACTACGACTCGCTCGCAGGAGGAAAGTTGCCCGCCGGCCAGTTTACGGCGAGTGATCCAAGCCTTTATAACAGTTTCCTTGATAATACATTCGGGCGGATGTACTGGGCTGCAGATCCCACGACGCTGAATGCTATTACGAATTACGTTCAGAGAGTGCCGTCTCTCAGCTCGTTTTATGCCTACGAAACCGGCGGAGCGACCAATGCCGGTGGATGGACCGACGGCCTGTTCCAGCAGCTTCCCAACAACTATGTCTATCTCGAAAATTACTCTGCCGGCTACGCGATGTCGGAGCTCGACCTCGGAACAAACTTGATGATAGTCGGAGGCATTCGATACGAAGAGGTCACATCTTCCTTCACAGCTTACAACTTGCGCGATAGCCGCAGCCCCGCAACGCAGCCCGCGTATGTACAGGTGGTAACAGTTCATCCGGGCAGCAAGTTCTGGCTTCCGATGGTTCAGGCAAAGTTCGATATCAACAGCTGGAGCGATATTCGTTATTCTTATACTCAGACGCTCGCAAGACCCGATTACTCGCAACTATCCCCGCACTACAACATAGGCTACGGCGGCGGCCCGGTGTGGTCGGGTAATCCGAATCTGAAGCCTGCTCAGGCGTATAACCATGATCTGCTCCTGACGTTCTACAGCAACGAACTGGGACTGCTGTCGGTCGGCGGTTTTTACAAGGAGATAAAGAACTTCTCGTACAGCACCTCTTACCGTCTCTACAGCCCTGATGCCAGCCATATCATACCCTCGGGTCTTGATTCGGTGGGTACGTTTGCGGGTCTCGGAAGCCCTCCAAACCCAGGCACCACACTGTATACGTATGTGAACAATCGCTATCTAGCTTACGTCAGGGGAATAGAGGCCGATTTTCAGACAAGACTATGGTATTTACCGTTCCCTCTTAACGGTGTGCTACTTGGTGCCAATTACACCCACATCTGGTCCAGCACTCAATATCCGATGATGGACCTCATCACTTACGGCAGACCGCCAAACCAGAGTTTCAGACTGATAGACAGTACGCGTAGCGGTCGCCTGATTTACCAGCCGAACGACATAATGAACGCTTACATAGGTTATGATTTCAGGGGATTCTCCGCACGTGTCTCGTTCGTCTTCCAGGGAAATTCAGTCAGCTCCATCGGAAACTTCCCTGAACAGGACGGCTTCACCAAGGACTATTTCCGCATAGACGTTTCTGCCAGGCAGATGCTGCCGTGGTCTGGACTACAGCTTTACCTTGATGCGAACAACCTGAATAGTGAGACCAATATTTCCGCTCAGCAATCGATCGGTGGATTTACAAATGAACAGTATTACGGCTTCACGGCAAACGTCGGCTTGAGAGTAACTCTTTAGAAATGCCAGGGATGAAAGGTCGGCGAAAAAGTGGAAAGCTCCACACACAATTGGAGTAATCATACTCCTCTTACTTAATCATCATTGGCTTTATGCAGCTTTAAACAAATATAAGGAGAAGTCAAATGAAACGATTTGTTCGGTCTTTGGTCTTTGCGGCAGTGATGTTTCCCGCATCGCTGTTTGCACAGACGATTGTAAATGTCGCAAGCGACAACCCTCCTCAGGAAGGAAATCTGAATACAGCCGTGCAGGCGGCGATTGACGCGGGTAGTCTCTCCAGCACGGTCTTTCAACTGGAGGCCGGCGGTTACTATGTCCTGACAAGCTCTATACAAGTTCCGGCCGGCAAGCAGCTCACGATCGTAGCGCCGGAACCGACGTCTACCGCCGCGCCACCTCAGATAGTATGGACCACCCAGGGCAATCCGGACCGCACTTACCTTATCAACGCATTCGGTGATGTGACCCTCAAGAACGTCTGGCTTATGTTCGCCGATGCGAGCGGGAATCAGGTGCAGACCGTCATCGGAATGCAGCAGGATACTGCAACAGTGGACGGGCACGAACACATAACACTTGATGGAGTCATCCTCGACTACTGCAATTGTCCCACGGATGCCGGCGGTACGGTTACCGTTGCGTGCAAGAATCTCGTGGCAAATTTCAAGAATAGTTACTGGAAGAATTGCATTGATCGTCATCTACGCTATTACGGCAGGGCGGTCTCTTACCCATACAATTCTACCGGCTGGCACATAGACAGCGTTTCGTTCGAGAACTGCACGTTTGCGAACATGGGCTATGTCCTCATGCAAGAAGGCGGAGAATATGCGGATTACGTCAAGTTCAACCACTGCACTTTTTCGAACATCATAATGTTCCCGCTGGAATCAAGCTGGTGGCATAATCTGATCGTGACGAATTCGGTTTTTCAGAACACCTGGATGTTCGGCAGCATACCATCACAGGATACCGCAGGCGGGAATGGGGCCATTTTTGCCATAGACAGCGTCGATAATTTCGGATTTAGCGTGCCTTTCACGGACCAGCAGCGTCATGTTCTGTTTGCCCACTGCAGTTACAGCCTTGATCCATGGCTTGTCGATTGGATGAAGAACTGTCCATACAGTCAAACCCGCCATCAAAACAGGGAAGATGATCTGATACCGGTTCCGCAGCCTTTCATGAACGCGCGATCGTGGTATTTTCTGGATTCGTTGGGTGCGGACGGGAAGAAGCTGTTTCCTTACATGACCGCGTTTAGTTTCGATACGACAAATAATCCCCTTTTCATTAATCCACCCACCGACACGGCGGTGTTAAAGATATTCATGAACAAAAAATGGGATGACAACACGGACACAAACTGGGCGTGGAAACCGATGAACGACATCAATGCCGTGTGGCCTATGGAGGAGAATCTTGCTTACCAGAATTCGACGCTGAAGACTTTTGCGATGGGTGGGTTTCCGCTGGGAGATCTGTACCGATGGTGGTCAACTCAATACACATCGTGGAGTTCTCAGGCCACAGCAGAAAACGACAGCCTCTCTACCTGGCTCGCGAACGGCAGAATCCTCGCCGTGAAAGGAAGGCCTGGCCCTCTCCCCGTGAAGTTCGAACTGGCGCAGAACTACCCGAATCCGTTTAACCCAACTACACAGATTGACTATTCCATTATGGCGAAGGGCTATGTGACGCTTAAGGTGTTCAACGTACTGGGCGAGGAGGTCGCTACCTTGTTCGCGGGTCAACAAATTCCCGGGAACTATACCGTGACCTTCAATGGCGGCAGGCTTGCCAGCGGCGTCTACTTCTACCGTCTGCAAGCAGGGAATCTCTCCATCACGAAGAAGTTGGTTCTGATGAAATAACAGTTCTCACAAGTTCCTCCTTCCCGGGGCTGAGTCCTGGTCGGCCGGCATCCGGGAAGGAAGGACCTTTTCCGCGGCAACAAAGGAGGTGGTCGAGTTCGAATTGAGTTTCGTTTTGAGTACAGGTATCGAAGTAATCTGGAAGTCTTTTCCCTGCGAAATAGGTTACGTACCGCGGGGAGAAAAGGTCTTCTATCGATAATCTTCTACTCCGATAACAAAAACACTTAGGAGGAATAATGAAAGCGTTTTTTAGTTTAGTTTTAGGCGCCGCTGCTTTGGTACTGGTCACTGCCGGTTTTTCTTTCGGCCAGGCCGCTACCGCAACATGGCCTCTCAAAGGTGATTCGAGTGTCACCGTAACCGGAAGCCTGACTGCATGGCCGGAGTCCAAGGCAGGTTTGGATTCGTCGTATGGAGTGCCGGCAGCCGGGACCACGAACAAAGTCCAGAAGCTGCGGCCAAATGCAGCCACAAGCGGCACGTCGGGAACAGGATCGTGGCCCGTCGAAACCGATCTCAACATTGGACGTTACGTCCAATTCTCGGTAACTCCGAAAACGAATTTCAGTGTCTATGTTGATTCGATCTCGATGATGATCGGGTCCAAGGCGATGGCGGGGATGAACGCAAGCATCTTCTATTCGATGAAGAGCGACTTCTCCGACTCAACCAAACTGGTGGAACTGGATACGGTGGCTGTGAACGCAGCGGCTAGTAAGACCGTTCCAGTGAAGCTGGTCGTGAATTCCGGAGACACGCTGTACATGAGATTTTACCCGTGGACCAAAACAAGCTCGACGAGCGATACGAGTTATCTCTACCTCGGCAACGTCGTTATGTCCGGCTACGCCATCAACCCATCGCTGAGCACGACCCAGCTTTGGGATTTCCAGGCCGATAGCATTGGATTTGCCACGGCCCGCAAGGGATGGTCATCGACGGACCTTGCACCTGTGGTTGCCAAGGATACCATCACTCCTTCGGCAAGCAACCATGTCCTGCAAGTCACTGTCAAGAATTATAATGCAGCACCGGTTCTCATGACTATCCTCCCCTCGGGTAAAACGATGGCGGACTATAACACGTTCAACTTCAAAGGCTACTTCGCCAGTGGAGACGTAGCATATAAGGTGATCTATGTCCAGGCCTTCAAGAAGATGCCGACGGGTGGATTCCAATATCAGGCAGATACCCTCAACAACATCGGAAGTTACAACCGTGCCGTCGCTACCGGCTCTACGAAATGGGAGAACATCAATATCCCCATCAAGGGAAGTTACAGCATGACCGATACTGTCTATTTAGCTTTCGGCATGAATCAGTCCGGGACCGGGAGCATCGGGGGTGCCGGGAGCCAGACGGTCTGGTATGTCGATTCAGTCAAGCTGGGATTGAGCACAACGACCGCAAGTAAGTTAACAAAGTGGGGTATAACTCCCGTTAGAAATGCGGCGGGGTGGAAACTTACCGTAAGTGGCGATAGCTCCAACTCGCACGGTTCCGGCGTCAAGGCGTGGGAAGCGGTTCGCGGCGAGTTCAACCATCCGCTCGTGGCTACTGCTGCTGCGAACGGAGCCGTAATTGTTTCCGGCAAAGTGACATTCATTGGTGAAGGTCCCGATGTGTGGAGCGGTCTCCGATACGGAGTATTCAACAATTTGACGCCGGGGACGCTTACATACGCGGGCACGGATTCAGTGCGATGGGTCGGATTTGCCGAAAACTCGTACGGCTATATGTTCACTCCTCAGAGCGGCACTTCCTACGCGGGGAATATCCCAAGCGGTACAGGCGCCTCGCAGGGTGTGACTATGGGCGGAAGCTGGATCAGCACCTACGGCGGTGCGGTCGGATTCGGCGGTATGATTCAACAGGCACCTGCAAGGGCCAATATGGCAGAGGGAACTTACGATTGGGCTATCTCGGTGCATCCGCAATCCAACGGGACAAAGTTGGTGAACTTCTACTTCATTGAGGAGGGAACTCCAACGCCCTACTGGTACGGAGGCAGCCTGGTCGACACGACATCACAAACCAGGTCTGATACATTAAATGGCGTCTGCTTCGGTGTGGAAGGCGGTGCGAACATGACCGGAATGATACTGTTTAATGTGGTCGACAGCCTTGGTGCGGACATAACTGTGCCGAGAGCTCCGTGGCAGGATTACTACGTGAGTGACTGGGGCTTCTACGGCAGCAGGACTGGCGGTTGGGCTTTGACGCCTGGAATCATCGGCAACACGACGATCTCGGCCGACTCCACAATCCCCGACCAGCAATGGGCCGCAGTGCGCGGCGGGTTTGTTGGCAAGGTGATGCCCATCAACGGCGTCGATTCGACCCTGATGATCACCGGTAGCCTCGACTTCACCGGCGGAAGCTTCACCAGGCCGCAGTCGTTCGAATTCGGAATATTCAACAGCTCGATAGATCCTGGGAAGCTTGATTCCACAAAGACGAACGGTTACATGTGGTCCGGTAGCGAGGCCGGAAATTCCGGTTACTTGTTTGTCCCGCCGAGCGGCAATGCCGGATCGGCAAACTGGATCGGAGCCACTGCCCAGCAAGGAACAATGGGCGGTGTAGTGAACAGGCCCTGGCTGAGTACTAACGGAGATCAGAATTACGTGCTGAGCACTCGTCTGCAGGCACCCAAGAATGCCGTAGCCGATACCGGCATGTACTCGTTTGCAATTTCGGTCGCTCCTCAGGCTGACGGATCGCAGATCGTCAGCGCCATACTTGTCAACAGCGACAGCTCCTATATGTGGGGAGCATCTGCCACCGACCGTAGTTCGCTCGCTACGAAGTCGTTCAATTCCATCAACTTCGCCTTGGAAGGTGGGACACCGACGACATCCCTTGCGATCACGAACGTGCACGTTACTATGGGTACTCCAGTGAATCTTCCGACGGTGCTCACAGGTGTAAATGGCACGCCGGGCAATGTCCCCAAAGAGTTCAGCTTGAGCCAGAATTACCCGAATCCGTTCAACCCGTCGACCACTATACGTTACGACATACCGAAGACTTCCCAGGTCAGCATTACGATCTATGATGTCCTCGGGCGAGTCGTGACGACTCTGGTGAATGGTGTCCAATCACCGAGCAGTTATGTGGTACAGTGGAACGCGCAGAGATACAGCAGCGGTGTCTACTTCTGCCGTATCGAAGCCCACGCTCAAGATGGATCGAGTAGCTTCAACTCTGTGAAGAAACTCGTTTTTATGAAGTAAACTGTTGAGATCACTTTTTCTACCGTCCCTCCTCGAAAATCGGGGAGGGACGGGGGGATCTCCTGTCACCATTTTCTATCTGTGGTGCCGGCGTCGGTTCAGGACTTGACCCTGCGCAGCTGGCAATAAGGAACGCCTCGGATTTCTCACTGCACACTCAGCGCGAGTGGAGGGGGGCGGCGGTGCGGCAGACGGGCACAATGATCGCGGTAAATTCAACCACTTCAAGGTCGTGCACATGAAGATCACACTCTTTTTGATTTCGCTAATTATTTCCGCTTTCGGGATCTTCTCAGCGAAAGCATTTCCGCAGATTCCTGATCAGACTTCAAATTCATTGCGGAATGGTCCCGAACAAAAGGGGGCCTTCCATACCGGCCATTATGATAATCTGCTTTCAGACCTGGTCGGCAAGAGTCAGACTTCCGTGCAGGAAAACATCGATCGCGCTTTTGACCTCCTTTTCTTCGGGAACGACTCCACTCAGCGCGTGTATTATCCTGACAGGATCAATTCCACAATGGGGTACATCGAGGACATCGGCAATGGCGACGTCCGCTCTGAGGGAATGTCGTATGGAATGATGATAGCTGTGCAGATGGACAGGAAAGATGTCTTCGACAGAATCTGGAAGTGGGCGAAGACTCATATGCAATTCAAGGATGGCCCTCATGCTGGTTACTTTGCCTGGCATTGCCGGACCGACGGATCGGTTATCGACTCGAATACCGCGTCCGACGGAGAAGAGTGGTTCGTCATGTCGCTCTTCTTTGCTTCCGGAAGGTGGGGGAACGGTTCCGGCATTTTCGATTATGAGAATGAAGCGAACGGAATCCTTCACACGATGCTTCACAAGGAAGATGAGCCGGAACACGGAAGGGTAACGAATATGTTCGACGGCAAAGAGAAGCTCGTTAAACTGGGCTTTGTCCCGACTACTCGCGCTTCGATGGGACGCTGGTCGGCGCCTGGCCCGGAGGACATGCTGATTTCAGATTCGATGCCTGGAGGGTTGCGATGAACGCCGCGATGGACTACGAATGGTTCGGCAGCGACGCTTGGGAAGTGATGGAATGCAATAAGCTCCTCAAAGGAACCCCCGAAAGTTTACGGTCTGAACCAGAACTATCCGAACCCATTCAACCCAACGACAAATATCGGATTTCGGATTTGTCTCGCTTAAGGTTTACGACATGCTTGGTAGGAAGGTGGCAACGCTGATAAATGGGAGGGAGAATTCGGGATATCACACCGTGTCCTTCAATGCCGCCGGTCTACCGAGCGGCGTGTATTTTTACACGATTCAGGCAGGGAGTTTTAACCTCAGCAGGAGGATGGTTTTGATCAAGTAATAACGATTTCGACCGTCGACGTCGGATAATGAATCTTTGGAGGTTCTACCGGGCAGTCGTTGCATTCTTCACGGATTCATATTCATGACCATCGTTCTTAAAAAACACAGGAGGCAATAATGTCGAGGGCAACAAAACAATATTTGAGTGCCATGATTGTTCTGACGATCATGGCACTGCTGACGAGCACCTCGTCGATCAGGGCACAGCTTGTGACGAACGGAGGCTTCGAAAGCTCCAGCACGGGGATTGTGGACACGACAGATATCAAAGGATGGTTGATCCTCGTTACGTCCGGCATAACTCCGCCGCCGGTTTACGAAATAGTAAGCGACACAGTCCAGTCCGGCAGCCGTGCTCTCAAGGTCACGCTACACGGCCTGGGCAACAATCAATGGGACATCCAACTGGTTGCCGACAGCATCCACGTTACGCCCGGCGCGACGTATAACTACTCGATCTGGGCAAAAGCACAGAAAGGCGGAGCGACCGTGAATTTTACGGTTGGAAACTATTTATATTCTGAATATAAGACGATACGTCCAGCTACTCTCGGTACTCAATGGCAGCAGTTCACAATGCAGTTCACGGTGAATGACACCAATAGGGTGATCAGGGCACCTATCCATTTCTACTCGGCTGCGGATACCGGAAACGCCATCTACATAGACAATCTTCGGATAGCCGATGCGAATGCCGGCAAGAAGCCTGTTATTGTGGAGGCCGAATCCGGAGTCCTTGGGAGTAAATACTCGGTTCTCCAGGATGGTTCCACTGCTTACATTTCCCCGAAAACGACCTACACCGGTCTTACCAGCCCCGGCGACACAAGTCGAGTGGCGACTTATCAGATTACATTTCCCGATTCAGGATACTACGATCTGTTTGCCCGGCTGCGCGTCGGTTCCAATACCTTCGATGACGACAGCTACTTTTTCGGAAACGGATTCGGTGTGAAGAATGATACCGCAAGCGCAGACTGGATTTTCATAAACGGTCTTGCGAGCGCAGGATTCTCGGATTCCTCCGCAGTAGTAAGGAATCCAGGAACGCTCGGCTCCGGAATGTGGAAATGGGTAAATGTTACAAGGAACGGCTACCAGGGTGAGTCTGCCGACAGTTTCTATGTCGATCCCGACAGTCTAACTAGGATATTCCAGATCGGCAGCCGCGAAGACGGGCTGGATATCGACAAATTCGCCTTCGGGAAATCTTACCTGTACTTCACCGTGAGAAACCTCGACAGCGTGCAGGCCGGATTGGCGACCCCGCCTTCGGTCGATACTGGCACAGTCTGGAACGGACCGGCACTCGCCGCAGGCAAAGCAAAATTCCTCGGGAGTGCCTACTTGCCGAACCAGGAAGCCAACTTCCTGAACTATTGGAATCAGGTAACGCCGGAAAATGCCGGCAAGTTCGGTTCGGTCGCCGTGTCCGCCGATTCGTCTCAATGGAATTGGACCGGTCTTGACGCATCCTATAATTTCGCGATCAACAACAGACTCCCGTTCAAAGAACACTGCCTTGTCTGGGGCAATCAACAGCCGGCGTGGATCACCGGCTCCGGTCTCGATTCGGCCCGACAGCGCGCAGCCATCGAACAATGGATCAGGATGGTAGGCCAACGTTACCCGAAGATGGACATGATAGATGTCGTGAATGAACCGCTCCCCGGGCACGCACCCGCCCCCTATGCTCCGGCGCTCGGAGGTCCGGGCGCTACCGGATGGGACTGGGTCATCTGGGCATTCCAGAAGGCGAGACAGTACATGCCGAATGCAAAACTGATTTTGAACGATTACAACATCATCAACAGCAATACGAACACGACCGCCCTTCTGCAGATTATCAATTTGCTGAAAGATCGTAATCTGATAGACGGGATCGGGATCCAGGGGCATCGCTTCGAGCTCGAAAGCGCCGATACCGCCATGATGAGAAGCAATCTGGATAAACTGTGGGCAACAGGAATATCGATATATATTTCCGAATTCGACCTTGGAAACCCCGGCAACTCAGGGACTCCGGACGATAATCAACAGTTGAATCTTTATAAGAAGATCTTTCCGCTGTTGTGGCAGCATCGCGGCATAAAAGGAATTACGATGTGGGGGTACAAACAAGGGCTTGTCTGGCAGACATCCACTTACCTGGAGAGGTCGGATGGAAGCGTGAGGCCCGCTTTGCTTTGGATGGCCGACTATATCAAGAACAACCCGCTGGGTGTTCAGCAGGTTGCCGCGAATCTGCCGACTGCTTTTCGGCTCGAACAGAACTTCCCCAATCCGTTCAATCCGACCACGGCCATCAGGTATCAGCTTCCGAAGGTCAGCCATGTGGTTTTGAAAGTGTATGATGTAGTCGGAAGAGAAGTCGCGACCCTGGTGAACGAAAAGCAGAACCCCAGCTATTATGAAGTAACATTCAACGCAAGCAAGCTGTCGAGCGGAGTCTACTTTTACAGGATTACTGCCGGGACATTCACCGCGTCCAAGAAACTCGTCCTTGTCAAATAGTATCGAACGATACCAGGTGAATAACAATCAGGATATTGAACAGTCATCCGTTGAACTCGGGCGGTATTCCATGCGGGATGCCGCCTGGCTCCCGATGTTGCCAGCCTATCGACACGATAAGAAGGGAAATAGTGAGCATATCCTGTAAGTTTATCATCGATAAGGAGTACATCATATGAAACGAAGCTCTCGACTAACCTGGAGATTATTGAGTGAGTTCATATCGGTCTCCGCATTACTGATAGCAGGCTGCACAAATAAAGCATCGGTTACCGGACCTCCGGCAGGGGCAGGTTCTGCGACGGTTTACCCGGACAGCACACAGCAGATTATCAGGGGATTCGGCGCGGCGAACATCGTCAGCTGGCGGCCGGACATGACGGCCGGCGAAATACAAACTGCGTTCGGAACAGGCTCTGGGCAGCTTGGATTCACGATAATGCGACTGCGCATCTCGCCCGATTCAACGGAGTTTGCCGTCAACATCCCCTCGGCAAAGGCCGCACACTCGATGGGGGTGACGATAATTGCGACTCCCTGGACGCCTCCTGCCTGGATGAAAAGCACAAACAATGTCGTGCGCGGTGTCCTCGACACGAATTTGTACGCTGCGTATGCCGCTCACCTGAGATCATTTGCCGATACAATGTCGAGCAACGGCATCCCGATCTATGCGATCTCCGTTCAGAACGAACCCGATGCGAATGTGAGCTATGAATCTTGTTATTGGACCGCCGATAATTTTGTCAGGTTCATGAAGAATAACGCAGCGTCCGTCGGTGTTCCGGTATTCATGCCCGAATCGAAGAACTCCAACCATACCCTTTCCGATCCGGCTCTCAGCGACGCGGGAGCTGCTGAAAATATTTCTTTCATCGGCGGCCATCTTTACGGCACGAGTCCTTCGCGGTATCCGCTTGCTACCTCCCTTGGGAAAGAAGTCTGGATGACAGAGTATCTCGACCTCGACACGACATGGGCAGCGAACCTTGGAAGCGCCAAGAGTGTCAACGATTGCATGATATCTCAAATGAGCGCTTACGTTTGGTGGTACATCGTGCGCTATTATGGCCCGATCGACGAGAACGGCGTCGTCACAAAGAGAGGTTATGTCATGTCCCAGTTTGCCAGGTTCGTCAGGCCGGGATTTTACCGGGTCTCCGCAACGGTAAATCCTCAGTCGAATGTTTACTTGACAGCCTACAAAAAGGGGCCGCAAATCGTTATCGTCGCGCTGAATACAGGTTCATCTTTGGTGGACCAGAAATTCTACATACGGAATTCAACAGTTGTTTCATTCGTCACTTATGTGACCTCGGCCGGCAAGAACTGTTCACAGGAAAGCAGTGTCGCGGTCTCCGGTGGAACTTTCACGGCAACGTTGGATCCGTCGAGTGTGACGACGCTCGTTTCGAACTAAGATGATGGCTTTGTGATACCCGAATAAACTGAGGGCAAAACCGATGAAAAGTATTCTTCAGTCTCTTGCACTACCGGCTATTCTCTATGCTTTTTTCGGTGCCCGTGCAGTAACTGGGCAGCCATCCGGCGGGCCTTACGGTCCCGTCAGGCAAACTTATCAATTGCCGAAAGTGACCGGTACGATCTGTTACGTCGCGGTGGATGGCGACTCGAGTCAATCCGGCCGGTTACTTAGCAAACCAACGACGATTGAAGCTGCCGTCGCGAGAGTGAAGACGGGCGATGCGATAGTCATGCGAGGCGGAACCTACAGGACAGGCAATCTTCTGTTGAATCAGGGAATCACCATACAGCCGTACGGCGATGAGAGACCGCTCCTGATGGGAACATACTTAGCTTCAGGCTGGAAGGATCTGGGGAATGGCCTATGGATTACGAAGTGGACTCGCCTTTTCCCGCAAAGACCTGCGGACTGGTGGCAGCGCACTCTGTTTGGAAAGCAGACACCGCTGTGCCGGTTCAATAACGGCTTCTTCTTCGAAATATCCAAAGGCGTCGTTGTTGCAGGGAATATATTTGTAAATTGCGATCACGGCATGATGATACTCAACAGCTCCAACGTCAGGATTTATAACAATACGTTTGTCAACAGCATCGCTTGCGTCGGGCGGAACGGGCGCGTGGCTGCGGGCGACCGGTTCGGATGGCACGCTACTACAGGTCCTGATGTCGACGAGCGTGATGGTCATGTGTTCGTCAATAACCTACTCGTTGGCTGTACGGAGTTTACCAGACCGCTGCTCTTTGTCTGGCAGCCCGCATCGCTCTGAGAGCGATTGAACGGTTCTCAGCTCTCTATACTCGATCACAACGTGTATGTCCGGGAAGCCTGCAAGCCGACATATCATTTGATGTTGTGGAGTTCCGCACAGAATCCCGAATGTCAGTTCGGATTCGATTCACTCAAGGGTCTTCACGGATTGGACTCACGTTTTGAAGCGAACGGGCAAGTTTATGCGGGCTATGACGGTCCGTTGTTTAAGAGCATGGAATTGAGGGACTACAGGCTCTTGCCGGCATTTCCCGGCTCGAAGTCCAGGATGAAACTTCCGGATAAAATCGCAAAGCTTCTAGGGCGGCCAGAGAATCAGGAAGTGAACGTTGGAGCTTACTCTCCGGCACCGTGAAGAGAATGGGCTTATCGGAACCATCTATTTCAGACTCCTGGTGGATTCTGAGGCTGTCCCCAAAGCAGCCATTCGATGAATCGGGACGGCTGCCAACCGTACATCCCGATAAGTTGGACCCAACTTACCGGGGGACGCTTTGAGACAGCCCCGGAATAACTATAGGGCAGAACCGTTTAAACCGTTTCAAACATTGAATGCGTCGATATATAAGTTCAATCGCGCCGATTTGTTATATTTCATGTGGAAAAAGGGTTGCTGAATGGAAAATCTTGTGGCAAGAATCGGCGAGTGTGTTGAACGCGGTAAAGTCAATAAATCATCTCCTTATCCTAGAGATATGCAGGGTCAGGAAGGGACCGATGAGCTGACGCGCCGGGCTCTCGATGCGGGCGTCGGACCAGACGAGATCCTTCAGGCATGCAGCGACGGAATGAAGCGAATCGGCGACAGGTTCAGTCGCAACGAAGTGTTTGTGCCTGAGCTTCTCATGTCCGCAAAGGCGATGAACGCCGTTATGGCTCACCTCAAACCGTTCTTCCAAACCGGCAGTGTGAAAGCTAAAGGTAAGTTTGTGATCGGCACGGTTGCGGGAGATCTTCACGATATCGGGAAGAACCTGGTTGCGATGGTTGTGGAGGGAAACGGCTGGGAAGTAATAGATTTGGGAGTGGACGCGAAGCCGGCTAAGTTCATCGATGCGGTGAAACAGAATCCGGGCTGCACGGTCGGTCTGAGCGCGCTGCTGACAACAACGATGGTCAACATGTCCAGGACAATCGGCGAGATAAAAGAGCAATTTCCCGGAACGAAGGTTATCGTCGGGGGCGCGCCTCTGACTCAGAAGGCCGCCGATCAAATGGGTGCGGACGGTTATGCTCCCAACCCACAAGGGGTCGTCGCTTTCCTGAACGGCGGTGTGCAGAAATGATTTCTTTTATCGAAACACTGAAGAGCGGCAAGGTGCTGGTGTCCGATGGCGCCTGGGGAACCATGCTTCAGGAGCGCGGACTTCAGCCGGGTGAATGTCCGGAATTATGGAACTTTACCCATCGCAGCAGTGTCTTTGCCGTGGCAAAGGGTTATGTCGACGCTGGCGCCGGCATGATCCTCACAAACAGCTTCGGCGGATCGCCTATCAAACTTGCCCATTATGATCTGCAGGGACGCGCCGCGGAGCTCAATGAGGCAGCTGCCGCGATTTCCAGGGAAGCAGCCGGCGATTCACGTTTCGTGCTCGGCTCGATCGGCCCGACCGGCGAGATGCTCATGATGGGACAGGTGAGCGAAGAAGCGGTTTCTGACGGCTTTCGACTCCAGGCCTCCGCCCTTAAGAAAGGCGGGGTGGACGCGATTATCATAGAGACGATGTCCGCCATAGACGAGGCCACGATCGCGATCCGCGCGGCGAAGGACGCGACGGGGTTGGAGGTCATTTGCACATTTACCTTCGACAGGACGGTACAGGGCGAGTATCGTACCATGATGGGGGTTACTCCTGCAGAAATGGTGAAGGCTGTGAAGGATGCGGGTGCCTCGGTTATCGGCGCTAATTGCGGAAACGGCTTCGACCAGATGATCGACGTCGTCAAAGAAATCAGGAAAGCCGATTCCACCACGCCCGTTCTCGTCCATGCCAACGCCGGCCTGCCGATTGTCGAGGACGGCAAACTCATTTATACGGAAACACCGGAGATCGTCGCCGTAAAGGCGCGCAAGCTCGCGGAATCTGGCGCCAACATCATCGGCGGATGCTGCGGGACCACGCCCGCGCATATTCGAGCACTCGTGAAGGAGCTGAAGACAGCGTGAGGCTTCGCGAAACAGAAATAGAAAAGAATTCCTTCGAAGTCTCGATCGGATTCGAAGACCTCCCGTTCGACACGACGGAAATAGAACTAACACTTGGGTATTCCGACGGCGAGATACCTGTCCATTTTTCGGGAATGATCGATGAAGCAGCGGGACAGCTCCCCAGGCGATGCGACATAAGGGCAGGCTACAGGATCCTCGATGTAAGTAGACCGGAAGAACGTTTGGATGGACTCGTTGTGGGCGGTACGTTCTTCAGGTTGGACAAGATCGTCACAGGCCAAATGAAGAAATCGACGCAGGCAGCTCTGTTCGTAGCGACGATCGGTCCATCAATGGAGGAATGGTCAAGGCAACTCCTGAAGGGCGATGAACCGGCGCTCGGTTACATCGCAGATGTCGCGGCGTCCACTGCTGCGGAAACGGTAACGAACCTGCTTCACGACCATATCGGTGAGAAGATGCGGTCACTTGGACTCAATATAACGAACAGGTACAGTCCTGGCTACTGCAACTGGTCCGTTTCGGAACAGCATCTCTTGTTTTCTCTTCTTCCTGAGAATTTCTGCGGCGTCACGCTTTCCGAGTCCGCGCTGATGCATCCGATAAAATCGGTAAGCGGAATTATTGGCATCGGCCCGGACGTGAAGTGGAAAGATTATATATGCGACCGCTGCGGCGTGAAGGACTGCACTTACCGTGCAACCCGGCGAAGAGAAAGTCTAAATCCGAAACTCTAAACAAATCCAAAATATTGAAATTCAAAGAAGCGTTTCGCCTGTGGCTTTTGAATTCATTATTTGTTTAGAATTTAGAGCCTGGCATTTAGAGTTTGCTGCACATGATGCCATTGTAAAATCAACGATCAAGAAAATGAGGCAACCTTCATGACAGACCGACAATGGGAAATACTCTTAAAGACAATCAACGGCGAGGCATCGACTCCTCTTCCTATCGGTTTCATAATCGACAGCCCATGGCTGCCGAATTGGTACGGCGTAAAGATACTCGACTATTTCTCGAACGACGAGATTTGGCTTAATGCGAACCTAAAGGCGATAAATGATTTCCCGGAAGTCATGTTCCTCCCAGGCTTCTGGTCCGAGTTCGGTATGTGCACCGAGCCATCGGCATTAGGCGCCCGAGGCACGTTTCCACCCGACGAGTTCCCGTTTGCGCATAAAGTCATCCACTCCGTCGACGATATCGACAATCTTCCGGAACCCGACCCTCGGACAGACGGACTCCTGCCATTCATGCTGAACCGACTGAAGCTTGCCCAGCCTAAGATCGAAGCCGCCGGACACAAGATACGTTTTGCGGTGGCACGCGGTCCGCTCAATGTCGCAAGTTACCTTATGGGCTCGACCGAGTTTCTCACGATGATGATGATGCAGCCCGACAAGGCAGAGATCCTCATGAAGAAGATTACCGCGTACCTTAAAAACTGGCTCAGTCTTCAGATGGAGACGTTCCCTTCGATAGACGGCATCTTCCTACTGGACGACATAATCGGTTTCATGGGGGAGAACGAATTCCGTACGTTCGGTCTGCCGTATTTCAAGGAGCTGTTCGATGTGAACGTATCCGTCAAGTTCCTTCACAACGACGCGCCGTGCAAAGTGTCGGCGCCTTTCCTTCCCGAGATGGGAGTAAACCTGTTCAACATGGGATTTGAAGTGACACTGAACGAGTTGAAGGCTTTGACGAAAGGGAAAGTCACCCTGGTCGGCAACATACCTCCGCGCGACGTTCTCGGGAGTGGAACTGCTGAGGATGTCACTGAAGCGACTAAGGCTCTCCTGAATTCTCTCGATGACAAGTCGAGGGTGATAATGTCGTGCGGCGGAGGAGTGCCTCCCGGAGTCAAGACCGAGAACATCAGGGCGTTTATCGAAGCGGTCCGCGGGAGGTAAGAAACCGAGCAGGCGCTTTTCCTCCGCAGCGTTTTCAGTTGACCTTAACGCCTGTTAAGTTATTAGCGACACAGTCAGGGAATTGAAATGAAGGGATCTTTCTTTGATGAAGGTTATTCTTTCGTTTGCGGTGGGCTTTCCGATACTTGCCGGTTCGTGCAGCGACGGCGTTTCTCCATAGTGAAGAACAATATCCCGATTGAAATGTCGGGCCGGATCCGTCCGGTTGTCGTCTGATGTCGATCGCCCTTGATAGCAGGGGGCAGCCGGGATCCCGACCGTTCAAAAAGTCTGCAAATTCAGGGGATTTTCAGCCGGTAGCCGATGCATCAAGTTCAGTCGGAATCGGCGTTGGACATCGTAGGAATACGCGGTGGCTAAAGGAAGGAGGCGGCCGATGAATGGAGATATGTTACCCGCGGTAATGAGGATCGAGAAAGGGGAGCGAATTGTCGGCGGATGGATCACGCCTGAAATCGCGGGCGTCGGCATGTACAAGCTTCTCGCGAAAAAGAAAGCCGACGGAACCTGCGAGTGGGTTCACTTCATACAAAGATCGACGGGGAAGAAGGAGGACTTCGTCGGGGGCACCACACGGAATGAGAAGGAGATAGAACAGGTAATTGCCGCCGTCAACCGATCTCTTGAGAGAGTCTTCGGGCCCGGATGCCGGCTGCGGATTGCGGGCTCAGGCGTGTTCTCGCTCGATGGGAAAAGCCTGGGCGAAATTTCGCCGAACTGAAAAGCGCGGAGTCTATAGCGGTGGCCGCGAAACCCACTCGCTGATCTTCCTTGCCAGCCCGATATCCTGCTTTTCCTGTTCGCGCCGCTCAACGATCTGCACGGTATCGGAGCCGATTTGCTGGCGGGCGCAGAATTTGTGAAGAACGCAAGGTGAAAAATGTTTTACAAAGGCCTGTCGAATAGAAGGCGGATCCCGAGAAATCGGTTCATTTTCACTAAACCATGGAGGTTACTTTGATTGCCAGCAGAATTGCCCAATTCGGAATGATGACACTATCCCTTTTGCCATTCGTTCTCGGTATCTTCATGGCTTTCATTTCAAATGCGCAGGAGAAAGATACGCCGATGAAGTTCAACAAGCTGGGCTATTTCGAGAAGCGCGGTCTCGATGTGCTCATCTTCAATAACTGGTACGACGGCAGCTTCGGCGACGCGAAGATGGCCGGGATCGAACTGATACATCACGGCGTGCGAACCGCGACTAATGGCGACGTGCGGCTGAGCCCGACGCCCGGTCAGTGGGACGCGGTCCCGCAGCTCGTAGACAGAAAAATAGATGAGAAGAACAAGATTGTCGAAGTGCGTCTGGCCTATCCTGATCATGGTTTCTCGTACACGATCATCACGCGGGCGGAGGGGGAGGGCGTACTTATTGCCGTCGATCTGGACAAGCCTCTGCCGGAAAAGCTCCGGGGGCGCGCCGCGTTCAATATTGAATTTCTTCCGTCAGCCTATTTCGAGAAATCGTACATGGTGGACGATAAGCCCGGGATCTTTCCGCATTATCCAGATGGACCGATGGAGCGAACGAAGTCAGGCAATATCGAGCCCAGGCCTCTTGCCACAGGCAGGACAATCGTCCTCGCGCCGGAGGACTCGCTGCAAATGGTGACGATTACAGATGAAGACGGCGAGCTGTCACTTTATGACGGTCGCAACCTGGCACAGAACGGCTGGTTCGTGGTACGGAGCCTCATCCCTTCCGGCAAGACCGGAACGGTTGTGAAGTGGCTCCTCACCGCACGCTCGGTCCCGGACTGGGTTCGCAAACCTGTGATCGAATATTCTCAAGTCGGTTACGCGCCCAGTCAGAAAAAAGTTGCCGTTTTCGAGTTCGACATCCATGATCACCCGCTCACGACAGCGAGACTCATGCGCGTCACGGAAGCCGGACGATTTGTGCAGTCGTACGAAGGACACTTGAAGAGCTGGGGGAAGTATCTCAGGTATGATTATTCGACTTTCGATTTTTCAAATGTGAAAGAAAGCGGACTCTACGTGATAGAATATGGCGACATACGGACGAAACCGTTCCGAATAGCGAACGATGTTTATAAGGATGTCTGGCGCCCTACACTTGATGTTTTCTTCCCTGTCCAGATGGATCACATGTTCGTCAGGGAGGCCTACCGGATCTGGCACGGCGCGGCTCACATGGACGACGCGCTGCAGACGCCGGTTGACCACGTTCACTTTGATTTATATGCACAGGGTCCGGCGACGGATTCGCCTTACAAACCGCTCGAGCACATCCCGGGTCTGAACGTCGGAGGATGGTTCGATGCGGGCGACTACGATATCCGCACGCAGTCGCAGTACTCAGTCGTGCTCGACCTGGTCCACACCTGGGAGGAGTTTCACCCGATGAGCGACGAGACGACCGTAGATGAGAAGACCCATTATGTCGAAATACACAGGCCGGATGGGGTACCCGACATCGTGGAACAGATAGAGCATGGCACGCTTGCGCTCATCGCTCAGTTCAAGGCGGTCGGGCACGCCATCGACGGGATCATCGACGGGCATCTCTCGCAGTATACACTACTCGGCGACGCGCATTCCGATACCGACGGTCTCATCTATGATCCGAAACTCGACAGCCTGCAATCCAACGGTTTCGAAAGCGGGACATTCGACGACAGGTGGGCCTTCACGACGAGATCGAGCGCGCTCGATTACGGCTCTGTAGCGGCGCTTGCGGCGGCCAGCCGGGCGTTGCGCGGTTATGACGATTCCCTTGCTGGCGAGTGCATAGCCACCGCGAAGAGTGTATGGGATGAAGAGCACGGCCACCCGCCTTACCTGTACCATCATGGCAACACGACCGGCGGTCCGCTTGAAAACGAGGAGTTCAAGGCGGCGATCGAGCTCCTCACTACGACGAGAGATCCGAAGTACGCGGAAAGAATCGATCAGCTGCTGCCGGAAATTGAAAAACATTTCTTCCTCGATGCCGTCTGGGCGGCGCGAGCGATTCCGTACATGGACGCGTCGTATTCGAAGAAGATCGGAGAGTTGACAGAAACGTACAAGAAAATCGTGGAAAAGCTTCGCAAAGCAAATCCGTTCGGCGTTCCGATCACGACCGGAGGCTGGGCGGGAGACGGCACAGTCGTGAATTTCGCGCTGACGAACTATGTCCTTCACGAAGCATTTCCGAATATCATCCCGAAAGAATGGGTCTTCGCTGGATTGAACTATATCTACGGTTGCCACCCCGGCTCGAACATCTCGTTTGTGTCAGATGTCGGAACGGTTTCGAAGAAAGTTGCGTACGGAAACAGCAGGGCTGATCTCACATTCATCGCAGGAGGCGTCGTTCCGGGTGACCTGATATTGAAACCCGACTTTCCCGAGAACAAAGAAGACTGGCCGTTCCTTTGGGGAGAGAACGAGTATGTGATCACTCCCGGGGCGAGCTACATATACCTGGCAAACGCAGCACAGGAGTTGCTCAAGGTCAAGTAACAGCAGGCACAGCCGGCCGCGAAAGTTGAGCTTGCGGTGAGGGCCCTCCATGACAGTGATCATGCCGTGTCGTCGAGTTGACTTTCCGCTTATCTTTGCTTAAGCTTCTGTTGGTTATATCAGGGCGGCGAAAGTGCTTGGCATCAATTCTCGCAGATTAAGTCTTATCCGAAGAATCCTTCAACAGGCATCGTCGCGGTAGTGTGCAAACAGGGATGACGGGAGGCTAAAGTGAAAACAGGATATTCGCTATTTGTGTTTCTGCTTTTCATGTCGGTTGAAGCAATCGCACAGAAACCAAAATCGTATCCGGAAGCACCGGAAAAGTGGAGCAGGCCGGAACCGATAAGAGTAATATCTGATAGTTTCGCTCGTGCTGAGTCACCGAGTGTGACGGCTGATGGAAAGATCCTTTACTTCGGTTATATCTGGGTAACGCACCTGACAGACATAGGTTGGTCTACTCCAAAACTACTCCCGAAACATATAACCGCAATCGAGAACATACCCGAGCACCCCGTTGTTTCCCCGAATGGGAAGCGATTGTTTTTCACATGGTGGACCGGAGCCGGCTGGTTCGCGTTTTATTCTGATTGGGACAGTACCATAAACGATTGGGGCCCTGTACAGGATCCGGGCCCGAGGATAAACGGTTTGCCAGACCCTGATTGGGGGGCACCTGGAGCGGATGCCGGTTGCTTCCTCGATGACACGACCCTAATTGTTCTCAAGCACAATATGACGTTCATTTCTCACTGGCACAGTACGACCGCGACATGGGACTCGGTGGTCATGTGGCCGTATAGCTTCCCTGACAGGTCTTGGGATGGATTCAGCTTCATTGCCGATTGCGGCATTGCCGTGACTCCCGACGGGAAGAAAGTCTACTCCTCGCCATGGAGCCGTGCAGACACTACAATTGACGGGAAGTACTATGACAATTATGACATCTTTGTCTGTTATCGCGATACTACAGACACGACTAACCGCATAGGCTACGGCAAATATTATGCTCTGAATTTCTGTATTGACTCGGACAGCCTGTACTTCAGAGGCGAATATGCTAGTAGATTCGAAGGATTTCCTGCAATCACAGGTGACGGCAAGACACTCTTCTTCACCGCGGATTATCAAGGAAAGTATACGATATACGTTTCGCATCTGATTGTTGATGAAAACGGAGACTCGGTTACTGATGCCGTAAACCAGCGTTCGCCTGATATTCCATTCGGATTCAAATTATACCCGGCATATCCTAATCCGTTTAATCCGACAACGACGATTGCATATTCCGTACCCACCCGAACCAACATCAGAATTACTGTCTATGACATTCTTGGACGGCGTGTAAGGGTATTGAAGGAAGGCGCAGAGGTTCCGGGTCAACACCAAGTCTTATTTGACAGCACAGGTCTGGCAAGTGGAACATACATCTTGCTCTTTGAAACGCCTGCAAAGGTGTTCACGAGCAAGGTCATGTTGATAAAATAACCGATCACAAAACGATGGAGGATTAAGATGAAAGAAAACTTACTTGCTTTTATCATGGCTCTCCTGGTTTGTGGGGACCTTTGGGCTCAAACCGACTACCCAGGATTCAGGTGTTATGTTGAAGCTTCCGGAGAGGGTACTAAGGTTCAATAACTTGCTGCTTCTCCCGTCACAGGGACAACAAATATGGCAATACTGCTGTGCGTTGAAAAAGGGCAGAGCACAGAACTCGACGCAGTAAGGTTTGTCGCCTATCTTAAAGACCAGATCCCGAAATACTTTGAGAAGGCAACATTCAACAACTATCAGGTGAATGTTGTTGATATTCTTGTCAAAGACAACGACGGCGTAACGGCGCATGCATTTGAACTTGCGGGTACACTTGTTCCCTACCCGCCCGCGGATGAGAGTTTCGTTGTCCCACCCTGGATGGTAACAGACGTATTGGGCCAGGCGGATGCAATTTATGATTTCGGAAATTATGATGGGGACGGCGACGGAGAAGTTGACTATCTTGCATTCTTGGTTGTCCGCTTTGCGGTAGGAAATTCAAATGGGACAACCGGATTGTCAATTGATGACTATAGGAACGGGCGGCAAATTAAGATTGACGGAAACGGCTATATGAGTTTCGCTGGCAAGCAGGCGATTATTCAAAGAAAGAAGAATCCGGATCTTTAAAATGTGCTTTCGATGGCCGCCCACGAGCTAGGGCACTCGCTCTTTAGTTTTCCCGATGTTGAACACGGCGGGACTACTTATTTCAACCATCAATCGTTTGGCGATTTTGATCCCATGTCTTCTGAATGGGGCGGATTCCACCAGGTTGCATCGTTATATAATCCATGCTTTAGGCTGCAAAAAGGGTGGGTTACACCTACTGATGCTTTCGGGACAAAGACATTTTCCGATTTCGATGCAACAGGGCAAATCTATGCTTACTCGCTCCCTTCATACTCTGGCGCGCTATCTAACCAGAAGTATTATTTCACCTTTTACACGAAAGACCCCAATAACCATTGGCAAACAAACTGGCCGGTGCCATTGCTCTCAGATCAAGTCGTTCGTGCCGGCGTCCTCGTTTGGCGAACTGTGGATGGAGGCTATTGGAGGGACCGGAAAGCAATGCCTATTACCCTCGAGTCCGCGCATGGGAAGTGGATTTGGAATGAAAACAATCCACCCGACATACACGACATCAATACAGGTCGAGCTGATATCCTCAACGGTTTGGACAGTCTTCAAGTCCGTAATTCATATATCTGGTTCAAGTATAATCCTCAAACTGGCGAACGTGATGTACAGAAATACTTGGGGAGCCTGTACCAGAGGGGCAGCTCGTCCTGTTTCTTCGATCCGGAGAAATACAAAACTTTTTCCTTCTACACTAATCCAAGCAGCAACGAAATAGCTTCGGCAGATGAGTCAAGATCGATCACGCCAGGCTTTGCGATGAAGAACCTGCGATGGGAAGGAGGACAGGCCAAGGCTGATTTCGTCACGGGGGACGCGGCACATACGATAACCGAGAATGCCACCCTAACTGCAGGCACCTGGTACATCAACAATACTGTGACCGTAGCTCCTGGCGTAACACTAACAATAAATCCTGGTGCCGTTCTGAAATTCCCCTCTGCAAACATCAGAATCACGGTCAACGGCAATCTGAACGTTGCCGGAACCTCTTCCAACCCGGCCACAATTGATTTCACCGCGCCATACACCTACGGCATGAACGGCATACAATTCAACAGCGGCTCCGGCGGTTCATTCTCTTACTGCAATATAAAGAATGCCTCCTATGGCATTTACGCATCGAACGCTACCATAGCCGTCGACCACTGCACTATCTCAAACTGCGCCCAGGCCGGAGTGTACTCGTCCGGCCAGCTCCCCAGGATCACCTACTCAACATTCACCGGCAACGGCACGGCCATAAGCATCAGCAACACGGGCTTTGTTTCATATCCCTGGATAACGGGCAATACGATTTCGTCGAACAGGTACGGCATCTATCTTTACAATTCTTCCCCGATGTACCTCGAGTTCAACACTGTCAGTGGCAACACCGACGGCGGTATATGGGGCTCCCACGGCTCGACCCCCTACATGCGCGGGAATACAATCTCAGGCAACGGCGGGGACGGGCTCCACGCCGAAGACGCGA
>JAJZVO010000029.1 GCA_021845665.1 Bacteroidota bacterium | reverse complement strand
TCCGATCTTCAAAGGAAAAACAGTCCTTGTTCTTGGCGGATGGGGCCTGGTTGGATCTGCAGTCTGTCGACGGCTTATCCCGGAAAAACCGGAGAAGATCATTATCTCGTCACTTCTGAAATCCGAAGCCATCGACGCGGTGGCACAGATCCGGAATGAATATCCCGACCTGGCGCCTGACTTCTTCGTCCCATACTGCGGCAATATCTTCGTTCGCGAAGACTTCAAGGATCTGCAGCGAGAAGAAATACTCGGAAACTCCGAACGCCGCCGCGCTTTAATTGCGGACACTCTCGGCGAGCTATCCGAAGACGTGTTGAAACAAAGTACGATTTACAATCTACTCACCGACTATCGGCCGGAAGTAATTATCGATTGCATTAATTCTGCCACAGCAATAGCCTATCAGGATCAGTTCCAATCAAGCCGGTCGCTACTCAAGGAACTTGATAAGGCAAAGGATGGCACGGAAAACATCCTCTACGATTCTATCGAAAGGATGCTCTGCACTCTTTACACTCCTCAGCTAATCAGACACGTTCAGATCCTGTACCGATCAATGCAGGATGTCGGCACAAAGATCTACCTGAAGATTGGGACAAGCGGGACAGGCGGGATGGGATTGAACATTCCTTATACTCACAGCGAAGAGAAACCGAGCAGCGTTCTTCTCAGCAAGTCTGCCGTAGCAGGTGCACACACACTGCTGATGTTTCTTATGGGGCGGACTCCCGATGCGCCGATAACCAAAGAGATCAAACCGACGGCGGCCATCGCATGGAAGCGCGTCAGCTACGGCGAGATCATGAAGAGAGGCAAGCCCATCGTATTGCAGGATTGCTCCCCCGACGATCCCTATAAGATAAACGAGAAGCTCGAGTTGAAAACCGCAGCAAAAACAACGAAGACCGGCGAGACGCTGAAGTCGGTATTCGTGGACACAGGGGAAAACGGGTTGTTCTCACGCGGAGAGTTTGAAGCGATAACTACACCCGGGCAGATGGAGTACGTCACGCCTGAAGAAATAGCGGAAGACGTGATCTTCGAGATCAAAGGCGGAAACACAGGGCATGACATAATCAACGCACTTGACAATGCTACCCTGGCTCCGACTTACAGGGCTGGCTATATGTTCCACTCGGCATTCGACAGGATGCGAGAGCTCGAGCGCGAACATCAGGTGGACAGCATTGCGTTCGAACTCCTCGGTCCGCCCCGGCTCTCAAAGCTCTTATACGAGAGCTACCTCCTTTCAAAACAGTACGGAAATTTTTCTCTTGTGCAGAATACCTCTGCGGAACAGTTGTCGGCGCAGCTCTGCGAACTGATCCGCAATAATGCGAGGCTGCGTTCCGAAATTATCTCAATAGGGATTCCAATTCTCCTTCCCGACGGGAAGAGCCTGCTACGCGGCGAAGAGATAAAGATACCGCCGTTCAGAGGCGAGGACGTTCTTCACTCAAGCCCCAAAGCGATCGACGCCTGGGCACACGACGGCTGGGTGGACCTAAGGGTTTCGAACATGGCTTTGTGGAAGGAGCGCTTCATGGAAATCAGAAAAATGACCGCACCTATCCCCCCCGGTGACACAAGCTCGAGATTCATCTACACTAAGGACTACTGGAATAATTTCGAGACAATAGAGCCCGGCAGGATCGTCGGCTGGATATTCTCGTATGAGGAGAAGGGGCTCAGGATGAAGGCGTGAGCCAGGGTATGATGGAATAACGAATTATTGAATCAATGAATGACGGATGATCGACTGAACTCCTGACTCCAGTTTGACTTCAGTCGTTCGGCAGGCTCTAAGAGTCCATTGCACCCAACCGTTGCCACCGGGTCCTCCACCAATAAATCCATCGATCCAAGATTTTTGATATTCCACTATTCCCTTCTCTCCTCTACTCGTATCTCAGAGATTCAATCGGGTCAACGCTCGCCGCCTTGTACGCCGGATAAACTCCGAATATTACGCCTACCAACGAGCAGACCACCAACCCGATTATTGCCCAATCGAGGGGGAATGCCGCTTTCATGTGCAGCGCCACCGCGGCGAGGTTTCCACCGAGCAGACCTAGAAGAACACCGAATACACCGCCAACTTCACAAAGCACGATCGCTTCCAACAGGAATTGCATAAGGATGTTCCTTCTCGTGGCTCCTATCGATTTCCGCACTCCTATCTCCCTCGTTCGTTCGGTTACCCCGACGAGCATAATGTTCATGATTCCGACGCCGGCGGCGAGTAAGGCGATCGCGCTCACCACAATGGCACCGATTCTGACGTATTTCGTAATATTGTTAAATTGCTCTATCAACGAGGCATTCGAGATCATTTCAAAATCGTTCGGCTTGCCCGGAGGGACCTGCCTAATGGCCCGAAGAATCCCCTCCACCTGTTCTTCGCATTCCGTGAAAAACTTCTGGCTTATTGCCTCCACATAGATATCGAGGCTCCTTCTGCTCCCGTACCTGGCAAAGAAAGTCGTCAACGGAATCATCATATACGGGTTGCCCTCCCCGAGGACGGCTCCCTGATTCTTGATGACACCGATGACCTCATAGCCTATCCCGTTTACCATTACATCCTGTCCGAGCGGATCCGAATGCGGAAACAGAGTCTTTGCCATATTCGGGTCGATCACGCACACGAGCCGGGTAACATCCATGTCGCTTGTGCTTATCGCCCTTCCCTCACCCAACGGTTTGTTCTCAGCTTCAAAGATTTCCGGAGTTACTCCCATGACATCGGTGTTCGGATTTGTCTTCTGCTGACCGTGGATGGCGATCATTCCGCCTTCGTCCGATGTCGCCCCCACACTCTTCGCCAGAGTTGCGAGCTTTCTCAACTTCACCACATCGTCGTAAGTGAGATCTTTCCTGTTCCAGTACTTAGTCCACCATCCCGGCCCGCCGGCGTGAAACACCGGGAATTTGGTGATCTCGAAGACATCGGAGCCCAGGGAGTTCAACTGTCCTTCTATAGAATTTTGCATCACCTGCATCGCGGTGGTCACGGCAATTATCGAGAAGACCCCGACCACTATACCGAGAAGTGTAAGGATCGATCGGAGTTTATTTGAACGTATCGCGGCAAGCGCCATGAGAAAGCTTTCCGAAAACCTTGAAAAAATCGAGCTCCTATTCATATCTCAACGCCTCCACGGGGTCAAGTCTTGAGGCCCTGTATGCAGGGACGATTCCCGAGACCACTCCCACCAGAAGTGATATCAATATTCCCACGATTGCCAGCGAGACAGGCATCGTGGTCGGGAGAAATTTATCGACGAGCATGCTCAAAGGATACGAGAATCCCAGCCCGATGAGACCGCCACCAAGGCAGATCAGAGACGACTCGATGAGAAACTGAAGCAATATTGTCCGCCTTCGCGCTCCAAGCGCCTTCCGGACTCCTATTTCTTTGGTCCGTTCAGTCACACTGACAAACATGATATTCATTATACCTATCCCTCCCACAAACAGAGCGAGGGCGGTTATGAAGAGCCCGACTTTCTCGATAACCCCGACGACTTTGTTGAATGCGTCTAGAAACATCGTCTGCTGGTTTATTGAAAAGTCATCTTTCTGAAAAGGAGAGAGACCTCTTATCTTTCTCATTATTCCTATCAGTTCCTCCCTGGCATTGGACATTTCTTTCTGGTTAACCACCCGCGCTTCGATTGTCGGGAAGAAATGTCTTCCGTAAATATTGCGGAACTGGTCGATCGGAATAAGCACTTCGTTGTCAAGGCTGAACATTCCCATGAAACTTCCCTGTTTGCTCCTGACGCCTATGACCCTGAAGGGCAGCCCGTCGATCCTTATAGTCTGGCCGATAGGATCGCGGAGCGGGAAGAGCTGGGTCGCCACGTCGGCTCCTAATATCGCAACCGGCGCATCTCCCCTTGCTTCCATATCGGTGAAGAAGCGCCCCTGGGTGAAATCCATCTTCGCCACGTAGGCATAGTCCGCCGTCGTTCCTTCCACCTGAACGTTCTGTGCCGTTTTGTTTCGGTAAGTGATGGTACCAAGCCTTTGCACCATTGGAGCGACTGCCGCAAGCAGGGTTGCGTCTCTTTTTATTTCGCTGACGTATGATACGTGCAGCCGGCGCCTGTCACGATATTTCCACCATTGGCCATTGGAAAGCCAGGACCATTTCGAAACGTACAGCACATCCGCTCCGATCGAGGATATGCTTGCCTGGAAGGCATTGTTCAGGCCATCTATCGCGGAGCCCATAAGGGTCACCGATATTATGCCGATAATAATGCCGAGCATAGTAAGAACGGCCCTCGCTTTGTTTGCGGCGAGCGCCGCTATCGAAAGCTTGAGACCCTCTTTCAGTTCTGAACTAATATTCATCATATTGTGGTTCCTACTTCTTTGGCCGACTTCGAGTCGCTGCAAATTTCGTGTGGGCGAACATCATTAGAAAAACAACATACGGCAGCTGAAAAATCCCAGGTCAAATGCCCGCCGAGTTGAGACTTGACAGGAAGGTTTGACTCGCGATAACGAAGACAACCGTGGAAAGACGCCGGGATAATTACGGGCAGCAATAATCGATTACTTGCACCCGCCCGTCCATCAGCAAAGGCAAATAAGTCTTCTTCCGTAAACGAGGTCGAGCTGTATCTGTCCGGTCGAGCCGGAGATGTCATGTTCACTGGTCCTTCTGCAAAACGACACGAAGAAAACAGATGAACATCTCCGCGTCTTTATCGTTGAAATTCCTGAAGGAGGAGATCGCATCTCACCCTTCAGGACCTCACCGCTTCACTTATTTTAAATTACGTTCACAAATTGTTTCAGGATCGTTACTCATACCTTAACGATTGAAACCCGCGGAAAGCGGGATTTCGTCTCTACTCGTATCGCAGAGACTCAATCGGATCGACGCTCGCCGCCTTGTAAGCGGGATAAACGCCGAATGTAATACCAACTATAGAACAAACCACTAGCCCGATCACAGCCCAGTCGACAGGAAATGCAGCTCTCATATGCATCGCCAGAGCTGCAAGATTCCCTCCCAGAAGCCCCATCAAAACGCCGAATACTCCCCCGACCTCACACAACACGACAGCTTCGAGGAGGAATTGCGTAAGTATATTCCTGCGCGTCGCACCGACCGACTTTCTAACCCCTATCTCACGGGTCCTCTCAGTCACGCCGACGAGCATGATGTTCATGATGCCGACTCCTGCCGCGAGAAGAGCTATGGCGCTTACGACTATCGCACCGATTCTTACATAGAATGTAATTTGGTTGAACTGGTCGATGAGGGATGCGTTCGAGACCATCTCAAAATCGTTTTCCTTTCCGGGAGGCACGCTCCTGATAGCCCTCATGATTCCTTGTGCCTGTTCCTGAGCCTGATCAAAAACCTGCTGGCTCTTCGCCTGAACGTACACGTCAAGCGTTCTCTCCTTCCCGTAACGGGCAAAGAATGTCGTGATCGGGACCATCATGTAAGGTTGCCCGCCGCCGAGGACATTCCCTTCATCCTTTATCGTCCCGACGACCTCGTAACCGATCCCGTCAACTCTAACCTTTTCACCGATTGGGTCTGAATGGGGAAAGAGTGTCTTCACAAGGTTTGGATCGACAACGCAAACGAGGCGTCCCGTCTCGAGGTCGCTCTGACTTATCGGTCTTCCTTCGTCTATCTTCTTGTTCTCCGCCTCGA
Organism: Bacteroidota bacterium; assembly: GCA_021845665.1. Lineage (GTDB taxonomy): Bacteria > Bacteroidota > Ignavibacteria > Kryptoniales > JAKASW01 > JAKASW01. The sequence goes on along the minus strand of JAJZVO010000029.1, from coordinate 46,718 downwards.
AAATATCCGGAGTGACTCCATTTATCGTAACATTCGGATTCGATTTTTGAGCGCCATATTGGGCGATCCTTCCTCCTCTGCCTGCCTCTGCCCCGACGTTGCTTGCCAGAGTCGCCCGTTCCGTGAACTTGAGCATTTGGTCGTAGGTGATGTCCTTACGATTCCTGTATTTCGCCCAGGACCCCGGGCCGCCGGCATGGAACACGGGGTATTTCGTTATCACAAAAACATTTGATCCGAGTGAATTCAGCTCGCTTTCGATCGAATTCTGCATCACGCGCATCGCCGTCGTGACGGCAATTATCGAAAAGACTCCAATGACTATACCCAGGAGTGTTAGTACCGATCTGAGCTTGTTCGAGCGAATCGCCGAGAGAGCCATGAAAAAACTCTCGGACCACTCAGACCAAAGGAAGCTCTTATTCATATCTGAGCGCCTCCACCGGGTCGAGTCTCGACGCCCTGAACGCAGGAATGATGCCGGATATCACTCCCACCGTGAGCGAAATGATAATGCCTATCACTGCTATGGAAATGGGGAGCGACGTGGGAAGGACCTTATCGACAAGCAGGCTTAGCGGATAAGAGAAAGCAAGCCCGATGAGGCCGCCACCCAGGCAGATCAGCGAAGATTCTATAAGAAACTGGACCAGTATCGTCCGGCGCCTGGCTCCCATCGCTTTCCTGATCCCGATCTCCTTCGTGCGCTCCGTGACGCTGACAAACATTATGTTCATGATGCCGATACCTCCCACAAACAGCGAGAGTGCAGTTACAAAAAGACCGACCGCGCCGATTGTTCCGGCGATCTTGTCGAATGCACTTGTCAGCAAATCCTGCTGGTTGATCGAGAAATCGTCTTCCTGGAGCGGAGCCAATCCTCTTACCTTTCTCATTATCCCGCGAAGCTCTTCTTTCGCGTTCTCCATGTCGCTCGGATCGGAGACTCTTGCCTCGATGGAAGGATGGAAATGTTTTCCGAAAATGCTCTGGAAACGTCCGATGGGAATAATCACGACATTGTCGAGACTGAACATCCCCATGAAACTCCCCTGCTTGCTTCTCACGCCGATAATCCTGAACGAAAGGCCGTTCACTTTCAGTTGTTTGCCGATCGGGTCCTGGTTTGGAAACAGCTGGTCTGCCACATCGGCACCGATTACGGCAAGCGGGCGGTCTCCTTTTGTCTCCTCGTCAGTGAAGAATCGTCCCTCCGTAAAGCCCATGTTAGAGACATACAGGAGATCCGATGTCGTCCCCTGCACCTGAACGTTATTGGCCGTCTTGTTCTCGTACTTCAGCGTGCCCATTCTTCCGACGACGGGCGCCACGGCGGAAAACAGTGTGGCGTCCTTCCTGATCTTGTCGGCGTAATCGATTTCCAGGTCACGCCTGTTACGGAACTTCCACCAGTCCTCGCCGGTATCCATCCACGGCCACTTCTGGACGTAGAGGACGTCGGCTCCGATCGACGAAATGCTGTTGTTGAAAGCGCGCGTCAGCCCTTCGATCGCGGCTCCCATCAGCGTGACGGAGATTATCCCTATTATGATACCCAGCATGGTCAGGACGGCTCTCGCTTTATTCGCTCGCAGTGCAGCAAGTGAAAGCTTGAGCCCTTCCTTCAGTTCGCCCCCTAAAGTCATGCCTGCGCCTTCTCGCTTGGATGAGTTGTTTTCACTTTGCCGTTCTTCTCGATCGGCAAGTCACTTTCGATTTCGCCGTCCTTGATTCTGATTATTCTCTTTGAGTGTTCAGCAATATACTCTTCGTGCGTCACGAGAATGATCGTGTTCCCCTTATCGTGAAGCTCCTCGAAGAAGAGCATTATTTCGTCGCCCGTTTTTGAATCAAGGTTGCCCGTCGGCTCGTCGGCGAGTATGATGGATGGATTGTTTATGAGTGCGCGGGCTATCGCCACGCGCTGACGCTGTCCGCCGGAGAGCTCGTTAGGCTTATGATGAACTCGCTCTCCGAGCCCGACCATTTCAAGCGTCTTCAATGCCCTCTCCTTCCGTTCCGCCGACGGGACTCCGCTGTAGATCAGCGGGAGCTCGACATTGTGGAGCGCGTCGGAGCGCGGAATGAGGTTGAACGTTTGAAAGACAAAGCCGATTCCCTGATTGCGAATCCTGGCGAGCTCATTATCGTCCATGTCGCTCACGTTTACGCCGTCGAAAAGATAGAGACCGCTGGTCGGGGTGTCCAGGCATCCGAGAATATTCATGAGCGTGGTTTTGCCTGACCCTGACGGCCCCATTATGGCAACGTACTCGCCTCTTTCAATCGAGAGCGAAATATTTCTGAGGGCGTTGACCTGGACCTCGGCGCCCATGTCGTAGACTTTGTTGACCTTTACGAGTTCTATGACTTTCATGATCCGCCTCCGACAGCCTTCGTCGCCATCATCTTGTTGTTCTCTATTCTGACCTTGGATCCGTCGTTCAATTCTCTGCTGATAGCGACGAAGCTTCCGCTAACCACCTCTTGGCCCTCTTTCAATCCGGAAGTGATCTCTACGTAATTATCGTCACTTATGCCACGCTTCACCTGCACCGTGTGGGCAACTCCGTTCTTGACAACGAAGACAACTTCCTGCGCTTTTTCACGCACTCCCTGGCCTTTCATGTTCTTGCCCCCTCGTGCTCCGCCCTCGGGCAATTTGGGAGTTCTGATCGTTACGCTCTGTATCGGAACCGACAGTACATTGCGGTGTGTTGCAGTCTGAATGTCCGCTGTGACAGACATGCCGGGTTTAAGATCATACTGAGTCGGATTAACAATCTTGATTTTCACGAGGAAGTTTGTGACCTGGTCCTGCGTCCCTGCGCCTGTCGTGGTACCGGAAGTCGCAATCTGGTAGACAATACCCTTGATCTTCTTGTTAGGGAAAGCGTCCACGGAAAGGACTGAAGTATCGCCCACGGCGACGAGAACCACATCGTTTTCATCGACGTTCACCTGGGCTTCCATCGAATTCATGTTCGCAATATCCATGATTTCAGTACCCGTCGTGAAGCTCGTTCCAAGTACCGTCTCACCGAGTTTCGAATTCAAAACTGTAACCACGCCATCCATGGGGGAGCGGATGGTAGTTTTGTTTAGGGCGTCCTGGTTGACGCCGACCTGTGCTTTTGCCTGGTCCACATTAGCCCTGGAGGACATGTAAGTGGCTTGATCAACTTCGTATGTCGTTTTTGCAGCTTGCAGATCTTGCACGCTCTCGAGGTCCTTTGCATAAAGTGCCTGTGCTCGTTTGTACATGGATTCCGCATTGCTGAGATTCGCCTTGGCAAGTTGCTCCTGGCTCATCGCCGACTGTAATTGGGCTTCGCTCTGTTGCAGCTGAGCGATATACTGGTCGGGACGGATCTTCACTATCACCTGCCCCTTAGCAACTTTCTGCCCTTCGATAACCGGCAGGTCGACAATCTGTCCGGAGACTTCCGGGTTGATCGCCACCAGATCTTTCGGCTCGACTTGCCCCGATGCCGTAACGACTTGAGTGATGGTACGGCGCGCGACTTTTTCGGTCTGCACGGTGATTACCGGTTCCTTCTTACCGCCGATCACTATGGCCGCGACGAGGATCACCACGAGCAACCCTGCTCCGGAGAGTATGAATATCTTCTTATTCTTTTTCTTAGTCGCCATTATTTTTCCTCAGTATTTGATTGTTCCGGTGGCGTATTCCACCTGCATCTTGGCCTGGATGTATGTATACGCGGCTACGACCTGATTCGATTCGGCTTGCGTGTACAAGGCATTAGCGGTCAGCACATCCAGCAGGGTGCCGCTACCGACCTTAAACTTCTCTTGAGCAGTCTCAAGATTGATTTTGGCGTAAGCAAACGCATTCACGGCAGATTCATACCCTTTTTCCGAGGAATAGAGATTAAGGAGCGCCTTGTAGACATCCAATTGAACCTGCTGTTTCGTGGCATCGAGCGTCTGGTCGGCCGCCTTCAGGTTAATATCAGCCACTTGAATATTCGTTTGAGTCTGGAAACCGTTGAATATCGGAAGCGAAAGCTCCAATCCACCGTAGAAGCTCTTGTTCTGGTTTATCGTGCTTGTGCCTGGTCCATTGATACCATAATTGGCAAACGCACTGAGTGTAGGAGAGTATGCTGCATTCGCTATCGCGACTTGCGATTTGCTTGCGTTGACGTTTTCTAACGCCGCCTTGTAGTCCGGGCGAGAATCGATAGCTCTTTCAACGAGTACCGGCACGTCACTGTACTTAGCATTCAATGCGGAAAATTGTGTGGTATCGATCGAACTGCTCACCTTCGGATCGCTGAAGTCAACGTTCTGAGAGACAGGGATACTCAGAAAGAATTTCAGATTTGCCTGCGCCTGTTCGTAAGCGTTCTTCGCCTGAACCAATGAGTATTCATCTCCGCTCACCACCGCCTGTTGCTGGTAAACATCGGCAAGTGAAGCCGAACCGACACTGTTTGACTCCTTGATCTGTTCCAACTGACGCTGGTCTCTCTTTAAATTATCTTCGCTTATCTTCAGCTGGTCACGAGCGTTAAACACGGCGAGATAGTTCTGAATGGTCTGGTATACCGCCGTCTGCCTTGCCCTGTCGTAAGTCAAAGATGTCGATGCGCTCTGCGATTTCACAAGGTCTAGCCCGGCAAAGTTCGCCATTCCGTCGAAGAGCGTATAGTTTGCTCCAACACTTGCCGAATAACGCCGCGAAATCGCCGTTGCGGTCAGCGGTATGATAACTCCTCCAACTTGCACGCCGCTTTTAATCTCGTTGTATTGATATGAAAAATCGCCTGTCGCACTTACACTCGGCAAGAGTTGTCCATATGCGCTTAGAAGTCTCGCACTCTGACCCTGCGATTGATATTGAGACTGCAATACCGTCGTGTTGCGGTGCAGCGCGATGTCTATACAGTCTTGAAGCGTCAGCTGCTTCGCAGCACCTTCCTGCTGCCCAAATGCCATAGGTACGAATACAAAGATAATACCCAGAGTCATCAATTTCTTAATCATTTAACAACTCCTCAGAATATGAATAGATTCAGACTTTTAATTGCCTCTTTTACTTAGACGGATTAGATAAGTGACTGTTTCATGAATGGGAGAGAATTTTTTCCCCATTTTCCCTAAGAAACAATAGCGCGGCGTCATGGTCATTGGATATCCGCCCATCCAGGACTGCTGTCTCTACCGCTTTTTTCAATATCCCGACCTCTTTCCCTGGCTTGAGGCCGAAGATTAACATTATTTCCTCTCCGTTGATGGGAGGCCGCCAGTTCCGGATCTTGTCTTTCTCTTCGACCAATCGCGCCCTCTCTTCGACGAGGTCGTAGTTGTTAGTATATTCCTCAATCAGTCTCTTGTTCTTGCTGGTGATGTCTGCCCGGCAGAGCTTCATAAGATCCTCGAAATCATCCCCTGCTTCGAAAAGAAGGCGGCGAACGGCGGAATCCGTTACTCCCTCGACGGCCAGAGCCATCGGTCGGAGATGAAGCCTGACAAGTTTCTCGACATATGGAAGATTGTCGCCCGGCAGACGGAGCCGCTGGAACAATTTCTTCATCCGGCGCGCACCGATCTCGTCGTGACCGTGAAAAGTCCAGCCGATACCATCAATAAATTTTTTCGTATCGGGTTTCGCAATATCGTGTACGAGCCCCGCGAAACGCAGCCACACGTTCTCGCTGACCTCGGCAAGATGATCTACGACACTTAGTGTGTGAAGAAAGACATCTTTGTGATGATGATCGTTGCGCTGCTCTACACCCGGCATCTCACTAATCTCCGGGAAGACTATCTTCATGATGCCGGTGTCCTGCATTAGCTTCAGACCAATTGAAGGACGCGACGCCGAGAGTATCTTCATGAATTCGTCAGTAATCCGCTCCTGCGACACAATAGCCAGTCGTTGCTTCATCGCGACGACGGCTTCCATTACGCGGGGAGCCAGTTTGAATTCGAACCTGCACGCAAACCGCAAGGCACGAAGCATCCGGAGCGGATCTTCACTGAAAGTCTCGACCGGATCGAGAGGCGTGTCGATTATCTTGTCCGAAAGCGCAGCCATGCCGCCAAAAATATCCACGACCTCACCCGATAGAACCCGTTTGTTTGTCTCATCATTTTTCCCTGCCTTACCGCCGGAGCAAGCCGGTCGGTTGATGCGGATCGCCATGGCATTTATGGTGAAGTCCCGTCTCGACAGGTCTTCTTCGAGAGTCCCTTCTTCAACCTTCGGCTTTCTAGAGTCCGAATTATACGACTCTCTTCTGGCACCGACAATTTCAACCTTCTTATCGGCGGCCGCCATCTGGGCCGTGCGAAACTTTTCAAATACCACGAAATTGGTCGCGTTAAGCCGTTCGGCCGCCTGCCTTGCAAAACGAAGCGGATCGCCGACCACCATAACGTCGATATCTTTGCTCCCTTTCCCAAGAATTAAATCCCTGACGTAACCTCCGACGACGTATGCTTCGAACCCGAGTTCATCGGCCAGTACACCAAGTTCCGTTAGTATGGACTCATCTATCTTAAAGTTCTTCTTCTTAGTCATACTACAATTTCAGAAGCTTCTTCGATTCCTCTATTTGTTTTACAATGGAGTCTGCCACAATCATGACATTCAATGCGTCCTTCGGGCCTACAGCTGTCGGTGTATTGTCAATAATGCTCTGAATGAAAAGCTCCAGTTCCATCTTGAGCGAATTCACCTGCGGGGCTTCCGGTTGCTCATAAGTTATGATGCGGGCAGCGTCCCCGATCCCGATCGTTCCCAGGGCAAGTCCGGTCGGCGTGGCGGAGTCGGGCCTGGTTGCACGATACACCTCGGCGATCCCTTCGGCGAAATCAATCGAGATGTAGCCGTCCCGCTGAAACATCCGCATCTTCCTCATCGGATGCTGTGAAATCCTGCTCGAAGTAAGATTCGCAACCGCCCCGTTTGCGAATTTTATTCTCGCATTGGCAATGTCGACAGTATCCGAGATGACTCCAACCCCGCTAGCATCGATGCTCGTCACCGGGCTTTTCACGAAATTGAGAATAAGATCGATATCATGCACCATCAAATCGAGCACAACCGCTACATCGATGCCGCGCGGCTTGAATTGCGCAAGCCTGTGGCATTCGACAAACATTGGCTCGATCTTCAGATTCGAAAGAGCCAGGACCGCCGGGTTAAATCTTTCCACATGCCCGACCTGGACCTTCACCTTCGTTTCATCGGCAAGTGCAGATATTTTTTCGGCTTCTTCGACGGTCACTGTCACCGGCTTCTCTATAAAGCAATGCTTGCCACCCTTCATGAGCCTTGCGGCAAGCTCGTAGTGGTGGCTGGTCGGCACTACTACCGAGATTGCATCCGCCACTTCAGCCAACTCATCTACGGAGTAAAATGCCTTGACGCCAAGTTCGCCGGCAAGTGCCTCTGCCTTCGACCTGTCGACATCGTATATCCCGACGAGGTCTGCCCGTTTCACTTGCTTCAGGAGCCGCGCGTGTGTCTGACCTAAATGTCCAACTCCGATTACACCGATTTTGACCTTCTCACTCATGCTCTCTCCTGCATCCAACGACCTGAACGAAATATGTCCTATTATCCTGAATCAAACGCGTACTCGAAAGTTGCCTGCATCCGGACGTAAGCGTATTTAATTTCGAGTCCCGCCGTGCCACATATATGATTGTACCCGATTGCCCAACAAAATTCCCCTCCGGTAAGATGCCGTCTCCCACTTCATAGACTTTTCTCCCAAGCTTCACTGACAACTCGGCAGGCACGAAATTGCTGACGATACTCGCCTCACCTTTCTGGCGGGCAATCGAATTCACAACATCTCCCACGGCTTCATTTTTCTCAAACGAATTCTCCAGCACAATCCCCTTTAGGAATATATTATTAGAGTATAAATCCCCAAACAGAAATACGACTACAAACAAGAACACGAACGTATCCGGAGAAATGAGTTTGATCTTCCAAAGCGAGTCGAAGCCCTGGAGAAAAAACATCGCAAGTATGCTTGATACCGTCAGTGCGACGAGAAGATTCGCGGTGGTAGGTTGTGCTATGCAAAGCGCCAGAGACGCTATCCACATCATCAGAGTATGAAAGTGAGTCCTGTAAACATCATAGCGCTTCTTCACGATGACATAGACTATTCCGGCAATATTGAGGAGGTTGACGATCAGGAGAGGAATCGCCCCGCTGATAATCCAGGATAGATCGTGCTCGCTAACCGGGACCGAGAACACCTTTGCGTCCCCCGAGTACACAGAGTAGAAATATGCTAGAGCCATCACTACAACGAACCCCGCTGCCGATGAAAGCAGTCTTGTCACAATCCGTTTCCTGTCCTGCAGATTTTGCAGTAAGTCCAGTACCGTCACGAGAAACATGATTAGTCCGGGCAAGTTAGCGGCGAAACAAATTCCGGCCAGGACACCGGCGTAGACATATAGATTTCGATAAAGTGCCATAATAAATAGAAGCATCAGGGCGACCGCCGTAGCGGCGGACCCCCCGGAAACCGCGGCCACGACCGCGAAAGGAGAAAGAGCACAGAGAAAAACACCGAGGAATCCCCAGAATTTCTGACCGAGGATATATTCGACGACGGCCGAGAGGAGATAAAGATCGAGGACAAGAATCAAAAGCCCTGCGTACCTTAGAAACTTTATCGAATGCGGAGTAACGAACCCGTCTATCAGACCGAAAAAGTCCCAGACGATCGACCTGGAGACTGCGACGCTCTGAAGCAGCACCGAGTGAATTACATCGCCCTGCGCCACGTACGTGTACACGGCGGAAAGGTTGAGTTCGCGAAAACGCCAGTAGGTCAGCAGAGCTATCAGTAGAGCCGCCCCCTTCAAATACCATGCATACCTGTCAAACAGCGAGTACTTCATCCTTGTTGGACCCGGTCGCCTTCACGAGATAACAGTCGGTGAAGTTCCTCGACAGACGCAGCCTTCACACAATCTATCGAGTCGAACCGATTTCTCGAAACGGTATCATATGTGACCGCAACAAATCCTGTCCCGGCAGCAGCGGCAGCCTTGTAATCCGACGGAGAATCACCGATAACGATGGTGTCGGACGCGTCTATGCCAAGCTTCCTGAGCGCAACATCGATACCCTCCGGATGCGGCTTGTGATTCTTCACATGAGAACCAGTTACGACAATATCGAAATACGCCCTGAGCCCGTGATATCCGAGCGTGATCTCCGCTGTCTTCGAACCTTTCGCCGTAAAAACTCCGATAAGCTTTCCGGCCGACTTCAACTCCGACAGGAGTTCCTTCACTCCACCGAACACCATAGTCTCGTTCAAATGGGACGAATAATATTCGATGAAGTCTTTCCATACCGAATCGAAATTGTCGGCGCCGATCATATTGACTATGCATATCTCCTCAGGCGGTCCAAAATAGGAAAGTATCTCGCGCGGAGTCATCTCTGTAGATCTGTATTTGCGAAGTATGAAATTGAAGCTGTCGAAAATAAGCTGATGCGTATCGGCGAGAGTGCCGTCGAGATCGAAAAGCGCCAGGGAATACTCCCGAATCCGAAACACAGCGTCAGTCCGCTCCCGCAGTAGCGTACTTGTCAAGATGCTCTAGAAATATCTTCACGATGCGCTGGGACGCCTTTCCGTCGCCGTAAGGATTGTGCGCCCTGCTCATGGAGGAGTACTCTGCCGCATCGTCAAGGAGCTTCGTCACCTCACCGACTATCTTCAGCCGGTCGGTGCCGACGAGCCTGACAGTGCCTGCTTCAACCGCTTCAGGCCGCTCGGTAGTATCGCGCATAACCAGAACCGGCTTCCCCAGCGAAGGGGCTTCTTCCTGAACACCACCCGAGTCTGTCAGGATAATATGAGACCTGTCCATCGCATAGACGAAGGGCTCATAATCGAGCGGCTCAATTATATGAACGTTCTTTATTCCGCTGAGAATTTTGTTCACAGGAACTCGAACATTGGGATTGAAATGGACGGGGTAAACAAATTCCACATCAGGCTTATTGTCAGCGAGTTCCCTGATAGCTTCACAAATGTTGATGAACCCTTCGCCGAAATTCTCCCTGCGGTGTCCGGTTATGAGGACAACCTTCTTACTAAGATCAATACCGCCGAACAGCCCGTTGAAATCAGGCGCCGATTTCCGCAGCCCATCGACGACATAGAAGAGCGCGTCGATGACCGTGTTCCCCGTGACGTAGACGGCAGATGGGTCGACTCCTTCTTTCAGGAGATTGTCGCGTGCCCATCCCGTGGGGGGAAGGTGGATATCGGCGATCACGCTGGTTAGCCTCCTGTTAATCTCTTCAGGAAACGGAGCGAACTTGTTACCGGTACGCAAACCGGCCTCGACGTGAGCAACCCTCGTACGGGTGTAGTAAGCGGCAAGGGCGCCCGCGAAAGTAGTCGTCGTATCGCCCTGAACCACCACAAGGTCCGGTTTCTCGTCAACAAGAATCTTCTGAAGGCCGGAGACGACTTTCAATGTTATATCAAATAGACTCTGGTTATTCGTCATGATGTTGAGGTCGTGATCAGGTTTGATTTTGAATATGCGCAATACCTGGTCGAGCATCTGGCGGTGTTGAGCCGTCACGCAGACAATCGCCCGAAGTCCGGATGTCTTTTGAACCTCCTTTATGAGCGGGGCCATCTTTATGGCCTCCGGCCGAGTCCCGAATATGAAAAGCACCTTATGCGACATTGGTCATCCTGAATAGTCCAATTTTTCACTATAATTTAGCCCCTTTCGAGGAGAGTTTCCTGTCGGAGCGACAATTTCCATATCGCTTCAGCGCACATCCCCAAATATCCCAACTGATACCGGAACGATCCTGCTTTTTACCCCTTGAGAGAGTCCAATGCTTCGGCCAGCCTGCCGTAAGTCTGTTCAAGCCCTTCAGAAATCACCTTTGCATCCGCAAGAACAGGCATGAAATTCACATCGCCGCTCCATCTCGGAACCACATGGAAGTGAACGTGTTCCGCGATTCCGGCGCCGCTTACTCTGCCGAGGTTCGCGCCGAAATTGAACCCGTCCGGGTGCGAGGTCAACTGGAGAAGTCGAATTGCAAGACCCGTCTCGCTCATTATGTCGAGATGCTCCTTTTCCGTCAGGTCCTCGAATGTCCCCTTATGCGCGAACGGGACAATCATTACATGGCCGCTGTTGTACGGATAGATATTCATGATTATCGCGCACATCGAGCTCCTGTGAACGATAAGATTACTTTCGTCATCATTCTGGGAAAGCTTGTCGCAAAAGACACAAGACTTTTCTTTGTCCGCGCGCTTTTCTGAAAAGGATTGAATATATTTCGATCTCCATGGTGACCACAAACGTTCCATAATCACTCTTTCAGCAATTCGAACCGTCGAACATCGCGCTGTACTTCCACGGACCACCTCGCATTCTCTCGCGCCAAACTGCGACCAGTCTGCCATCAGCGGACCGCTCTGATTCCTGAAAGTTTGCGTTCAGAATTCTGGATTCGGTCGGATATTCATTCTTGTTCGACTTTTTCTTTTTGTGCTTCGGCAATGATCTTGTCCGCAACTTCCTTCGGCACTTCTTCATAATGAGAAAACTTCTGCTTGAAGACGCCGCGTCCTTGTGTCATGCTTCGAAGGATGTTGGCGTATTTGTAAAGCTCTTTCAAAGGTACCTGCGCCTTGATTTTCTGGTTGGCTCCCTCGGCTTCCATACCGAGAATCTTACCGCGCCGTCCTGAGATGTCGCCCATTATGTCCCCCATGTGTTCGTCAGGGACCAGCACCTCAAGCTCGTAAATTGGTTCGAGAAGTATCGGTTTGGCTTCTTTGAAACCTTTTCTGAACGACATTGAAGCGGCAATCTTGAAGGAAATTTCGTCCGAGTCGACCGGGTGTGAGGAACCGTCGAACAACGTCACCCTCACATCCACGACCTTGTGCCCCGATACTACGCCGCGTTCCAGCGACTCGATCACACCTTTCTCTACCGCAGGGATGAACCTGCCGGGAACCACGCCGCCGACTACGGCATCGACGAATTCGAATCCCTTCCCTCTCGGAAGAGGCTCGAGCTTCAAATGGACATGACCATATTGTCCGCGGCCCCCGGACTGCTTCTTATGCTTGTACTCCGAGTCTGCGGCAACGCCCCTGATGGTCTCGCGGTAAGGAATATCCGGCTCGACCATCTCCACCTCTACGCCGTATCTTTCCTTCAGGCGCCTCGTCACAACCTGCAGATGCATTTCACCCTGTCCGCTCAGCACCGTCTGCTTCAGCTCGGGATCGACTTCCACAACAAACGTCGGATCCTCCTCGTGAAGCGCGTGGAGACCCGAAGCGACTTTGTCTTCGTCGTGGCGATTCTTGGAGACGATCGCAACCCTCATTATCGGGTCGGGAAAATCGATTTTCTTCATCGCCACCGGATGATTCTTCCCGCTCAATGTGTTGTTTGTGTGAGTATCTTTGAGCTTCACCACTGCAGCTATGTCTCCAGCTGCAACCTTCGGCGTTTCCTTCCTGTCTTTGCCGTTAAGGAGGTACAGTGTGCCGAGCCGCTCAGATTTACCGTTCACTTGATTCACTAAGTCCATTCCGGGCATGACAATGCCGGAATAAACCCTGAACAGTGAAAGCTCACCGATGTTCCTTTCGGAGATCGTCTTGAAAATAAACAATACCGGATCTGCACCCGGGTCGCAGAGGATCCCGATCTCTTCCTTTCCCCCCTCCGTCTTGAAACCAGCCGCCGGCGGCATTCCGTCGGGCGATGGGGCGTAACTTCCGATAAAATCGAGAATCGATGCGACACCGGTCAGTCGGATCCCGGCAGCCGGGAAAACCGGGAAGAGCTTCCTGCCTGCAATCGCCTTCTTCAACCCTTCGGATATCTGCTCCTCGGTGAGCGTCCCGTTCTCAAGGAAAGCGTTCAGTAAGTTCTCATCTGTTTCGGAAAGCTGCTCCACCAGTTCCGCGCGGTATCTATCTGCTGCAGCCTTAAGTGAATCGGGTATCTCTTCTTCCGCGTACTTTCCCTTTCCGTCCGTGCTGAACTTCAAGAGACGCATCTTCAGGAAATCGATCACGCTGTCGAACCCCGTTCCCTCATTGACAGGGATCTGAACTGCGAACGCGTCGTGCGTAAGCTTATCCCTTATTTCCTGGAGCCTCGCTTCGAAGCGGGAGTTCTCCGAATCCGCCTTGTTCACTACAAAAATCACCGGGACTTTGTACTCCTTGCTGAAACCCCAGTCTATCTCAGTGCCGACCTCGATTCCCTCTACCGCTTTCACGAAAACCACGGCAAGGTCGGTAACGCGCATTGCAGCTTTAACTTCGCCGAGAAAATCCGGATACCCCGGCGGATCGAGCATGTTAAATTTCTTGTCTCCCCAATCGGCATGGAGAAGCGAAGTGCTAACGGAAAATTTCCTTTCGATCTCATCATGATTGTAGTCTGAAACGGTGTTCCCTTCCGCAACCGTTCCCATTCTGGAGGTGATTCCGGCGGCATACAGTACGGCTTCCGCAAACGTTGTCTTGCCGCTGCCGCCATGGCCGATTAGTACTACGTTCCTCAGACTGGATGGAAGATATTCCTTCATTTCATCTCCTTTTCCCTGTCGGGAAATCTAGGAAAGTCGTACCGGATGAGGATATATATTCCGGACAGGCTTTAATTAGCTTTTCAAGACCCGCAGAAAAGTCCTGACACCCTTAGTAAGGGCGGCAAGGTATCCTGCAGTGTCCATGATCGGGTCTTCGACTTTCGATCTCACTTTTCGTTCAAGGTCGACAATATCTTCGACGGCGCCCACTAACGAGTCGACAGCCCCTTTGACACTCAGAAACTCTCCATCCACATTCTCGGCTATCTCCCTGATCTTGCCTGTAATCACTCCGGTGTTTTCGAGGACCGGGCGGGAAGTCTCCGAGATTTCCCTGACAGAAATCTCCATCTGCTTCAGAACTTTCTTGGCATCCTTCATCAATATTATCGAGTAAACACTCGCGGCAGCAATCGCCAGAAGAGCGATCGAGGCCACTATCAAGAACACTGTCGCCACGCTCTCTCCCTCCTAGCTATTCTTGGCTCTCTCTTCTTTGAACGCATCTGTCCCTGCTTTTATGGCTGACTTTAATTTTCCGCCCTCTCCTTTGGCCTGGTCGATCGCGCTCCCGGCATCCGAGAGCAGAGCGTCTGCTTTCCGCTTTGCCTGACTGACGAGTTCTTCTGAGCGCCTTCTTCCTTCCTTCACGAGACCGTCAGCTCGCTCCCGCGCCTGGCGAAGTTGAGCCTGTGCGGTTTCCCTGATCTCATCAGACTTGCTTTTTATGTCTTTGCGTAATTCCTCGCCGGACTTCGGCGCGAGCAACAGCGCGGTAACCGCACCTACGATGCCTCCGGCTATGAACCCGATTAACAACCCGCTTGTCAACCCATCATCATCGTGTGCCATGATATACCTCCTTTGTTTTAACTCATTTTGAAGTTATCAACGCCTTCAGTAAAAATCAAGAAAACGAGAAATCGGTCGACAAGCAAGAACGACATCAGGACTCGAAAGACTGGTGCCGGAGTTGGTTCAGATATCTCTGAAGGTCATCTTCGTCAACCGTGCTGTCGGCGAGCCGCCCCTCGAGGTAATCGTCGTAGGCGCTCATGTCGAAGTAGCCATGGCCGGAAAGATTGAAAACGATGACTTCCTTCTTGCCGTCGGATTTTGCGCGAAGAGCTTCGTCAATAGCAGCCCTGATAGCGTGAGACGATTCCGGTGCGGGGACAATACCCTCGCTTCGGGCAAACTTCAATGCCGCATCGAAGACTTCATTCTGGGTGTATGCCACAGGGTGGATTATCCCGAGATTCACGAGAGCAGAAATCAGCGGTGCCACTCCATGGTATCTTAATCCTCCCGCATGGATAGCCGGCGGCACAAAATCGTGCCCTAGAGAGTGCATCGGTAGGAGCGGCGTCAGGCCTGCCGTATCACCGAAGTCATAAGCGAACACCCCTTTCGTTAAAGTGGGGCATGCCGAAGGCTCGACCGCGATCACCCGCATCTTCTTCGCGCGAGGCCTTTGTTCAAGTATTTCACGGACAAATGGGAAGGCAAACCCTCCGAAGTTAGAACCCCCTCCGACACAACCTATTATCGTGTCGGGGTATTCTTCAATCTTGTCCATTTGCTTCAAAACCTCCTCGCCGATAATTGTCTGGTGAAGAAGGACGTGGTTGAGTACGCTTCCCAGCGAATACTTCGTCTCGCTGTCGCTCGCCGCGACTTCCACGGCCTCGCTGATGGCCATTCCGAGGCTTCCCGGCGAATCCGGGTGCTGCTCGAGAAGCAATCTTCCCGCATTTGTCTCTTCACTAGGGCTCGCAGATACTTCGGCCCCCCACATGTGCATCATGGCCCGTCTGTACGGCTTCTGGTTGTATGAAGACTTTACCATGAAGACTTTGCATCCGAGCTCGAAGGTCATGCATGCCATTGCGAGGGCGCTTCCCCACTGGCCTGCGCCCGTCTCGGTGACTAGCCTCTTGACACCTTCCAGCTTGTTGTAATATGCTTGTGCCAGGGCGGTGTTCAGTTTATGGCTGCCTGCCGGGCTTACGCTTTCGTTCTTGAAGTAAATGTGAGCAGGCGTTTCCAGGAGCTCCTCGAGGCCGCGTGCACGGACCAGAGGTGTCGGGCGCCATTTTGCGTAAGCCTCCAGAAGCTCCTCAGGGATCTTTATGAACCTTTGAGAAGCGACTTCCTGTTCGATGAGGTTTTGTGGAAATATGACGCTGAGCTTGTCCAGCGAAATCGGCTGATGAGTCTGCGGGTCAAGAGGCGGACGCGGCTTATCCTCCAAGTCGGCAGTTAGGTTATACCACTTCTTCGGTATTTCTCTCTCGGTCAGTAATATTCGATTTGGAGATTGTTTAGTTTTCATTTTTCCCTTCTTCCCAGAATCTCGGTTTGCCGGCGTTCACCCATGCGGTGTACCAATAAGAGGCAACGGCTTCCGTCGCTTCGCGCATCTGGCTTTCGTCCATGCCGTTCAGTTGGTCGTTGAATTTCTTGTAGTACTCGTCGGAGTATGTGTATTCCTTGCTGCCATTCTTCATCTCAACACTGTAAAGGCTATCCTTTGGAATGCCTGCCTTGGCTATGCTGTCTGCCCGAAAAAGCCTCCCCAGAAAAGAGTAGCTGCGGGTGAGAATCTTGATTGCATGTCGAACCGGGTCCTTTACATACGTTGCCTTTTCCAGTCCGTCAAAACTATACTCCTTTCCGTAACGGTCGGGGATCCCGGTCTCCCATCGATAATGGACTCCAATGTTGCCCGTGAGCTGGCCATCATAATTCCTTGTCGCGTGCAGCGGCACGTGCATGTCCACCACGTAATGCCCGAGGTCTGCAGACAGATGAAGCACTAGAGAGACATCGTACGCTTTCATAGCATCCGTAAGACTGTCGACGTCGAGCCCGACTCGCCAGGCTACCATCCCGTCCTTTGTAGCCTTTTCCTCGCCGTATTTTTCCACTGCTTCCTTGAATGTGGGAGGTACATTGAAATTCGGGTAAGTCCCATAATCGTCCATGTCCATGTAATGGTAGTTTTCCTCATCCTTCCATTCGCCTCTGCGCTTGTCCGGGTCGACGGCGCGAGCAGTTAAATAATCGACGTGGTCCTGATAAAAGGCCTCTAGTGGTTCGGGGAGGAGTGCCATCGCATACCTGTTAATAGTCCTGTGCGCCCAGAATCCCCAGCCGAAAGCAGCCTGAGATACCAGAATAAGGCCTATTGCCGTAAACAGATAGAGTCCGGCCCGCCTAACTACGTTCATCCTGAAAAACTCCCTGCTAGTATGAGATAATTCATCCCGATCCACTCTGAGAAACGAGCGGATCGGGAATGATTCAGACAGACTTAACGGATCTTTTTCTTGTGACGCATCTTGCGGAGCCGTTTTTTCCTCTTGTGCGTGGCCATCTTATGGCGTTTTCTTTTCTTACCACTCGGCATTCTAATTCACCTCCTGCGATGTAATGTTTTGATGTTCATGTAAAATTTGTTCGGCTTTCTTGCCTACTTCGGTGTTGGGATTTACCTTCGCACATTTTTCGAATTCAGCATTCGCTTTCTCGAACTCACCCGAATTAAGGTAAATTATCCCAAGATTATACAAACCCTTCTGATGCTTGGGGTCGATCTTAAGTGCCTCCTTGATCTGCGCTATTCCCCCTTGTGTATTTCCTCCCTCGAATAGTGTTACGCCATAATCCACTCTCGCATCCACGTTGCGCGGTTCTTTGCTAAGATAGCGCTTATAGTAAACAGCCGCTTGACCATAGAAGCCGTTGTCCTCCAACATATTGGAAAGTTCCAGAAGCGAGTTGAGATCGTCGGGTTCCTTTCCGACGACTTCTCTGAGCCTGTTAATTTCGTGGAGCACATTGGGGTTCGGTTGTCCGGCTGCGGATGTCTGCTGGGGCGGCATGCTGCCACCGCCTGGCTGCTGAGTGCGAGTTCTTGAGCTCATAAGTCCATAGATGAAAATTGCTCCCAGGAGAAGCGCAGCGGCGATGGCGACGCTCTGATAAGTTTCAAGGTGCAGTTTCTTACGCGGATGATTCTTTTCACGCGAAGCTCGTTTAGGAGGTTTCTTGCCCTCTTTCTTAGGACGATTTTGTTTTCCCGGGATTTCACGTACTGCTGAAGCTCGCTCGTCTCCAACCGTTCGGCGGGTAGATTCTACTGATTGAATGTTTCCTCCCGCAAGGAACGAACCACAAGAATCGCAAGCCTTGGATCCTGGCATATTCTCAAAGCCGCATACCGGACATTTGAGAGCGCCGTTTGGCACCGTCTCCTTTCCGGATTCTTGAATCTTCTCTCCCCTTTCCGGCGAAGCTTCAGGGAGCTTGCTGCCGCAGTTCGGACAGAACTTGAAGTCACCGTTGGTCTCGGCACCGCATTCGGGACAGAACCTTCCCGTCATCCCTGAGCGGCCTCCTCAACGCTTCCCTTTTCACCCTGCGATTCCCTGCCGAGATGTTCGTCGACGAAGGCCTTGAATTCCTTTGACACTTTGAAATATGGGACATATTGTTCCTTCACCGGATAGGCCTGCCCGGTCTTGGGGTTCCGTGCCATCCTCCCCTTTCTTTTCCGGATCTTGAAACTTCCGAACCCTCTAATCTCAATCGCCTTCCCTTCCGCGAGAGCATTTCTAACGGAAGCCAAGAAACCTTCGACCACAGCCTGAGTTTCGATTTTTGTCAGGCCGGTCTGTAGGGCGATTTCTTCAACAATGTCTGCTTTAGTAACGCTCATTATCTCCCCTTTCTATTGCGCGAATCTGTATTGAAGTATCGGCTGCTCGATGAAGTCTTTTTCCAGGAAATGAAACTTCTCGACAAAATCGCCGAGAAGCATATCGACAAGTGTCCTCCGCTTTCTTGGCTCAACCACAACCGGCTTCCCCTTGATGCCCCCAAGTTTTGCCGCGATAGATATCGCATCTTCAAGAGAACCGAGAGTATCCACGAGACCAAGCTTCAGTGCTTGTTCGCCTGTAAACACCCGACCATCAGCAAACTTTCTTAACCTGTCGATCGGCAGCTTTCTCTGTTTAGCAACCGTATCCAAAAACTGATCGAAACTGTTTTCAACCACACCCTGGAAGTACTTCTTGTCGGCCTCAGTCATCGCTCTAAACGGCGAACCTGAATCCTTGTACTTCCCGCTCTTTATCACATCCATCTGAAGTCCGAGCTTCTCCATTAGTTTTGCGTAATTCGGAAACATCGCGATCACGCCTATGCTCCCGGTAATCGTTCCGGGATTCGCAACGATCCTCGTCGCGCCGCAGCTCACGTAGTACCCCCCGCTGGCAGCAATCGCCCCCATCGAAACTACGATCGGCTTCACTGTATCGCGAATTGATTTGACTTCTTCAAAAATCTCCTGGCTCGCGGCGACTCCGCCGCCCGGTGAATCTATCCTGAGAACGATCGCCTTCACACTATTGTTCTCGGCATACGCCTGCAACGTAGCTACGATTCCTCTCGAAGTCATTATCGTCCCGCTCAGACTTACCACTGCTACCTTCGGACTCGACCCGGAGAGATCATATTCGTTCCCTCCGCCTCCGCTTGCCAGCACAATCACGGCTATCACCACACTGGCGCCTAAGATTATACCTATTGCCCAAAGGAATACTTTTGTAGATTCTTTCATCTGTGTAAGTCTTAATGACTCAAGATTTTACAACATCCCAACGTCAAAATCAATTTAGATGTTTTCCCCAATATCCATGTTCCTTTCCCCTCGGAAGCCGCAATTCTTAGCCGACGTTTATCTTGAATATGCTCCCAATAAGAACCGAGATTAGAATAATCAAGAAGACTACGGTCGTGACCCCGACATATTTATAGTCTTTCTCCTTCTTGAAGGCGAATATCGATATGATGACCCTGCTTACGGGCGTCAGTATAAGGAAGATCGTCCCAAGATACAGAAATGCGCGAGCATGCAGTCCGAACAGCGAGGTGAAGAAACCGCCGAAAGAATGGAAGTATTGCTGCGACAACTTCGGGATATGCGTCCCCCTTACAAATACCAGGATCAGACCGATAAGATAGAAAAAGATAGTCGCGTACATACCTGTCGCGAGTATGATCGAGACTATCTTGTTTATGTCCTGTGTTTCAGCCTTAAGTTGCTTCTCGTCAATAGCCATCACATCAACCCCGGTATTTTGATATTGTATCCCATGGATAATCCTTTTGCGATCATTTCATAACCAAGGTAAATCATTAAAAAGAAGAAAATCGTCTTGATGACCTTGCTGTGGAGTTTGTTCATCACCAAGCTGCCCCCCGTCGCACCGAGCATTGTACCCAAAGCGACCGGAGCGACGACGTAGACATTGATTCCGCCTGCGATGAAATACACGACCGCACTTGTGGCTGCAGTTACGCCTATCATAAACTTGCTTGTCGCGACAGACGCCTTCATCGGGATGCTCATCATCGTGTTCATGGCCGCGACCTTGATAACACCGCCGCCAATCCCAAGCAATCCGGAGCCGACTCCTGCCAAAGACGATACAACGCTTCCGGCGATCGGTTTCGTGGCGTGATAGTTTACATCGCGTTGGACCGCTTCGTCGTGGTAAGTACCTTCCAGCAGAAGTGCCTTCGCCACACCGTCAAGATGCCCAGCGTCATAGGCACCTGAATCGATCATCTTTTCTTCCTTGTTCCTGCTCCGATACGACATGATTGCCATATAGAAAATCAAGGCTCCGAAAATAAGGCTCAATACATAACCGTGCATGAGAACTCCGATCAACGCACCGATGAGCGCGCCGCCGGTCGTAGAGATTTCAAGGAACATCCCGAGGCGGACATTCGTGATCTGCTGATCCACGTACGATCGCGCACCGGCAATCGAAGTCGCTATTACAGAAACAATGCTGGCTGCAATAGCCATATGAATAGGAAGATGGAACAGAAGTGTAAGTGCGGGAACAATGATTACGCCGCCTCCGATCCCGACTAAGGCCCCGAAGAAACCCGCGAAGATGGCAACGAGAAACAAAAATAGGAATTCAGTTAGCATTACATAATGTATTTTTCTGTGACGGAATTAACAATATCAATCGATGGCCAGGGATCGAGCATCCCAGGTAATCCCTCCCGCATTAATTTGACATCATGGGCCGGCACCCCATATCCGTAATCCTCCAGAAGACACTATTTGTTTCACAACGCCGCCTTTGACTAAATTGAGTCTGTTAAACTAAGAAATGGGTGATGAAGAGAGTTCAAGATTACCTCGGCCTGATGCGACCACACCAGTGGGTAAAGAATGCATTCGTCTTCGTTCCGCTCATCTTCTCGAAGAACCTGCTCGTTCTCGATTTATTTTACAGATCTCTCCTTACATTCGTCGCCTTTTGTTTCGCAGCATCGGCGGTCTATGTCATCAACGATATAGCGGACAAGGAGTTCGATAGGATGCATCCGGTAAAACGCGACCGCCCGATCGCAGCGGGGACCGTCGGGATCGGCGAGGGATGGTCGTTGTCTGTATTACTATTGGCTTTGTCGCTTGTATTGCTTTTGATCCTGGGTTCACCTCTTACGGTGAGTCTGGTCATCGCCGGATACGTTGCGATCAATATTCTCTATTCTTTCGGATTGAAACGTATTGTTCTGATAGACCTTTTCGTAATTGCCACGGGTTTCATTCTCCGAATACTGGCGGGCGGTTATGCAATCGATGTGAAAGTATCCAGTTGGCTTGTCATGACGACGCTCTTTCTTTCCATATTCCTTGGAGTAGCCAAACGAAGAAGCGAGTTCGTCTTGATGCCAAAAGGCCTCGACGAAACGACAAGGAAAGTGCTATCTGATTACGACCTCGGCCTGATCGACCAGATACTTTCAATATCCGCTGCAAGTGTGATAATCGCTTATGCACTTTATACGGTATCGGAACGGACGGTCCATGCGTTCCATACTGAGGCACTGATTTTCACAACGATCTTTGTGACGTATGGAGTTTTCAGATATCTCTTTTTGGTTCACAAGACGGGACTCGGAGAAAATCCGACGAAAGCGCTCCTTACGGATAAGCCCATGATATTAAACACGGTGTTGTATGTCGTTTCGGTTATAGCAATCCTCTACAAATCCGAATTGATAAGCTTTGTCAAAGGATATGTCACGCTCTCATAAAGCGGAGCTTATTCTCCTTTCAATCACGCTAATATGGGGTGGGACTTTCGCCGTGGTGAAGTCCGCGCTCAACGACGCGTCTCCATTGACATTCCTCGCCCTGCGATTTGGAATTGCCGCCCTGATCTTTCCGGTCATTTACAGGAAGAACTACTTCTCTATGGACAGAGAGACGTTCAAAGGGGGCCTCTTCCTGGGATTTCTCCTGATGATCGGATTTGCATTCCAGACAGTCGGTTTGAAGTACACAACCGCCTCGAAATCAGCCTTTATCACCGGGTTGCTCGTGGCTTTCACACCTATCGCTCAAGCGGTCATAGAAAAGAGAATGCCGTCGAGAGGCAACCTTATTGGAGTTGGACTCGTGGCCGTAGGGCTTTACGTCTTGACCTCGCCGGGCGGGCAAGGTTTTAACATCGGGGACCTCTTTACGCTCTTCTGCGCCATCTCCTACGCGATCTACATCGTCTATCTCGACATCTTCTCGAAGAAGCATGATGTGTCTAAGCTGACACTACTGCAGCTTGCGGTCACCGCAATGCTTTCGATTTCGGTCGCCCCCTATTTTGAGACCATGCATGTTCATCTAACGACCGGCCTCGTGTGGGCACTTCTCTACACATCCATACTCGCGACTGTGTTTGCAACTTATCTCCAGACAAAATACCAGCGAGATACGACGCCAGTCCGCGCTGCGATAATTTTTTCCATGGAGCCTGTCATGGCAAACATTGTCGCGTACTTTGCATTCGGAGAGTTCGTCGGCTGGATCGGCATCGCAGGCGGTACGCTTATATTGGCAGGACTCCTGACTTCCGAACTTCTCGACAGATAATCCGATCGCAGGACAAGCTGTCGCGAAGTCGGCGCCGTGCGTTCACGGACATACCAAGACTTGACAATGCACCAACCATCAGTTAGCTTTTCGAAGTCGTGTTAGCGATAACGCCGGCGATAGCATGTTCGTACCGGCAGGGGTTACCGCGTTTTATTTGACTAAGCAGATGTAGTGTTATGTCAGGTCCAGGGCTTGAAGACAGCAGAGATCATCCGTACCAACGGAAAGCCGCGGACAAATCCGAGAGAAATCTTTCGTGTTAAGTCAGACCAGACCTGTCCAACTACCGGAGAACGGAGGATTTCAATGAAAGTTGAAGATCGATTTTTTTCGTCTGCACATGCCGCAGTCGCTGTCTTTGAACTGTTCACATTCTCCTTTGTCTTCGCCCTATCGACGAAGGCTCAGGAGATATCCTATCAATGGCGGAGCGTGATTGACGGAGGCGGTGGATTCGTGCCGGGAATCATATACAGCCCAACCGCCCAAGGTCTGGCATATGCGAGAACCGATATGGGAGGAGCATACAGATGGGAGAACTCGGTCGGCCGATGGACACCACTGACAGATACTATGGACAGAAACAACTCAGACTTCATGGGGATATTCTCCATCGCACTCGACCCAAACGATACGAACCGCGTATACATGGAAACGGGCAAGTATACGCAGTCATGGGCTGGAAACGGTGCACTCCTTTCTTCTACCGACAAAGGCAACAGCTGGAAGATAATTCCACTCAAGTTTAAAGTCGGCGGAAACGAAGATGGACGCGGATGCGGCGAGCGTTTGCAGGTAGATCCGAATGCCGATTCCATACTCTTCATGGGAACCTCTTCGAATCCGGCGACAAGCCCTGCCCAATCTGCTTTGTGGAGATCCACAGACTACGGAGCGACTTGGAACGCGGTCACATCGTTCACTCCTACCAACGTGAATTTCGTGAAAATCGATCCGACAAGCGGATCCTTGAGTATGCCCAGTAAGAGGATCTTCGTCGCCGCCGCCAACACGTCCGGTCAAAGTCTTTACCAGACCACCGACGGCGGCATAACATGGGACACCGTGCAGGGCCAACCAACCAATGTTATGGCAATCCGAGGTGCCATCGCAGATACCGTACTCTACCTGACATTTGCTAATTATCAGGGCCCGAACGGCGCCACGTCCGGATCGGTCTGGCGATACAACATATCGGCCAGAAGCTGGACAAACATCTCCCCTTCCTCCGGCTCTTACGGCTTCAGCGGCCTCTCAGTTTATCCGAAGGATCCGAGGATTCTTATCGTCAGTACGCTAGACAAATGGTCTCCGATGGACGAAGTTTACCTGAGTCCCGATGGCGGCTCGACCTGGCGCGGCAGGCTGATCGGTGCCTCGCTTGATCACAGCTACGCGCCTTACACATCTACGGTTAATCCCCATTGGCTGGCGTGCATTGCGATGGATCCGTTCGATTCCAGCAAGGCTATGTTCGGAACCGGATTCGGCATTTGGGCGTGCGATAACCTGTTCGCAACCACGCCTACATGGTATTTCAAAGACGAGAACCTTGAAGAAACAGTGCCGATGCAAATCATAAGTCCACCATTCACAAACGTCGTGTCGGCGATGGGCGACTATGATGGATTCAGGAATGACCAGCTCAATACATCCCCTCCCCAGGGGAGATACAATCCACCGAAGGGCACGACGCTTTCGCTTGCCTTTGCCTCAAAGGTCCCTTCCACGATAGTGAAGGCATATAATGCGGCGCCGTATGGTGCATATTCCAAAGATGGAGGAAGTTCATGGCGAGACTTTCCGAAACGCCCAAGAGGCGCGACTGCGGGCGGGACGTGGTCAATAGCGATCTCGGCTGACGGAAGAACCATCGTCTGGGCGCCTACAGGCTCCGCACTATCATATTCGACAGACTTCGGAAACACGTGGACTGCGTGCGGCGGCAGTGTACCGGCAGTACCTCCGATAGCGGATATGGTGGACCCGGGGAAGTTTTATGCTTATCTGGCATCGTACGGCCAGCTCTGGGTATCGACAGACGCGGCGAAAACGTTCTCCCGCACCATCACCGGTTTACCCTCAGTACCAGGTTACCAATCTCAGGACGGTAATTTGAGCGCAACACCCGGTCATGATGGAGACGTCTGGATCTGCTGCGGCGGAGGCGGACTTTTTCACTCCATTGACTCGGGCAATACCGCATCGAAGGTCACAAACGTGACCGCCGCATTCCTTCTTGGCTTCGGACAATCTGCTCCGGCAAAGACTTACCCTGCGATATATCTCTGGGGAATTGTAGGTGGAAAATTGGGAATGTTTCTTTCCATTGACTCCGGTGCATCATGGACGAGAATCAATGACGATTCCCATCAGTTCGGCTATCTTCACCAGATCTCGGGCGATCCCCGGGTGTATGGAAGGTGTTACATCTCGGCAGAAGGACGCGGCGTTTTATACGGTGAGCCGATTGGGGGCGACACCATTTCCGCCCCCTCCACGTTCAAGTTCAATGCACTACCCGCAGACAGCATCGCTCACTTCGATCAGAAAGTATCGGTAACATGGAGCACGGCCACAGATCCAAATGGCAAAACGCTTGCTTACCTGCTCCACTTCTTTGGGCCAGGGGTGGACACGATTTTCACTAGTTCAGAAACCTCTTCGACTTTTTCCGTTGGAAACGTCCAGGCTTCGAGCATGTACACACTAACGGGATACGTTACTAACGGAGCCGATACCACAGCTACGTCTAACAGTATCTCAGTGGTAACCGCTTCGATTTTAACCGGCGTGAGGCTTTCCCCCACAGCAAGGCTGGAGTCCTACAAACTGTCGCAGAACTTCCCTAACCCTTTCAACCCCACCACAATGATTGCCTACCAGATTCCCGTCGCGAGCAAGGTTACACTCGAGGTGTACAATGTCCTCGGTCAAAGGGTACTCGAAAAAAAGTTCGGTCTGCTGGAACCCGGCAGTTACCGGGAAACTGTCAGCATGGATATGTTCGCGAGTGGGGTATACATCTACTCCGTTACTGCGGCGGGAAGCGACGGAAGCCGCTTCGTCTCATCAGGGAAAATGGTACTAATGAAATGACGGTCGGGTAGACACCCGACCGAATTGAAACGGCATAGTAGGGGACCCTACTCAAAAACGAGGTTCCATTTCTCATAAAAGTCCTGCGGCACCACGTCGATGAACCTGCTGGGCTTGGTAAATATTCTACCGCTCTCACGGTCGTAAGTATTCATCGGATAGGTTATGTAGAGATTGTCCTTCGCGCGCGTACAGGCCACGTACATCAATCTACGCTCTTCCTCGATGGCATCGTCGTCGTCCGTCGCGTACATCGACGGAAACTTTCCGTCAAGTGCCCAGATCACGAAGACACTATTCCACTCCAGCCCCTTCGCAGAATGAATAGTGGAAATCGTGATCTGTTCTTCCTTTTTGTCCTTTTCACCGAGGTCCACTACGCTTTCAGTAGGTGGCTCCAATGCCAGGTCGGAAAGGAAGCTCTGCAGTGATTTATACCTCTCTGCGATAGACGCAAACATCTCCAGATCCTTCTGACGCTTCGAGTAGTCGTCGTATTTGCTCTGCATCAGCGGCTGATAATACCTGAGCACCGACTCTACATACTCTACCGGCTGTCCATTCCTTCTCCCTTCTTCAGAAATGAAGCCGATCAGTTCCTCCGCACTAGGAGGTATCTTCCCCTCCGATTCCTCCAGAGCGGGGTTGTCCTGAGTTCCCTGTCTCGTCAAGTTGTCGAGTACTCTCTCCGCCATTCTCGGCCCCACACCCGGATGAAGGAGAAGTATCCTGTGCCATCCGACGGCGTCCTGGGGATTTTCTATCACCCGCAAGAACGAGATTATGTCCTTTATGTGCGCCGCGTCCACGAGTTTCATTCCGCCGAACTTCACGTATGGGATGTTGGCACGCGTCAGCTCGATCTCCAGGTCGAATGAAAGATACGACGACCGGAACAGCACGGCGATATCGTTCAAGGTAATGCCTGCCTCGCGGAGCTCGAGTATGCGCTGTACCACAAACTTCGATTGCACGTTCTCGGTCTCCGCGGCGACGACTGCCGGCTTATCCCCTGCCTTCTTCCTCGAATACAGCTCTTTCTCGAACTTGTCCTTCGCAGCCTCGATGACCTTGTTCGTGAAATTTAAAATGCCTTGCGTGGAACGATAGTTCTCAGTCAGCTTGATGATCTTGCAGTTCGGAAAATAGTTTTGAAAATCAAAAATGTTCCGGAAGTGTGCCCCCCGAAAGGAGTAGATACTCTGCGCGTCGTCTCCTACAACCATTACGTTCTCTTTATCCGTGCCGAGCAGCCTGACAATTTCTCCCTGCGCTTTGTTAGTGTCCTGGAACTCGTCGACCATCACGTAGCTGAATCTCCCCGC
This sequence comes from Bacteroidota bacterium, assembly GCA_021845665.1. Lineage (GTDB taxonomy): Bacteria > Bacteroidota > Ignavibacteria > Kryptoniales > JAKASW01 > JAKASW01. The sequence continues at coordinate 19,699 of JAJZVO010000029.1, read as the reverse complement.
GACAGTTTTCCTGATCTGCTCGTTTTGCGAAAGAAGCTCCTTGAGATTTTTAAGGAGATCGTCGTAGTCCATCAGGTTGTACTTCCTCTTGTATTCATCGAACTGTCGTTTCAGTTTGAGGATATCCTCGATTTCTTCTATGAAACGCGGGTACTCTTTGAAGACTATTTCCTCGATCGGGGTGAGTGTATTTTCAGACTTGCTGTACAAATCGATGAGTGTCTCTTTCTTCGGGAACCTCTGCGATTTCTTTTCGGGTCGCAGCCTGGTTCTCAGAAGGTTCACTACGTCTGCAGCGTCAGAATCGTCAAGGATCGTGAACTGCTCACCGTAACCAAGGATCTTTGCGTACTGGCGAAGTGTCATGTTTGCGAACGAATGGAATGTCCCGCCGGCGACCTGTTCGGCGGAAGCCGACTTCAGCAGCGATGCGGCTCGCTTCAACATCTCGTCGGCGGCTTTTCTGGTGAATGTCAGCAGGAGGATCGACCTCGGATTTCCGCCGAGTTCCACAAGGTAGGCGACGCGGTAAATAAGCGTCTTGGTCTTGCCTGTTCCTGCACCTGCGATGACCAGTACCGGGCTGTCGACGGTCCTGACAACCTCGAGCTGGTCGGCGTTAAGATCGCGCTCGTAATCTATTTTAAACACACGCCGCTCGGCTTCGCCGACGACGCTCTTCTTAATCGTGTATTTCTTTGATTCCATTATTGCGGCAATGTGAAATAGAACTTCGAACCCTTTCCAAGTTCGCTTTCGGCCCACACCCTCCCGCCGTGCAGTTCAACCAGCCTCCGCGTCAAAGCAAGGCCGAGTCCGACGCCGCGGTATTTCTTGGCATAGGGATTCTGTGTCAACTGTTCAAAAGGTGTGAAGAGCCTGTCTATATCCTCTCTCTTTATGCCCATCCCAAAATCTTCGACGCAAAAATGAAGCGCACTCGAATCTCGCCAGACCTTCAGATTAATTGTTCCATTCTGGTGGCTGAACTTCACCGCATTGGACAGCAAATTGATCACAATCTGTCTGATCTTCTGAGGATCGGCATAAACTTCTGAGATAGCCCCCCCGACAGATATATCGAAGTGAATCTCTTTTTCATGGCCCATCGGCTCCACAATTTTCACAGCCTGTAGGAGCTCCTCTTCCAGCTCGAAATTCGATTTCTCAAGTCTCATTCTTCCGATTTCAAGCCTCGAAAGATCGAGTAAATCGTTCACGAGTTCGAGGAGATGTCTCCCGCTCTTGTTAATGTTCTCAATAAATTCTCGCGACATATCGGGAGGCAGTCCCGTCAAATCAGTCTGGAGTATTTCACTGAATCCGATGATAGCGTTCAATGGAGTTCGCAGCTCATGGCTCATGTTCGCGAGAAATTCTGTTTTGGATCGGTTTGCGTTCTCCGCTTTCCGTCTTTGTATTTCCAGGGCAATAGTGTTTTGTTGCATCTCGTCGAACAGCTTGGCGTTCCTGAGCGCGAGCGAGCACTGGTGCGCAAACAGATCCAGGAGTGCACCCGAGTATTCCGCCGATTTGAATAAGTAACATAACAGTCCGTCAGGCACACCGTCGACATGCAGCGGAACAAGCACATACCTTTGCACATCCCATTCTTTGATCGATGACGGCACTTTGCGATCACCGACATAGAAAGTCAACAGCTCACTAATGTCGGTAGCAAAGTACGGTTTTCCTCCGCGGGCGATATTTCTCAGGAAATCTATCTTTTCCGGAGGGAGTTCTATGTTCCTCAGGTCGATGTCCATACTTTCGACTAGCTTCTGGAGAACTTCCCTGCCATTCCCTGCGTAGTAACTCGAATCCAGTGTGTCGGACCGGGGATTGAAAAGCAATAGCGCCGAAAAATATGCCCCCGTTACTTCCTGCGCATTCGAAACGATTCTCTGAAGAACGTCCTGGACGCTTCCCGGCGATGCAAGCACCATACTGTTCTCCTGGAGCTTCAGAAGGTGTCTCGTGAAAATCTTGTTCTGTTCGACAATCTTCTTGTCCGCAAGACTGGCTATGTATGCGTCCAGGGAGGGGATAACGCGAACAACGCCGTAACCGACCAGCGCGATTCCGGGTAAGAACATTCCATAGTTCTGAACGATTTGGTAAGCGAGAGACAACTTGCCGGGATATATGACTAGCGAACGCAAACTCTCCATCGCATTCCCTTCGCCTGAATGCAAGATTAGGGAACGGAAGGCCTCCATCGCCATCCCCCCGGTCACAAGCGCCAATCCGAGAGGAATGAAATTCCAACCCTGCAGCACCGTGTAGCCGCCCCGCCTATGACGGTAATACGCATAGGCCGTTACTACGAACATCACGAAAAAGACAGAGATGAGATAGAGGTCCCTCAACATTGCATTCAGATCGTCCTGCCGTACTCTGACGTGTCCAGTTTCCACACTGGAACGCCGCAGTAACGCTTGCCTTCCGGACAATATGGCTTCGTCCCCGCGAGAAGTCTTATGCTGCATGGCGGTAGAAGAAACTTTCCGAGTCCGGGATGGATATTCTTAATTTGCTCGACTTCATCGAGAGATGCCCTCCAGATCTCCTCCTGGGCATTATAGCAAAGGCGCATCTCGATCTTGTGATGCAGGTTCAATAAATCCGCGGACTCGGTGAATCTAATCGGGAACGCGTTCGGCAGGAGATACGCGGCGAACTGTTTATCCACTCCGACCGATAGGAGTCTGTTGATGGAGTCCCAGGTGAAATCCATTGTCCCCTTGTAAAGTTCCTCCGCTTCGGGCTCCATCCTCACAAGCGAAGGCATGATGTAATCTGGGGAATCCCCCATCTGTTCCGCAATAACGGGTCTCGACGCCGGTGTCATCCTGTGTCGCTGATCCTGAGAGTCTGCTGTATGGCTTAGCTTTTTCTTAAATGTATAGGAGGCGTGGAACAAGGCACGGGATATTTTGTCGTGAGTTGTCAGGACGAGCGAATTCCCGAGCACCCGGTTCCTCGCTGGATTGATGGCAAGGTTAATCGCTTCCTGGTCCGCCAACTCGCCGCCCGTAATACCCAGTACCTCCCTAACGGCATCAGCGACGACTCTTTCAGAATTGATTTTGTAATCGACGAGTCTTGAAGTATGCCCCTCCAGGTCCATGTCGAACTCTTCTATGAATTTCGAACCCGCTCCTGCGTTCCTGTAAGCATTCTCTACCAGCAGACTCTCATCAAGAGGCTCCTCAAGAACAATTCTATAATTCGGATCAAACTTCAGCAGCTCGTCCACCATCATCCCAACTACCTGCTGCTGTTCAAAAGAGGTATCGCCCGCCTTCTGCATTTTCGAGTATCGAAGGAGTGTTATTCCGCTGACGGTATGATACAAGTACGAAAAAGTCGCCACCGGCAATACATATCTTCCGATCTCCTGCGCCTTTTTCTTTATCTCGCCGGAAAAGCGTTTGTCGTCTTTTCTATGTGGAAACCTTACAAGATATTCATGCGCCGCAGGCTTCTTTAAGAGATCCACAAGACGACGGTATGCATCGAGCTGTCTCGCAACAGCCTGCAGGTAAATATCAAGGGCTTCGCCCTTAATCGGAGGGACGAAGAAGTTCCCCTCCTTGACTTCCACGTATCGTTGGCTGACTTGTTCCGAGTTGTAAAACGGGTGCGAGTGGAGAAAAGACCAGAGGAACTGGCGGGATACGTTCGAAAGTTGAAACTGAAACGACGCGTGCTGGAAAGTAGTGTGGTGACCGGCATCGTAGATACTCTTTGCCAACTCGGCATACTTTTCCACCTCAACTGCTTCGTCTTCGATGATCCCTTTGGAAGAGTAACACGTGCGGGCAGTGGCAATTACGTTCTTGAATGCGTTAGAGAATGCCTTCACAAGCTTGACGCGGGGTGCACTTCCAACAGCACCGCTCGAATATCTATCTTGAATCCGAACTGTCTCTTCAGACATCGGACCTCCTATGCCATTCTTTTGATTACGACTATGGTCTTGTCGTCTCCGTAAGCTGAAGACGCCGAGAACCTCTGCACAGAGTCGAGTATTTCATAACATATGCGCTTCGGCTCGAGGCTCGCCACTTCGGAGAGTTTCTTCTTTAATTTTTCTTCACCGTACAGACTGAAGTTGCTGTCGCTCGCCTCAGACACTCCGTCCGTGTAAAGCAGCAATACGTCGTCCTTCTCGAAGTTCACGTTTCCGATGCTGTACTTAGCGTTCGGCGCGATACCGAGTGCAGGTCCCGTGGTAATCAACTGCGTGACCTCCGCCGTTGATTTGCGAAAGAACATCGGAGGATTGTGCCCCGCGTTCACATAAAGAAAGAGCCCGCTCTTTTCGTCGGTGAACTCACCGTAGAAGAGCGTTACGAATCGGGAATCGGAGAAGGTGGAGTTCACCAGGTTATTGATCTTGCGGACAAGTGAAGACATATTCGTCTGGAGCTCGACGCCCATCTTGAGGGCGCCGGATACATACAAAGCTTCCACGGCGGCGCTAAGTCCCTTGCTGGCTGCGTCTCCTACCGCCACGCCGAGCCATTCGCCCTCTTCGCCGGCGGTTATGTAATCGAAGAAATCTCCTCCCACGACGCGCTCCGGGAGCGACACGCCGAAAAGCTGGAAGGCGCCGTACTTGTGCTCATGCTCCGGCAATATGCTTCGCTGGATCTCACGTGCCTGGTCCATGTCCTGTTCAAGCTGCCTCGTACGCGCGAGCGCATGCCTTCCACGCAGCACTGCAGTCACGGCGCTTCCGATGACGTTGAGTGTATCGAACAGGTCCTGATCTTCCTCCTCGGTATTGAAGGAAAGAATATACTGGTACAGTGGTATCCCCTTGACCTTGACCTTATCACCGACTCCCGTCGCGGAATATTTCATGATCCCTCCCTTCCGGAGGTCGGCATTTTTCTCGAGGGTCAGCAGTGTCTTCTCATTGCCGATCCTCACGAAATCCGGGTATTCCGAAACCTTGATCGCGTAATTTTCTTCAAGAGGCTTCATTTTCCCGAGCTGCCGCACGAGTATATAAGCATTCTTACGGGGAATCAGTTTCCAGATCCTTCCCCCTTTTATCCTTATCTGGTCAGAATTGGCTATCTCCCGGACGACACTTTCCAGCAGCTCTTCGTCCGACCTGTAATCCTTCGACGCAACATGTTCGATTGCGTGAAACAATTGTCTTTGGTTCATTTAGTAACTGATCTTTCTCCAGCGTTCAACCACGTTATCGAGATCCACAGCGGGAGGCAGGATGCTCCACTTGGTGTAAAAGTCAACGTCTTTGCTCTTCGGAAACGGATCGGGAGCGTCCAGCTTCGTACGGAGGGGAAGTATGCATGCATCTCCGAGCAGCAGCGCTTCTCCCTGCTTGAGAGCAGGTATGACCTCCAGCAAATCGGTCATCGATTCCGGGACAAGCTTTCCTATGTATGATTGGTCGTCGGGATTAGACAAGCGCATCACCACGAAGTTGGTGCATTGTGACATTATAGATTCGGCTATATCCAGCGGGCGTTGGCTGACTATCATGACGCTGACGCCGTACTTCCGACCTTCTTTGACGACTCGTTCAATCGTCCGCCGCGCCGTCTGCGATGAACTTCTAACGTTAAGGTAGTTGTGAGCCTCTTCGAGGACAAGGAGTATTGGAAGATTCGCGCGATACTGGTTCCACATGTTGAAATCGAACACGAGCCTGGAAAGAAGCGAGGCAATGGCGTTGATGACTTCAGGTGGAACGTTGCTCAGGTTGAGCACGACGAGCGATTTCCCCGACTTCAACCCGAAAAGGAGATCGAGGAACTGCGAAAATGTTTCGGTCGTCCTGAACTTCTTCGGCTTAAACAGAAATTCGAACCTCTTGTCGTTGACCTTCGTGTCGAACTTGAACAGGAATCTGGTGAAACTTCCGTAAAACGGTCCTTCTTTTCCGTTCGGGAGCCTCTCGGTATCGAGAGCCTGCATCTTAACTTTGATGTCCGACAAATCGAAATATACCGGAGAATCGATTGTGAGCGTGTCCTTGTATGCTGGGTTCTTCGACCGCTTGCTGTTTAGAAGGATTTCAGACATGACGACTGATTCACTGCGCGCGGCGGGATCATCCGGGTCAACGAATGTCTCCACAAGCTCATCGAAGTTCATTGCCCAATACGGAAGCTCGAACTCGCCTATGTTAACCTTCTCCGCAAGATCTCCGAATGCATCGCCATACTCGTCGTGCAAATCGAGAAGAATGATCCGGGCGCCGGGAAGTTTGGCGACCTTCTGAAGGATCGTCGCGACCGCACACGACTTACCCGACCCGGTAGCCCCGACGACGGAGACATGCCTGCTGAAGAACTTATCTGGGTCCATGTAATTCCTTTTTCCCTTCAGCAATGAAATCTCGCCCAGCGCGAAGTCGTATCTCCTGTGCGTGTTGAATATCAAGTCGAGTTCGCTTTCCTCCGGAAGCTCGACAGGAGCGCCAGGGTATGGAAGTTCCTCTGTCCCGCGAGTATACCTTCCCCCGCTGAACTTTCCGAATAGGTTGGCCGTGAACCGGATTTTGTCATCTCCCGCGAGCTCGAGCGACGAGATTACCCCGAGAAGTTTGCTCTCTTCCAGTAGGACGGAAACATAGGATCCTACACTGAATGTCTGCGCGGAATTTGTCTCTCCGATAATGGTTGCTCCGTGAATCGACACGACTTTACCCGTTGGTTCCATTTTTACTCCTTAGCTAAGATCTTTTTGAATTCCGCAATCTTGTTGAGAGCCTCAATGGGCGTCAGATTGTTCAGATCCACGCCCTCGATTTTCTTTCGCAGTTCTTCGTCACCCAGCGAGAAGAGCTCGATCTGCATATCGCCATCCCTGTTCTTCGAGACTACTCTCCGCGGCCTCGGCATCTTTGCCGCCGTCTGCATCGCAGCTGCGGCCGACTCGGTAGCTGAAAGCTCAAAGGATTCAAGATTCCTCAGTATCTCCTTCGCCCTCGATGTCACGGCTTTCGGAAGACCAGCCATCTCCGCAACATGGATCCCGTAACTATGGTCGGCACTCCCTTCCGCAATCTTGTGTAGAAAGACTACCTTGCCGCCGTATTCCCTGACATCTGCCTTCAGATTCTTAACGCGCGGGTATAATTCCGAAAGTTCGTTTAACTCGTGGTAGTGCGTTGCAAACAAGGTGCGCGCAGCTCTGGCGGGATTTTGGTGCAGATACTCCACGATGGACCACGCGATGGACACGCCGTCGAACGTGCTGGTCCCTCTTCCGATTTCGTCCAGCAGGACAAGGCTCCTCGTAGTAGAGTTGTTCAGTATGTTGGCAGCTTCCTGCATCTCCACCATAAAGGTGCTTTCTCCGGCGTTGATATTGTCCGATGCACCCACCCTCGTGAAAATCCTGTCAATGACACCGATCCGTGCACGCTTCGCCGGCACATATGAACCTGCCTGTGCCATGAGCACTATCACCGCCACTTGCCGTATGTAAACACTTTTGCCTGCCATGTTGGGACCTGTGATCAGCGCGATCTGAGTCTCGCCTTCCTTCAAAGCTATATCGTTCGGCACAAAGGTTTCGCCGCTCGGAAGGACCTTCTCGACAACCGGGTGACGGCCTGACTCTATTTCCAGATCGAGCGATTCGTCGACGACCGGGCGGACGTAGTCGTTCTCCCTTGCGGCCTTCGCGAATGACATCAACATGTCGGCGAGAGCGATCGCATGCGACGTCGCCAGCAGGGATGAAGCATGACAGGATGCCTCATCTCGAAGCTCCTCGAAAAGCTGGAGCTCCAGCTTCTGTATTCTCTCCTCGGCGTGGAGGACTTTCTCCTCGTACTCCTTCAGTTCCTGGGTAATGAACCGCTCCGCGTTGACGAGAGTCTGTTTCCTGATATAGTTTTCCGGCACCCGCGAGAGGTTCGACTTGGTGACCTCGATGTAATAGCCGAAGACAGAGTTGTAATCTACTTTGAGCGAAGAAATCCCTGTCCGCTCGCGCTCAGTCACCTGCATCCGCGCGATCCAATCCTTGGCATTGTACGCGAGTCCGCGGAGCTCGTCGAGATCTGCATTATATCCTTTCCTTATGACCCCGCCTTCAGACGCCTGTACCGGGAGGTCGTCTGCCAAGGACTCAGTTAGTCGCTTGAGAAGGGTTTCTTCGGGATTCATGTCCGCGTTGACGGATCGCCACTCGGGCGACTGTAGCTTCGCAGCCTGTACTTTCATCCCAGGAAGTCTCTCGAGCATCGCGCGAAGGGATCCCATGTCCCGCGGATTCGCGCGTCTGGTGGAAACTCTTGCAACGAGCCGCTCGAGATCACCGAAACCGGAAAATAGGTTTCCTAACTCATTCGAAGTCAGACTATTCTTAATCGCTTCCTCTACGGAATCGAGCCTGGCATTTATCGCGGCGACTTCTTTCATCGGCTGCAAAAGCGTACGCCTGAGAAGCCTTGCACCCATCGGTGTCGATGTAAAATCCAAAGTATTCAGAAGAGTCGCGCCCCCGTCGGATGTCGACTCCACAACTTCAAGATGTATGCGACTCGTCCTGTTGATCTCGAGGAAACCTGAGACGCTGAACTCCAACACCGACACAATATGGGAGAGGTTCCCGTTCTGAGTTTCAGAAAGATAGTCGAGAGCGGCACCCGCCGCGCGGACGGCAAGCGCCCTCGATTCCAGCCCGAACCCTTTAAGGTTCTGAACATTAAACTGATGAATAAGCTTATCGTACGCGTAGTCGAAGTTAAAGATGTAGTCGTCGCGTTTGGTAATTACGGTCCTCTTCAGCGCCCGTTGAATGAGTGGCTCAAGCTCTTCGGACATTTCGCGGGGAAGAACGACTTCCAGGGGCTCGACTTTAGTCAAGTATGAATCGATTTCCGGAAGCTCTCCCTGGGCAAAACCGAACTCGCCGGTTGTCGCATCGCAAAACGCGAGCCCGAACTCCCGGCCGTCGGAGACTAAAGTTGCAAAGTAATTGTTAGTCTTCGCAGATTCGTTGGAGAAATTTACTCCCGGTGTGACTACCTCGACAATATCGCGCTTGACGATTCCTTTGGCAAGCTTCGGATCTTCGAGCTGCTCACAAACTGCCACGCGATAACCGGCCTTGACAAGTTTCGGCAGGTACTGGTTTATAGCATGATGGGGAAAACCAGCAAGCGGCACGTCGGACGCCCCGCCATTGGAACGCCTTGTCAGCGTCAGTGAAAGGACACTGCTCGCTATCTTCGCGTCGCCTTCGAATGTCTCATAGAAATCGCCCATTCTGAAAAGGACTACCGCGTCGGGATAACGGTCTTTGACCTTCCGATACTGCATCATCAACGGCGTGGCAGATGCGCCTTTACTCATTCACTTCCGTATTGTTCTCGTTTAAGGATTTGGTTTAACACGACTTCTTCGGCGGATCGAGAGATGATGATGACTTCCCCACCTCTCCCACGGCAATCACTGTCACAGGAGAGAAGGCTGAGTGCTTCACTTTCCTCTCTCTTTCTCACGTGTGTTTAGAATATACTTGAGGGGAGAAAGTTTATCAAGAAGAAGTAGCCCGTAGGCTTAGCGGAAAAATAGAATAATGAATGCGGGAATTACCGAGACTTTCACTCCCCGCTTTTCTTCTCGAAGATCTTGTCAGGAAGATTTGTGTTGATCTTGTAGTTGGAGTAGTAGATATCGACGTTTCCGTTCAGTTGATCTATGCGTCTTTGCTCGTGTCCAAGCATCTGTCCTTCACCCTTCAGGTTCTTGACATCGAGATGGACCTTTACTTCAATGGGCATCTTGAATCCGTCGAAAGTCCCGTACCTGATCTTTGCGCTCGCTTCCCTGCCGGGATACGGCGCGGTAGCGATTTGAACAATCAGCCAATCCTTCATATCTATCGTCAGGAAGATGTTCTTGTTCCCGCTCTCGTCGCTCTTGGGAACAAGCGAAAGCTGGACGGCAGGATTGCCGTCATACGTCAGCGTATCGATTACGGCTATCTCAAATTTTCTGGGATCGAATTTCCTCGGATTGATAACGCCCACATCCTTCGGCATGAAGAAGAGACCTTTCGAATCTATTTTGACCTTATCCGGCTCCTTGAAATATACCTTAGCTTCCATGTCCGGCATTTGGACAGCCTTCATGTCCATGTGGACTTTCACGTCGACGACGTAGTCATTTATCCCGTCAAACTTGTGAATAGCCTTATCGAGATAGCCGATACCTCTTTCTCCCGAAGTTGCCGCTGAAACCCTTTCCGATGTCCCGAACAGAACAAAGGCCCCAATAGCCATAACTAAAACAAAGCTTAAGTGGGTCTTCATTAAGTCCATCCTTGCCTTCACTCGCACGTCAGTTGTCTCGCAAGCCTTTCCATCGGCAGAGGCTCTCCTCCCATTCCATCGATAAGTAATCATCAGCTCTTAATATCCTTTCTGACAAAAACATAATAAGCAATCCCGAAAAAAACAGCGTCAAATCCGATAAGGGCGAGCGCATATTTGCCGACAATCGGCCACTCAATGGGGTTGTCAAGCAGAAGCTGCCAAATTCCCATATAAGTCGTGAAAAGATAGGGGCGAAGCGATTCGGTGAACTCGAAAGGCAAATTGCCGAGGATGAAGGAAATGATGACGACTGCGATCGACCCGATGATGGGACCAATCGAATTATCGACAAGCGTAGAAAAGAGGAACGCGAGCGAGCCGACAACGGACATCGAAAGAATCGCTGCGAGAAATGCCATACCGGTCCGGGAGGCGGCGATGTGCGCCGGCAGGACGACAATGTGAGGAAGTCCTGGCTGGAACTTCACCAGATCCCCTCCCCCGAAAAAGACGAGACCGATACCCACGCATAAGATTCCGAAAAAAGCGATCAGTGAAGCGGTGTAAAAAATCATCGCAAGGAATTTTGCGGTTATGATTTTCGCGCGTGAAGGCGGTCTGATCAACATGAAGCGAAGCGTACCCGAAGTAGCCTCCGAGGATACCATATCTCCCGCCACAAGCGCTACCAGAAACGGGACATGGATATAGAGCGAGTTCATAATGAAGGCCGTAATGACCCAGGCGTTCAGGATATGCCCCGAGATCAGGAAGTCAGCGTTAAGCCCTCCTGAGAAGGCGTGTGCCATCTGTGGTTCATCGAGCTTGATTATCACTTCCAGGAGAAGGACGGCGGCGAGTATGACGGCAAAGCCGATATAGGTCCGCCAGCGCCGGTAGGTCTTTTCTATTTCCACCGCGAAGAGACTCATACTTCGGAGGCTCCTTCCGTTATTTTCAGGAAGTAGTCTTCAAGAGTACGTTTCGCGGCAAACGCAGAGATATCTATCCCGGACGTGACGAGAAGCCTGTTCAGCTCAGCCGCCCTGCGTGAATCGATGCGCACATCGATGCCGTTTCCTTCCGCTACCACCTCAACCCAGCTGACACGACGAAGTATCGCCAGTGCCTTGTCCATAGGAGTTGCGGAGATTGTGAAATAGGACGATCCATTGCTCAGAAGTTCCGAAACAGCTCCCTGAGCGATAAGCTCGCCGTGATTGAGTACTGCCATTCTTTGAGCGACTGCTTCGACCTCAGTAAGAAGGTGTGACGACAGGAAGATCGTGGTTCCGTGTTCACGCGATAGCTTCAGGACAAGTTCGCGGACCTCTTTCATTCCCTGCGGGTCGAGGCCGGACGTCGGCTCGTCGAGTATGACAAGGTCCGGCCTGGTCAGTATCGCCTGCGCGATCCCGAGCCGCTGCTTCATCCCGTGAGAAAAAGTCTTCACCTTATCTCCGGCCCTCGCTTTCAATCCGACAATTTCGAGCGCCTCATATATTTCATCCCTTGTAACCTTCCTCGAAAGTGAGCCGAGTAGTTCGAGGTTCTTATGTGCGGAAAGAAACAGATAAAAGTCAGGCTTCTCCACTATCCCGCACACTCTCGAAAGTATCTCAACCCTGTGTCCACGGACCTCCTTACCGAAGATCTTAACATTGCCTGACGTGGGCAGGAGAAGCGTGAGGATCATCCTGATCGTCGTGCTTTTCCCCGCGCCGTTCGGCCCGAGGAAGCCGAATATCTCTCCGGCACGCACATCTAGGTTGAGATCCTTCACGGCCCACCTGCTGCCGAACCGTTTACTCAATCCCTCTGTCATGAGAATCGTTTCAGACATTCGTCCCCTCTGCGTCTTCATTCGCAAATGCAATCCGCGTCATTCGCCCTCATCCATCCATCCGGCTCGCCGCCTGCTCGCTATCATTCTCGAAATCAACCGATTTGATATTACTACAAATGGCATTGATATGTTCCAGAACCTTCTGGTGTTCAGGGTGTACGCCGTATCGTTTGACAGACTCAAGATCATCAAACGACGATACGAGGGCAAAGTCAAACGACCTTTCGGACCTGACGAGGTCGCGGCCGAATTCGTACGATCTAATTTCCGGAATCAGTCCCGGCAGCGCGCCGAGTCCGGCCTCCAGCTTCTTTATATCCGGTTCCGTTATCTCGGGCTTGAACTTGAAGAATATTATATGTCGAATCATCGGTCTCACTCCAGGAAAAATGTTTCTCTTATGTCGCTTACGAGGAAAAAACCCGCGGTGAATACCGCCCCAACACATGCTACGACCCCACCCACAAAAACAGTAGTCGAAACGGGAGCCGCCATCTGCATGTCGCCTAAATGATTGAAGATCCAATTCCAATCGTGAACAGCGGAATCGGATATGAGAGGGAGCCTTCGGTACGGAGCATCACCGATATAAACCGAAACGTTGATCAGATTATGGCCCAGCCAGTAAAGCGTCCCGATCAGCGACCTGAAGCCGGATTTCAGGAATACCCACAAAGCCAGAGACGGAATCACGACCTGCATAAGCGAGCCCCCCATAAAGTAAATGAGGCGTCCCATGAACCCGAAGAAGAAGTGACCGCCTTCGTGTATGAGGAGGTCGATCGTGTCGATCACCCACAGCACAAATGGCATGTGGGCCCTTCCGGCAAAGGTCTTATATTCCGTGGCCATAAACCAGGTGAAGTAGACTACCACGGCAAGCACGAGGAGATCCAATACTATGATTGACTTGTTCATTTCATTTTTCTGATATCGGAAATAAGATAACGACGAATTCTTCTAAATCAATTGGCAACCGTGTTTTGATTTCCTAAGTCACATTCGAACGGCACACCGCGGCTCTGTCACTTATCGCCCCCCTCTACACCCGCCCCAATACGACTTTGATATCATGCCTCCCTCCGGCAGGAAATACGGGGACCACATTGCCGGTCATTTCCTCGCCGTCGACTGTGAGCCGCTTTACACCCTTCGCCACTTTCTCAGGATTGAAGACTGCGATCCTGTACCTGGCCCCGCGGAACTGCCGCGTAACGGTGAAGCCCTCCCATTCATTCGGGATGCAAGGATCGACTACAAGACCGTCATAACCGGGCCTGATGCCGAGTATATATTGGGAAACAGCATAGAATACCCATGACGCAGTTCCCGACAACCATGAGTTCTTTGCTTCACCGGGCTTCGATGCATCCTTTCCGGCGATCATCTGCGGATAGACGTAAGGTTCCATCTTATGCAGTTCGCTGATTTCCTCCAGGTACGACGGCGCAATCTTCCTGAAATAATCGAAAGCCTTTTCGCCGTTGCCCAGCAATGTCTCTGCGATCATTATCCACGGGTTATTGTGGCAGAAGATGCCCGCGTTCTCCTTGTAGCCCGCAGGATACGTGGAGATCTCTCCGTACTCGATATGGTATTTTGTAAATGCTGGGTTGAGAAGGACGATGCCGAACTCGCAATCTAATCTCTTCTTCACAGACTCGAGAGCCTTGCTTGCCCGCCCATCCTCAAGGCCGACTCCCGCCATCACGCACATCCCCTGGGGCTCGATGAATATCTGTCCTTCTTCGTTTTCCCTGCTTCCGACTTTTCTACCGAAGAAATCATACGCCCGGACGAACCATTCCCCATCCCAACCAGCTGCATCGAGCGACTTTTTCATGTCCTGTATTAATTTTCCGGCTTCGTCGGCTTCTCGATCCCGCTTCAATTTTCTCAGGATCTTTTCGTATTCGCCGCCGTAGAGGATGAACATCCCCGCAATGAAAACAGACTCCGCCGTTCCACCCTTTCTGTTTTCGGTGGTCTGAAATGATTCGTCCGGATTGTTGGAGAAACAGTTGAGATTGAGACAATCATTCCAGTCGGCGCGCCCGATTAACGGGAGATTGTGAGGACCGAGATTGTTCACGACATGGTAGAATGAACGCCTGAGGTGGTCGAGAAGAGGCTGAGCGGTGGAAGGGTCGCTGTCGAATGGGACGTTCTCTTCCAGGATGCTCCAGTCGCCGGTCTCCTTGAGATAAGCAGACGTCGAAAGTATGAGCCAGAGCGGGTCATCGTTAAAATTCCCTCCGATCTCGTTGTTGCCTTTCTTTGTCAGCGGCTGATACTGGTGATACGCGCCGCCGTCCTGGAGTTGCGTTGCGGCTATGTCGAGAATTCTTTCCTTCGCCTTTTCCGGAATCTGGTGAACAAAACCGATTATATCCTGGTTTGAATCGCGGAATCCCATCCCCCGGCCGATTCCCGATTCGAAGTATGACGCGCTTCTCGACATGCAGAATGTCACCATACATTGATATTGATTCCAGATATTTACCATCCTGTTGAGTTTTTCGTCCTTACTCTCGAGCCTGAAGATTGAAAGAAGGTCGTCCCAGTACGCTCGAAGGCCGTCGAACATCTTGTCCACTTTATCCGGCGCGGACACGGCATCCATCATCTCACGGGCAAGCTTCTTGTTGATGACACCTTCGGAGTCGAATTTCTCTTCCTGCTCATTCTCCACATAACCGAGGAGAAACACATACTCCTTCTCTTCGCCGGGCTTAAGGTTTACTTCAAGACAATGGGAGGCAATTGGCGACCAGCCGTGCGCTATAGAGTTTCTCGACTTCCCATCCGCGACCGCTTCCGGATTCTCAAACCCGTTATACATTCCGATGAATGAGTCACGATCAGTATCATACCCGGCAATCGGGGCGTTCACCGAATAGAACGCGAAATGTTTCCTCCGTTCCTTGTATTCCGTCTTGTGATAGAGTGCGGAGCCATCGATCTCAACTTCGCCAGTCGAAAGATTGCGCTGAAAATTCGTCATATCGTCGAGAGCATTCCAGAGACACCATTCGACGAAGGAAAACACCTTGAATGACTTTTGCGCGTGTCCATGATTCTTCAACTTCAATTTCTGGATTTCCCCGCGAAAATCCACCGGAACAAAATAGAGGACTTCAGCCTCAAGATCATTTTTCTTCCCGGCTATTTTCGTGTACCCGAGACCATGATGGCATTCGTACGAATCCAGATCGGTCTTCACCGGTTTCCACCCGGGTGACCACACAGTATCGCCATCTTTGATATAAAAATACTTTCCGCCCATGTCAAGCGGGACGTTATTGTACCTGAAACGCGTGATCCGCCTCAGCCTCGCATCCCTGAAAAAGGTATAACCACCCGCGGTGTTCGAGATGATTGTGAAGAAGTCCTGGCTTCCCAGATAGTTGATCCACGGATAAGGCGTTCGCGGATTTGTGATGACGTACTCTCTTTCCTTGTCGTCGAAAAATCCGAACTTCATGACGATTTCTCCCTAGGTTGAAAATCGGCGGTTAATACTATTTTAATCCCAGGCTGCTGATCATGCTACCCCAGTCATCTTCGCTTCACCTGAATGAGGTCGCGGCGCAACTCGTGACGATTTACTCCGGACTTGAGCCGCAATTTAAAATAGACAGCCGGCCTCCGGCGCCGCCCGCATACTCAGCGGCGCCATTCCTGATCTCAGCATGGATGTATATTCGTAGGCATGCCCGGCATTCTTATTTCAGCAAAAGCATCTTCATCGTCTTCACGTAACTCCCTGCCACAAGCCTGTAGAAATACACTCCGCTTGCAAGACTCGCGCCGTTGAAATTGACCATGTGAGTCCCAGGCGACATCTTCTGGTTCAGCAGCACCTGCACCTTCTGACCGAGTACATCATAAACTACCAGGCTAACCCGCTGTTCGGAAGGTAACGAGAATTCTATCTTCGTCGTCGGATTGAATGGGTTAGGATAATTCTGGCTCAGTGAGTAACTCGTTGCGACGATCGGCTCCTGCAAGACCGGTGTGATTACTTCAGTCGGAACGCCCAGATATGACAGGTACATCCATCCCCAGGATATCTGCATCTGTACCGTATTTGTCCCCTGCACCAACGGGACCGATATCGTTTCAGACTGCCAAGCCGATGTGGACCCTTGAAATACAACCGTGTCGACCCTGGCACCATTCACGTTGACAAACTGAGTCTTGGGTGACTGATAATGCAGTTCGTAGCCGAAAGAAATCGGGTAAACTCCAGCCGAAGCGATGTTATCGAATGTCCAGGTTACCGTGGCATTCGAATCGTTCGTTTCGATGTCGAAGTATGAGCCTCCCTGGACGGTGCCGTCGCTTTTCAATGCTATGCTCGAATTATTGGTAACGGCTTTGTTCGCGGGGAGATATGTCGTTGGCGGCGTACCCAGCGAGAAGCTGACTGCGGCGGAAGAGTCCGTCTGTCCCTGCCGGTTCTCTGCCACTGCTGTTACGCTATAATTCCCCGGCGCCAAGTTCTTCCATTCGTAAGTGTAGAACAGTGTATCTGTAGAAGTGTCCGATGGAACAGTCACGGACGCCAGTAGAGAGTCAGCACCATAAAACTTGACGAGGCTGACCGTGTCGGAGGTATCGACGACTGCCGCCGTGAGAGTCATCTGCGTGCTGTCAGGGTACAAACCATTATTGACGGGATTAACAATAGAAACGAGCGGCCAGTCCGCTCCAAAGACATCGACGGCCTGCCGGTAGGAGTTCCACATTTGCTGCAACGATGCCCATGTATCGCTGGCGGCGTTATTCGGATTGTTTGGAGTCTTCGGAAAATCAGTCCAGGACCAGACAAGAGCACCGGCGTAGCCGTTTTGGTAAAGTGTCTGAAGGAGCGATGTCGCAACCACGCCATCTGTGTTTTGCATATAGAACTCGGCAACCGCAACCGGCTTGTCGAGCTGCCAATAAGAAAAATTGTGGGTGAACGGAGAGAGCGATGCGCCGCCGTAGTAATGGTCACAATAGAAATCGAGTGTCCCGAGCGAATCGCCTCCCGCGGCGATCAGATTCCTGTCGGAAAAATAGTTGCTGTCCGGAAGCGAAGCGACCCTTTCAAGGTAGTTCTGCATTTCCTCTGTCGTCAGGTTCAGCCTGTGGGCGACGTTGAAGTTTTCCGTCATCGCCTGCAACTCCCCCGGCGACATCGAACTTATTGTCTCCAACTCGGATTTCCTTGTGGCAGCGGGCATGTTGACATCTGTTAAGATACTGAAACTCCCGGCCCCTATGGTCACAAGTGCGCCGGGGTCCGCCCTGTGAATCCCGCCGGCTATCAGGTTCGTAAACTGCTGGACAGCAGACATCGGGACAGTCGGGTCCTGAGTGTAATATTCCATTCCTGTCACCATACCATTCGGTTCATTGCAGACTTCCCACGCAATTATCGCCGGACTGGTCTTTACCGAATCGACTAACGGAGTGAGCGCGTTTCGGACAAACGCCATCGTATATGAAGTGTCCGTAAGCATCTTCTCGTTGTCGTATAGAAGCGTCGAATCAAGTCCTTCATGCTTTCCCAGCATATCGAAAGACCAAAGACAGAGTATCAGACCTACCCGGTATTGATGTGCGAGAGAAAGTATTTCACGCAGGTTCTGAATTGCCACCGGCCCTGGTCCCGAAACATATCCCTGCGAATTGTATGTCGGAGCATTAGCGCCTGTCGTATACAGCCATAACCTGAGGGCGTTTCCTCCGCTGTTTCTGACTTTCTGAAATATGGTTCTGAAGTCGGACAGGCTCGGTGCATTGGGACCCAAGTCGGCTGAGTAGTTCACCCATGCGACATTGATCCCGCTGAGGAACACGTCTTTCCCGTCGTATTTCACCACGTCCAGGGTTTGAGTCACCCCTTGCGCCTGAAACAAGAAAAGAAGCGCAAGGACTGAAATTACATAGTTCGATCCACGCCTCACTGAATTCGTAAAGGTCAATGACATTACCTCTCCCTAAGTTGTTTCGCTATGTTGGACCTACGATGTTTAGCTAAGATTTTAAAGCAGACCTTTCATATGTGAAAATAGTGACCTGGTCGGATGTCTAGCCCAGCTTCAATTACTTTTGGCAAGTTTGAATACGCCTATCTTGTTAATCGCCTTAATGAGTTCAGCGGCCATCTTCTTGTGAGTGGCGACGGTAGGATGACCGTCTGCAACATATCCGCCGGGGAACCTGTCGAAGTGAGCGTAATAGAGCTTCTTGAACCCCTCTGCCCTCTCTTTTGCTACTACCTCCCTTTCATTCCGCCGCGCCCACGTCGGGTAAGGTGCCCAGACAAGTATCGGAACGTCCGGATACGCATCTCGAGCCATTGAGAGAAGTTTCGCGTATCCTTCCCTGAATATCCTTGAGTTCTTTGAGGTGACCTTCCCGTTCTTTCCGGCCAGTCCGGAGTGATCGTTCAAGCCAAGGCAAATCACGACCAGGTTTGGCACCCAACTCTTGAAATCCCACTTTGGCTCCGGCGATTCCATCAGCGTTCTGTCGAAGTAATTCAACATCGAGGTCTTGAAATGCCCCTGCCAATCGCAGACCGCTCCGATACCGGACCTTGCTGTGATGTGATACTGCGCGTCGAAGTGTCTTGCGGTGATGGTTGCAAATCCGCTGTCAATGTCGGTAACGGGAAATTTGGCCGTCCACTGCATGATCTTCTGAGTCGCCTCGTTTCCCTCGGCGGCTGTATATGAATCACCGATGAATTCGATTTTCCTTTCCGGTGGAACCGGCGGCGGATATAGCTTCGCTCCGTCCTGAAGTATCAGACCCGAGAATGTATAGATGCCGAACGAAATATTTCGCTGGCTCAAACGGAGAGTGTGAATGGAATCCGAAAGATTTGTCGCAAGGATGTAGTCGGCGTCGCCAGGCTTGTCTCCGTGGAATATCCCGTGCAGTTTTCCATCGATATAGACGTCGTAATAGTTGACCGTGTCCTGCATCCTGACTCCGATCGTGTCACCATCGAACACAGCTACGACATAAATACCCGGCCATGAATGTCTCGGATTCAGTGAATCTGAAAAGTCCCATCTGCCGGAATATTGAATATATGGGTTGCTGGCAGGCACAAATGTCTCCGCCTGAACGCTCATGATACATCCGAAAATCGTCATTAAGAAAACACCTAACAGCAAGCGCCTCATACTTATTCTCCTTCTCTCCATAAACAGCATCACTTGACTGAAGTTACAATTCCGGCACAACAGGCACAACAGTACCGCGCCTCCCATCGTACGGTATTGTGCCTTAACCGGATAGAGATCACCCGAATCCGGCGATTCCTTCCCTTCCACTCTCCAGCCGATTCAAAGTCACTCTCGAAAATGAATGAGGTATCTCTTGCCCAAACTCAGCGAGTCCTGATGTCCACCGTACCTCCCCTGAAATCGGCGGGGAGGACTATTGCACCACCCTTCGTCGGGCGGATTATTTTCCCATTCACAATCGCTTCCCTAACTCGACCGGCACTTTCGATTTTTAGTCTGATGGAG
>JAJZVO010000028.1 GCA_021845665.1 Bacteroidota bacterium | reverse complement strand
AACGTAGCTGAACATTGGGCCTTGATGATCTTGTGTGCCGCGCATCCGTCTATCGCCCCAATTCTGATGAATGATCTCTAATGAACAACAAAAATATAATATATCATTCGCTTCTTTCGACCCCTATCAAAAAATTCAGAGAGAGTTTTTCAACAACCTGATAGTCCAATCACCCCCGCCCCTCCGCTCTCAAACGCGCATCGAGCCCGGCCGGAAAAAGGGGGTACAACTCTCTTCACTGAATTTCCCTTGCCGCCGTCGGGTTCGCTCCGCCGGCGGCAGGGTATACTTCTACCTACTTACTATCCACCACTTACTTCGCCGGTGGCTGAGGTGGAGCCGGGGGCGGATTGTGCCTGATCCCCAGGTCCTTGATCCTCTTCACCTCGTTGAACTCGGCGAACAATCCCGGGTAATCACCCTCGACATGTTCCATGAGACCGTTTATATCTTCGTAGATGATCTCGTCGGCATCTCTGAAGAGATCCGGGATGCTTTTAGTGGCCGATGTCTGCTGACCCATCCCGAGGTTTTGATTCGCGACCGCTTTACTGAAAACCTCAGTCTCCGCCTTCAGCGCGGCCAGGGTCTCGACCGTTGTCCCGCGCGTCGCGAGATCCGCCAGCCTCGCATTTGCCAGCTCGTAGACGGTAGTTGCCTTTCGTTTCAGGTCCTCGGGCCTCATCCTCTCAAGCGCGCGTCTGCGTACCATCGCCTTTTCCTTCGTCACCGGGTCCTTCTCCTGTATCGCGAGACTCACAAGCGACCCCGAAACCTTCAGCGTCAGTTTTACAAGCTTCGTTCTCTCGGCGGTCTTTGCGTCCCGCGTCCCTTTCGTCGCATTCACCTTCTGGGAAGCGAGCGCTGAAATCTGCCCAAGTACATTCTTGAGCCTCCCGTTCGCGTTCAGCAGCTCCGGCACCTTCGCGAACTTCTCCTCGTTTAAATCGATGAGCTTGCTGACATTCTCGTCAGTTGTGAACTTGTTTTGCTGTTCCTTTTCCAGGTAGAGTACCATTACAACCTCCTAGTTTTGTTATCCCTTTGATTTGACCGCAACACCAGGTTGACGGAAAATCCCACGAATAGCCGTCAGGTCCTGACCTGACCGGTTCAGAAGCACGACTCGTATAGAAAAACCGAGCTCCTGTGAGACAATTCGAGAACAGTGTCCCTCAAAGGAGACCGGCAGCCCATGCCGCCGGCGGTAACAGACTTAATTAAATAGAAGGTGCGGTATCAATCCGATCTCCGGCCGCACAAGCCCGGCTCTGGTATTTCTTCCTGGTTAGATAATAGATGTATATGGGAATTGTATTGAAAACCTCTATGCGAAAGGAATCGATTTTCAGTGCTATGTTCATTGCATTCAATTTCAACTTGCGGAATTTCTATCTGTCTGGTTAATTCCGTACGCCGATCGTCCCGTAATCTTTCACTCCTTCGGCGAAATCTCTGTAACCGGGAGCCCGACTCTTTCAATCCGGTTCTCCCGCGCGACCGGCAGCGCATTTTGCTCATCTGCCGGATCGCTCTGACAGGCCGGCGCCTCCCTTTGCGCCCGGCGGCCTCGCCAATGCCAGCCTCCCGCCGCGCTTCGCGCCTGCGGCATCAGGCCCTGTCACTCCCCGGCCAGGCCATGTCACCCGCCGACTAGGCTCTGACACTTGCCGGTAAGGCTATGTCACTCGCCGGCCAAGCCATGTCACTTCACCGGCCAGGCCCTGACACCTGCTGGCCAGCCCATGTCACTTCATCGGCCAGGCTCTGACACTTGCCGGTAAGGCCATGTCACCTCCTCTGAAGGGGGTGCAAAGTGCCTAAATGAGAGGGGCTGAGATGGCTTCGCCATGTCAGTCACACCGGACTGGTGGCGTCCCGCTTAATGGCGGGATCTCCGACGAAGCTCGCCATCCCGCAAGGCTCGACTTCGCCATTCGCGCTCTGCGTGATCCCGTGAGCGCCTTGCCCCAACCCGACATTCAAATGAATTACGACGGGGCCTCGCGGTGACTCAGTCCCACCGGATTTAGAGCTATTAGTTCTCCCTATCAACCAGCAACCCGCTCTCCGGGGGCATGCAACCCTGGAGGAGCCGTGTAGATTTTGCGACACAAAAATAACACTACAAGCAGTTAGAGACAAGAGAAAAGCATGGAGCAAAGGACATGGGCATAGCGCATAAAGCATTGGGCGTAGAGCGGAATGCGGAGGTCGGATATCGGAGGTCAGAAATTAGATGGCTCGGGGCACGATGTTTCAGGACAACACACGGAAAAGGAAGTCACAGTTTCTATTCACCTAATGGGGTGGTTGGCATCGGAATACAGAATCAAGCTCGGCAGGCAAATCATATTTCCGTCTACATCCCTAGCCCTTTTTGGTCTGACCTCTTTCCCTTTTCTTGCTAACTATTTCTTCCATATGAACATCCTTCAGAAACTCTCTCCTCTCCTTCGTGTAATCTCCACTCCCAGTCTCATAAAGTAACATAAACTTGGTTGCACCGGCATAACCGAGATCCTTTACAAGTGCAGCCCACCCTTTGACTTTCACTTCCGCCAAACTCATTCCTCTTTTCCTCCCTTCGCTACAAACTCCATCAGACTAACTATTCTTACCTTCATAATGTCACGGTGTCTTTCGCTGTTACTCACAATGTCATCGTCGCATGTAACAAAATAATCAACCTTCCCTCTTTCAGCAATGGCTATATGCAGAGCGTCCATCAATGAGAATCCGATGCCTTTCAGGAAATTCGCCCTTCCCATATCCGAGTCCTCCATTTCGATGCATTCATTGGCCAGCCTGAGATATGAACGAATCCTCTCCCTTCTGTCCTCGTCAGGATTTCTACTGTTCTCATAAACAATTGCTTCGGAGGCAACCAACGCACACTCGTGCTGTTCCACCATCTCCAACACATAGATGAATGCATTTGCTTCTAAACCTATTCTCGGTTGACCTTAGTCGTCAAACGGCCGGTTGTACACACATAGGTCAAGATACAATCTCATATACTCTAGACTTCTTTACTGTTCAACCTGCCGCCGCCGGCGTACTATCTGCTGCTTCGTGACTATCGCCTAGCCCGTCGCTGCCGGCAGCTGCTTCGGCGGCTCCTCCGGCCCGCGCCGGATACCGACGTCATTCACTTTCTTCACCTCGTTGAACTCGGCGAACAATCCCGGGTAATCATCTTCGACGTGTTCCATCAGCCCGTTTATATCTTCGTAGATCATCTCGTCGGCATCTCCGAAGAGATCCGGGATGGTCTTCGTAGCTGACGTCTGCTCGCCCATTCCGAGGTTTTGACTGGGGGGTTGCGTTCAAGGCATAAAGAGATAATAGCTGATAGCTCATAGGAAATAGTAGGAAGCATGAAGTTCGAGACGAGATGGCAATCCAAGGCTCAAGGTCGGAGAAGGTCAAGGTTTAAGTAAGGGCCAATCGCTATCGGTTACTAACTTCGCGTTTCAATTGATATATAGCCGGTTTGTATCTCGGTACCGGGATAGGCTTCATATTTTTCCGAGCCGCACTTAACCAGGCATCTTTCGCCACAAGTACTTCTTTTAAGGCTTCGTCAGGCGTGTTCCCAAACGCAGAACAGTGAGCCAGATCGGGAACGTCCGCTATGTAACCGCCATCTTCCTCGCTATAAAATATATTGATGTGGTAGTCTTTTCTCAAAGCGAGTCGTCTTGACCTCATTCATCCTCCAATCTTAACCCATATTTCTCAACGAGCGCCAACAATTGTCGAACCTGGTAAGGCTTCGCTTTTCCCTTGACGTCTGCTCGTTCTTGGTTCTCGGTTCGTGGTCCGTAGTCCTTTGTTCTTCGTCCGTGGTTCGTAGTTGACTCCACCCAAAGATAGTTGGCCCTGGGTCACTCTAAATGAACCGGCTTGACAGAGCCGCCAAAGAATCGACCCTTTGAAGGCAACTTCATCTTTTCGATTGTACGGTAACGCTCATCTCGTCAGGGACAATTAAATGTCTTGCAGAAGCATTAAGAAACTCAACGGACACCGGCTGTCCATCCCCACCGTAACTGACGATAACACCTCCCGGCTCTTCCACCGCATCTACAGGAGCATCTTCTCGAACTATCAGGGTCAGCACGTCTGCTTCAGATTCATACCTAAGCTTCATTGTCATCCTCACTTTTTCTCAGAATCGAGTCCTTGAGACCAGTATCGCTCGACCTTACTAGTCCAATATAAAGTCAGAATCTTTCTATTCCCATCCATTTCGAGGAAGGGCACCCTGATCAATCCGCCGCCAAACTTCGATTGCGCCACCATCGCTTGCATATCCCCGGGTACTATCTGTTCAGGAGATCCCGCTACAGACTCAACATCTTCCCTGGTAATTCCTTTCTCTTTCTGCCATTCAGCAAGTCGATATTCCGCATGTTTTGTCCAGACAACAATCAATTCGACTCCAATCTAGTGTCTGTCCAACTATCATTCACTAATTCCGACAAGAGGAAATTTGGCAAGGTGCTCACTCCAACAATAAATCTTGCTGCACTTTGTTTGCTAAGATGAGCTGGAATGGGACAGGCCGCTTTAAGGAACCGATGCCAGGATGCCGTAAACTGTGAGCGGTATGTACCATCGAGCTCTAGGTGGTTGGTTCGTGCTCCTTTGTCAGTGGTCCGTCGTTCTTCGTCCGTGGTTGGTGGTCCGTGGCTCGGAGCTCAATGTCCTGGTTGGGCACACATCAGCTTCGTTTCTTCCTGCTTTTAGTCCGCACCTTCTCAAGGAACCCGAGATCCTCCATGTCCTTGTGCCTGCCAACAGCTTTCTTGTTCTTCATCAATTCCTTAAGCCCGATGTAGTAGATCGTCACTTCCCTTCCATGATACGAGAAGCTTTCCCGGACCTTATCTTCCCATGCTTCTTTAAACCCGACGGCTTCAATTTCATTGATTAAATCTATCCTGTTGGGAGGGACGCCAAATTGGAAAATCATACTCTCCTGCAACAGTTCGTTCTCGTTTGTCATCCCTGGTATATCGTTTAGCCAAAACTCGTTGAGAGCAGCGTGCAGCCGTCGGACATTCTCCGCAGTCCTTTCGTAAAAAATATCGATGTCTCCTGTCAATCTTGCGTGCCCATAGTAGATAACAGCCTCACCTCCGACAATCAGGTATCGAACCTCTTGTCTTGCCAGAAGGGAGAGAAACTCGCACACATCTTCCGAAAAAACGTTCTTCATTAGCTCCGGCGGGGTCGCTTGCTGAACGCCCTGCTCTTCCGGACATCCATATTGTCTTTCCCGAAAAACCGGTCTCTGAGTGCCTTTGCGACTTCCAGGCGCTGATCACTGCTCATTTCCAATAGCTGTTTAACATCCCACTCGCCCGCTTGCTTGTGGTTGCTGGCTTTATTTATTATGCGTTTCATATCGGTTTGTGGTCCGTAGTCCGTGGTCCGTCATTAAAGGCAGAGAGCAGGGGGCAAAGCGTGAAAGGGTCCTTGGTCCGTTGTCCGTAGTTCTTAGTTCCGGGCTTGGGATTGGAATACCCAGGTCCCGACGCTGATGATAGCAGGCGCGAACACACGCTTTAGTGCCAGCCAAACCAAATTTTAAATTGGAAATTTGATTCTTCCCATCTCCTCACGCTCGCGATTATCAGTCATCCACTATGCTGCGCCTCAATGGGACTTCAAAAATTCTTCTACAGTCAGCCCGCTCTTCCTTATCTGCGACCTCAGCAAACCCGGAGCAACCTCTTTATGGTTCGGTATCGATAGCGTCGGCCTGGATTCATGGTACAGAATTATGTGACTCCCTGTTTGGTGATCCACCACATACCCGAACTTACAGAAAATCTTTACCGCTTCCTTCCCGGAAATATTCGATAAAACGCCCAATCAGACTGTTACCTCTCCGACAAGAATGTCTTCGATGTGAGCAACTTCCGAACGGCCATGCTTTCTTTCAACCTCCAGCCATCCCTTGATTGCGTCCTTCACGTTGCTAAGTGCCTCATCGATAGTTTTTCCCTCACTCATGCAACCAGTCAGTTCCGGCACATCAACCACATAGCCTTCATATTCAGCATCATATGTTATCACTACCTTGTAGGTCATTTTCTTCTCCTTCCTGAGGCTTTCAAATGTTCCGACTCGCCCCCGCCGGTTCTAAAAGGCTATTCATTGAGAAAATAACGCGGACCTGGTCACCATTCAATTTCCCGCGTTCAGAGTGAGAGGCGGATTCGTGGTCCGTCGTCAATAAGCAGAGCGCAGAGAGCATGGGGCAAAGCCTACTGGATTTCAGGTTAAGAGTTAATGCAGCATAGAGCATGGAGCAAAGCGTGAGAAGTTCAAGGTCCTTGGTTCTTAGTTCGGGGTTCTGGGTCGAAGTGGTTGATTGCTCCCAGCAGGTTTCTCAAGGTTAAGTACCCGAGGGTCGATTCTCAAGCAGTCCCTGTGCCGCAGCTTGACATCCGCCGGCGTCCTATTGTTACGTAAGTGGCGGAATCTTCGGTAAGGGCCGCAGCTTTACGGCGCTGCCTCAGGCCTCAATCAGCTCGTCACGATGTAGCGTTGCCCATTCAACAACCAGTCCCAACGCGCGCGGTGGAAAGTAGCCGCCAATAACTGTCAGGCTCTGAATTTCCACAACTGCCTTATATTCACCGTACTCTGCGTGGAAGTGTGGCGGCAAATGATCATCAAAGAACATCCTGATGACTATGCCAAAGAAGCGGCTGATTTCAGGCACGTTGGACGGTCAAATCTCTTAAGCGCGGGAACAAGTCTTCCGGTTTCTTGCCGGTAATCTTGAGATAGATTGCGTCCGGACACACGTCAATCTGCTCGCTCCAGGCAATTTCGCCGCTCGCGCCTATATGAACTTTCTTAAATTCTTCGTAATCATTCCAGAGTGCAAAGACTCCCTTGCCAACAAGGTCCGACAAATCAGCAACGCCCTCAACCCCGTCTGAGTACTTCACCCACAAGCGATATCTATCAAGTGGTCTGACTTCTATTGGAATTGGCATAGTTTCTTTCCTTCATTAGCATAATGTCAAAAACCCATTATAAACGTTCAACATTGAACTTCGAACTGATTTCTTCGAACCAGAAACCCTGAACTACAAACCCAGAACCAGGAACCTTTTCATTATCTCAGGGTTATTGTAAAGGTGATCAATACGCCCGGTATTGAAGGAACTGCTCAGGCGGATTATGCCGTGGACCTCGTAGCCCTTTTCGAGGAGTAGCTCGGCAAGGTAGGAGCCGTCCTGGCCATTGATGCCGGTGATTAGAGCTTTTTTAGACATGTCTTATCGGTCCGTGGTTCTAGGTCCGCTGTCCTCGATTCGTAGTCAATTCCTCCGGATTCGGAGTTGAAAGGTTTCGTTCCAGAGTGCGAGGGCGACAGGCGCGAATGAGTATCCCGCACGAGTTCCTGGAGAACATTCAAAATTTTTATGCCCGTGACCTCTCCCTGTCTCAAAGTCTCCCCTTCTCCGATCCTCGGTCCGTAGTTGAATCAACTGATTGCAATTGGGCTCATAGGTGATAGTGATAAGCAGTGAAAGGTTCTTAGTTCCGGGTTCGGGGTTCAGGATTCAAATTCTTTCGATTGTTTCCAGGACGACGACACCCTCAATCGCCAAGCGGCAATTCCAAGCGCTTCCCCGTGGCTTCATTAACTACAACCAACAGCTTTTCCAGGTTCCCACCACGCAACTGCTCGTTTGCGTTGAGAAGCTCAATCCCAAAGATTGTCCCATCAGGAGTTACGTCAATATTCAGTTCGTCACTAATACGAAGCGTCTCTACTTCAACTCTCTTCTGTTGGAAGGCTATGTATCCGACATTATGCCGTGGGTCATAACTTATTTCCATTGCTATTCTCCTTCCTTGTTCCATCCTAAAAATATCGTGAAATCACCGTGACAACAAGCCATTCCGAATCCTCTTTTTCCGCATAGATCTCAATCTGTTTAACACCGTAACGCTTCCCGCGCCATGTACCATCGCAAGAGAAGTTCCTGCGGAAACCTGTCCTGCCGTACTTGGCCGAGAATTGTTCCCCTCGCTCAATAGTCATACCTACCTCCTCTCTACTAACTCCCCGTTCCAGCATTCTCTCCGAGGCGTGAGGATGAAACCGAATCTTCGTTTCAAACATGCCGGGTTAATCCACGTCCGAAACAAGCAGCGTCTGCAACAGATTAAGGTTCTCATTCAGCATTATTAACTCCTGGTCGGTCCTCTGAACGATCTGGTCGTAGAGAGCTTTAGCGACTTCGAGCGAGGCCGGATTAAATCCGCCGACCACTTTCGGGATCGTTCTGGTCCTGAAGTCATTGTTGTTCGGGTCTTCCCTCTCAGGAGAAAACGCCAGGTAGAAATCCGTACCCGCTTTGAGCCCGCCTTCTTCGAGTATGGCACGGACATCTTCGTCGGTCGTCCCTGGATAAGTTGTCGACTCGAGCGAAATGAGCTGTCCTTTCCTCAGATACTTCGCGATAGTACGGGTCGTACCAAAGACATAGCTCATATCAGGTTCGCGGTTCTTGTTCAGCGGAGTGGGAACGCATATCACTATCGCGTCCATGTCCGCGAGCTTCGAGAACTCAGTAGCCGGATCGAACTTCGGGAGAATCTCTTTTATAGAGTCTTCGCTTATTTGTTTTATGTAACTCTTGCCGGCTCTGAGAAAGTCCACTTTTGACTTATCCACATCGAATCCGGTAACCTCAAATCCCGCCTTTACAAATTCAATGATAAGCGGAAGGCCTACGTATCCCAGGCCTATAACGCCGATTTTAGCTTCCCTGGAAAGTATTTTGTTTTTCAGATCCATGGGTTTGAGCAGTCAGTTAGTTGTAAGTAGTCCGTGGCCCATGCGGCATGGAGCGTGGAGCATGGGGCATAGAGCAAAGCGTGAGAGGTTCAAGGTTCGTGGTTCCTCGTTGTGCTTGGTTCGTGGTTCGTGGTGAACAAGTAAAGCGCATAGTGCAGGGAGCAAAGGCTACTGGATTCCAGGATCAGAGACCCTGGCTGTTTAATCACAATTTCATCTTCTGGAGTATCCGCTCAGGCATGTGAATTATCAAAAGCATTATCCACTTCCAGAACCATTTCGTACAAAACGAATATAGGTTTTTGGTTCGTGGTCCTTGGTCCGATGTTGAAATAGCTGATAGCGAGTAGCCCATGGCTCAGGGCCAGTCGATGCCTACGCGTATGCTAGTTTTCCTTTAGCTTGCGGGATATCTCTTCCCAGATCCTTAGCGGTCTCAATCCATTCGCTTATCGCCACCTGCGCATTCTTCACGGCTTCGGCATAGGTAGCACCATCTGACATGCACCCTGGAAGTTCAGGTACCTCAACAACGAACGCCGAGTCTTCCTGGCTCCAGTAAATTAGCAACTCATACTTATGCATCTGGTTCCTCCTTGTGAAGCTTGTACTTGAGGAATATACTCCTCACTTGTTTCACTTGATACGGCTTCGCTTTGCCATCTCCAAGCGGCTGCAGGTTTATTATCTCCATGACCCCCTGCCTGTGGAAAATGTGGTGATCCCCTTTGATTCTCTCTTGAAATCCGAGATCGCGAAGCAATCTCCTCAGGTCCTCAAACCTCATATTTTTGTCCGAGAGCCCGGACAAGACAGCTTCGAGAAACTTACGATTCATGATCCATCAGTAGACGATAAGATGTCGCGGATCCTGGGTTAAAGTCAGAGACAGAGGGCATGGTGCAAAGCGTGAGAGGTTCAAGGTTCGTGGTTCATGTTTGCGAGTTCTTAGTTCCGGGTTCAGGGTTGCGAAGAAAAAAACGGGATACCGGAAATAGGTTATCTCGCTCTGGACTGCCAATAGGAGGGTTTTCTGTGAATATGAGCAATTGCCCAAACGAAAATACTGTGCTCATCTTCAATTGTGAAAAGTATCTTGTAAGGAAACTTCGGGACATAGGCTTTGTGAACATTCGTCTCTTCCGTCAAATACCACTTTGGGTTCTTCTTGATTTTGTCTATCTGCTCGATTACCGATTTCCGGAATCTGTTACCCACGCCTTTAGATTAAAAATTTTGAATTTAGAGTTTCCTTTGCTAACACGACTTCGTCTCACGACATGCGACTCCCGTGTGTCAATTTGTCATGCAATTCGCCAGTCTGTCACACTCGCCGGGCTTTGCGTGATCCCCGCAAGGGTTTGCAGGACTTCCGTCAGGCTCCGCGCTTCGTCCGCCAGGCTTTGCTCAATGGCCAGCAGGGAATGCGCGGCGTCCATCAGACTTTGAATGACTCCCGCCTGGCGTTGAGTCACTGCCGCGATCTCACGATTTGCGTTCACCCCGCAATGCGCGACAGCCATGGTCCGAGGTACCGTGTTCACAGCGCAACGATTTGCTGTTCGGGGTTCGAGAGTGAGCACGCTGCTACCGCGCAATGTTGAAATGCCTGATTACCTCGGAATAGAACTCCTCCAGATCGCCCAGACGAGTTGTAAGTATGTTCTTCAATATATCCTGGTTCAGGCTTTGATACTCATGGACCGCCACGTTCCTGAACCCAACCATCTTTTGCATTCTGGTGGAAAGATCCTGCGACAGCACACCTGCATTGCTAAGCAGGCTGAAGTTATCCTTCAAGTCCTGAGGAATTCCGTAGCCTTCGGAAGCTACGACATGTGCAGCCAAATCTATCGCTGCCTGTACCGAACGCTGTAAGTTGAGAACGAATACATCCTGCTTGGTAATGTCCTCCAGGTTTTCCGGAAGGAGACCGGTCGTCTCCTTTATCCTGACCAGACAACGTTTGATAATCCCGATCTTTGCCAGGATCACGTCGCTGTCAGCCATATATGCTACCATCGAGCACGCGCGCCTCGATCTCCCGCCGCACCAGCTTGAGGTCGGCATAACTCTCGACCGTGCGGACGAAGAATTCCTCCGCGACACGGCGGTCCTTCTCCTGTATTTTCCTTCCGTGCCTGAGTACTTGCATCCCAAGAATCGGAGAAACCGAACCGAGACAAACGAGATCCACCTCTCGCTTCGCCGCCTCTTCAAGCCTGTATCTCAAATCAAACAGGAAATCCGGCATATCAGAGTGAGGATGCTGGCCGAGAAGTATGCCTATATCTATATCGCTTTCTGAGTTGAACCGGCCAGTCCCATAAGAGCCGAACAGATACGCCGCGGCGACCGAATGCTCGGCCTCGAGTACGCGGACAACTGCCGCTATAATATCATCCCTGTCTACGAAGGTATCTGATTTCATAACTCAACTTACAGGCCCGAAGGTCGGAACTTCATTGCAAAATTCAAAATTGAGAATTTGAAATTTCCTTCCAATTCCTTTATCCCCGCTTCTCCCAGTCTCCAAGTCCCACAGTCTCCCTTTCTCCGGTTCTTAGTTCAGGGTTCAGAGTTCTTAGTTCGGAGTTCTTGGTTCTTGGTTCGGGGTTTGCTGCTTAGTGACTGGAAGTTTTGAGATATTTGATCAAACCACCGATCAGCTTCTTTACAGTTGCGGCTTCATCATAGTTCGTCTTGAAATCAGCCGCTTCCAGATAGCTCTGATCTAATCCAACATACAAAAGTGATTGGACTTCGCTTGCCGACCTATAGGCGAAATTCAAGAAGTTCACAAAGCCCTTGTTCGATCCTGCATCAAATCCTTCAGCTATGTTGGCCATAATCGATACGCAGGCGCGCTGTATTTGGTCCTTGAGGCCGTAATCTTTGGAGAACCCCGCCCGCCGGGTCAAGTTATATATGCTGCTCGTCAAAGTCCTCGCCTCTTTCCACGATTCGATGTCTTCAAACTTAGTAATCTTCATACCCGCCCTCCCTCTACACCAGGCTTCCCAGAACTCCAAACCCAGAACTCAGAACCACGAACACAGAACTCAGGACCACACACATACCTTCTGAACTTCCCAACTTCTCCTCTTCCGATTCCCGCCTTCTCCCCTTCACCATGTCACCTTGTGAGTCTGTCACTTCTTCTTTACACAGCTTCGCCATGTAAGTCACAGGCGCGAAAAGTAAAGAGTATGTAGTGAGTGCCATTCCGCATGATTGCCCACGGCAACGCACAGGGCATGCGCGAGACACAACGGCACGTTTCCCTTGGCAATTACCTCGCGCATCTTGACCTGGAAAGCCGAGACTACTCAGCTTCGTGCTTCAAACATCGCGTCGGAGGAATTACCTGCAAGCAATGCACTATATGTTTTCCCTATCGACCAGCAACCCGCCCTCCAATGGCATGCAACACCGGAAGAGCCTCGATCATTTTGTGTTTCAAAAATAGTATTTCAAAAACTCTCAAGCAAGAGAAAAGCGGCGAGAAACAAGCTCTCAGCGCTCTTTTTTCAACGTCGAACGCCCAACTCCAGAGTCCGCCATCCATCGGCCACTTTTGACCTGGCGTAGCTTTGCCATCTCACTCCCATCTCAACCTTCTCTGCATCGCAGATTGCTTCATCATTGACATCTGCCTTCGTAAATCGTTCGAGGCGGCCAATCAAATGCAGCCAGGGGACGGGCCGTCAGTACTCTCTTGTCCTCGCAACTAAATCTACTCGCTGAAAACTCACCTACTCACAGCTACGCCATCCAGGTCACACGCACCCACGCCTCGCGCAGAGAGTTCTCGCAACGGGACATGTTCCATGTCTCTGACTTCCCGGGCTTAGTAATTACCAACACTTCAACGTCACTCTCCCTGGCCCGAATCGCATTCGGATCCGGACAGGGAGGGATACTCTCACGCTTAACCGTTTGTCGATCCCATCTGACTTCCTGGCCGAGCTCATACAGGCGGCTTCGATGCAACTCTCCATCGCTCTGGAGGAGAACTATACCAGCTTCGAAACTTCATCCTGGGTAACACCGACTCTGCAGGAATGGGCGCCTGGTAAATCAACAGTCCTGAATTACCCGCCTTCCTTACTCGCTTAAGCTGAGACTCGCCGCCTGAACCGACAAAGTCAAGAAAAATTTCAAATCCGGGAGCAGGTCAATTCGCCAGTCCCCCGTTTGATTCTCTTTCCTGTAATCTTATGGAAAGAGGACACTCACGGCACAACAACAATGTGAAGCGAAAACAGTCAGGCTCCAGTCTCCTCTTTGTGCCCGTAGTAGTGATAGTATCTGTAATACCTGTAATATGCACCGTAAGCTTTACTCACATCGAATTCGTTCAGGACCACTCCGATTATTCCCGCTTTTACCTGTTTAAGCGTCGCGTAAGCCTTTTCGAGAACGTCCGCTTCGGTCTTGTTTGCCAGGGTAACGAAAAGCACTCCGTCCGTGAACCTGGAAAGTATCACGCCGTCTGTGACCGCTACGACAGGGGGTGAATCGAAAATCACGAAGTCGAAAGTCGACTTGAAGAGATCGATCGCATTCTTCATCGAATCGGATCCGAGCACTTCTGCAGGATTGGGAGGGAGCGAACCAGTGGGGAGAAGAAATAGGTTTTCCACAAACGTCTTGCGGACGGCAGTGTTCAAATCTATCTCGCCTTTGAGATAATCCATCAGTCCCGGCTTCCGGTCATAATTGAACAGCTTGTGCTGCGTCGGCCTTCTCAGGTCGGCATCGACAAGCAGCGTCTTCAATCCCGCCTTCGCGAACGTGACCGCGACATTGGCAGTCGTGGTCGACTTCCCTTCCTTCGGGAGCGCACTCACGACCAGGAGCGACTTGATAGGTTTGTCGATCCTCGAGTACTGGATGGCAGTCCTGAGCGATCTGTAGGCCTCCGCTATCGGATCCGTAGGCTTATGATAAGTGATCAGCCGGATCGGTACCGAAATGCCGTCCCTCACGACGCGCTCTTCCCCGACCCTTTCCTTTTCCTTCACATTCGCTCCACCAATCACCGGGATAGACGCGAGAACGTTCAATCCCTTCTTCTCGAGGTCCTCGGGCGATTTGATGCTCCTGTCCATGTAATCCAATACAAAAATCAACCCAACCCCAAGTGCCAGGCCAACGAGGACTCCGATTGTCAGATTGAGCGGCACCTTTGGACTTACCGGTTTGAGTGCCGGCACTGCAGGGTCGACTATCTGTACATAACCGAACTGGGACTGCTCGGCAATCTGCGCCTGTTGGTAACTGTCCTGTACCAGGAGGAAGAGCTTCTCCCGGCTCTTTTCCGTCCTGTCCAGTTTGGCCAGCTCGATATACTGTCTCGGTATTCTCGCAAATTGCGTCTGGTACTGATTCACTACGGCGTCAAGCGCTTTCACCTGGGCATCGGTGGCACCTAGCGATATCTCCTGCTCCAGCACCTTTATTTTCAGCTCTTTATAGTACCCGGTTGGATCGTAATTGCCGCCACCGGTCGCATTCGACTGGGGCGAGCCAGTCGCCATTATCTGTGAAGTGAGAAGCTGTGCGGTCTTCTCTTTCAGCTTCTTTCTCAAGTCTGATATCTGTGAATCCGCCTGCGCTATGATCTGGTTGTATACTTGTCTGTTCGCGACGATGGGATTCTGGGCAATCGCCACGTCACGGTTCACTTCCAGTTTCGCTATCTGCTCCTGAAGGAGAGTTATGTAAGGGTCCACCGCCTCAGAAACGTTAGCCGAAATGAGCGGCTCTATCTTTGCAAGCTGGGTCTGGTACGAGGCCAGGACTTGCTCCTCGGCCTTCTTCTGAATTACGACATCGTCTCTCTGGGCCTGGAACGTGCTCATGACATCTATCAGGTTCTTGGCCTCATCATTCAACGAGACGATGTTCTGGGATTGCATGTAGTTCTGGAGCTTCGTCTCGGCCTGATCTAATTGAGTCCTCGTATCCGCAAGCTGCTTTCCGAGAAACTCCCTGACGTTCGTAGCCATATCCCGGCTCGATGCAAGATTCAGATCGTAATATTGTCGCGAGTATACGTTTGCAATGTGTGACGACTCCTCCGGCGAGTGACTCTTGACCTTAATGTCGATAATGTCCGAGTTACGGTCGTTGGAAAACGCGGCGTCCTCCTTGAGACCGGCTTTCACGAAATCAAGAACGGTCAGCTGGTTCTTCGGGCCGTTCTTCTCCTCGGCCTTTTGAAAGGCCTTCAGCGAACCCGTTATGATCTCCATCGAATCCGCTTTGCCGTCTACAATTATTACCGGGTTTTGTATGAGATCCTGCGCGACCCTCGTTCTTAAGAGGTTTGTCTGCAGGATATCAAGCTCGTCCGTTATTCTCCTCTCGTTGGACTCGAATGGCTGCAGCAGGTCGCTCATGCTCCCCAGGAGTGATCCGGTCGAATTCTTGTTGCTCTGGATGAGTACCTGGGCAGTAGCCTGGTAGATCGGGCGTTTTAGAAATGTGTATAGGATTGTAAGGAGCAAAACGATAGCGAATGTCAGGATAACAACATTCTTCCGGCGATAAATCCTTTCCAGTATATCCTGGAGCGAGACTTCCTCATCCGCCGCCAGGTCAAACATGGGGCCAGTTTGCGGCGATCCGTTGCCATTCTCTCCAACAGTGCCACCAAAACCGTTGTTACCGTTATCGGAACTCAATAGACTCCTCTCAATTGCGACAAAAGATAACTCGCGGGCCGATTTCAGTCAAGAGCGGGGCGGTCCTATCCGAAAGTAACGCACCGACTTTTGAGCGACTTGGACGCATCTCCTAACTTCAGAGTTAAGACCGCGGCAACGTCACTCCGCCCAAATCCCCGTGCGATGCGGGGCATAATGTAGAAATAAAATACATCCTATACTGGAAGGTTGGCCCAACGGCAGCCATCCGATGAATCCGGCGGCCGCGAACAGCACTAATCCCTCGAGATTTGGTATTTTGATAGGCTTTGATTTAAATCGATGCCTATTTTAAGACAGCCTCATTCCCTCTTGAGTGGTGTTTCAGAAAACTCTCTGCCAGCCCGGCTTCATCTAAAGGAAGCCGCAGCACCATTCCAATTTTTTTCAATTAATAGTGAAGTACCAGGAGTATCGTTCCCAGGCCGGACAGAATCGCACCCAGGTAGCCAAGAACAGGGAGTACTTCCTGGAGAGTACTGAAGGTCGATCCAGGAACGATGATTGTGTCGCCCGGAAGGAGGAGCACAGGCTGTGCCCCCTTCTTCTCGAAGTGTTCCAGGTCCACGTGAATAACTTCTGTCTTGTAACTCGAATCCGGCTGCAGGATCTCACGCACGATTTTGACCTTGGACAGGTTCGCGCCGACGAGCGGCCCGCCGCCGTAGGAAATCAGTTGCACAAGGTCGGTGGAACTGGGCACTTCGTACCTCCCCGGCTTGTCCACAAATCCCCAAAGGTTCACTCCGATCATGAGCCCCTCCTTACCGCCGAGGTAATAATACGACGGGGCATTGGAACCTATGGCGTTGTTCTGCTGGCCGAACAAACTCTGAGCCGGCGCCGCCGAAACCATTAACGTGAGTGCAATCCCGACTAAGACAGGGGTACGCTTTGTCAACACTTGTTTCCTCTCGCTTTCATTCCATGAATTGAAATCACCAGGAGATCCTGTGCAGAAGAATATATGTCCTGTACGTAAAAAAGAAAAGACGAGGGAGAAATTATGAATTTTGCCCGCCTGACGAAGCGCACGCACGAAGTAAGGAATTCTCAATTTTGAATTAAGAGTTCCTCGGTGGTTCGCAGTGAATTTCGTAGGCAGCGGCTGCCTGACTCGCAAGAGCTTAACAATTACACGGAGGGGCACTGAGGAAAAAAAGAGAGTGACAAAGAGAAAAGCTGTAGACGACAACCGGACGATTATCGCCTGCCGCCGTTGAAGTCGGAGAAATTTCTTCCGATATGAAGATCAGCCGGGACACGCCGGGAACTCTTGAACTGTACTCGCGTCGCTGTGTGAGCCCGCTAACATCGGGCTGGGTGTGCGACAAAAATATAACGCACCATCGGCATCCATTAAAAATGGACGCCTGTGAAGGTGCCCGAAACCCCGAATGGGGTTTTGAGACTTTTTGAGCCGTTCATTCTAATGAATGGCGATAGTTTCACAAATTTGTCGCAGACCCTCGGGCTGGAAAACATGACGTGCGTTGATTAATATTTCATCCCAGAGATGGGCAGAACCTTCTGCCGGACATTCTGCAAATTTCCCCGGCGGCCAAAGTCCCGTGTAACATACGTACCAACTAGAGAGCGCAACCAGACCAAAATGCAAAATCATTCCAACCATTTATTGAAAAAGATAAAACAAGCTCAGCTCGTTGCAACCGACCTCGACGGCACACTCCTCGATAACAATGGTGAGATACCCGAACGAACCCGCAAGAGCGTGAAGAAACTTAAAGCGCTCGGCGTTCAGTTTGCCATAATGACCGCACGTGCGCATTCATCCGCCGAGAGAATCGCCGACGAACTGGGGCTGAGCGCGCCTATTATTTCGCTCGACGGCGGTCTCGTCAGACTTCCGCACGGCGGCCAAAACATCTTCGCAAGCTATATCAAGCCGAATGTCGTCAGGTCAGTGATCGCGGAATCCGAAAAGAGGTTCGGCAGCGTGGCACTCTTCACCGACGACAAGATGGTACGGCTCGAGTCCTACAACACCCTCCCCGGCTACATCGACAGCCTCGAGCTCGACGCCGTCACCGTCGAAGACCTGCTTCCGTTCGCGGACAGGACGATACAGGTTATCGTCAGCGCGGCCACCAAAGAGGCCGTGAAAGCCATCGCACGCAGGTCGGTTGGGCTCTTTTCCGCCGCCGACTCGAAAGTTTACGCCAATTCCCGCAACGGCGACAGGTGGTATCTTGAAATCAGGAACAAGAGCTATTCCAAAGCTACCGGCCTCGCTCATCTCGAGAAATATTTCCGTGTCAGCAGGTCACAGGTGGCGGTGCTTGGCGATTTCAGGAACGATATAGAGGCGTTTAAGCGCGCCGGGATCGGCGTCGCGATGAAGAACGCCGTATGGGAGTTGAAGCAGCAGGCAGACCTTGTCACTGAAGCCACCAACGACGAGGGCGGCGCAGCTGAGTTCTTCGACCTCATCTGCGAAGTCAGAAGCAACCACAAGTAGCTCATCCGCCGCCTCGCCCCACCAGGCGCAGTCAACCTGCGATCCCGAGCTGAAGGATGAACAAAACTGGTCCAATAGGCTCAGGATTGTTACACAGAGTTCCCAGAGAAAGAAAAGAGAGAGCCACAGAGAAAAGATAGCCACTGGTACTGGTATCCATCTCTGTGTCTCTCTGTGAAATATGATGACCGGGCCCGCTCAGGGCAACGCTTGTTCTTTTTGCATAGCTACATCGCACCCCCGATCGTTGTCATCCTGAACTACAGGCTCTCCCGGATGTCGCATCGATTGAAATCGACGCCCACCAAATGCACGAAACCCGAATGGGTTTTCCGCGGTTGTTAGCCGTCCGATTCAGCGAATGGCTAACTCCTGCCGGGCTTGCCCGGCTCCTCTGCTCTGTCGCCACTCTTCACCTCTTCCCATTCGAACGCGTTTAAATCGTGATCGCTCTGAGAGTGACGGATGGCTTTGAATCCGCAACCGCCTCGCCCACCAGGCCCCAGTGATCCCGGCCAGCAAAATTGCGACTCACGTATTGAGGCTTGCGGTCATTTAAAGGTGCCATCGACGATGGAGTACGAAATTGCGCCCGGCCAACCCCGCTGGGTACCTAAAGCTTCAACTTCCGGAACACCCTCTCCGGGATGTGAATGATCACGAGCATGATGTATTTCCAAAACCATCCTGTGTAGACGACCGGCCGGCCGCGCTTATATGCGCGCATGACGTCGTCCGCCACCTGCTGCGGCGTCGCCGTTAGCAATGCGGGCGTGTTCATCCCTTCGGTCATTCGAGTCGCCACGAAGCCCGGCTTGACCGTCGTCACCTTCACCCCGCTCTTCCACAGCCTCGCCCGCAGGCCCGACAAATACGCAGTGAACCCGGCCTTCGCCGAGCCGTAAATGTAATTACTCGTACGGCCGCGGTCGCCTGCAACCGAGCTTATCCCGATGATGAAACCGCCCTTCCTCTCCTCAAAACTGTTGGCCGCGATGTTCAGTATCGACACCGCACCCGTGAAGTTCGTGTCGATCGTCTTCCTCGCCTCATACCAATTCCGCTCGCTTACTTCCTGGTTGCCCAGGTACCCGAAGACACATACAACACCCTCAGGCCTCCCCGGCAATGAGTCCCAAAGCTTTTTATGTGACTCGAAATCGATTGCGTCGAACACAAACGCCGCAACATCCACATTGTGACGGAGCCTGAGATCCGCTGCGTCGCGCGAGAGAATTTCCACATCGCGCCCCGCAAGAAGAAGACTCCAACCCTCCGAGCCGAATTTCTGCGCTATCGCCCGCGCTATGTCGCTCGAAGCACCTAGTATCAGTACCGATTTACTCAAATACCAAGCCTCCTGCTCTGCAGTGATTCAAACCGGCGATGCGGATCGACGGTCGAACGAATTTCCATGAACTTATCTCTCCTCGGATATCCCGCGAGGAACATCTCCTTTTTCATCCTCGAATCCTTCGTGGGATATAACCGGCCGCCGTAGCCTTTTACGATGGAGTCGAGCTCATCGAGTTCCACGAATATCGACGACGTGATTGGAAAATCGAGCGCCAGCGTGTATCCCTCTTTGGCAAAAGAAAGATAAGGCCCGTCCTCCTTCCCAAAAAGCTTCAGCACGGCGAGGAAAGAGCCGAGCCCCTTCGATGCCGTTACCCGGAGTATCTTTTTCAATCCTTCCTTTCCCGACTCTTTCGGCAGCACAAGCTGGTACTGCACGAACCCGCGCTTCCCGTAGATGCGGCTCCAGTTATGCACGCCGTCGAGAGGGTAGAAGAACGGCTCGTATCTTATGATCCTCTCCCTTGAAGACGCTTTGCCGTAGTATGCGACGTTGAATGCGCGGACTGTGAACGTGTTGAGGAAGAAGCCGGGGAACTCGAAGGGGACCGCGAGCTCTCTTACCGGCCCCGGCCTGAGCGCCTCCATCGATTCTTTTATGTCGGCTCTCGTTGCGTGCTCACCGAGCATCAGAACGCTTCTTCCGAGATTCTTACCGCGCGCGAGACAGTCTATCCAACCGACCGAGTAAGTCCAACCTGCCTGTTCGTCGAAAGCGTCGAGCACTTCATCGAGGTTCTTCGTCCTGATGGTCCTCTCTCTTATGTATGCCGTCTCGACCCTCTGCAGCCGCACCGACGCCCGGAGGATGACGCCGGTGAGTCCGTATCCCGCGCACGTCGCGAGAAAGAGTTCTCCCCTTTCAGACTTCGAGCACCTGGCGACATCCCCGTCTGCAAGAAGGATGTCCATCCACGATACATGGTTGCTGAGACTTCCGGCGTTGTGGTGGTTCTTTCCGTGCACGTCGCTTGCGATCGCTCCGCCGACAGTGACGAACCGCGTCCCCGGTGTGACGGGCAGGAACCATCCGCGCGGTACGAAGACGTCGAGAATCTCCGATAAGCTGACGCCGGATTCGCAAACGAGCTCTCCGGTCGCGCCGTCGAATGAAATGAATCGGTTGAACCTGCCGGTGGAAAGAAGATTTTCCGAGAGCGAACTGTCGCCATACGACCTCCCGAGCCCGCGAGCAATTGCGCTGCCGGAAGAGATGGTTTCAAGCCTGGCCCGAAGTTCTACTTCACTATTGAACGTGAAGCTCTTCGCGTCGATCGAAGGATACCGCCCCCAGCCGTGTGCTAACACGGCCCGGCAAACCTTGTCAAAGTTCCTTCAGCCACTGCGTGCGTCAGCCCTGACACGGGTCGCATTTGCCTGCGTCATTTGGTCCCTGTGTCGCCTGTGTGGGTATGTATCGTAAGAACTCCTGCATGTTCGCCGGTCAATCTGACGGCGCTCACCGGCACCTTGACGTTCAACAGCTTGTCGAGACCGTCGACCCCTCTCACGCAGCTCTTCCCGTTGACCAGGTCGACCACCTCGCCGCGCAACCCTGTGAGGGGCCCCGCGATCACTTCGGCTTCGGCGCCGGCATAGGAACCTTCCAGCACCT
The DNA here is from genome assembly GCA_021845665.1 of Bacteroidota bacterium. Taxonomy (GTDB): domain Bacteria; phylum Bacteroidota; class Ignavibacteria; order Kryptoniales; family JAKASW01; genus JAKASW01. The sequence goes on along the minus strand of JAJZVO010000028.1, from coordinate 32,179 downwards.
CGATGTCGGTCGCGAAATAATCGACTACTCTGCGTATGTCCTCGATCTGCCGGTCCGGGATTACGCTCGGCTTACCGTTTGTCGATACGAACTTGACAAACCCGGGGGTCAGGTAGACCCTGTTGAACTCTTCCGGGTATACGTTGACGAAGACATAGGAAGAGAACAGCGGGACTTCAACCCATTTCTTCCTGTCGCTCCACTGGTGCACCTCTTTTGTGAGGGGAAGATATGATTCAATCTTTCTGACAGTCAGGTCGACCTGTACCGCCTTCTCATGCCTCGCCTTCACGTAGATCACATGCCAGGATCGTCTTTTCACCGTCAGGCCGGATTTATTTCCTATAATCGAACTACTCAATCTCTTTTTCTCTCCTTGATTCCATGGTAAAGATAATATCAATAATTTTCAAAGTTTGCACCATACATTCTAGAGACGCGGCCGAAAAGTGGTAATATAGCGGCACAAGAGGTGATGGGTACAGTAGGATGAAGAAGTTGCAATGTTAGGAGAAGTAGGAAGTGTTTACAAGACGGTCATCACAAGAGGCCTGATTCCACCTCTGGCCGACGTGCTCCTCGGGCAGGACTCGAACCTGCAACCCATCGGTTAACAGCCGATTGCTCTGCCAATTGAGCTACCGAGGAATCTAAACTCGAATTGCCTTGAAATATATCCGCCGTACGGCAAAAAATCAAAAACTTTTTTCTACGCCGCGGTCCATCTTCCTCATTACAATACCGTGTAAACTACTCCAAGCTGCAGCCCCTCTTTCATTTGGGTTGTCCTCGACTGGTCTTTTTGATACACCAGCTGATAATTGAAATTCACATTTATGAAAGAATTGACCTTCGCCGCGATGACATTGTCCCATCTGACATCCCAGACCGTAAGGTTTTCAAATCTTGTGAAAAGTCTCACACCCGATGTCAACAGGATATTGTCGGCAACATGGACTTTCGTCTGACTTACCGATTCGAACCCCGTCTCAAGCTTGAACGCCTCGACCTTGTCAGGGGTTTTCGGATTGTCCGTATACTCCCGGTGCTTATTCGCGAAGACCTCCTGCGGCGCAAGCCAGAGACGAGTCGCGACGAATTTCAACTTTCCGTAGCTAAACCCCAAGCTCTGTATGACATAACCTGGATCGAAGAAGTCGGCAATCAGAATAGGAGTGCCGGAATTATAGTTGTATCCTTTTGTCAATGTCGTGATCACTGTATTGCTGAAAAATGGATCGGTCGCCCATCCGGCGCTGTACGACAGCACGTTTTCTAAAAAGAGTTCGTTATCGTTCGTTATATATCCTTGCCCTCCGAGCTTGGTCCTCCCGTATGCGGCCTTCGCGCGGTTACGGAGCAACCAGCCATCAGATTTATAATCGAGCCCGACCTTGCCGGTGACCGTCCACGTAAATGCATTAGATCCCCGCTGAGTCCAGTTGCTGAACGCGATCTGGCTTATGTTGAGACCGGTTACCATTGTCGGTATCCACACCCGGGAAGAATCATTCTTCAGTTTGGCGTTCTTGGCCGATGATTTCGGATAGTTTATTTTCAGGCTATCGCCTTTCAATAGCCAGGGAGTGATACATTTGATACCTCACACCCGTCTCGAACACGTCGAGCATATCCTGAGACACACGCCCGCGAAGGCCGTGAGCAGCAAACGCCCCGAACGCCACGCCGAGGAATAACCCCACCGCCCCTGCAGCCCCGAAAAGCTTCACCCTGCCCGAAGATTGGGTCACTTCTGTGGCGCCTCCAGTTGCGCTCCACGCTCCGCCAGTTTCAGCTGTTCGAGCAACTCATCGAGCCCTCCGTCAAGGACAGCATGGAGATCGTATATCGTAAAGTTGATCCTGTGGTCGGTGACCCTGTTCTGCGGGAAATTGTACGTGCGGATCTTATCGCTCCGGTCGCCGCTCCCGACCATCGTTTTCCTCTTTGCCGCGATCTCAGAGTCCCTCTCTTGCATCATGACGTCGTAAAGCCGGGCGCGGAGGATCTTCATCGCCTTCTGTTTGTTCTTGAACTGGCTTCGCTCATCTTGACATTGTACCACGATACCGGTCGGGTTATGAGTAATCCTTATCGCAGTCTCTACTTTATTTACGTTCTGACCGCCGTGCCCGCCCGCCCGGTAGACGTCGATCCTCAGGTCGTCGGGATTGATCTGGACTTCTACGTCTTCGACCTCCGGGAGTACCACGACGCTCGCCGCCGAAGTATGGATCCTTCCGCCCGACTCGGTAACCGGCACTCTCTGAACCCGGTGAACACCGCTCTCATACTTGAGATTGCTGTATACGTTCTTGCCCGCTATGCCGAGCACAATTTCCTTGAATCCCCCGATTCCAGTCTCGTTGAAATCGAGCATCTCGACTTGCCACCCGCGCCTGTCCGCGAATCTCATGTACATGCGGTAGAGGTCAGCTGCGAATAGGGCCGCCTCTTCGCCGCCGGTGCCCGACCTGATTTCAAGAATGACGTCCTTGCCGTCCGCGGGATCCTTGGGAATAAGAAGCGTCTTTACTTCTTCTTCCTTCCTGTCAATTTTTCCCTGAAGTTCAACCGCTTCCTGTTTCGCGAGCAGTCGAAGCTCCTGGTCATCCGTCGCATCGGCGATCTCCCGCGTTTCGGCAAGATTTCTCTCGAGCGCCAGAAGCTCGTCATAATTCCTAACGATGACGCTCAATTCGCTGTGTTCCTTGCTGAGTTCCCTGTACTTTTCCTGGTTGGAAATGATTGACGGATCGGAGAGAAGGTTCGTCAGTTCCTCGTACCTTGCTCTTATTTTCTCAAGCTTTTGCCTCATGCCTGGCTTTTCTTATTATCGAACGTACTTGATGGATAAAATAAACAGATATCGTCAGGCTAATGGCCGACCACACGATAGATGCCGATGTGATGACAACTCCATACGACGGTACGGTTACCGAAGCCGCCGATTCAAACGCGATACCGAAGATTATCCACATCGAGCCGATGATCAGATACATCGCCATCATCATCATGATGCTGCCCGTTATCAATATCTTCGCGTGATGGAAATACATAATTCTCTCCGCTCTCTGCGGGTATTACGCCCGAACGCCTGAAGAACTTCGAATACATCATTAAGATATTGAAAATCATACTAAATGAAAAATCGGTTGCGGCCTGTTCCGATTTTGTTTCTTACAGGAGACACGAAAGGAGAACGGATTCTCGCAGATAAGAATCGATCACAAGCATGTCAGTCTCCTTCCAGGTTCATTTTCCTGTCATCGGCGTACCAATCTTTCTTCTCCGTTCATAACGAGCAAGACGCCTACCCCGCATTCACCTTGAACTTGAACTTGCCGGACGCAAGGGTTAAATTTTTCGAGACCTAAATTCGCCGGGGCTATTGATAACAGGCTGAAGTATTTCCGGCGGCACGAAACAATGATTATACCCGGGAATTTACACGGAAGGACGAAAATGAGCACGATTGATAACATAGACATAAAGCTTATCAAGAAGTACGACAGACCCGGACCTCGATACACCAGTTACCCGCCCGCCCCCGCCTTCAGCTCCAGCTTCACTGCCGACGATTTCCTCCAGGCCCTGAGAGACAACAACAGGCCCGATTCCCTGGCGGAGATCTCACTTTATTATCACATCCCGTTTTGCGACACGCTCTGCTATTTCTGCGGCTGCAACATGCTTATCACTCATAGCCGTGAACGAATCGCGGAATATCTCACGTATCTAAAAAAGGAGATGGAGCTGTCTGCTCCTTACTTTAACAAGAACCGGAAAATCGGACAGCTTCATTGGGGAGGCGGCACCCCGTCTTACCTGACGCCCGAGGAAATCAAGATGCTCGCCGATGCTATCAAAAAGCACTTCACATTCTCGCCGGACATCGAAGCGAGCGTGGAGATCGACCCGCGCGGGCTGACGTTCGAGCACATGCGGGCTTTCCGCGAATCGGGGTTTAACAGGATCAGCATGGGCGTCCAGGATTTCGAGCCGAAAGTTCAGGAGGCAGTGAACAGAGTCCAGCCCGAAAAGATCACGCGGGACGCGGTCGAGTGGAGCCGCAAGCTCGAATTCGGGAGCATCAACCTCGACATGATTTACGGTCTTCCGTACCAGACTCTGAAATCGTTCGAGGAGAGTCTCAAGAAGATAATCGACATTTCTCCCGAACGCATAGCGGTATTCAATTTCGCGCACGTTCCCTGGCTCAAGTCGCACCAGAAGCTCATCGACAAGGAAGCTTTGCCGTCACCTGAGATAAAACTCGAAATACTGAAAATGACGATCGAGCTACTCGCTTCTTCTGGATATGTCTACATAGGGATGGACCACTTCGCTAAACCGGACGACGAGCTCGCGATAGCGCAGCAGCGGAAAACACTCTACAGAAACTTTCAGGGTTATTCGACTCATTCCGGTGCGGACCTTTACGCATTCGGCAACTCCGGGATCAGCCAGTTCCACCACGTCTACGCACAGAATTACAAGTCGCTGAAAGACTACTATAACGCGATCGACGAGAAACGGTTCCCTACGGTGCTCGGATATAAGATGACCGAAGACGACATAGTTAGACAGCACGTCATAATGCGGCTCATGTGCGATATGGAACTGGACAAGCGTGAAGTCGAAAAGAAATTCGGCATAAACTTCGATGAATACTTTGCCTCGGCCTTTCCGAAATTCGAGGAGTTCGTTCAGGACGACCTCCTGGAGCTGAGCCGCGATAAGATCATTGTGAAAGGAATGGGGAGACTTGTCATCAGAAACATAGCGATGGCCTTCGATGCGTACATCGAGAAGATGATGAAAGAGAAGCCGATCTTCTCCCGGACCGTCTGATCTTCCCCAATTTTTTTCTTCCACAAGACAGAGAGCAGCTTCATCACCGATCAAGAAGACGGTCTTGGGAGGCATTTTAAATTTGCTTTCCAAGACAAGCGCGTGTGCAGCGGTCGGCAACTTCGATCGCATAATCCTGGGCATCACTCGGAAGATCGAAAGGCAAACTCCGATTGTGTCGGCAAGCGACGGCCTTATATTTCATATTTCAGTTCGACACGGATGCGAAGGTCTATTATGCCATCGGGAACGCTGAAAGGTTAACCGGTTGTAGCGCGGAGGAATTCACATCCGGCAGGATATCCCCCCTTGACATCATCCATCCCGCCGACCGTTCCGCACTCGAGGATGATCCGTTTGATTTTGAAGGCGCCTGCGGATAAATTTCTACACGCATGGAGAACGAAAACCCGATTGAGAACACTCTCAAAGATGTCGAACAATTCCTTAAACAGCAGGCAGAGATTTTCGGCGATGAATTTTTCCTTCCGGAAAATGTCGAGCCCCAGTCGATTCCTCCGATTTCCGCTTCCCTTGCCGGTACAAACGATGAAGTTGCGAGTAATATCTCAATCAGCGGTGAAAGATTGAAGTCAAAGACGATCAGAATATCTGAAGAGAAGTATCTTTTCGAGAAAGCGGTTACAAAAGAGGAATGGAAAATCGATCCCAACTGGAGCGAGAGCGACTCGCTTCAGAAGCTCGATTCGGCAATATCCAGTTGTATGAAATGCAATCTCGGGGCGACGCGCAGGAAGTTTGTTTTCGGCGTTGGCAACCTGAACTCAAAACTGGTTCTGATAGGAGAAGCGCCCGGCGCCGACGAAGACGAGCAAGGCGAGCCGTTCGTCGGCCGCGCCGGGCAACTCTTGAACAAAATACTCGCGGCAGTTCAACTGAAACGGGAAGACGTCTACATTTGCAATATCCTCAAATGCAGGCCGCCTAACAATCGCGACCCGCTGCCGGAAGAAGCAGAGGCGTGCGAGCCGTACCTGAAGAAACAGCTGGAGATCATTAAGCCGAAGATAATATTATGTCTTGGGCGGATCGCCGGGCAGACATTGCTGAAGACCAACGCAACTCTCACCGAGCTGCGCAAGAACACTTACGAATACCAAGGTATCAAGGTCCTGGTGACTTTCCATCCCGCCGCACTCCTTCGCAATCCCAACTGGAAAAGGCCGGCATGGGAGGATGTGCAGAAGATGAGAAAGATGTACGACGAGCTCTGACGGACTTTAAATTTTGAATTTTAGATTTGCGGAAGCCGGGGCAAGCTTAATTGAAAATTGAACATTGAGAATTGAAGAATGCTAGATGGCCACCGATTTTGAACAAAAGAATTTGAGGGACTTCGTACCGGAGAGTGCGTCCGGCGGGCGGATTCCTCCCCAGGATGTCGAGGCGGAAAAAGCCGTCCTTGGCGCGATGCTTTTGGATAAGCACGCGGTGTCGCCCGCTATAGAACTCCTCCAGCCGGACTATTTTTATTCTATGGCGAACGAGAAGATATTCGCCGCGATGCTCGAACTCTATACACGCAACGTCGAGATAGACGTTATTACTATTCGCGAAGAGCTCAGGAGAACCGGCCACCTCGATAACATCGGAGGTTCTGCTTACCTCAACGAACTTGTCTCTTCGGTGGTGTCCTCCGCAAACGTCGAGGCACACGCTCAGATTGTCGCGGAGAAACACATGCTCCGGACACTGATAACAACGATGTCCCAGAACGTCCAGAAGTGTTTCGATAACCGGGAAGACGCGTTCGGGCTGATAGACGAGATCGAACGCGATATTTTCAAAGTTTCCGAAGCGCGCCTTAAGAAGTCCGTGGTTCCCCTGCAGCAGGCTCTCGTAAAGACGATGGAGGTGCTCGAAAGGATCCACGGCTCCAAAGGAGGCGTCACCGGCGTTCCGACGGGATTTAGCGACCTCGATGGGATGACGGGCGGACTCCAGAAATCGGATCTCATTATTATCGCCGCCAGACCAAGCGTGGGAAAGACCGCTTTCGCCCTTTCACTGGCGAGAAATGCTGCCGTGAAGTACGGAGTTCCGACAGCCGTTTACAGCCTCGAAATGTCGCAGCAGCAGCTCCTTATTCGCCTGCTCGCCGCCGAGGCACGCGTCGATGCCCATGCTCTCCGCACCGGCACGCTCCCCGAAGAGAAGTGGGCACAGATTTCGACTCGCATCCACAAACTGGCTCCGGCACCCATATTCATCGACGATACCCCAGCGCTGTCCGTCCTCGAGCTGAGAGCCAGAGCAAGGAGGCTCAAGAGCGAGCACGACCTGGGACTGATTATGGTCGACTACCTGCAACTCATGCAGGGTCCTGCAAGAGCAGAGAGCCGTGAGCGTGAAATTTCGATGATCTCCAGAAGCCTGAAGATACTTGCGAAAGAACTCGACATCCCGGTGATTGCACTTTCTCAGTTGCGGCGTTCGGTCGAGGAACGCAACGACAAGCGCCCTATCCTTTCCGATCTGCGCGAGTCGGGCGCTCTGGAGCAGGATGCGGACGTCGTCATTTTCATACACAGGCCGGAGTTGTACGGGATTGAGAGCTATCCGGATGGCGAATCGACGGCGGGCGTGGCCGAGGTAATGATAAGCAAACAGAGGAATGGCCCGACGGGGGACGTTAAGCTTACATTCGTGAAGCAGTATGCGAGGTTCGAAGATTTCGCCAAATTCCAAATGGGTCCGCCAGCCGCTGCCGCCGAGCCCGACGAAGAAGTGCCATTCTAAAAGCGGGACAAGAAAATTAAGCAGCCGAAGAGATGTTGCCATCTGCCTTTTCCTCCTGATGCCTCTTTACCCACGCACGTCAATGCACATGGAGAACATGGAAAGAATACGGATTCCCTCTGCTTCAGTCAGCGACGTTAGAAATTAACCGTTCCCTGTCAGTCTCGATTATCCATTCATCGAGTATGGAGCGAGCCCTTTCAACGAGTTTCTTCAGAGGACCCGCAAGGTCATCTGATATCCTCTCTTCGTATCCGAATGATTTGCCTGGGACTGAAAGAAGTATCGAACCGGGCACGTGGCCGTAGAGCGCTTCCGACAATGAAAGAAGCGACTCCGGTTCGAGGCTGTGAGCGTCGACCGCGGTCACTGGTGGGGATGGCAGCAATTTTTCCTCTCTCACCACGCCACCTTCCTCCTTGACCGACACATCGATGAACAGAGCGTGCCTGGAACGGCTGAGACTTTCAGACAGTTCCGGCCCCAGCTCCCTGCATTTAAGAAACCTGATTTTATCTATGTCGGAATTTTTCTCGATCTCATCCACGGCGTACCATCCGGCGCCGTCGTCGCCTCGCAATGGGTTGCCGCATCCGATAACTACGATGTCATGCATTTTATCTTACCACCTCATCGACAATTTCTCCCGCACTCGAGCGGAGCTGAATCCTGAGCGGCATCTGTCCGACCGCGTGCGTTGAGCAGCTTAGACATGGGTCATAAGCGCGAATCACCGCCTCGACACGATTGAGCATACCGTCAGTCATTTGTTTTCCATGCACGAAGGCTCTGGCGACCTGGAGAACTCCGCGGTTCATCGCGAGATTATTGTGACCCGTGGCGATTATCAGGTTCGCCCACGTAACCAGTCCGTTGCCATCGACCTTGTAATGATGTATAAGCGTTCCCCGGGGGGCTTCCGATACACCTATCCCTTCCAGGTTGTTAGGTTCGGCATGAGCCCTGACGCGCGTATCGAGAATGTCGTCTTCCCCGAGGAGTTCCTTGATTTTTTCGAACGCGAACACTATTTCAATCAGCCTTGCGAAGTGGTAATGAAACGAACTCTGTACCACCTCGCGTCCGAGTTCTTTATACTCCTGAAGCATTTCGTCGGCCCGCTTCGTGCCGCAGCGGTTCACGATATTAAGGCGCGCGAGCGGACCTACGCGATATATCCCATCCTCGTAACCCATCGGCTTGTAGTAGGGGAATTTCAGGAAGCTGAAGGGTTCAACGGCTTCACCGATATAATCATCATAACTCCCGGGTTCCAGCATGTCGGAAATTATGTTTCCGCTTGCGTCCATTACCCTGATCTTTCCGTCGTAATGCTCCAGCCCGCCGTCAGAATCGACGAGTCCGACATACAGTGTGGGGAAGTTGGCGAACTCCTGGATTTCCCTGCCGAACTTCCCGAGTATCCCGCGGAACCACTCGAGTGTGCGCTCGACAATGAAAAGTCCCTCCGGAACTGCCGACAAAATCTGGTCTCGCTTTTCGACTGTGAGCGGCTCGTTGACACCGCCCGGGACAATCCATGACGGATGAATCCGTTTGCCGCCGAGCCACTCGACAACCTGCTGGCCCATCTGCCTCATCCGGACACCGTCCCTTGCCAGGGTTGGATTATTTTTTAATACTCCGAAAATGTTCCTTGACGCGGGGTCAGAATCCATTCCGAGAAGCAAATCCGGCGAAGCGAGGTAGAAGAAACTGAGCGCGTGCGACTCTATTATCTGCGCGAGGTTCATGATGCGGCGCAGCTTTTCAGCAGCAGGAGGAATTACGACACCCAGAATAGCGTCGCAAGCCTTCGCCGAAGCGATGAGATGGCTCACCGGGCATATCCCGCAGATCCTCGCCATCAAGGAAGGCATTTCATAGAAAGGCCTCCCCTCGCAGAATTTCTCGAACCCTCTTATCTGAGTGACGTGAAAGAAGGCGTCCTTCACTGAACCGTCTTCATCAAGCTGAATTGTAATCTTCCCGTGCCCCTCAATTCTGGTAACGGGATCTATGATTATCTGTTTGGACATACGATATTCCTCTGAACAACGATTATCATTAAAGTCCGAACCGAGTCCGGCGCTCCGGATCGGGAGTTCGGCCGGCGAGAAGTTCATCTATCAAATACTCGATGACTTCAGCCGGAGGAGGACAGCCGGGAAGAAAATGATCGACTCTTACAAGCTCGTGTACAGGCCTTACTTCCGGCAGAAGAGTCGGGAGATTCACGTTCGGGATTTTTCCGCCTATAGTCTTGTTCTCAACATACGCCCTTCGGAGTACCGCGTTCATACCGAACTGATTTCGCATCGACGGAATGTTCCCTGTAACCGCGCAATCTCCGAGCGCGACAAGGAGCTTAGTCCTAGTGCGAATACTGCGGATCTTTTCCAGGTCTTCATCGCTCGAAACTGCTCCCTCGACAAGTGTCAGATCGACATCGCCAGGGAAAGTCTTATTGTCTACGAGCGGACTATATACGACGTCTATTTTCCCTGCAAGGTCAAGGAGCTTTTCGTCGATATCGAGAAACGACATATGACAACCCGAACAGCCGTCAAGCCAGACAGTGGCAAATTTTATCTTCTTCATAATTCGTTGACTCCCCGCACGTTCTTCATTCCCGCTCCTCTCTCATCGTGGTCAGATATGGAAGGAACTGACGCCTCTTGGACATTTCGGCTACCGACTTACCTTTCTCAGATAGCGCTCCGGTAGGACATACCTGGACGCATTTCCCGCAGCTCGTACAAGTCTCCGAAGAGCCCCACGGCTGGTTGAGGTCGGTGATTACCTTTGCCTCTATTCCTCTGCCCATGACATCCCAGGTATGAGCGCCTTCAATTTCGTCGCATACCCTGACGCACCGGGTACAGAGAATGCATCGGTTCTGGTCAAGGACGAACCGTTGGTGGGATGCGTCGACCGAAAGCCTCGGGTAACGATAAGGATACCTTACATGGGTGACTCCTAAGAGCCTTGCAAGGTCCTGGAGATCGCAATGCCCGTTGCTCACGCATACGGAACAGATATGGTTGCGCTCCGCGAAGAGAAGCTCCAGTACCATCTTCCTGTATTTCGCAAGACGCTCGGAATTTGTCGTAACTTCCATCCCTTCCTCGACGAGCGTCGTACATGAGGGAATGAGTTTGTTAATCCCTTTCACCTCCACCAGGCATAGACGACATGCACCGACATCGGACAGCCCTTCGATATGGCACAGTGTCGGCATCTCGATATCGTGTTCCCTCGCAACTTGCAGTATCGTCTGGTCTCCCCTTCCGCCTACATCGACGCCGTTTATCTTGAGAGTCTTGACTTGAACCTGTTTAGCCATTATGCACCACCTCGTTTGACATTTTACAGACACCGGCCGGGCAGCGCTTGTTCAGTATGTGTTCTTCGTACTCGCTCCTGAAATAGCGGAGAGTGCTCAATACTGGATTAGGAGCGGATTGACCGAGCCCACACAGGCTGGTGCTTTTCACCATGTCGCACAATTCAATCAGAAGATCGAGGTCCTGCATCGATGCCTGGCCGCTCGTTATCTTGCACAGCAGGTCGTACATTTGGGCCGTGCCTACACGGCACGGGATGCACTTCCCGCAGGACTCACTCATGCAAAATTCCATGAAAAACTTGGCGACGTCGACCATGCACGAGGTCTCGTCGGCAACGATCATCCCTCCCGATCCCATCATGGACCCGACCCGCGAAAGGGTTTCGTAATCCACCGGCATGTCGAGATGCTCAGCCGGGATGCAGCCTCCGGAAGGTCCGCCGGTTTGGACAGCCTTGAACTTCTTTCCATCCGGCACGCCGCCACCAATGTCGAAAACCACTTCGCGAAGAGTAATGCCGATCGGGACTTCGATAAGCCCGGTGTTCCGCACCCTTCCCGCGAGCGCGAAGACCTTCGTCCCCTTACTCTTCTCCGTCCCCCGCGATGCAAACCATTCGCCGCCGTGCCTAATGATCGCGGGCACGTTAGCGTAGGTCTCCACGTTGTTGATGAGTGTAGGAGCTCCCCAAAGGCCGTGTTCGGCGGGATAGGGAGGCCTAGGACGCGGAGTCCCTCGCTTTCCCTCGATCGACGCGATCAGCGCAGTCTCTTCGCCGCAAACAAATGCGCCTGCACCGAGCCGGATATCGATGCGAAAGCTGAACGTCGTATCTAAAATGTTTGCGCCCAGGTAACCGCTTTTCTCGGCCTGCCTGATTGCGGTCCTGAGCCGCTTTACCGCGAGAGGATACTCCGCTCGCACGTAAATGTAACCCTGGCTGGCACCGGTAGCGTAGCCCGCAATTGCCATTCCTTCGAGAACCCTGAACGGGTCGCTTTCCAGGACACTCCTGTCCATGAACGCGCCCGGGTCGCCTTCGTCGGCATTGCAAATGACGAACTTTCTTCCCGTCGAATCCGGAACGGACTTCGCTATCGTGCTCCACTTCAGACCGGTCGGGTAACCGGCTCCGCCTCTTCCGCGCAGTCCACTCTTCGAAATTTGATCGACAACATCGTGAGGGGTTAACTGCGTAAGAGCCTTCGACAGCGCTTCATAACCGTCGGCGGCCAGGTAATCCTCTATTCGCTCAGGATCTATGATGCCACAGTTTTCGAGGACAATTTTCGTCTGGCGCGTGAAGAACGGCGACTCCATGTCGCACTTCAACCTCGTCACCGCTTCTTTACCCAGACTTTCCACTATCTCAGCAGCGTCGCCAGGCTCAACATCCTGGTATACTACGTTCTCCTTCTCGACAGAGACAAGCGGCCCCTTCGAGCATAACCCGAGACATCCGACTCCCTTGACCTTGCACTCATGCTCCAATCCGTGCGACTTCACCGCGTCTTCGAGCGCTACCTTGACCTTCTCGCTGCCTGATGAAAGGCAGCCCGCCGCGACACACACGTTCAGAGAATGAGTTTTGCCATCCCCCCCGGGATCTGCCGCGCCTTCAACACTTCCTTCAGAGCTCATGCTCCACCGACCTCCCCAGAGTCTCGGAGAGCCTGGACTCCGTCACGTTCCCAAGAACTTTATTGTCGATCACGACAGCGGGCGCAAGCCCGCACGATCCGACACATCTGGCAGTAAGAAGAGAGAGCTGACCGTCTGAAGTGGTATCGCCCGGTTCAACAACCATTCTGCTTCTGACGGAGTCGAGCAAGTTCTGCGCCCCTTTGATGTAACACGCGGTACCCATACAAACCACGCAAGTGTGTTTGCCCTGGGGCTTCATCGAAAAAAAGTGATAGAAAGTAGCGACGCCGTACACCTTGCTCAAAGGAACACGCAATGACAAAGCGACATATCTCAGCGCGTCTTTTTCGAGATAGCCGAACGATTCCTGAACCGTATGAAGAGCTTCTATGAGACAGTTTGGTTCGTGGCCGTGTCTTCGCATTGTCGCGTCGACAAGCCTCCAGCGTTTATCATCGGAAGGCCTTTCCGCCTTCATGAAATCTACTGAAATATAGTCATCGTTCCTCCGGGAAGAATTGAATTCCAGATAGTAATCGCCTAAGGGCTGAAGTGTGGAAGAGATGAATGTGAAGCGAGTAAACTTGGATTCCAGTTACACCGCATGCAAAACATGATCTTCGCTAGCCGACTATTTTTTGCAAAGGCCGTGCCATGACACTGATTAATTTGGACGACGATTTAAGAGCCGGAGGCTTTGATCCGGCAGAATTGCTGTCCCATTATTACCCCCTGTCCATCTTTCGCCACAAATCGGACTTTTTAGGACGAAATAATTAACCCCGAAAGCAGCCGCAAAGTCTCAATTCCAGACTTCGATCTTTGGATAATCCGCGCTCAACCGACAAGAGTCGCCAACTATTCTTCGCTAATTGGACCTACATAACATCGGACTAAAACCAATCTTGCGACGACATAATGGGGAGATGGAATTACCCCTCGTCGAAACGCGATTTTCCCGTAACGATTTCGGGTCGGCAAGACAATATGACTCACTCGCCAGCAACCCCCTTGAGTTTTCTAACGTTCGTGACAAATATCTTTCTTGCAACTTCGCGAATAATCCTTTCCTCTTTGAATTTTCTGAGAGTACGCGAAAGCGTTTCGCTGGCAATGCCGAGATGTGCCGCCAGATCCTTTTTGTGTATGAGAAGATTGAAGTAAGGTTCGGGCATCCTTATGGAATTGTTGAGCTGGATTTCATTGAGGAGATATTTCGCAACACGAATGTCGACACCAGAATCGAGAAGCTGGAGTTTCCGGTTGAGTTCCATCAGCTTCAGCGCCGAAGCTTCCGCGATCCTTACTGCAAGCGCAGGGTTTCTGGTAAGGAGTGATGCGAATTCCTCGCTCGGCACAAATAGAACAGTAGACTCCTCAACAGCCTGAACGCATGACGAGTAGAACCTGGAACCGGTGAACAGATGTGATTCCCCGAAACTCCTGTAAGGCTCGAAGCTGCCCAACACAGTTTCCTCCCCGTTCCCCTTCAGCCTGTACATCTTGACGCGTCCGGAAAGAAGGACATAAAACCCCTTGAAGGGTTCCCCCTCGAGAAAAACGATCTGGTCCTTTCTGAATCGCTTGTTCTTCGAGATCCCGGTGATAAGTTTCATCTCCGTCGGTGAGAGTTTAGCGAAGAGCGGCACATCGTGGAGTGTACGTTTCTGTTCCATCACCTTTTCTGTCGAAAGTAATCTCAAACCCTGGCATCACAAGGTTGCGAGCTTCGCCGGCCCGGCACTCTAATCTTACAAAGGGCTGTAACAGAATTTACTGGCGATAGGTATCAATTCAAACAGGGTCGTCTATTGACCGAAGCAGGAGGGCAGAACGCGAGACGTTTCACCGGTGCAGAAAAGTCCTGGTGTTCCTCCTTGTCAGTACTCCACAACAAATCGCACCAGGCCCCGCAAGCCTAATCCGAATTTTCTTTGCTGATAGTAGTATAATAGATCCGTTCGAACCGCGTCCTGAGATACTCCGTCAGCGTACTCTTGATATCTTCTGCGGAATCCATCTTCAGAAGCTGCCTCGTGAACTTCCTGGCATTCTTATAGTTGGTTGAACGGATTATCTTTTTCAACACCGGCAGCATCGAACTCACCGCGCTGAATTCGTCGAGACCCATTCCCAGCAGCATTACCGTCGCCAGTGGATTACCCGCCATTTCACCGCACATCGCGACTTTGATGCCCGCTTCGTGGCCCGCGTCGATAATCAATTTCAGGGTCCTCAGCACCGAAGGATGGAACTCTTCGAACATGTTTGCAACCAGCTCGTTTGTCCTGTCGACGGCAAGAAGGTATTGTGTCAGGTCGTTTGTCCCTATGCTGAGGAACGCGACGTGCTTCGCGATCTCCTTACTCATCAGAGCAGCGGAAGGAATCTCTATCATCACGCCGACTTCTATCTTCCTGTCGTACTCCACGCCTTCTTTCTCGAGAGACTTCTTCGCTTCCTCGAGGATAGCGTTCGCGCGGACCACCTCCTCTACAGTGGCGACCATCGGGTACATGATCTTACATTTTCCGAACGCGCTCGCCCGCAGGATGGCTCTGAACTGATCCCTGAGCAGCTCGGGCCGATCGAGCATCATCCTGATGCCGCGCCAGCCGAGAAAAGGGTTTTGCTCCGCGTGGCCTTCGATGAAGATCTTGTCCCCACCAATGTCGAATGTCCTGAAGACGACGGCGTTCGGTTTCGCCTCTTCCACAGCCTTGCGGAAAATATCGGCCTGCTCCACCTCATCAGGAATGGAAGCGAAATCTATTATAATCGGCTCCGTCCTGAATAGCCCGATGCCGTCGGCACCATGAGTCTTCAAAAGGGGAAGCTCCTCAAGCAGTTCGATATTTGCCTCGACAGCGACTCGTCTGCCGTCAGTCGTGAGGGCGGGCTCGGCGGCCTCCGACATCAACTCGCTGTCAAGCTTCTCGCACCATGCCTTTCTCTCACTGAACTTCTTGACGGTACTTTCTTCAGGATTGACCACTATGATCCCCCGGTATCCGTCGAGAATAATCCCCACGCCATCCGTGACATGCCTGGTTGCTTCTTTCAGGCCGACGACGGCTGGAATTCCAAGGGAGCGGGAGAGAATGGATGCATGCGAGCGCGCCCCGCCGAAATCGCTGACGTAACCGAGGACCGAGTTGCGGCTGAGGAGGACGGCGTCTGCGGGTGTCAGCTCGCTTGTGACGACGATGGGAGTTCCCTCGAACCGCGACTTCAACTTTGCTTCGGCCAGATTACGCAGTATACGGTTCTTGGCATCCTCGATTTCCATCGCGCGCTGCCTGAAGATCTCGTTTTTGCTGTGTCTTAGCTGGTCGACCTGCTTCGAAAACTCCGTAGAAACGACGTATTCTGCATTCTTCTTAGTCTTGGTGATCTTACGCTTCACCGCGTCAAAGAAGACAGGATCGGAGAGCATGAGAAGCTGCGCCTCGAAAATTTTAGCCTGATCATTCCCGATCTTCTCTACAGCCGTACGATAAATCTTCTCGACCTCATACGCAGATCTCTCTACCGCTTTCTGAAGTCTTGCCAATTCTGCCGCAGTGTCATCGACAGATTTTTCCTCGACAACGATCCCGTCCTTCTTCAAGAGGAGCGCTTTCCCTATCGCAATCCCGGGCGACGCTCCTATCCCGTGAAGCACAAGCTCTTCGCGGGGAGAGAGCCGATCCTTCTCTTCAGAGCTCATCAAATCCTCTGTCAAAAAAATCCACCAACGCAGCAAGCGCGGCCTGTTCGTCCTCCCCCTCAAACTCAAGGAGGATTCTCGCTCCCTCTTCTGCGGCTAGCGTCATTACGCCTATTATACTTTTCCCGTTCACTCTATAACCGTCCCTCTCAAGATAGAACTCCGACTTGAATTTTGCCGCTAGCTTCACGAGCGAAGCAGCGGGACGGGTGTGGAGCCCGAGACGATTTTTCACTACTACTTCCTGTTGGACCATTTGTCCTTATTATTTTAAATGCACCTGATGCTGCACAGTTCGGATTTCGCCGCTCACCATCAGAATTTTCTTTGTACGAGTGATTTTGCAAGCCCGATAAGCGCGTCTTTCCCATCAGATTCCTTAAAGGTCTCCAAATTCGCCAGAGCCCTTGCCGTGTATTCAGACACTTCTCTTTGAGCGGAATCTACTATCCCGCCGTTTCTGTAAACGTCTCTGACGGCCGCTACTTCGGTTTCAGTTACCGTCATCTTCTGGTATGCAGCTTTCACGACGCCGACCTTCGTTTCATCGAGAGACTCCAACGCCTTCAGATAAAGATAATTCTTCTTTTTCTCCATAATGTCCAGACCACGCGGTTTGCCGAATCGTTCGGCATCTCCCTCCAGGTCAAGCATGTCGTCGAGAATTTGAAACGCTATGCCGATATTCATGCCGAAACTTCCGAGGAGTTCGACTTCATCCTCCGGACCTCCGCCCAGTACGGCACCGAGCTTTCCCGCGGCCATCAGAAGCGCACCTGTCTTCTTCGAGATCATATCAACGTAACCAGGCATGCTGGAAGCGGCAGATTTGCTCAGACTCTCATCGAGCGCCTGTCCATCGCAGACTTCCTTGACGCCCTCGTTGAAAATGCGGAGCGCCTCTCGAAGGTGGTCTCCGCTGCATTTCTCGAGACAATCGTAAGCCAGCGCCATCATCTGGTCGCCGACCAGTATCGCCGTATTGACGCCGCTCTTTATGTGCACGGTGGTTTTTCCCCGACGGGTATCGGCGTTGTCC
The DNA here is from genome assembly GCA_021845665.1 of Bacteroidota bacterium. Lineage (GTDB taxonomy): Bacteria > Bacteroidota > Ignavibacteria > Kryptoniales > JAKASW01 > JAKASW01. The sequence continues at coordinate 14,823 of JAJZVO010000028.1, read as the reverse complement.
ATGATGTCGTCGTGGACGAGCGTGAAATTATGGAGTATCTCTATCGCAACCGCGCCGTTAATCACGTCCTTGTTTGATTCGCCGACAGCTTCCGCCGCGAAAATTGTCAAAAGAGGACGCACTCTTTTCCCACCCATCGAGAATACATAACCAATGCTCTCCCGCAACGGAGAACCGCCCAGAAGCTGAAGAGACTCAGTGAGTCTTTCCTCAATATTTATTCTGTATTTTTCTGACAACTCCGTAAAATTTCTCAAGGGTCAACCTTCACGATCTTAGCTTTCTTCAGCTGATTGATATTGGTGCTACCTGTCAAAAGCATGGCTCCTTTAAGTTCCTCGACCCATGCATCGAATTCCCTTACCAGCCCTTTCGTCCCTCCCCTGTCGAGCGCTTTTAGAAACGGCTGGGCACCCGCACACAAGTCTGCGCCCAGCGCGATCGACTTCGCGACATCCATGCCGTCCCGTATGCCGCCGGAGGATATAAGCATTATCTTATTCCTTGAACGAAGCGCGTTCACCTGGACCAGCGCATCCGCGGTGGGTATTCCCCAGTCCCAGAATTTCCTGCCGATCCGTCTGTCGCTCCGCCTCAGTGTTTCGATCGCGGCCCAACTGGTTCCACCGGCTCCGGACACATCGATAGCGGAGACGCCGACTTCGATGAGCCGTCTGGCTGCGTCGGCACCGATTCCTGCTCCGGTCTCCTTCACGATGACAGGTATCTTTGCGGCGCCGACAAGTCTACCGATGCCGTTTAAGACTCCGCGGAAATTTTTGTCTCCTTCCGGCTGAATGAGTTCCTGGAGCGCATTGAGATGTACGGCCAGCGCGTCGGCAGCCACCATATCGATTATCTTCCGTACTTCTCTCAATGCGAAACCGTCGGCAACCTGCGCAGCCCCGATGTTGCCCATCACGAAAATGTCTTTAGAAATCTTCCTGACGATCCTGAACGACTCGACGTAGTCGTCATTCTGGAGCGCCTGCCGCTGGCTGCCCACTCCCATGCCGATATTCCTTTCGACGCAGAGTTCCGCGATGGACGAATTGATCCTCGCGGCGCGGTCGTATCCGCCCGTCATCGAAGAGACGATTATCGGCGAGGAGAACTTGTGCGAAAAGAATCGGACGCTTGTGTCGATTTCAGAAAAGTCGATCTCAGGGAGAGCGTTATGTACAAACTCGTACTTCTCAAGCCCGGTGGATTTCAAATAATCGATCTTCTGATTCAAAACGAGGTCCACATGGCTGGATTTTCGTTTCGCAGTTTGATCCATTCCCGCCAATGACGTTTCTTGCTTCCTGCTCGGCATATATTAAAAAAATAGCCCCAGGAGCGAAAATAAGCAAGGTTTTGAAGGAACAGGCAACAAAGCTCGGCAAGTATTTTGGTAGAGAAGCAAGCAAATCTGGGCCGAAAGTCCCTTTCCAAAGTGGGACACATCGCCAACAAACTTCATGTATGATTGCTAAGTGCAGAATTAGGATTGAATGTACGTGTGTAAAATATTCGGCACATCTTTCTCATTGAATTTCTAAAAGAAAATTCTAAATTCATTTCAGGAGTTGGAAGGGCGGCGGCGGACGGCCCCGGCGGGAAAACGGCCCTCAAAGACTCAAGTTGGGAAGAACGATGGAGGTTGTCATGATCAGGTACTTGGTACTTTGCTTTGTGGCTGTGGGACTTTTGGGGAGAGATGCGGCATACGCTCAGGAACAATCGCAGTTGGAGTATTTCCCACTGCAGGTCGGGGATTTCTGGCAGTATAAAGTTGAGCTATTCCGATTTTCGTCCACTTACTTCGATACGACTCTCTACGGCTCAATCAGCGTGGTCAAAGACACGGTCATGAAGAACGGTATGACATACGCAGTAGTCCAAAACCACAACATGGCCCAGATGTATTTACCGATGATATTCAACAACTACGCGGGCAATGATTGGGACGAATATCTCCGAATAGACACTTCCAACGCGTGTGTTCTTGGATATGGGGACAGTATCGATGTGTTGTACGACAGCTTGTCCGCTTCTCCCGGAGACCAATTTTATGGGACGCCAGGACCTAGCGGATACCGTTACGTAGAGTTCGATTGTCTCCAGGAGGATACTTCATCTATCCCTGGAGGGGCCTTGCGTAGTGTAAAGGACTTCTCGATTTGGACTTTGACAGTGGAAGCCGGAGGCGATTATAATTTGTCCTATGCATCGGGCATTGGATACTTGGAAGGTTCATACTCTGCCAATGATATGGCGGAGCTCTCCTGGAATGATACCCTCTTGTATGCGCGCATCAATGGGGTGGAATACGGCAAACTGGTCGGGATTGACGCGCGGCGCGAGAACCCGACGGACTATCGTCTGTCGCAGAACTATCCGAATCCCTTTAACCCATCTACCACAATCGAGTATGCCCTCCCGGCAAGCGGTGTCGTGACTCTAAAAGTTTACAATGTACTGGGAGAGATTGTCGCAATCCTGGCGGATGGCTTCGAGACGGCGGGGAATCATTTCGCCAACCTCAACGCGCGAGGGCTTGCAAGCGGAATTTACTTCTACCGGCTGAACGCGGGAAGTTACGTTGAGACCAGGAAGATGGTTCTTTTGAAGTAGCTTTGCGCCCCTCGAGAATCGATGCATTCGATTCCCTGTCCGTTCAGCAAACCAAGTAGCTACCCGTCTCAACACTCGCGTCCTTATCCCGGCGACTCTCCTTCCGTTGCGAACACACTGCTCCCCGACATGAAAGGCCTTCAATGACATGCGAACCATTCTCTTCGCGGGCCGGTCAATTTCGTACGCAACCCGATCGACCTAATCACTGTCCCGATCGTTCCCAAACTTTTACCGGCACATCGCGCAGCAGACAATACCGTTCTCCATTACAACCCCATCGTTCTCATTCCGGACCCGATGGATCTCCGTCCCGAATGATTTGGTTGTCCTCCCACATTCTTAGGCACCAAAAGGATTTTTCGCTTGCTTCGTTGGCTGGGTTTCCTGCGCCGATTTCGGTCCACGCCTAAATGAGCTTGAAATTTCGTCAAGAAGGCCATCCCGTCAATCCCGAGACCGGCAACACTTTCCTGTCGCCGAACTTCACCGGCGCAAAAGCGGTCCACTACTCCCGTAGAATTCGTAATGATTCCTTCGCGGCTGTACCAGTAACCCCAGACTACTCCCTTACAGGCACCATCAGGACCGGCACCTTTGCCGCCCTGATCACCTGCGGCGTGACGCTTCCTTCCCAGAACGGCTTCGCTCCGCTCTTGCCGTGCGTCGCCAGGACAATCAAATCTGATTTTGCGCTCTTCGCCGTCTTCATGATGGCTGTCGACGGATTACTTCTTGAAATGCCCGCTGAAACGTTGAGACCCGAGTTTCCCAGTTTCGACCGTACGCCTGTCAAATATTCTTTTGCCTCGGGCACAAGCATGTCCATCAGACGTGAAGTCGTTCCCGGCAGATAGCGGTTCACTACGGTTAGCTCGCCGGACATCGTCCCGAAGCGAGGGACCGCGACAAGAAGCCGGATCTTCGCCTTGCAGACCGAGGCCAGGCCCGATGCAAATCTTAACGCGTGTTCATGATCCGGATCGCCGTCAAGCGGTATGAGAAAATTCTCGAAGTTGAATATACGCCCCGACTTCCTCATCGACGGATTTACCAGCATGACCGGAGTGCTGCTCAACGATATCACTTGCTGGGCTATCGACCCGACGAAAAGGTTCCTCAGCCCGCTGCTTCCATGCGTACACATTACGATGAGATCGGCACTCAACTCTTCGGAATGATCCGAAATACTTTGCGATACATCCCTGACTCCGGTCTCGTGGACATGCGTCGTGACGGGAACACCTTGAAATTTCTCACTCGACGAAACGGAAGCAAGGTACTTCTCTGCTTCATCAGACCTCGTAAGATGCGTCTGGCCATGAACCCGCTCCGGCGCGTCCCGCTCGATCACGTGGAACAGTTTGACCGTGCCGCCGCTCTTCCGCGCTAGTCTCGCCGCTGCAGGAAGGACCGCCTCGGCAAGTGACGAGCCGTCCAGCGGCACGAGTATCGAATGTATTAATGAGTTATCCAAGGAACACCTGATAGATTAAGTAAACATTCAGAACAACAATCACGCCTGCTACCACGGCAGCGACGGCTGTCGTCAACCTCCTGTTGACCAATATGCCCATCAGTCTCTTCTTACTCGTGAATATGATGAGAGGGATAATGCTGAAGGGAAGCCCGAAACTGAGTATCACCTGGCTGATTACGAGTGTTCTGGTCGGATCGAGACCGATGGCAATTACAATCATCGAAGGAATCATCGTGACCGCCCTTCTGATCCAGACAGGGATATGCCGATTAAGAAAGCCCTGCATCATCACCTGGCCTGCGCTCGTGCCGACGGTGGAGGAAGAGAGACCCGAAGCGAGAAGCGAAATTGCGAATATCCATCCTGCGGCCTTCCCGAGAAGAGGTTGAAGAGTCATATAGGCATCCTGGATCGTGCCGATGTTCGTCAGTCCCTGCTTGAAAAAGGTGGCAGCCGCCATCACCAACATCGCCATGTTCACCAAGCTTGCGATTCCCATGGCTATAGTGACATCCAGCACTTCGTACCTGAACAGCTTGCGCAGCTTTCCCGGCTCCCTGACCACAATGCGCTGCTGAGTCAGAGCGGAGTGTAGGAATATGGCATGCGGCATCACGGTAGCTCCAAGTATGCCGGCAGCGAGGAGTATGCTTTCCGGTCCGGAGAATTGCGGGACCACACTGTGATATGCAAGTACGCCGAAGTCAGGCTTGTCGAGCACGGTCTCGATTAGATAGGCGATTGCGATGACGCTGACGAGGACGGTTATGACCACCTCGAGAGGGCGGAACCCGTAGCGTTCGAGACCGAGAATGAGGAAGGTACAAATGGCGGTCAGCACGCCTCCGACGATAAGCGGAACTCCGAAAAGTAACTGGAACCCGATCGCCGCACCCAGAAATTCCGCAAGGTCCGTTGCCATCGCGACGACCTCCATCAGCATCCACATCGTGTAGACTACCGGTTTGCTGAACTCGTTGCGGCAATGTTCTGCAAGATTGTTTCCCGTTGCGATCCCAAGTTTCGCCGAAAGTGTCTGGAGAAGCATCGCCATGAGATTACTTGCCAGGATCACCCAGAGAAGCGTGTAGCCGAAAGCCGATCCGCTCTGTATGTTGGTGGCGAAATTGCCGGGATCCACATAGGCCACGCTGGCGATAAAAGCCGGACCGAGAAATGGAATCAGACGGGCGATAACCCCCTTGTGCGATGTGCCCGACAGGGCAGCATCCGCCGAATCCCTCGTCTTCACGTCGGTTTGAGCGATGGATGTCATAAGGGGATTTTTCATTCGCCTGCCTGGTCTGCTCTAATCCTGACCTCCTCTATCTTTTCGAACCTCTCGCTCAAATTTACTCTCGCGGGGGGAAAAATCCATCGCGTAAAAAAGAAGGTGCCGGTCCTTACGGATAGATCCGGCAGAATAAATATGTCCGTGGATAACTGTCGCAATCCGTAGTGGCCGCGTGCGATCTTTGCATTGAAACTCCAATGGCCAAATCACTTCGCACCGGTCTCTACGAGAATCTTCCCGGGATTAGTTGCTGCGGAACAAAAGTTTAGACCCGCATTTCAGGCCGCATCAAAAAGAGCCCTGACTTTCTGCGGCTTACTTCTTTGCGAGAATGCTGTAGAGTCTCCTCGACTCGTATTGCTGCCCCTGAAAATAGTAGTCCTGTGGGTTAACAAAAACTCCGTCCTTCATTACGCCATAGTGGAGGTGCGGTCCTGTAGAAAGTCCGGTGTCTCCGCTCAAGCCGATTACCTGACCTCTTTTTACTTTCTGTCCTACTTTCACAAGAAACTTGGAGAGGTGCGCGTAGAGAGTCTCATATCCGAATCCGTTATCAACCTCGATTACGTTTCCATATCCTCCCCGAAGTCCGACGTAAGTTACAACCCCGTTCCCCGAGACATGGACCGGAGTCCCGACGGGAGCTTCGATGTCTATGCCTTCATGCATCAGCATCATGCGCAATATCGGATGGAACCTCATGCCGAACGGGCTGGAGATTATTCCACCCCTTATCGGTTCGATGGCGGGTATATGTCTGAAGAGCTTCTGGTTGCTCTTGTATTTCTTAAGGACATCTGCGTAGCTGTCTTTCTGCAACCTCGCTTCCCTGTTTAGCATCGCCAACCGTTGGGTTGCTGTGGCTATCAGGTTGCCCGCGTTCTGCGGTATACCGTAGTCGGTGTTCATAGCAACGCCTCCGATCGATACACCCCTGACCCCCCTCGAAAGAACCGGGAGATCGACGGAGGTCCGTATCAGATTGTCGCTTCTGCCGAGAACCGACATATCTTTTTGAAAGCCTTCCAATTTCGAATTGAGCGAGATAAGTCGCGCTTTCAGCGATGCGTTTTCGCTTGATACGGTGTCAAGACGAAGGGCTTTAAGTCCGAAGGGATCTATCCCAAGATATCCTGACAACATCGTGACTACTGAGGAAAGCACCACCACCGAAACAACGGTCCCCCACATCTTTCCGCGAGTGACCTTCTTATACGATAGATCGGATTTGGAATAATAATAAATCTTCGGCATTAGACCTTCCTCTTTCGGTATTCAGGCTGAACTTCATGACAGTTGTCACGAGATTCGCAGGCGTGGTCGGACACCGTTGTCCACGGTAGCGCCATGCCGGGCGGCGGGACTAGTGCGGTGTCATCGCCAACTATAAGTACAGCAAATATGACTCGACGCGAAGATATTCTATCTCTCGAATTCAATCTTGTCGCCGACGTTAATTCCGTATTTCGCACAGAAGCCCGCGTTCACTTCTACGACATACTGCGCGGGGCTGTTCGAAGAGATCGAGGCCTCGCTGAGGGGCGTGGCATCCGGGTAAATTCGCACAATCTTACCTTCCTTGTTTGCGAAAACCATATCGAGCGGGATATATGTATTCTTCATCCAGAACGTAAGTAGCTCCTGATCTCCGAAAATAAAAAGCATGCCTTCGTTTTCCGGCATGTACCTTCTCCACATTAATCCTTCCGCACGCTCGGCGTCATTGTCCGCGATCTGGATTGTGATCATCTTGAGCATTGCGCCGGAGCCGTGCTTGAGAAACACAAGTTGACCCTGTGCTTTGAATGCCGGACCACCCGACGCAGCAGAAGCGCTTCCCACCCCCTGCGAATACCCGATTGAAACGCAGGTGAACACAAGAAACAGCGGCAGCCCAAGGAGGGCCGGCAGCACAGAGACCGTGCGTCTCTCTGATTTATTCGTCCGGAAATGCATTTTCTTTTTCGGGTCTCCAGTTCATAAGACTCTGTAACCCGCTCCGGCGGCTGACTCGAAACTACAGCCTATTCTATTATCGGATGAAATCAATGAGAAATTATCGTGGCGATTGTGAAGGATTGGATTAGAAACGTTTTGGCAGAATGGGTCAAATTTAGTCCTAAGGATGCAGGATCCGGGTTTTCCGTAAATCGCGACCGGCGAAGATTTGAAATGGGACTTCGAAAGCACTGTCAAAATTGTATTCTTTTGTGTTATTCTTGCTACGCGTACTACTATATCAATATAAGGAAAGGCGAGTTCTTACTCACCGATTATTTTTACCACGACCCTTTTCCTTCTTTGTCCGTCAAACTCCGCGTAAAAGACCTGCTCCCACGGTCCGAGGTCAAGCCTGCCTTTGGTTATCGGCAGGACCACCTGATGGTGTATTAGAGTCCTCTTCAAATGAGCGTCGGCGTTGTCTTCCCCCGTCCGATGATGCCTGTATTCCGGCTTGAACGGCGCCAGAGACTCGAGGAGTTCCATAACGTCTTCCTTCAGTCCCTGCTCCTCGTCGTTGACCCAGATGCCGCTTGTGATATGCATCGCACTGACAAGACAGAATCCCTCCTGGACTCCGCTTGCTTTGACATTCTTCTCGACATCACCGGTGATGTTGACAAGCTCTTTCCTGTTCTTCGTATTGAACCAAAGATATTCAGTGTGAGATTTCATCAAGCTCTCCTTCAAATACTTTGACCGCGCGATCCGGAGGCGGGCAATATATGATGTGACCTGCTGCCGATAGGGGACGACACGTTCATCTCTTCGGCGGTAAAGATTTTCCTTCTCCCGACTTTGACCACCAATGGAAAAGGAAATCAGCGATATTGCTTAAGGAATTCCAGCCTGTCTTTAAGCTGAGATGCGGGGGTCAGGAGTTTATCCTTGCCGAAGACTGCGTCCTTCGAGTTGCTGAAGGTCATCTCGTAATCCTTGCTCATTATGATCGCCTCTTCCGGGCAGACCTCTTCGCAGAATCCGCAGAAGATGCATCTCAACATATTTATCTCAAATAGCTCGGGGTATCTCTCTTTATCGAGTTCTGTTTCGGCGGCCTGCACCTGGATGGCAAGCGACGGGCAGACTCTCGCACAGAGACCGCAGGCGACACAGCGTTCGACATTTGTCTCGTCTTCCACCACAAGCACCGGCCTTCCTCGAAACACCGGTGGCGGGACCCATCGTTCTTCAGGATATTGACGGGTAAATTTCGGTCTGAAGAGTGCTTTAAATGTTATGGACATCCCATGTATAATCTCGGGGAAATAGAGTTTCTCCCAGAGAGTCAATTGGGGTCCCTTTCTTCCATTACCATTGTTCGTCATTTATGACCTCATATTACTTAACTGCCAGGAGCACTGCGCCGGTTCCAAGTAAATTCAGAATCGCGAGCGGAAGCATGATTTTCCAACCCACATTCATGAGCTGATCATACCTGAAACGTGGCAGAGTCCATCGGACCCACATGAAAATAAATATCAATACACCGACCTTTGCAAAAAAAGTCACTACCTGTACAAGCGCGGCGAGGTTCGGCGCCATTGCGGCGTAATTTATGAAAGGCAAAGACCATCCGCCGAAATAAAGTGCAACCATCAGCGCGCTCGATACAATCATATTCGTATACTCGGAAAGGAAGAAAAGTCCCCATCGCATGCCGCTATACTCGGTGTGGTAACCGCCGACAAGTTCAGGCTCCGCCTCGGGAAGGTCGAACGGAAGCCGGTTTGTCTCAGCAAAGGCTGCGGTCACGAAGATCAGGAAGCCGAGTGGCTGGTAGACTATATTCCACAACCCTGCGCTTTGAGCCATCGTAATCTTGTCAAGCTGGAGCGTCCCGTCGATCATGAGCACTCCGACCAGACTCAAGCCCAGCGAAAGCTCGTAACTGATCATTTGTGCCGAGGAACGGAGACCACCGAGCAACGAGTACTTGCTATTTGATGACCAGCCGCTGAGCGTAATTCCGTACACTCCGAGAGACGACATCGCCAGAATATAAAGCACGCCAATATTGACGTTCGCCACCATAAGGCTGATTCTCTGGCCGCCGATCACTATGTAATTACCGAACGGGATAACTGCCAAAGCACCGACCGCAACCGTTATCGATATTATTGGCGCCAGGGCGTGTATGAAGCCGTTTGCATTCTCCGGAACGATCATCTCTTTCAAGACAAGCTTAATGATGTCGGCAAACGGCTGGAAGAGTCCTTTAGGTCCGACGCGATTAGGGCCGATTCTGTCCTGCATGTATGCGCTGATTTTGCGTTCAGCCAGGACAAGATAAGAGACAATCCCGAGGACTATCAGGACAACTACGATTACCTTTATCAGGGGTACGAGTACTATCATTCGTCTTCAGCTCTTTTTTTAGGATCCGGTCTCCAACGCATCTCCGCAGTCGGGACCCGCTCACTTGTGTTTAGTTTTTAGGCCGGGGAAAAGTCCGGCAGAATATCTGAATCACCTGCCGGAATTACCTGGCAAGCGCTTCTTCTTTGGGCTTCTTTCCGAGGGCTCCTTCGGACAATAACGCACCGCGCTCGCCGAGTTTCGAATAAGACAGGCCTTTGAAGACAGGGACCGATTGTGCTACTTCATCGAACACCTTCTGTGCCGATTGATAGCGCATCTTGCCGCCGAGGAGATTGCTTATCGCCGAAATGATTTCCCACGACGATCTCACATTTCGCCGCGGGCCTTTGTTCCATCTGTCAAAGGCGCTCCCGAAATTGTCGAGTCTGCTCATGTTGAAACGGCCCGGGACTCTGTCCTGATCGAGCGTCGATACGGCGGGCCGGGAGAGCTGAACCCGTCCGAGGAAGTTCACGTATGTGCCGTACTTCTCGGCAAACGTAGCGCTCGGGAAAATAACGTCAGCGAGCTGGGTGGTTTTGCTGTTGACCCAGCTGTTGACGACGAGCAAATCCAATTTCGCGAGAAGCTCCTCGATCTCCTTTGTGGCCGCGACTTCGTCGTCCATGACGTAGAGCGCCTTGATCTTCCCGGCGCCGATCAGCTCAAAAATCCGGGCAGAATCCATGTTCTTCGGCGAAACGACGCCCACTGCGCGGGCACCGAAAGCATTCGGGGCCTTGTCTGCGCGAATGAGCAGGTTATCCTCATCGCCAGGCACCTCATGTCTGAGAAAATCTATGTTCGACGTTCCGAGTATCTGTTTCGCGAACTTCTGGAGAATGTAGTTGTCCTCAACAGACGAATAAGCAGAACCGAGTACGGCGACTTCATCTTTCGAAAATGGCTTCAGTGCAGCGGCGGCATGGGCAAGCGCTTCGTCCCAGCCGACTTCCTGAAGACTTCCGTCTTTCCTTATCATCGGAGAGTTGATGCGATCTGCGGAATTTACATGTCTGAAAGAATTCAGCCTGCCGTTGTCGCAAATCCAGTAGTTGTTCACTTCAGGATTGTTGCGCGGAGTAAGGCGAAGGATCTCATTATTTCTAACCCAGACGTTCGTATTGCAGCCGCGCGCACACCCTGTGCAGATCGCCTCTGTCGAGGAAGTCTCCCAGACCCTTGCCTTGAATCTGTAATCACGGTTCGTAAGTGCGCCGACCGGACACAGGTCTATCACATTCATCGAATAGGGATTGGTAAGCTCCTTCCCGGGGAAGGTGTCGATGAAGACCCTGTCGCCGCGTTCGACGAAAGTGAGCGTCGGCTCCTTCGCAATCTCGTCCATGAAGCGAATGCACCTCGAGCAGAGGATGCATCTCTCCGCATCGTAAACCACATTTGGACCGAGCGGAACGCGTTTCGGCTTTTTGTTCTTCGCTTCCTGGAACGCGCTGTGCCCCGGACCATGGCTGTAAGTGTAATCCTGCAGGTTGCACTCGCCGGCCTCATCGCATATCGGGCAATCGAGCGGATGATTGATCAGAATGAATTCGAGTACCGCCTTGCGGGCATTGAGAGCTTTTTCGGAATTGACGTGTACAACCATACCGTCGGCAACCTGCGTCGCGCAGGCTATCGCCAGCTTCGGCATCTTCTCTATTTCAACCAGGCACATCCTGCAATTTCCGGCGACGGACAAGCCGGGGTGCCAGCAAAAGTGAGGAATCTCCACACCCACCTTCGCCGCTGCGCGGATTACAGTAGTGCCGTTTTCAACCTCTACTGTTTTTCCTTTCCCGCTGACGGGATCTTCAACTATTGTTACCTTAGGCATTTCGTCCTACCATTTCTAATAAAAACAAAGTAATAAATGTACACGTTTCCAAACAAGAATTTAAAGATAATTTCTCCTTCGGCAACTCACGCGAAGCATATCGCCCCGGCAGCGCATTCCACTCTTCTCAATTCAGGACGTCCTCTACAGTGGTATATTCGAAATCGAAAGCTTCAGCGACGTGTTTGTATGTAATTTTGCCAAATGCCATGTTGAGTCCGAGCCTGACCTCGTTGTTCGCCTTTACGGCCTTTTGCCATCCGCTGCCCGCAATCTGCAAAGCGTACGGAAGCGTGGCGTTCGTGAGAGCGACCGTAGACGTGAACGGAACCGCGCCGGGCATATTAGCCACACAATAATGTACCACGCCGTCTACGACGTAAGTCGGGTCCTCGTGCGTTGTGGGGTGACAGGTCTCTATGCATCCGCCCTGATCCACCGACACGTCGACGATTACGGAGCCCTCCTTCATGTCCTTGAGCATAGCCTTGGTCACAAGCTTGGGAGCTTTCGCGCCCGGTATCAGGACCGCGCCAATCAGCACATCGGCCCTTGAAGCGGCCTTGCGGATATTGTATGGGTTCGAGGCGAGCGTCTGGACGTTCTTCGGCATCACATCGTCGAGGTAACGGAGTTTGTAAAGGTCGTTGTCGAGTATCGTCACCCTCGCGCCGAATCCTGCAGCGATGCGCGCGGCGTTCTGTCCAACAATTCCGCCTCCGATAATGACAACATCGGAGGGTTCGACTCCGGGGACTCCGCCGAGCAATACTCCGCGTCCTCCCATCGTCTTTTCAATATACTTCGCACCTTCCTGCGGGGCCATCCGGCCGGCCACCTCACTCATCGGTATCAGGAGTGGAAGAGACCGGTCCGCCTTCTGCACTGTCTCATAGGCGATGCATATTGCCTTTGACTTCATCATCGCCTCGGTCAATTCCTTGCTCGCGGCGAAGTGGAAATAAGTGAAAACTATCTGGTCTTCCCTTATTAGTTTGTATTCGGGTTTGATTGGCTCCTTTACTTTCATAACCATTTCAGCGGACTCGTAGATCTCTGCGGCTGTCGGGATTATTTTGGCCCCGGCTTTCTTGTAAAGGTCGTCGAAAAACCCGCTGCCCACACCCGCATTTCTTTCAACCAAAACCTTGTGTCCATGTGCCACCATAAGTTCTACGCCCGCCGGGAGCAGTGCTACGCGGTTCTCGTTGGGTTTGATCTCTTTCAGTAATCCTACGATCATGTGGATCAGATTCTCCTTTCAAACAAGGCGGGATCTCCGCACTGGTTTAGTCGTCTGGCGCCCCGGCATGGAATCCTTCGAACGACCCGCAATGCCGCGAGCGGAATTGGGTAGTATTTTGACTGACGTGAGGCTGCCCCTTTGAAGGCTGTCTGCAGCTTCGGAGATTTCAGCCTCTGTCACTTTCTCTATTGATTCGAGCGACTCCGAAAACTTCGTCTTCGCCCCGTAATAAAGCTCGTCTCTCGCAAAGAGCGATGCCCTGTCCCACAAATTCTCGAGCGAGAAGATTATTCCCGCTTTCAACTGTGCCTTTGCTCTCCGCACTTCTTCATTTGTGGGGCCATTTCTTACAAACTCATCGATGGTCTCGTAGATTCTTTTCTCTGCCCTCGAAAAATCTCCGGTCGAAGTGCAGGCATAAATTCCCATAACTCCGGTATCCGCATATGTCGAACCATATGAGTATATCGAGTACGCGAGACCGTCTTTCTCACGAACACTCTTGTACAACCGGGAACTCGACCCTTCCCCGAGTATAACGCCCACCATTGACGCGGCATATCTACGGATGTCGTCTAAACCTGGTGCAACCGCCCCTAATATCAAATGCCCCTGCTTACCGACATCACGCCGGATAGTGCAATTGTGAGGCCGTCCTGCAGCAGGTTTGTTCCGTATGAAAATACGGGAGCTCTGCGCAAGCGGTGAAAAGTGTTTATACGCCAAATCCATCAGCGCCGGCTTCTCGAAATTACCCGCGATGCTGATCGCTATTCTGTCTGCTGTGAAGTTCTTTCGATGAAACCTCCTCAAGTCATCCGCCTCAAAACTGCGTAACGTCGAACCTTTCCCTATTATCGGCATTGAAAGCGGACTGTCACGGAAAATTTTCTCCTCTATGAAATCCATTCCCCAGTCTTCAGGATCGTCGTAGACCTCCTGCATCTCGGTCAAAACCACTTTCCGTTCGTTTTGAAGATCAGACTTTCGGAAAAGCGGATGGATCACAAGGTCCGCCAGCACACTCAAAGTCGGCTCAAGCTCATTCCTGAAGACCTTAGCGTAATAGCACGAATACTCTTTTGTCGTGAAAGCATTTATATAACCGCCACGACCCTCGATCGTGCCGACCAGCTCTTCTGCCGTGAAGTGCTCGGTCCCTTTGAATACCATGTGTTCAATCAGGTGAGTGAGCCCGTTTTCTTCTTTCTTCTCATCACGCGAGCCGAAGTTGACCCACAAGCCCACGGCAATGCTTTCCACCGAAGGGATGCTTTCCCCGATTACGGTTACGCCGTTGGGGAGTTTTTCTCTGAAAGGCTCACTCAGACTTGGATAACTTGATTTGAGGAGTGATTGAGAGGTGCGCTTTCGTGTTCGGTGGTATTTCTGCATTTTTGTGCAAAAAATATATCAATCGGAAGTGAAAAGTTAAAGGTAAAAAGTCGTTGCCCCGTTCTAAAAGCGTCTGGTTGCCGAATTTATACGACGGTCGAGCCGAGAATTCAGAAATTGAAACAGACTCCTTTTATTTTCAGCCTCCTATTGATTAACTTAATGCTCCGACGCGCCCATAGCTCAATTGGATAGAGCAACGGCCTTCTAAGCCGTAGGTTGTTGGTTCGAGTCCAACTGGGCGTACTTCATTTCAGTTGAAAACATCCCACTGCGCCCATCAGACCTCTCCTTTCCCTGTCGAAGCCTGAACTGATCGCACCATGACTCCTGTCAACTGGATGGAGCATCCCGACTCGACTTCTCGAGTCGGGAAGGTTGTTGGTTCGAGTCCAACTGGGCGTACTTCATTTCAGTTGAAAACATCCCACTGCGCCCATCAGACCTCTCCTTTCCCTGTCGAAGCCTGAACTGATCGCACCATGACTCCTGTCAACTGGATGGAGCATCCCGACTCGACTTCTCGAGTCGGGTGTGCGACAAAAATATAACGCACCATCGGCATCCATTAAAAATGGACGCCTGTGAAG
>JAJZVO010000101.1 GCA_021845665.1 Bacteroidota bacterium | reverse complement strand
GATCTGTACTTCCTCCGCTACCTTTCGCCTCATCTCGACACGGCAGCATTCGACAAGGACCTCGTATCGAGGTGGCTGCCTGTCGACAAGTACGTCGGAGGAGCCGAACACGCAACAATGCATCTTCTCTATGCGCGGTTTGTGATAAAGGCACTGAAGGATGGCGGCTGGCTGGATTTCGATGAGCCGTTCCAGAGCCTGGTACACCAGGGTACGATTACGAACCAGGGTGCCAAGATGTCCAAATCGCGCGGGAATGTCGTCAGTACGGATAAGTTTCTTTCGACTTACGGAGCGGACACATTCCGGATGTTTCTGATGTTCATGGGCCCGTACAACGAGGGGGGCGATTGGAGCGACCGCGGCATTACAGGGGTGTTCAGGTACCTGAACAAAGTTGTAGATGTATTCGAGGCGGGGAAATCGCTGCCGGTGTCGGAGAAGACGAACTTCGACATGGATTTTTTGAACGAAAGCGAGCGCACCGTATACAGGAGATTGAACCAGCTTATCAAGAAAGTCACGGAAGACTTGGAGCAGTTCAGATTCAACACGGCGATTGCGGCGCAGATGGAATTCATTAATTCCTATGCACAGATTATGGGGAAAGGGGGAGGCTCATTGAGTGAGGAGTTTCAGGCTTACGTACTCTGCGCATTCAATGTAATTCTCGCTCCGTTTGCTCCGCATCTATCGGAGGAGTTGAACGAGATGCGGGGAGGTAAGCCTTCCGTTTTTTCGTCCACGAAATGGATCGCCTACGATCAAACCGCAATAGCCGAAGAAAGCGTCACGATCGTTGTGCAGGTAAACGGGAAGGTGCGCGCGAAACTGAATGTACCCGTAAACTCGACGGACGCCGCGGTCAAATCGATTGCTGAAAAGGATGAAAACGTCAGGAGGTACCTGGAAGGGAAGAAGATATTGAAGTCCATAGTGGTGCCGAACAAGATAGTAAACTACGTAGTGGGCTGATGCTGAGTGTGAAGAATACAAGTGATGTCCCAGCCCGGTGTCAGCCAGCAAAGGGAGAGGTATAGTGGAGAAGGTCTCCGCGATCATAATCGCCGGGAACGAGGAGAAGAACATTGCGGACTGTTTTGAGAGCGTCCGTTGGGCCGATGAAATCGTAGTGGTTAATTCCGAGAGCTCAGACCGGACGGTTGAGATTGCAAGGAGGTATACGGATAAGGTATTTATCCGGAAATGGGAAGGATACGCTTCTCAGAAGGGTTTTTCGCTCGAAAAGGCGAGCAACGAATGGGTATTGAGCATCGACGCCGACGAGCGGGTCTCACCTGAACTCCTGGCTGAAATCAGGCAGCTTGATTTTGGGAGGGCGGACGGCTTCTACATACCGCGACGCAACTATTTTCTGAACAAGGTAGTCAGAAGCTGCGGTTGGTCACCGGACTACCAGCTCAGGTTGTTCAGGAAATCGAGGACGACGCTTACTTCGCGGCAGGTACACGAGGGATTCGTAGTCGACGGGAAGCGGGATTACCTCAAAGGGGAACTGATACATTATACCCACACTTCCATCGCTGCCACGCTTCAGAAGATAAACGAGTACTCGACACTCGAGGCTGAAGAGAAATCGGGACGAATCCATGTTACCGGCCCGAAAATATTTTTCAAGCCGATCTGGGCTTTCTTCCAGCATTTCGTAATCCGCCGCGGTTTCACCGACGGCGTTCACGGGCTGATGGTATCGATCATACATGCAATCACGAAGACGCAGGTCTACATGAAAATTTGGGAAATCCAGAATGCCCGACCGAAAAGATAACTCGTTCAAAATTTACCTGAGGCTTCTTCGTTACGTCAGGCCCTACAAAAAATTCCTGACGGGGTCGATAATCTCAACCATATTCTTCTCGCTATTCTCGGGTGCGTCGATTTACCTGACTATCCCGCTGCTCGATACGCTCTTCAATCAGGGAACGCCGCAGCCGATGAACCTTCCGGCCACCTCGGGCTTCCTGGAACAGCTGAAGGCGAACGTGGCAAACCTGTTCAACAGTTTCGTTTTCGGCGGTACGAAATCTGATGCCCTCTTCAAAATATGCCTGGTAATAGTTCTATCTTTCTTTCTGAAGAATGTCTTCGGGTACGTTCAGGCTTACCTGATGGCGTTCGTCGAGCAGGGACTGATGCGCGACATCAGGAACGATTTATACAGGAAGTTGCAGGAACTGTCAATCGGCTATTTCACCAACGAGCGGACCGGGACGCTGATTTCGAGGATCACTAACGACGTTACCGTCATCAACAGCGGAATATCGGCCAGCTTCGTCACGATGGTAAGGGATCCGCTCATGATAGTGGTGTTCCTTATAATAGCGATTTCGATGAGCTGGAAATTGACGCTGATCGCATTTCTCGTCACTCCTTTCGCACTTCTGATAATAAGCCGGATAGGTATGCGTCTGTACAAGGAAAGCGACACGTCTCAGCGAAGAATGGCCGACATCACCTCGACGTTGCAGGAGACCATCAGCGGGATGAAGATCGTCAGGGCCTTCGGCATGGAAGATTTCGAGATCGACAGGTTCGAAGGAAATACGCAAAGCTATTTCCGGTCACTTCTCAAGATCACTCAGATCAGGAATCTCGCTTCGCCTATTACGGAATTCCTTTCCGTCCTTGCCGGCGGTGTGATAATATACTACGGCGGGATGCAGGTGCTTCAGTCGGGTGCACTTTCGCCGAGCGAATTCATGGGATTTCTCTTTGCGATATTTCAGATAATGCCGCCGGCAAAGCAGCTGACAACTGTCGGCAACAGGATACAGGAATCGGCGGCTGCGGGGAAGAGAATTTTCGATGTACTCGACGAGGAAGGGAAGCTTCCTGAGCCTCCGGACGCCGTCGAACTGACGGGCTTCGAGAAGGAGATTAAGTTTGAGAGCGTTTGGTTCAGCTATCCTCAATCGAAGATCGGTGAGCTGAAGATGAGGACCGAAGAGTACGTTTTGAAAAACGTAGACTTTTCTGTGAAGAAGGGAGAGGTCCTTGCGATTGTCGGGCCATCGGGCGGCGGCAAATCGACGCTGATAGACTTGATACCGAGGTTTTACGACCCGACGCAGGGCGCGGTCTATATCGATGGACATGATCTGAGAAAAGTCCGCACCAAGAGTCTGCGTGCTCTTATCGGGACAGTCTCTCAGGAGACGATACTCTTCAACGACACGGTCAGGAACAATATCGCATACGGTCTTCCCGACTGTCCATTGGAAACAATTGAAGAAGCCGCGAAGGCCGGCAATGCACACGACTTTATCATGCAGCTCCCGAAGGGGTACGACACGGTGATCGGCGAACGGGGTACAAAGCTCTCCGGCGGACAACGTCAGCGCATATCGATCGCCAGGGCGCTTTTGAAAAATCCTCCTATCATGATATTTGACGAAGCGACATCGGCGCTCGATTCGGAATCCGAGCTGCTGGTACAGGAGGCAATCGAGAGACTGATGCAGAACAGGACTTCACTTGTCATCGCGCACAGGCTATCCACGATAAAACACGCTGACAGAATAATCGTCATCAGCGGGGGAGAGATAGTTCAATCCGGCAAGCATGACGATCTCCTCCGGAAGAGAGGCGGGCTGTATAAGAAGCTGTATGAGATGCAGTTCAGTGACTAGATCGGGTTTCAGTTGTGGCGGCAATTCAGCCGGAACGTGGATGATTTTCCGATGACAGATCTCATTAGGGCGCTGAAAGTAAGGGACATAATTCTGTTCAACGTAGTTGCGATAGTTGGGATCCGCTGGATATCCATCGCGGCATCGACCGGGCCGAGCTCCATTTCACTTTGGATGCTTGCGCTGGTACTCTTTTTTCTGCCGCAGGCGGTAGCGGTGATTTATCTGAACAAGAAGCATCCTGTTGAGGGAGGAGTCTACGAATGGGCGAAGATAGAGTTCGGCGATTTCCACGGATTCGTTGCGGGGTGGTGCTATTGGGCGAATAACTTGGTCTATTATCCATCGCTCCTCATTTCCGTCGCAGCGATAGCGGCTTTTATAATACCGGGTTCATCCCGGCTGGCATCGGACAAAATGTTCATAGCCATCGTAAGCCTTGTTATTCTCTGGGTAGCGATAGGTTTCAATGTCGTCGGTGTGAAGGTCGGGAAGTGGGTGCAGAACGTTGGAGCCATCGGGACATTCGGACCCATCCTGATACTTGCCGTCCTTGCGGGGATCATCGTACATCTCGGCAAGTCCGCGACTCACTTCACACTAATGGATATCCTGCCGACGAAATTCGATTATGGCACAGTCTCGTTCTGGTCGAGTATGTGTTTTGCCCTTGCGGGGCTTGAACTGGCGGCGGTCATGTCGGGAGAGATAGTCGACGCAGGGCGGACTATTCAAAAGGCGACATACATATCGGGGATTGCCATCGTAGCTGTTTATCTCATCGGCACGGTGTCGCTCCTGATCGGTCTAGCGCCGAAGGATGTAAATCTTGTTACCGGCCTCGTTGACTCAATTCACGCGCTCGAGTTGAAGACCGGCCTCAATTACCTTTCTAATCTTAGTGCCTTTCTTATTACTCTCGCAGGAATCGGTGGTGCGGGTGCATGGCTCGCTGGAAGTGCGAGGATCCTGTTTGTAACCGGCATCGATAATTTTCTCCCGAAGGCCTTCGGCAAAGTCCATCCCAAATGGAAGACCCCTCATGTTGCTTTGATATTCCAGGGGTTGATTGCAACTCTCTTTCTTCTGATGAGCTTCGTAGGGGCGTCCACCGAAGAGGCCTACCTTGTTCTGGTCGATGCGACTATAATCGTATATTTCATCCCCTACCTTTACATTTTTCTTGCGGCGGTCAGGATCTTCAGACGAGAGGCAGGCGCTTCTTTCTTAAAAGTTGCTGCGAGCTTGGTAGGAGAAGTTACGACTATTGCCGCCATCGTGTTGACCCTCTTTCCCCCGGAAGCGGGTGGAAATCCGTTTGTCTTCCTTGCGAAGACACTGGGCGGATCTTTCCTTTTCATAGCAGTTGGAGTTCTGATTTTCTGGTACGCGAAGCGGAAAAAAACAGGGATCGGTAATACATCCGGCGGGGGGGTGCTCGGGGAAAACGGGTTGTCCTCTTAGAATTTAGTCGACCGTGGTTTGCGGCATTAAAAGAAAAACGTCAATCGATTAGGATATATATATGGAACTAAGAAACCGGCTGAATGAAAGCGAGAGCCCATATCTGAAAGAGGCAGCGCATCAGCCAGTCCACTGGCAGGTTTATTCCGAAGAAGCGTTCAAGCTAGCGATCGAACTTGACCGTCCGATCCTGCTGGATATCGGCGCGGTCTGGTGCCATTGGTGCCACGTGATGGATAACGAATCATATACCGATCCTCAGGTGGCGGAGTTGATCAACTCTCTTTATGTGCCGGTGAAAGTGGACCGTGACCAGATGCCGGACATCGATTCGAGATACCAGAGCGCGGTCAGTGCGATAATCGGCGCGGGGGGATGGCCGTTGACCGGTTTTCTTACACCGGACGGATTGGTATTCTATGGCGGTACATACTTTCCGAAAAGCGATATGCAGGGAAAGCCGGGGCTAATATCGCTCCTTCCACAAATCGCCGAAGTCTACGCGAAGAGGCGGGATGATGTCCTGAAGAGCGCCGATGAAATGGTTCGGTATCTTCAGGAATTCGAGTCGAAGACAACGCGTGCGGGGGAGATCGGCGAGAAGATCATAGACTCGGTTGTGAAGTCGGCCGTCGACCGGTTCGATCCGGAATTCGGAGGATTCGGTACTTCCCCGAAGTTCTTCAATGCGACTCTGCTGCTGCTTCTGGCCGAGGAAGCCGGGCGGACCCGCGATCCGAATCTTAGAAAGGCCATCGATGTTTCGCTGGATCGGATGGCTCAGGGGGGCGTGTACGATCAGATCGGCGGAGGGTTTCACAGGTACTCTGTCGACAGGTACTGGCACGTCCCGCATTTTGAAAAAATGCTTTACGACAACGCACTTCTTCTGTCGGTCTATTTGAAGAACCACGAGATTACCAGGAATGAACTTCACGGCGATATTGCGAGGGAGACAGCCGAATGGATCACCGAAGTGATGCGGTCGCCGCAAGGGGCTTTCTTTGCGCACCAGGATGCCGACGTTGGCCCGAACGACGACGGCAGCTATTGGACCTGGACGGAGAAAGAGGTGCATGCAGTTCTGACAGAGGAAGAGTTCAACGCTTTATCACAATACTTTGACGTCAGGAAATTGCCGGAGGATATTCATGGATTCCCGGAGAGGAACGTTCTACGAGTCGCGGTCGCACCCGCGAGCATAGCATCTGATCTTGGGATGCCGGAGAGAGAATTGAGGATTCTCCTCGAATCAGCGAAGAGGAAGCTGAAGCGTGCGCGAGGTCAAAGGAATCCACCCTTCATTGATGGTACCATTTTTGCGGACCGGAACGGGTTGGCAATCAGCGCACTGGTCGAAGCGTCGCTCGCCCTGAAAGATAAAAAGTACTTAGAGGCAGCTTATTCTGCCGCCGAGTTCATATTGGAGAACATGGTTGACGTCAAGGGCGAGGTGGCGCATGCGTATTCCGGCAGCTCGGTAGTGTATCAGGGGCTTCTGGACGATCAGGTGTACTTCGGAATTGCGCTGCTTGACCTCTTTGATGCGATGAGAAATGATGAACATCTGGAGGCGGCGGAGAAAATCGCACAATTGCTGCTGGAGGAGTATGAGGACAAAGAATCGGTCGGCTTCTTCGACAGACCTTCCGGTAGAAAAGGGGAGGGACTTCTATCTTCCAAGAAGAAGCCAATCGACGATACACCGACGCCGTCGGGCAATTCCGGCGCGGCCATCCTGTTCGACAGGCTTTTTTCTATCACCGAGAACAGGACATACTACGCCGTCGCGGGTAGAACCCTGACGGCTTTCGCAGGGTCTGCGGATACATTAGGATTTTACGTCGGTAATTATGCGAGAGCACTCCGTTTGCATTTCGGCCTGCGCAGGAACGTGAGATGACCGGCGCAATGCGGCGGGTCGAGGCATTCAGTGCAGGAAAGCGGGGCTGTTCAGTATCCTTTTTCCCCGTCGATTAGCGGAGCGAGCACCTCTTTCGCTCGCTTTTCGTCGCTGCCGGCAACAAAGAAGTCCACGTTGCCCAGCCCGGGAATCGGATATACCGAGGCAACATTTTCGTCCCTGCTGGATAAACGAGCTGAAGACTATTACCGGAGGAGAGTGTTTGTCGCCGGCCGTATTCATAGCTTTCCCAAAGCGTTCTTGAAATCAAGTATCAGATCGTCGGTGTTCTCCAGGCCTATCGAGATCCGGACCATCCCTTCCGTGACATTAGCAGCCTTCAGCTCCTCTGGACTCATCTTGATATGGCTGGTGAGGACAGGAATGCTCACAAGAGTTTCCACGCCGCCAAGGCTTGTCGCATTCAACCCGAGTTCCAGGTTATCGCAGAATTTCTTTGCCGATGCGAGATTATCGAGTTCAATGCATAGCATCCCTCCGAACCCGGTCATTTGTTTCTTCGCGACCTTGTAGCTCTTCGAGGAGGGGAGTCCCGGATAATAGACATCAAGCAACTTCTTCTGCCGCAGGAAGAACTGCGCGATACGTTGGGCACTTCTGTTCTGGTGTTCGACCCGAACCGCGAGAGTCTTCAGGCTCCTATCGAGCATGTAAGCATCGGCCGGGTTGATGCACCCTCCGAATGCTTTGAGGATTTCTCTAACCGCTTTTATCGATTCCTTGGAGGAAGCGACTGCTCCTGCCATGATGTCACTATGGCCACCGATGTACTTCGTTGCGCTATGGACGACGACATCGACGCCGAGATCGAGAGGGTTCTGATTGATCGGGGAGGCGAAAGTATTGTCCATTATTGTCAATGCTCCGGCCTTTCTGGCGGAATGCACGGTCTTTTCAATGGATATGCAATCTGTGGTCGGATTTATTGGGGTTTCGAAGTAATAAAGGCTTACATTTGAAAACTTTTTGTGAGCCAGGTACAGATCTGTTTCATCCACGAACTCGACGTTTATGCCGAACCCCGGCAGGAAATCTCGAAGAAATCTGTAAGCCATTCCATACAGCCGGCGCAATGCGACGATCGTGTCGCCTTTCTTCGCAAACG
Source organism: Bacteroidota bacterium (assembly GCA_021845665.1). Classification (GTDB taxonomy): domain Bacteria; phylum Bacteroidota; class Ignavibacteria; order Kryptoniales; family JAKASW01; genus JAKASW01. Next base: position 3,872 of record JAJZVO010000101.1, on the reverse strand, counting down.
CGAGAACGGCCGAGGTTATTGCAGCCATTCCACTGGAAAACACGATGGCGTCTTCGGCATTTTCAAGAGCGGCGATCTTCTCTTCCACATTTCTGACGGTCGGGTTGGAATAACGGGAGTAGATATAGAATTCTTCCTCATCGCCGATGAACTTATCGTAGTCGTCGCTCTTTTCAACGGCGAAGGTGGTACTCGTGTAGATGGGGAAGTTTGCGCCGCGGTACAAGTGGTCCTTACGGCCGTGTATTGCCCTGGTAGCCTTGTCTCTGGTCAACGTTCGGCCTCCCTGAGAATCTCCAGCATCTCTTTCACCGCCCGTTCTAATCCTACGTACAAGGCGTGTCCGATCAGGGAATGTCCGATGCTGAATTCTTCAATCTCATCTATCATTGCGACCTGTTTAAGATTGCGGTAATTAAGTCCGTGCCCCGCATTGATCTTCAATCCAAGTTTGTGGGCATCCTGAGCAGCTCTTTTCAATCTCGCAAGTTCGAAATCGGCGTTCTTGCCTTTCGCGTTTGCATATTCACCTGTGTGCAGCTCAACAAAATCGGCACCGGCCTTCCTGGCGGCTGCAATCTGTTCTTTGACGGGAGCAATGAAGAGGCTCACGAGGATGTCCTTTTTGTGGAGTCGCGCAGTCACAGTTTTGAAATGGGACAACTCGGAGGCGACATCGAGTCCTCCCTCGGTGGTCAGTTCCTGTCTTTTCTCGGGTACCAGAGTCACTAGGTCAGGCACAACATCGAGAGCGATATTGACGATCTCATCTGTCGCAGCCATTTCAAGATCCAGTTTGGTCTTAAGCAGTTTTCTAAGGAGGTAAACGTCGCTGTCCTGAATATGTCTCCGGTCTTCTCGGAGGTGACTGACTATGCCGGCGGCGCCGGCGAGCTCTGCCGCAAGTGCTGCGGTTACAGGGTCTGGTTCGTTTTCGCCCCGGGCCTGGCGAAGTGTGGCAACATGATCGATGTTGACAGATAGTTTCTTCATTACTTTTGTTTCCTCTTTGATTACTCCATTTCGGTTCGCTCGGACGAAGCATGCTGCCGCGATATTTCGTAGCAAATAATTCCGGTGGCTACCGAAACGTTCAGTGAGTCTATTTTCCCAATTTGAGGGATGGAGAAGGTAATGTCCGACTTTTCCCTGAGAAGTCTTCTGACGCCGCTCCCTTCGTTTCCGACAATCACTGCCGTCGGCATTTTGAAGTCGACATCGGTTATGGCGAGAGGGGATTTGCCTGCGCTCGTGGCGATCCAGTAGCCCTTTTGCTTAAGGTAAGTTATCGCATGATGCAGGTTCGTCTCGCGAGCTATTTTCAGGTGGAACGCACCGCCGGCAGAAGTCTTGACGGTAGTTTCATTTATGGGAGCCTGCTCTTCGCGCTGGATAATCACTCCGTCCGCTCGAAAGAAAGCGGCGCTCCTCAGGATTGCGCCGAAGTTTTGAGTGTCCTGGATGCGGTCGAGGACCAGGATGAAGGGGAATTTGTTCGGGGATGCGGCGTCGACAATCGATTCGATGGTTTCGAACCGGATCTTGCTAACGGCGGCCACGATACCCTGTGCAGATTCACCTGCCGAAAGATGCGATGTCAGTTCGCGAAACTGTTTCGAATCGACTCTGGAGATCGGAACGCTTTGCTGTTTCGCGAGGGCATATATCTCGTTTAGATTGCCGCCGTGCGCGGAGTAAAGGACATATATTTTTGAAATGTTTGCGCCGCTCTTTAAAGCTTCTGCGACCGAATTACGACCGACGATTCTCTCCTCAGTCAACGAGTGCTCCCTTCAGAAATTTATCTGATTTGCTGGTATTTATAAAATTTAAGTAGAACGGATGTCAAATTCTTCAGGTTCCGGCAAAAGGAGATAAGGTACTCCACACGGCGGGACTCATCAGGAATCGACGCCCCTGACAGATGTAAAAGGCCGACTAACTCACGCCGGCGAAAAAGTGTTATTTGTACTCGGCAAGTTTTTTCAGGAAGGTCTTCTCATCGAGTTTGAATTCCAATGCCATGTGATCGTTTATGAAAACGACCGGGACCTTGTTTCCGAATCTCTCGAACATATCCGTATTTTCCTCGATCATAATCTTCTCAAGGAAGAATTTCTTTTCCGTTTTTAACCTCTCAAGCACCTCTTCAGCTTCGTCGCAGAGGTGACAGCCCTCTTTTTTATATATCAATACTTTTGTCACGTTTTCACCGATACAGGTTGGTTGTTGAGATAAATCAGTCCCCCGATGCCGATGGCAATTATCGGTAAGGAGATCAGTTGTGCTTCGCTGAGGCCAAAGAGGAGCCGCGGGTTCAGACGAATGAACTCGACCAACAGTCTTTCAGCACCGGCGAGAATAAGGTAGATCATGAAGAGTTTTCCGTCCGGACGGACATTCTTTCTGATTTTCCAGAGAAAATAAAATATCAGAAGCCCCGCGATAAACTCATAAATAGGGGTAGGATGGAGCAAGGTATTATCGGGGACGAAGCCGCCGGGAAAAGTGCTTTCGATATGCGGCAGGGTGTGGAACGCAATCGACGGGGGTAAGATCCCGTGCGAATAATCGACTCCCCATGGCAGCTTTGTCGGCATGCCGTAATCGCCGTCTCCTGAGAAGTGGCATCCGAGTCTTGCGACCGCATAACCGAGGATCAGGGGAGGGGCGAGAGCATCGGCGACTTTCGAGAACTTGAAATGCTTTCTACGGGCCGCCCAGAGGATTGCAACCGTTGCGAGAGCGAATCCGCCGTACCATGTCAGGCCGGCAGGGGAGAAGGTCATACCCAAGGGATCCTTAATGACGTCGGCCCAGCTCTCGATCAACGAAAGGATTTTTGAACCTGCTATTCCGAAGACGATCGCAAGGAGGGTAACCTGGTTCGCGAAATGTGCCCCCATTCCTTTTCGTTCGAATTCCTTCACGGCGACGAAGTTCGCTGCAATGAATCCGATTCCCATCATAAATCCATAGCTGTAGACGCTGAAGGGGCCGAACTTGAAGAGGATGGGCATCACTGTTTTGCTTAAAAGGTCGCTGAGCATTCGAGTTAATCCGGCATGAAGGCCCACTCCGAACGATCCGTAAAGACCTCGATGAACCTGTCTTCACTTGAGGACTTCAGAAGTTTCGGAGTGTTTTTCAAGGAGACCTTGAACTGATTAACCTGTTTACCGCGGCGATCCACGATCACAGTATAGTCGCCTTGCTTAAGGTCCTGAAATTCGCATCGGCAGATGGCAGGTCCTGGCCGGGGGAAGTCGGAAAGGGGCGTTTTGAGTCCCATTATGTTGAAGAAGATTTTCTTGTCCTCGATCTTGCTTTCTATAACGAGCTCGTAGACGAAGTTCTGGAACTGCTCCGACGTACGGAACAGGAATACAACTCCTGATCTTCTCGGGAGTTCTTCTGTGAAGCGTTCTATCAGGAGCTTGAATTCGACTCCTGAATCACTTCGGTTGCGCTTTGGTGGTCTGCGTTTTGCCATTTCGGGTTAAATGTCGAAGTAGCTAATCTCCTCATCCTTGAAGAATTGGACGATGTCGGCTGGCGTCTTTGCGCCGAGGAGTTTTTTTCTGAACTCATCCTTGTTCATGAGACGAGAAATTCTGCTGAGCAGCTTTATGTGTGGACCTACCATGTTGTCTCTGCCGACAAGGAGGAAAAGCAGCCTGACCGGTTCTCCATCGAGTGATTGGAAATCTACCGGTTCACTCGTTACGGCAAATGCAGCCACGATATCGCTAACCGCATCGGTTTTCCCGTGAGGAATTGCAAACCCCTTTCCTACGCCGGTAGACATGATCTTTTCCCGTTCGAAGATGGCCTCGCGGACTTTTTCAAGGTCCTTGATTTTTTTCGAGCTT